>JNVT01000107.1 GCA_000737985.1 Gammaproteobacteria bacterium MFB021 | reverse complement strand
CGACCTCGCCGCGCTCGATGTAAGGGCGCCGGATGGTGTAGTAGCGGATCGCCGCGCGCACCTCTTCCGGCGGCCACAGCGTGGCGCCCTCCGCCGTCGGTCGCGGCCACTGCGGCCGCGCCAGCCCCGGCGGCGGAAAGTGCAGGCGCACGTGCCACTCCTCGTCGTGGTCGAAGCGCGCCAGATCCTCACCGGCCAGGGTCAGCCGGCGCATGCTCGGCGACAGCGCCTCGCTCTTGACCACGCGCATCTCGCGGAAGTTGGCGAAGGTCGGCGCAGCGACGACATCGCCATGCCAGTGCAGCGGCACCGCGTTGTCGCCGGCGAACAGCGCCGCATAGTGCTCGATCACGCTGCGCAGCGTCTCCAGGCCGTCGCGGGTGGCGGCACACGCCGCCAGGCGCAGGCCGACCCGGATAGCGGTGAAGCTCGCCTCACCGCCGGGCAGCTCGACCACGATGCTGGCGCCTTCGCTGCGATAGCCGACATCGTACTCATCCAGAAAGGCTCTCAGGCGCGATTGAAAATTATTTACATCAGTGAGCGTCAGTGTGGCATCGCAGCGAAGTGCAGTCATGGTGTCGAACCGTCAGCGGGGGTGGCGCGGAAAAACGCGAGGGGCGTTACAAGGCGGGCCGGCGAGCGCCAGCATCGAACGACAGACTAGCAGACATGGCGTTGGGATACAGGCCCCAAACGCAGCATGCCCCCGTCGAGACAGGGGCATGGCAGGGTCACGTAGCCCGGCTGCGTGCCGGGCGCGGTGAGCCGATCAGGCAGTCGCTTCGGCGTAGCGGCGGTTGACCTCATCCCAGTTGATGACGTCGAAGAAGGCCGCGATGTAGTCCGGGCGCTTGTTCTGATACTTCAGGTAGTAGGCGTGCTCCCACACATCCAGACCCAGGATCGGCGTCAGACCGTCCATCAGCGGGCTGTCCTGGTTGAGGGTGTTGATGACCTTGAGCTTCTTCTCCGGGGTCACCACCAGCCACGCCCAGCCGCTACCGAAACGACCGGTGGCCGCTTTCTTGAACTCCTCCTGGAAGTTCGCGTAGCCGCCGAGTTCGCTGTCGATCGCCTCGGCGACCTTGCCGGTCGGGGCACCGCCGCCATCCTTGGACATCACGGTCCAGAACAGCGAGTGGTTGGCGTGGCCGCCACCGTTGTTGATGACCGCCTGGCGCTTGTCCTGCGGCACCTTGTCGATGTCGGCCATCAGCTTGTCGACCGGCACGTCTTCCAGCCCGGTGCCTTCCAGCGCGGCATTCAGGTTGTTGACGTAGGTCTGATGGTGACGGGAGTGGTGGATCTCCATCGTCATCGCATCGATCTTGGGTTCCAGTGCGTCGTAGGCGTACGGCAGTGACGGTAAGCTATGAGCCATGATCAAACTCCCTTTCTCAAGAGGCCTGTGCCCGACGTGGGCGCCTCGCGGGTGAATAAAAATAGTGAGCAGCGCGCGGCGGTGTCAAACCGATCGGCACCGTCTGGCGCCCTGCCTTTTTGACGCTAACCTGCTGATCTTCAGTGCCTTTTACAAAGCCGCCCGACGCGGAGCGACTTGGCAAAAATTTCGTCTTACACCACCTACATGGCGTGCTCCAGGGGCGCTTTCAACCCCGTGGGCGGGTTTTTTTCCGGGCCTGCGTGTCGGGCACGTGCATGAACCGCCCCGCCGCGCTGCCAGACACCACTCACAGCACCTGGGTGAACACGAACATCAGCATGAATCCCAGCAGCACGCCGGCAGTGGCGAAGCTCTCATGGCCCTTGCGGTGCGATTCGGGAATCACCTCGTGGCTGATCACGAACAGCATGGCACCGGCGGCAAAGGCCAGCCCCACCGGCAGCAGCGCCGAGGCCAGATTGACCGCCAGCGCACCGACGATGCCACCGACCGGCTCCACCAGGCCGCTGATCAGTGCCGCCAGCAGCGCCATGCCGCGCGAATAGCCGATGGCGATCAGGCCCAGCGCCACGATCAGCCCCTCGGGCAGATTCTGGATGCCGATCCCCAGCGTCAGCGCCAGCCCGGCGGAGACGTCGCCGGTGCCGTAGCCCACACCCACCGCTACCCCCTCGGGGAAGTTGTGGATGGTGATGGCGAGCACGAACAGCCAGATACGCCGAATCTGCAGCGCATCGGCCCCGCTCTGCTTGCCCAGGGCGAAGTGCTCGTGGGGCAGCAGGCGCTCGATCGCCAGGATGGTGACCCCGCCCAGGGTCATGCCGGCGCAGACGATGGCCAGCGCCGGCCACTGGCTGCGGCTCAGCGTCAGCGCCTCCTCGAACCCCGGCAGCATCAGCGAGTAGGCGGTGGCCGCCAGCATCACGCCGGCGCCGAAGCCCATCAGCGAATCCTCCAGCCGCTGGCTGATACGCCGCAGCAGCAGAATCGGCAGCGCCCCCACCGGGGTGAACAGCCCCGCGATCAGGCTCGCCAGAATCCCCGCCTGGACGTTGCCCAGCGCGGCGAAGCTCTCGTGTAAACCGGTGAGAGAGACCCCCGCCAGCAGGATGGCGGCCACCAGCAGCAGCGCCCCGAGGCCACGCTGCCAACTCACGACATTACGCAGATCTGACATATCGACCTCAGCGCGCCGGCACGGGAAGGGAGCGGTAGTAGCGGTCCCACAGCATCACCCCGCCGGCCACACCGCCCGGCAGCAGTACCAGATTGAGCAGTGGCACCCAGGTCGCCAGCGACATGCAGCCGCCATAGGTGAGGGTCGGCCACCAGCGCGCGCGCAGCCGCCGACGCATGTCGGTGAAGGCCACCTGGTTGTTGTCCATGGGGTAGTCGAGATACTGGATCGCCATCATCCAGGCGGAGAACGCCGCCCACAGGAAGGGCGTGATCAGGTTGAGCCCCGGCACGAAACCGAGCAGGAACAGCAGTGCCATGCGCGGCAGCAGGTAGCCCAGTTTGACCAGCTCGCGCCCCAGGGCATCGACGCCGGTCTTGATCCAGCCGCGCTCGTCGCTGGGCGGGCGCCCGGTGAGGCGAGTCTCCACCTTTTCAGCGAGAAAGCCGTAGAACGGTGCCGCGATGAGGTTGGAGACCAGGGTGAAAGTGAAGAACACCATCAGCACCAGCGCGACCACCAGCAGCGGCCAGATCAGCCACTCCAGCCACTCGAGCCAGCTGGGGACCTGGCGCATGCCGTAGTCGAGCCAGCCGCCGAAGTTGCCGATCAGATAGTAGATGGCGCCGCCGTAGAGCAGCAGGTTGACCACGATCGGGCCGATGACGAAGCGCCGCAGGCCCGGTTCGAGTACCAGCCGGGTCCCACGGACGATCGCTTGCAGGGAGTAGATCATTCGAATTCCGCCATCCGGACAGTGCGTTGCAAGATCGACAAGCTAACACAGTCCGCGCCCCCGGCAAGCTAGCCTGGCGTCACGGCGGGGGCAATCGCCCGACTCAGTCCTGGCCGGGCTTGTCGTCGCGCTTGGTGCTGTTTTTGTCCGTCGGGCCGCTCTGGCCCAGCGAGGCGGCATCGAGCTTGTCGATCGAGGTGTGGCGGATATCGCGGCCCTTGACCAGATAGACCACGTGCTCGGCCAGGTTGTCGGCATGGTCGCCGATCCGCTCGAGCGCACGCAGCACCGTCATCACGTTGAGAATGCCGCTGATCGAACGCGGGTCTTCCATCATGAAGGTGGAGAGCGAGCGCATGGCGGAGGTGTACTCGGTATCCACCGAGTCGTCTTCCTGCAGCACGCTCAGCGCCAGATCGGTATCGAAGCGGGCGAAGGAGGTCAGGGCGTCGCGCAGCATGCGGCGCACGTGCTCGCTGATGTGGCGAATCTCGACGCTACCCTGAGGGATGCGCCCGGCATCGATCAGGTCGATGGCGTTGCGGGCGATCTTGTTGGCCTCGTCGCCCATGCGCTCGAGGTCGTTGGTGGCACGGATCACCGCGATCACCAGACGCAGATCGGAGGCCGCCGGCTGGCGCCGGGCCAGGATGCGCACGCACTCCTCGTCGATCTTGAGCTGCAGGTCGTTGACGCTGGTGTCGTTGTCGCGCACGCGGGTGGCCAGCGTGCTGTCCCCTTCGAGCAGCGCCGAGATGGATTCCTGCAGCTGCTTTTCGACCAGGCCACCCATGGCCATCAGTTGGCTCTTGAGCGCTTCGAGATCCTGGTTGAACTGCTGCGAGATGTGCTGGCTGTGGGTATCGCTGGTGATATCCATCGAGGGCTCCGAAAGGACGAGACGTCAGGGCGATGGCCGTACGCGGACGGCGTGGGCGTATTACCACCTATCGCAGCATGGTGCCGCGATTTTATTGCAAGCATATGACACCGGCCCGGCGATCACAGCGCTCTGGTCATTACAGCGCTCTGGCGGTCACAGCGGCGTCAGCTTGGCAAAGCCCAGCACCAGCCACTTGTCGCCTTCGCCCTCGAAGCTGACATGAACCCGAGCGCGGGCGCCCTCGCCTTCGGCATCCAGAATCACCCCTTCGCCGAACAGCGGGTGGCTGACACGCTGGCCCAGGGCCAGCGAGGGCAGCTCGTCGCCGCCCTCGACGCCCTGCTGGCGCGCCACGCCGACGCTCGGCCGCGAGGTCACCGGACGCGACACCTGGCCGCGCAGACGGACCTCCTCGAGCAGCGCCTCCGGGATCTCGCGCAGAAAGCGCGACGGCCGCGCCATCGTCTCGCGGCCGTGGAGGCGGCGAATCTCGGCGTAGGTGAGATAGAGCTTGCGCATCGCCCGGGTCAGGCCGACATAGCAGAGCCGGCGCTCTTCCTCGAGACGCCCCGGCTCCTCCAGCGACATCTTGTGCGGGAACAGCCCCTCCTCGATGCCGGCGACGAACACCACCGGGAACTCCAGCCCCTTGGCCGAGTGCAGCGTCATCATCTGCACGCAGTCCTCGAACTCGTCGGCCTCGTGGTCGCCGGCGTTGAGCGCCGCCTCGGCCAGGAACGGCTCCAGCGCCGCCGCGCCCTCGCCAGCCTCCTGCAGATCGATCGGGTTGCCCTCGCTCTGCTGGAAGGCGCGTGCGGCGTTGACCAGCTCCTCCAGGTTCTCGACCCGCGCCTGGCCCTTTTCGCCCTTCTCGTTGCGGTGATGCTCGACCAGCCCGGTGAGCGTGATCACGTGATCGATGATCTCGTGCAGCGCCATCCCCGCGGTGTCGTTGTCGAGCCGTTCGATCAGTTCGGCGAAGGCGTTGACCGCGTTGCCGGCGCGCCCCTTGAGGGTGGCATCGCCCAGGCTGTCGTGGAGCGCCTGCCACAGCGAGACGCCGGTGTCGCGGGCGCGCATGCGCAGGATCTCGACCGTGCGCGTGCCGATGCCCCGCGCCGGCACGTTGATCACCCGCTCCAGCGAGGCGTCGTCCTCGCGGTTGAGCAGCAGGCGCAGATAGGCCAGGGCGTTCTTGATCTCGAGCCGCTCGTAGAAGCGCTGGCCGCCGTAGATGCGATACGGCACGCCGCTGCGGATGAGTGCTTCCTCGATCACCCGCGACTGGGCGTTGGAGCGGTAGAGCACCGCCATCTCGCGCCGGGCGTGGCCGTTGCGATGCTGCTCGTTGATGGTGTCGACGATGAAGCGCGCCTCGTCGAGATCGTTGAAACCGGCGTAGACCGAGATTTTGTCGCCGGCGTCGCCGTCGGTCCACAGCTCCTTGCCCATGCGCCCGGTGTTGTGGCTGATCAGGGCATTGGCGGCATCCAGAATGGCACTGGTGGAGCGGTAGTTCTGCTCCAGGCGCACCGTGCGCGTGTCGCGGAACTCGCTCTCGAAGCGGCGGATGTTCTCGACCCGCGCGCCGCGCCAGCCGTAGATCGACTGGTCGTCGTCGCCGACCACCGTCATGCAGGCGCTCTCGCCATCGCTCTCGGTGCCCGCGAGCAGCTTGAGCCAGGCGTACTGCAGGGTGTTGGTGTCCTGGAACTCGTCGACCAGGATATGCCCGAAGCGCTCGCGGTAGTGCTTGAGCAGCGCCGCGTTGTCGCGCAGAAGCTCCAGGCTGCGCAGCAGCAGCTCGCCGAAATCGACCAGCCCGCCGCGCTCGCAGGTCAACTGATAGCGCTCGTAGAGATCGACCATCTGCGCCATGTAGGCGTCACCATGGGTGGCGACCTGGGACGGGCGCAGGCCCTCTTCCTTGCAGCCACCGATGAAGTACTGCACCTGCTTGGGCGGAAAGCGTTCGTCGTCGACGCCGTGGTCGCGCAGCAGGCGCTTGACCAGGCGCAGCTGATCGTCGCTGTCGATGATCTGGAAGTGCTGCGGCAGGCGCGCATCGTGCCAGTGGGTGCGCAGCAGACGGTGGGCGATGGAGTGGAAGGTGCCCACCCACAGGCTGCGCAGCGAGACGCCCTGCAGCGCCTCCAGGCGGGTACGCATCTCGCGCGCCGCCTTGTTGGTGAAGGTCACCGCCAGGATGGCGTAGGGCGAGACACCCTCGGCCTGCAACAGCCAGGCGATGCGATGCACCAGCACTCGGGTCTTGCCCGACCCGGCGCCGGCCAGCACCAGCATGTTGCCCGGCGCGGCGGCCACGGCGTCGCGCTGGTTGGCGTTGAGGGAGTCGATGAGTGCCGAGACGTCGTCCATGGAGAGCTGCGAGACCTGCGGTTGGATAAGCGGCCGGCGCGGCCACACGCAGGCCGGCACGGCCAGAAGGCACGTGCCGGCCTGCTCATATGACGGCCGCGCAACGAACTATCAGTCTACCACAGCCGCCGTTTGCCCCGGCGGCCGCTGCGGGCGCCGGGCCACGCTCAGCGCTTGCTC
>JNVT01000106.1 GCA_000737985.1 Gammaproteobacteria bacterium MFB021 | reverse complement strand
CTCGCGCGAGATCGCGGAGACGGTAGCGGGTCTATCAGGAGAGTCGCATGCAGGGTGGTAAAAGCATACAGAATGGCGGGAATAGTGGCAGATGGCAGATGGTGGCAGATGGCAGATGGCGGAAATAGTGGCAGAAGAGAGTGGCGGAAGAGAGTGGGAGTCGAACCCACCAGGGACCGCTGGCAGCCCCTACAGGAGTTGAAGTCCTGGCGCCCCACCGGGGAACGATTCTCTTCCAGACGCGGTGCGTCTCCAGGCACGATCCTTTTCAAGCAGAACCCGGCCATCGGACGCGACTGACCGCGCAGGCGCGCGG
>JNVT01000105.1 GCA_000737985.1 Gammaproteobacteria bacterium MFB021 | reverse complement strand
AGGCCGTCGAAGTCGGCACCCGGGTTGAAGGTGTAGCTGCCGTCGCTATTAAAGCTCAGCGCACCGTTGCCCTGACCCACGCCGGTCGCGAGCTGATAGCTCTCGACCGTGCCGTCGACATCAGTCGCTGCCGGCACTTGGCTAGTCAGCGTGGCGTTCTCGCCGGTGATCTGGGTGTCGGCCTTGGCCACCGGCACGTCGTTGGTGCCGGTGACGGTGATGGTCACCGTCTGCGGGGCACTGACGCCGCCATTGTTGTCGGTGGCGGTATAAGTGAAGGTGACGTCGCGACTCTGGCCAGCGGCCAGCGCGTCGAAGTCGGCACCCGGGTTGAAGGTGTAGCTGCCGTCGCTATTGAAGCTGAGGCTGCCGTTGCCCTGACCCACGCCTGTCGCAAGCTGGTAGCTCTCGACCGTGCCGTCGACATCAGTCGCTGCCGGCACCTGAGCGTTCAGGGTGGCGTTTTCACCGGTGGTCTGAGTATCCGCCACGGCCACCGGCGCATCATTGGTGCCGGTCACCGTCACGGTCAACGTCGAGGTGGCAGTGCCGCCCTGGCCATCGCTGACGGTGTAGCTGATCTGGGTGGTGTCCTGCTGACCCGCGGCCAGGCGATCGAACGCCTTGCCCGGATTGAAGCTGTAAGAACCGTCCGCGTTCAGTGTGAAGGTGCCACCGTTGGAGCCGGCAATAGCCTGGCCCACGCTGCCCGCCACGCCGTTCACCGCGCTGACGCTCAGGGTGCCACCGTCGACATCGCTATCGTTAGCCAGCACGCCCTGAGCGGCGGTGACGTTGAGAGTGCCATTCTCACCGATGCTGCCGGTATCGGCGCGGGCCACCGGCACCTCGTTGGTGCCAGTGATCGTGATACGGATTGTCTGAGGCGTACCATCAGCCGTCGTGACCGTGAACTGTTCGACCTTGCTTTGGCCGGCGGCCAGATACTGAACTTTGCTGTTATCGACCGTGTAATTCCACTGGCCGTTCGCGCCTATCGTCAGGCTACCCAGCGGATTACCTATCGGTGTCGCGGCACCAGGTCGGAAACTCGACTGGCCAGTGTCGGCGTCGACGATCGTGAGCGTCCCGCTGGTGACCAAATTGCCATTGGTCACCGCGACATCTTCGGTCACGGCACCGCTGGTTGCTCCACCAATGGTCGGCGCGTCGGCGGCCCCATGAATGGTCACGGTGATGGTCTGAGTGGCAGAACCATCCGCGGATGTGACCGTATAGGTTTCGACACGGCTCTGGCCGGCATCGAGGTACTGCACCTTACTGTTGTCGACCGTGTAGCTCCAAGCACCGTTGGCAGCGATGGAGAGCACGCCCAGCGCACCGCCGTTACCCTGGATAACGCCAGTAGCGCCTGTGAACACCACGCTATCAGGGTTGAAGCTGGACTGACCCGCGTCGGGATCAACCACCGTCAGCGTGCCAGCGGTCGTCAGGTTCCCATTGGTGACATTGCTATCCTCGGTCACGCTGCCCAGCGCGTTACCGCTGATAATCGCCGAGTCGTTGAGACCATCGATCGTGATCGTCAGCGTGGTGACCGACAGATTGCCGTGGCTGTCACTGACGGTGTAGCTGATTTGCGACGTCGCGCTGTCGCCAGCACCCAGCGAATTGAAGGTGTCGCCGGGTAGAAAACGATAGCTGCCATCCGCCTGCACGACGAAAGTACCACCACCTGAGCCCACGACAGCCTGCCCCACCGCATTCGAGCTGCCATTGATGGCAACCACGCGCAGAGCGGCACCGTCACTGCCGACGTCGGAATCGTTGGCGAGCACGCCACGCGCTGCGCCGACAGCCAGGGTTTGCCCCTCCGAGGTCGTGCCGGTATCGGCGACCGCCGCGGGTGCCGTGGTATCCACGCCATAGCCGCGGTCGGTCGAAGCGCTACCGGTATTGCCAGCAGCATCGGTGTGCGTCACCGAGGCTTCGATGGTGTCATTACCTGCAAGCTGCGAACCGGGGACGGAGATCGAAAAGCGGCCGTCGCCGTCTACCGTCCCGGTATAGGTCTGATCGCCCACCGTCAGCGTGACGGTATCACCCGCACTGTACTCGCCAGTCACCTGGCCCGTGATCGGTAGCGTCTGGCCCGCCTCGCCAGCGTTGACGATGCCGTCGCCGGCCACGCTATCCAGGCTGATTCCAAGCTGTGGCGAGGTCGTATCCACGCCGTAGTCGCGGCTGGTCGTCGCAGAGCCGGTGTTGCCCGCCGCGTCGGTGTGGCTGACCACAGCAATGACAGCCCCCAGATCGCTGCCCGCAAGGACACTGCCCGGCACGGCGACCGAGAAGCTCAGATCGTTCTGGACGATCGCTGTGTACTGCTGGTCGCCGATGATGACCGTGACCCGGTCTCCAGCAGCGGCATCGCCGCCGACACTACCGGACAGCGTCAAATCACCGCGCGACTCGACGGCATTGACAACGTCATCGCCAGCGATGGTATCGAGCCGAACCGTGGGCGACGGGGTGTCGGTATCGACCTCGTAGGGGCGCGTGGTGGTCGCGGTGACCGTGGTGCCATTGGCCGCGTGCGTAACGGTCGCGGTGACTGCGGGGTTGGTCGCCAATAGACTACCGGGCACAGTGACACTGAAGGTCAACTGATCGGTCAAGGTCGTGCTGTAAGCCACCCCACCGATGGTCACCGTCACGACATCCCCAGCGGCGGCATCACCACCGGCGGAACCGCTCAGCGCGACCGGCTGCTCGGATTCAGCGAGATTAAGGATATCGTCGCTGGCGATCGCATCGAGACGAATCGTCACGCTCGGCGTGGCGACACCGCCGGCGTCGGCCGGCGCATCGGCGGCGGGGGGCGAAAAACTCGCGGGGGTGACCACTGGCGCGCCCGGATCCGCAAAGGCAGCGTTGTAGCTATAGCTGCTGCTCTCCTCACGGCCCACCCGCGCGATGTCGAACGGGTTGGAGAAACCGCCTTCACCGGAGAGGCTGCCGCCACCGCCGCCGGCGTTACCAGCTGCCGGCGCCTGCTGAACGGCCGTCGGGTCAACCCCCGCCTCGATGGCCGCCTGCAGCGCGGCAATGTCGCTGTCGGCACTGCCGGCGTCCGCCACCAGCAGCGTGGGAACATCCTCGACGACCTGTAGGATCAGGGGCTGCCCCGCGTTGAGCGGCAGTACCGCACCGTCCGCCAGAATCAGCCGGCCGCCATCTGGCGCCACCAGGGTTGCGCCCTCGGTAAGCGCCATGCCCGGGATCAGCAGCTTGCGCGGATCCAGCACGAAGACATTGCCATCAACCCGGACCACGGTGAGCAGAGCGGCCATCGAACATCCCCCAATTGTAACCAGATGCGAGCGCGCAACACGCGGGTTACGCCATTTTGGCGAAATGTAACCCTTCTGTGCGCGAGCGCAAGACTAATTTATTAATCACTTCGCATATTTTCATTAATCTTAGCCTAGCATTTGTAAAAATCAGGAAAACCAAATTGTTAGGATTTGTTAGCCGGCAAACTCCCGCGCTGACGGTTAGCCAGCTCGCGACTTCCCCGATATGATCGAGCAAGCAGATGCCACCAGGTGCCCACCCTAATGCCCGACGTGATCCCCGCTGCCCTGCAGCCGTTCAGCTCCTCCCGGGTACGCGACATGCCCGACAACCAGATCGTGACCGTGGCGGACATGGCGCGGCACGACGACAGCGTGGTCCGCCTGTGGATCGGCGAAGGCGACCTAGCCACGCCCGCCCCCATCCGCGATGCCGCCATCGCGGCGCTCGAGGCGGGCGATACCCGTTATGGCTATTCCCAGGGCACACCGGGCCTGAGACAGGCACTGTCGGACTATCACCGGCGTCACTGGGATGTGGAGGTAGCGCCCGAGCGCTTCTGCGTCTCGATCGGCGGCATGAATGCGGTGGTCATGGCCATGCAGGCCATACTCGACGAGGGCGACGAAGTGATCATGCCCTCGCCTGCCTGGCCCAACGCCAAGCAGGTGGTGGCGATCTGCGGCGGCGTCAATGTCGCGGTCGCCTTCGAGTTCCATACCGATGGCGCCATCACGCTCGATCTCGACACCCTGTTCGCCGCGGTCACCGAGCGCACGCGAGCGCTCTTCATCAACTCGCCCTCCAACCCCACCGGCTGGCGCATGCCCCTGGCAGATATGCGCCGGCTGCGCGACTTCTGCCGCAAGCGCGGACTGTGGATCGTCGCCGATGAGGTCTACAACCACTTCGTCTACGACGGTCAGGGGCCGGCCCCCTCTTTTCTGCAGCTGTGCGACGACACCGACCGTCTGCTGGTGACCAACACCTTCTCGAAAAACTGGTGCATGACCGGCTGGCGCGCCGGCTGGGTCGTCTGCCCCAGCGGCATGGAAACCCTCTTCGCCCGGCTGTGTCAGTACAACACCACCGGTGTCGCCCCCTTCGTGCAGCGCGCCTGCCAGGTGGCACTCGAGACCGGGGATGACTTCATCGTTCATCAGATCGCTCGCTGCCAGGCATCGCGGGATATCCTGGTCCAGGGGCTCGAAGCGCTGGACAACGTTACCATCTTCACCCCCCAGGGCACCTTCTATCTCTTCTTCAAGGTGCACGGGCTCCCGGGCACCAGCCTGGAGCGCGCGGTGCAGCTGCTGCGGGATACCAAGGTCGGCGTGGCTCCCGGCAGCGCCTTCGGCCCCGAAGGAGAGGATTACCTGCGCATCTGCTTCGCCATCGACCCGGCACTGGCCGAGGAGGCGCTGGCGCGCCTGGTGCCTTATCTGCGCACCTTGCCCGCCGTCGCGGCCGCTGCGCGCTGATTTCACTTCATTCCACCTCAAGGAGCCCACCCATGCCGGCACTTCGCCCGGACGTCGACCCCGACGGCCTGCTGGAATACTCAGTCGTCTATACCGACCGCTCGCTCAACCACATGTCGCAGAGCTTTCAGCAGGTCATGCGCGAGCTCTCGCGCCTGCTGAAGCGCACCTACAACGCCCACAGCAGCATCATCGTGCCCGGCAGCGGGACCTTCGGCATGGAGGCCGTGGCACGCCAGTTCGCCACCGATGCCCGCTGTCTGATCGTGCGCAACGGCTGGTTCAGCTACCGCTGGACCCAGATTCTCGACCAGGGCCGCATCGCCGCCGCCACCCAGGTACTCAAGGCCCGGCGCCAGGGCAGCGAGTCTCAGTCCCCGTTCGCCCCGGCCCCGATCGACGAAGTGGTCGCCGCCATTCACGCAGAGCGCCCGGCCGTGGTCTTCGCGCCACACGTCGAAACCTCAGCCGGGGTGTTGCTGCCGGATGACTATCTACGCCAACTGGCCGAGGCGGCGCACGCGGTCGACGGCTTGCTGGTGCTCGACTGCATCGCCTCGGGCACCGCTTGGGTCGACATGCAGGCGACCGGCGTGGACGTGCTGATCAGCGCCCCGCAGAAGGGCTGGAGCGCCTCGCCCTGCTGCGCCATGGTGATGCTCAGCGAACGTGCGCGGGCGCACATCGAACACACCACCAGCAGCAGCTTCGCCGCCGATCTCAAGCGCTGGCTGGGAATCATGGAAACCTACGAAAATGGCGGGCACGCCTACCACGCCACGCTACCGACCGATGGCCTGACGCGGCTCTATCAAACCATCCAGGAGATGGAGCAGGACGGCTTCGACACGCTCGAGCAGGCGCAATGGACACTAGGCCGGCGGATTCGTGCGCTGTTGGCCGAGCGCGGCTACCCCAGCGTCGCCGCGGCAGGATTCGAGGCGCCAGGCGTGGTGGTCAGCTATACCCGGGAGAGCGATCTGGTCGCGCGCTTCGCCGCCCAGGGCGTGCAGATCGCCGCCGGGGTGCCGCTGATGTGCGATGAGGGAGACGATTTCCAGACCTTCCGTATCGGCCTGTTCGGGCTGGACAAGCTGGAAGACGTCGAGGGCGCGGTGAGCCGCTTCGCACAGGCGCTGGACGCGCTCTGAGTCGGCCGGGCCGATGCAGGCGCCACAACGGCAGGCGCCACTGAGATAGGCGCCACTACCACAAGGACGCGGTATCGATGGCTCGATACCGCGTCCTTTTTCAGCGGTGCTGACCCCTAGTGAAGCTTGTCAGGCCATCACGCCATTAGGGAAACGCTGAATAAATCGCCGAACGAGATGAAGGGCAAGGCGCCCGGAACGCAGAAAGCGAGACATAACATGGGGTTAGG
Organism: Gammaproteobacteria bacterium MFB021; assembly: GCA_000737985.1. Taxonomy (GTDB): domain Bacteria; phylum Pseudomonadota; class Gammaproteobacteria; order Pseudomonadales; family Halomonadaceae; genus Salinicola. The sequence continues at coordinate 87,922 of JNVT01000105.1, read as the reverse complement.
CGAGCTTTCGAGTACCGCGTAACGCAGCCATTCGCTCGTGCAGGCATTTATGCAGTGATTCCTTAGCAGGCGTCGAGCTGCGCCAGCAGCGCCGCCCGCCGCGCCTCCGGCATGAAGGCGACATCGATGGCATTGCCCGCCAGCTGCTTGAAGGTCGCGCGATCCCAGGCGAAAGCCTGCTCGCAGGCGAGATAGTTCTCCAGCACGCCGCCACCGAAATAGGCCGGATCGTCGGAGTTGAGCGTCACCTTCAGACCCTGTTCGAGCATCTGCGGCAAGGGGTGGTCGGTCATCTCCGCCACCACCTTGAGCCGCACGTTGGAGAGCGGGCAGACGGTCAGCGGCATCTGCATCTGGCGCAGTCGTTCGACCAGGACCGCATCCTGCAGGCAGGCCACGCCGTGATCGATGCGGCAGACGTCGAGCACATCCAGCGCTTCGCTGATATAGGCCGCCGGGCCCTCTTCACCGGCATGCGCCACCCGCGGGATACCCAGTGCCTTGGCACGCTCGAACACCGCGCTGAACTTGGTCGGCGGATTGCCCACTTCGGCGCTGTCCAGGCCCACCGCATCGATCGTCTCGTAGTAGGGCGCCGCCTTCTCCAGCACCGCCATCGCCTCTGCGGCATCGCGATCGCGCAGAAAACTCATGATCAGCGCGCTGGTCATGCCCCACTCACGCTCGGCCTGACGCCGGGCGCGATTGAGTCCCTCGAACGGTACCGCCAGCTCGACGCCGCGGTTCAGATGCGCCTGCGGGTCGAAGGAGAGCTCGACGTGCACCACCCCCTCGGCATGGGCCCGCTCGAGATAGGCCATCGCCAGATCGAAGAAGTCCTGCTCGGTGCGCAGAACTCGCATGCCTTGATAGTAAAGATCGAGAAACGACTGCAGATCGCTGAAGTCATACGCCTCGCGGACGTCGTCCACCGTGGCGTAGGGCAGGCTCACACCGTTGCGCGCCGCCAGCGAGAACATCAACTCTGGCTCCAGCGACCCCTCGATATGTAGATGCAGCTCGACCTTGGGTAGATCACGTAGCCAGGTTTTCACGCGCGTTCCTCAGCAGTTGAATGGGTGCGAGCAGGATGCCCAAAACCCCGACGAGAGGCAAAGGCTCGGCGTGGATCGCACTCTTGCGCCGAGCGGGCCCAGGCCAAGGGTGAGAGCGGCCAGGGTCAGCTCGATACCCGCGTCATCAGCACCTTGAGGCCCAGCGCAATCATCGCCGCGCCGAGCACGCGGTCGATCCAGTGGCTGCCCCGCTGGAAGGCGCGCTGAATGCGCGGCGTCGACAGCAACAGCGCCACCGCCGAGAACCAGCCCAGCTGCAGCAGCATGATCCAGGCGCCATAGATGGCGATCTGGTAAAGCGGCATCGCCGGCGACAGCACGATGGTGAACAGCGCCACGAAGTAGATCGGCGCCTTGGGATTGAGCGCATTGCACAGAAACCCGGCACCGACGACACGCCAGGCCGAACGCGGGAGGGCAGGTACCGAACCGGCGACCGCGCCGGCCTCGTTAAGCGCCGGGCGCGAGCGCAGCCCCTTGATGCCCAGATAGAGCAGATAGGCGCCGCCGAGGAGCTTGATCGCCCACAGCGCCTCGGCCGAGTTGGCGATCACCGCCGCCAGCCCGAAGGCGGAATAGACGATATGGATGGAGAGGCCGAGCGCGATGCCCAGGCTGCACAAAAGCCCCACCCGCCGGCCGCGACTCAGCGTCTGCTGAGTGACGAGCACGAAATCCGGCCCCGGCGAGGCCGCCGCCAGCAGATGGACGAAGGTGATCACCACCAGACCGTGTAGCATTTCCATATCGACTCCAACGATGACGTCGCGACAAGCGTGAGGGATTTCCGCCATGATCGAACACTTTCGTCACCAAGCCTACTGCAACCTTTGGTCCAATCACCGCCTGCTCACGGCCTGTGCCGACCTGTCACAGGAAGCCCTGCACGCCGAACGCAGCAGCTTCTTCCCCTCGATCCACGCCACGCTCAACCATATCCTGATCGTCGACGCCTACTATATCGATGCTCTCGAAGGCGGCAACTTGGGGCTCGGCGCCTTCGACGACGAGCTGCCCCACGCCGCGATCACCACTCTGAAGCCGGCCCAGGAGGCCCTCGACCGGCGTCTGATCGCGCTGTGCGAAGGCGCCACGCCCGCGTGGCTGGCGCAAGAGACGGTGCTGATACGCAGCACGCATCGACAGCATGAACCCGCCCATCGCGTACTGGCGCACCTCTTCGTGCACCAGACTCATCATCGCGGCCAGGTCCACGCCATGCTCTCGGCCACCGAGATCGCACCGCCCCAGCTCGACGAATTCTTTCTGCGCGAGGAAGCATCACTGCGCCAGGCCGAATTCCGCGAACTCGGCATCGACGAAGTCCAGGTCTGGCGCGCCAGCGACTCAGCCCACTAGCTCGCGGTGCGCGTCCGCCAGGGCCGCCATGCTGTCGAAGCGGAAGTCGATCCGCGGCATCTCGCCCGGGTCCATGGTCGCGCCGAAGCCTTGCTGATCGTGGCGGCGGTAGATCCAGCAGTTGGCCAGACCATGCTGGTTGGCCGGCTGATGATCGTGGAACAGACTCTCCGCGGTATGCAGAATGCGCGCCTTGTCGATGCCGCGCTGGCCGAGCTTCTCCAGCAGATAGTCGAAATTGCGCGGCGAAGGCTTGTAGGAGCCGATGTCCTCGGCGGTATAGACCGCATCGAACTCGACCTCCAGCTTGCGCTGGCTGTAGGCGAAGCTTTCGTTGTCGACGTTGGAGAGCACCACCAGCTTGTAGTGCTGCTTGAGATAGCCGAGTGCCGCCGCGCTATCGGCAAAGGCCGGCCACTGCTTGACGAAGTCGCCGTAGGCCAGGCACTCATCGTGGGTCACCGTCACGCCCCACTCCTCGGCCAGCCGCTTGTAGACCACCGCCAGCAGCCAGCGATACTGCAGGTGCGGGGTGTAGCGCTGCTGGCTCGACTCGTGGCGCGCATGCGCCTCGAGCACCTGGTCGCGGCTCAGGCTCAGCTCGGTGCGCTCGAGCAGCGGCTGCAGCCCCGCCACCATGCCGCTCTCCCAGTCGATCAGGGTGCCGTAGACATCGAAGGTCAGGGTGTCGAAATCGGTCAGTTGCATCGCTCGGCCTCTTGTCGGTAGTCGTCATTGGGCTCGCCGGTAGTGGCGAGCGCTCAGTCGTCCTTCAGCGCCCACAGGCGCATCGCCACCTGCAGCTGCAGGCGCACCTCGGTATCGTCCAGATCCATGCCCAGCACCTCGCGCAGGCGCTCCAGGCGATAGCGCAGCGTGCTGATATGGATATCCAGCGCCCGCGCGGTCTGCGCCAGATGAAAGCCGTGGTCGGCCAGCGCTGCGAGGGTCTGACGCAGGCTGGTGCCCCGTTCGCCCGGATCGAGCGCCTCGGTGATCCGCGCCAGAAACAGCCTGCGGGCGTCGTCGTCCCCCTCCAGCACCCGGCTGAACAGCATCGATTCGAAGTCGCGCAGCTCCCCCGGTCGCAGCGTAGCGGTCAACCGCGCCACGTCGTCGGCGCCCTTGGCGGTCTCCGCAGCGCCCCGCACCAGCCGGCTGACCGCCATCGCCGATTCGCCATCGCCCAGCCGCCGCCACAGCGCCACGGGCGAGACATCGCTGCGCAGCAGAAACAGCAGCTGGTTGAGCGAGACCGAAATCAGCGGCGGCTGCTCGATGCCCTGCAGATAGCGGCTCAGACGGCGCTCCCAGCGCTCGCGCCGGGAGAGCCCCTCGGGGCTGAGCGGCACCGGCTCGTTGAGCAGAATGGCGCACACCTGATACGCCGCCTGGGGCTCCCAACCCTGCAGGGTGGCGCGCTCCAGCGCCGCTGGCGTGGCCTCGAAGCGCCCCTCCAGCAGCGAGTCGACGAAGGCGTAACCGAGCCGCGACTCCTGGGCCTGCAGCGCGCGCTGGTGCGAGAGATGCAGCGCCGAGATCAGCGCCGCCTGCTCCGCCGCGCGGCGCTCCAGTTCGCTCACCCGGGCGCCGGACTCATCGATCCATAGAAGCGCCGCCCGCGCCTCCTGGATGCGCACCGGGCAGGCCAGCCAGCGCTGCCCGTCACGCCCCGGATCGTCCAGCGAGCACGCCTGGCTGCCCGTCACCGCTTCCGCCGCCTGCTGCGCCGCTGGCGTCGGCAAGGGCCAGGCATCCCGTTCGCTGCTGCCGCCCAGCCACTCGCCCTCGAGCCCGGTGAACAGCACCGCCCGCCCGAGCAGCGCGCTCAGGGCGACAGCGATATCCCCCAGGCTGCCGGCGGTCAGCGCCGAACGGGTAAGATCGCGATGAATGCGCTCGGCGCGCGCGATCAGTTGCCCCTGGCGGGCGATCAGCCAGGCGTGCACCTCCTCGGTGATCTGGCTGAAGGGCACATCCCAGGGTATCTCCAGCAGCGGAAAGTCGAGCGCTTCGGCGACCTCGCGGCTGGTGGCCGGAAACGCCGACAGAAAACGCGGCACCGCCAGCGCCACGCCGGCCAGCCCCTTCTCCGCCAGCGCCTCGATCAGAGCGCGCTCCGCCGCCGGCTCATCCGGCCAGTGGTAGCCGGTGGTCAGCAGCAGCTGGCCCGGCTGGACCCAGGCGATGATATCCGGGTGGTCGACCATGTGGACCCAGCGCAGCGGCCGCGAGAGCGAACGCTCCCCGGCCACCACGCGGGCGTGGCGCAACTTGGTCTCGCGCAGCGCCGTGGCCAGATCCAGCTCCGCCGGCAGCAGCGAGGGCGCCTCGACCATCAGCTATCCAGGCGTGTGGAGACGAACTTGCAGTCGAGGTACTCGTCGATACCGTAGTGACCACCCTCGCGCCCGAGACCGCTGTCCTTGACCCCGCCGAAGGGCGCATGCGGTACCGACGGTGCGCCGTCATTGACGCCGACGATGCCGTAGTCGAGCGCCTCGGAAACGCGCGCCGCGCGGCCCAGACTGCGTGTCCACAGATAGGCCGCGAGGCCGAACGGGGTGTCGTTGGCGGCGGCGATCGCCTCCGCCTCGTCATCGAAGGCGATCAACGGTGCCACCGGGCCGAAGGTCTCCTCCTGCATGATGCGCATCTCCGATGTCACCCCGGCCAGCACCGTCGGCGCGACGTAGAGGCCGTCGACATGCGGCGCCTGCGTCAGCCGCTGCGCGCCCTTGGCCAGGGCATCGTCGATGTGCGCCTGGGCCTTGTCGCGCCCCGCTTGGCTGACCAGCGGCCCGACCTGGGTCGCCTCGTCTTCGGGATTGCCGATCGTCAGCGACCCGGCCGCAGCGGCCAGACGCTCGGCAAAAGCGTCGAAGATACCGCGCTGGACATAGATACGGTTGGTACAGACACAGGTCTGGCCACCGTTGCGGAACTTGCTCGCCATCACTTCGGCCACCGCGGCGTCGATATCGGCATCGTCGAAGACCAGGAAAGGCGCGTGTCCACCCAGTTCCAGCGACATGCGCTTCATGGTGGCGGCGGACTGGGCGTAGAGGCGCTTGCCCACCGGGGTGCTGCCGGTGAAGGTGAGCTTGCGGATACGTGCATCGCTCATCAGCACCTCGCTGATCGCAGCCGGACGCTCGGCGGTGATCACCTGGAATACCTCGGCCGGGCCACCCACCTGACGCCACAGCTCGGCCAGCATCAGCGCGGTGATCGGGGTCTGCTCGGCGGGCTTGACGATCACCGAGCAGCCGGCCGCCAGCCCCGGTGCTACCTTGCGCGTGATCATCGCCGCCGGGAAGTTCCACGGCGTGATCGCGAACACCGGCCCCACCGGCTGGCGCAGCACCGACAGGCGCTTGTCCGGATGCGGACTGGGCAGGATATCGCCATCGATGCGCTTGGCCTGCTCGGCGAACCACTCGATGAAGCCAGCCGCGTAGTCGACCTCGCCGCGGGCTTCGCGTATCGGCTTGCCCATCTCCCGGGCCATGGTCAGCGCCAGGGTTTCCTTGGCCTCGAGCATGGCCGCGTGCCACGCCTTCAGCAGCGCCGCCCGTTCGAACGGCGTGGTCCGGCGCCACTGCTCGAAGCCGCGCTGGGCGTTGTCTGCCGCCACCTGCGCGGATTCGGCGCCACAGTCGGCGACCTCGGCAATGGGCTCACCGCTGGCTGGCGAGCGCAGCGTATAGCGCGCCCCCGCCGGGCTGTCATGGCCGGCGATGGCAGCGGGATAGAAAGGCGCACTGGCGGAGGGAACGGGCAAAGACATGATAGGGCTCCTGCAGCAGACATCGGGCGGATAGTCCCGCGGCACCCCGCGGACTATCCGCTCCGAAGACGATAAGGAAAAACGCTTACCCGGATGGTAAGTGCCCAGCCAGCCAAAATCTTCCTACGAAAAGCAGGAATTATTCACCACGCCATCGCACCAGTCATAGGATAGCAGAGGATAACCAGAAGCCCGCTCTCAGGCCACTCAGACCACGCTCACCGCAGGCCCATCCGCCGCAGCGACACGCGCCTGCCAGGCACGCCCCGGCTCGCCGCTGGTGATCACCGCATCGAACTCGGCAAGCTCGGCGAAGAACGCCGGGCGCATCACCTCCAGCTTGCTCTCGTCGGCGACCAGGATGCTGCGCTCGGCGTGTTCGATGGCCGCCTGCTTGGGCGCCACCTCATGGAAGTGGAAACAGCTGGCGCCCTTGTCGATCTGCACCCCGGCGGCCGAGATGAACGCCTTGTTGATACCTAGGCGTCGGATCGCCGTGGTGACGTCCTGACCGCCGAAGGATTGCGACGCCGGATAGTAGAGCCCGCCCAGCACCACCAGACGCATGTTGGGCATGTCGCGCTGGCTGAAGGCGTTGGCGACATTGAGCGCGTAGGTGACCACGGTCACGTTCGATTGACGCGGCAGCTGTGCGCACAGCGACACCAGCGTGGTGCCGCAGTCGATGAACAGCGTATCGCCCTCCTCGACGCGTGCGGCGGCTTCGCGGCACAGCCGCGCCTTGGCCGCGGCGAAGCGATCCTTCTGGGTATCGAGATGGTAGGCGGCGGCGAACTGCGGATTGTCGGCCATCACCAGATGGCCGCCGAACGAGGCGATGGTACCGCTACTGGCGGCGATATCACGCCGGATGGTCATCTCCGAGACCCCGCACAGCGCCGCCGCCTCGGCGAGAGGTAGCGTGCCGGCACGCTTGAGCGCCTCGCTCAGCCGCTCGAGACGCTGCGCACTGCGTCCGTTCATAGGTTCGCTCTCCCCCAAACAACCGCCATCATCGCTGATCCTCGCTTGACGTCAGGTCGCTTCCACCCAGACACATCGGGGAGCCCACAGGCTCCCCGATGACACGACGGATCGACAAGCAGACCGATCAGAACTGCCAGCCGACGCCCAGATAGTAACCCCAGCCGGTGGAGCGCAGTTCGAAACTCTCACCGCTGGCATTGGGGAAGGTCGGGGTGACGCCGTCGTTCCACTGCCCGCCATTGTGGAAGTAGCGTGCCACCGCCATGAAGCGCAGGTGAGTGAACTGGTACAGCAGCACGTTGGTGGCCACCGTCGATTCGTTGGTACGCACCGAGTTGCCGTCGCCCAGGTCCGAGCCGAAGTCATGATTGGTGAAGCCGACATAGACCAGCGAGGCACCGTTGTCGAAAGTACCCAGCGGATAGGAGTAGTTGAGCTGGGCGCGATAGCCGTCCCAGGAGTTCTCGTTGGCGGCGCCGTAGTTCTCCCACTGGCGACGCTTGTAGAAATTGAACGAGAGCCCCAGCGGCGAGCCGGTGTCGATATCGGTCCCCAGCCCCGCATAGAGGGTGTTCTGGCGATTCTCGCTGTTGTGGCCCCAGTCGAAGATGTAATCGAAGGCGACGAACCACTCTTTGAACGGTCCGAAGCTGAGGTCCTGCCCGGTCATATCATCGATCGACAGCCGCGGCTCGAGCTCCATGAAGACCGGCGAGCCCTTGTCGAAGATGCCGCGATCGGGCCGGTTGCCGATGCCGAAGAACTTGGGAAAGTCGATATAGCCGTAGAGATCCAGCGGCCCCTTGCGGCCGAAGAATTCGTATTCGAGATAGATATCGTCGATCTGCTGCGGGCCGAAGCGAATGTTCTTGCTGCCGATGACGGTCAGGTTCTGGTGGTACCAGTCGGAGAGATAAGGCCCATCCGCGGTCTCATCCACCGCCTGCGGCCCCTCGGCCGGCGTCTCCTGCTCGATCACCGGCGCACTGCCCTGCTCGCTCGCGTCGTCGACCGCCCATGCCGGCGTGACCGCCAGCCCCCATAGCGCCAGCAGGACGCTGGCCTTGCTCATGCCGTTCCCGTTCATGTCCTCTCCCATGTGTCTCGTTGTTGTCTGTTGTCGTGGCGTCATTGCTATCGCGCCAGGATTGCTATCGCGCCAGGATTGCTATCGCGCCAGAATTGTTGTCGCGGCGTCACTGCCGGTGCGCCTCAGCGTCAGGTTCATCTCCGCCCTGCCAGCGCCGAACGCAGGCTGCCCTGCTCGGCGCGCAGCCCGGCCGCCGTGGAGCGGCCAGACAGACAAGGAGTGATGATGCCGCTCACTCTATGGCGTTGTCAGAATAAAAACAATAAGTGACTGGACAAACATAAAAATGTTAAAAAGCGCACACAGAACCGCAATTCCCCCTCTCCGAGACCAACACCAAGGACAACAACATGACACTCATCATGGGTCTGGTCGGCGTCGTCGTTCTGCTGCTGATCGCGCTCGCCTTCTCGAGCAATCGCCGGGCGATCCGCCTGCGCACCGTGGCCGGCGCCTTTCTGATTCAGGCCGGCATCGGCGCCTTCGTGCTCTACGTGCCGGTGGGCAAGAGCGTGCTCGGGGCCATCTCCGGGGCGGTCAGTCAGGTCATCAGCTACGCCAACGACGGCATCGGCTTTCTCTTCGGCAACCTCGCCGACCCCAGCAACATCGGCTTCGTCTTCGCCATCAAGGTGCTGCCGATCATCATCTTCTTCTCCTCGCTGACCGCGGTGCTCTACTACCTGGGCATCATGCAGTGGGTGGTGCGCATCCTCGGCGGGGCGCTTCAGAAGGTACTCGGCACCTCGCGCACCGAGTCCCTCTCGGCCACCGCCAACGTCTTCGTCGGCCAGACCGAAGCGCCGCTAGTGGTACGTCCATTCCTCGCCAACATGACCAAGTCCGAGCTGTTCGCGGTGATGTGCGGCGGGCTGGCTTCGGTGGCCGGCTCGGTACTCGCCGGGTATGCCGAGCTCGGCATCCCCATGGAGTACCTGATCGCGGCATCGTTCATGGCCGCGCCTGGCGGGCTGCTGTTCGCCAAGATCCTGATGCCCGAGACCGAGACCCCGGACGACCACACCGGCCAGGCCAAGGAGGTGCTCGAGGCCGAGGACAAGCCGGCCAACGTGCTCGACGCCGCGGCCACCGGGGCTTCCTCGGGGCTGATGCTGGCCGCCAACGTCGGCGCCATGCTGCTCGCCTTCATCGGCCTGATCGCGCTGATCGACGGGATTCTCGGCGGTGTCGGTGGCTGGTTCGGCGTCGATTCGCTGAGCCTGTCGATGATCCTCGGCTGGCTCTTCTCGCCGCTCGCCTTCCTGCTCGGCATCCCCTGGCACGAAGCCACCCTGGCCGGCTCCTTCATCGGCCAGAAACTGGTGGTCAACGAGTTCGTCGCCTATATCAATCTGGCGCCCTACATCAGCGGCGACACCCTGGTGGCGGAGACCGGTAAGGCGATGTCGGCACACACCGCGGCGATCCTGTCGTTCGCCCTGTGCGGCTTCGCCAACCTCTCCTCGATCGCGATCCTGCTCGGCGGCCTCGGCACGCTGGCACCCAACCGCCGCCACGAGATCGCCCGCTACGGGCTCAAGGCGGTGCTCGCCGGCACCCTCTCCAACCTGATGTCGGCGACCCTGGCGGGGATCTTCCTGGCCCTGGCCGGCACCGCCTGATCTCGGGTCGACACGAACCGGGGCGGCACAGACCGATGCCGCCCCGCGCCCACGCTGCCGCCCTATTTTTCTCTCTGCGCGTAGCTCTGTCTGAAAAACCGGCGAGCGATGGCCAGACAAGGCAAAAATTGACGAAAGAGCGGAGTTTACGAGGTGTAAATGAGCATGTTGAGTCAATTTTTAACGCCGTATGGGCGAGTGCAGGCATTTTTCAGACAAAGCGTAAGGAGATAGCCGGATGAATACGCTCCAACAGGCCGCCAGCCAGGCGCTGGCGATGATGGATCTGACCTCGCTCAATGCCGACGACGATGCCGCACGCATCGAAGCACTGTGTCGGCGCACGGCGACCGATTTCGGCTCGCCGGCGGCGGTGTGCGTCTACCCTGCCTTCATCGACGCCGCCGATCGCCAGCTGCGCGAACTGGGGCTGCGCGACCGGGTACGGATCGCCACGGTGACCAATTTCCCCGATGGCAGCGTCAACGCCGAGCGCGCCGCGCGCGAGACCCGGGCGGCAGCGGTCGCCGGGGCCGACGAGGTCGATGTGGTATTCCCCTACAAGGCGCTGATCAACGGCGACACCGCCTCCGGCCGGGCGCTGGTCAGTGCCTGCCGCGAGGCCTGCGGCGACAAGCTGCTCAAGGTCATCCTCGAGACCGGCGAACTCGAGCGCCCCGAGCTGATCCGCCGGGCGGCAGAGATCGCCCTCGATGCTGGCGCCGACTTCCTCAAGACTTCCACCGGCAAGGTCGCTACCAACGCCACCCTCGAGGCCGCCGAGATCATGCTCTGCGCGATCCGCGACAGCGGCCGCGACGTGGGCTTCAAGGCCGCCGGCGGTATTCGCACCAGCGAAGACGCCCAGACCTACCTGGCGCTGGCCGAGCGCCTGATGGGCGCGGACTGGCTGACCCCGGCCCACTTCCGTTTCGGCGCCTCCGGGCTGCTCGACGCGCTGCTCGCCACCCTCTCGGGCAAGGCCGCGACGCCGGCGGACAGCGGCTACTGAGTCGAGCGGAAAGAACGAGCGCAGAGAACGAGCGGTGACAACGGCCCATGAGGAGCGACGATGCTGATTCAGGAGATCATTCGACGTAAGCGCGACGGCCAGACCCTCGATCGATCGATGCTCGATCTGGTCATGCGCGGGATCGCCGACGGCACCATCGGCGACGCCCAGATCGGCGCCTTCGCCATGGCGGTCTATCTCAATGGGATGCGCGAGGCGGAGACCACCGCGCTGACCGAGGCGGTTCGCGACTCCGGCCAGGTGCTGCACTGGGACGATCTCGATCTCGCCGGCCCGGTGCTCGACAAGCACTCCACCGGCGGCGTCGGCGATCTCGTGTCGCTGGTCCTGGGACCCTGGATCGCCGCCTGCGGCGGCCATGTACCGATGATCTCCGGGCGTGGCCTGGGCCATACCGGCGGCACCCTGGACAAGCTGGAGTCGATCCCCGGCTACGATGTCGCTCCCAGCGAGGACACCTTCCGCCGCCTGGTACAGGATGTCGGCGTCGCCATCATCGGCCAGACCCGTGCGCTCGCCCCCGCCGACAAGCGCCTTTACGGCGTGCGCGACGTCACCGCAACGGTGGAGTCGCTGCCGCTGATCGTCGCCTCGATCCTGGGCAAGAAGCTCGCCTGCGGCCTTGGCAGCCTGGTGATGGACGTCAAGGTAGGCAGCGGCGCCTTCATGCCGACCCCGGAAGCCGCCCGCGAGCTGGCCGAGGCGATCGTCGCCACCGGCTGCGCCGCCGGCACCCCCACCAGCGTGCTGCTCACCGACATGAATCAGCCGCTGGCCCGCTGCGCCGGCAATGCCCTGGAGGTAGCAGCGGCACTCGAGGTACTGCGCGGTGACGACTGCCACAGCCGGCTCTATCGAGTGACGCAGGCACTGGCCAGCGAGATGCTGATCCAGTCGGGGCTGGCCGGAGACGCCGAAGACGCCACGCGGCGACTAGCGCAGGCCCTCGACAGCGGCGCCGCGCTGGAGCGTTTCGCACGCATGGTCCATGGCCTCGGCGGACCTGCCGACTTCACCCAGCGCGCCACGCACTATCTGCCCTCGGCGCCGGTCGTGCACGAGATCGCCGCCCCCGCCGACGGCGTCGTACACGCCATCGACACCCGCGCACTGGGGCTCGCCGTGGTCGAGCTGGGCGGCGGGCGGCGCAACCCCGATGACGCCATCGACCCGCGGGTGGGGCTATCGCATATCGCCGAGCTGGGCCAGACGCTCAGCGCCGGTGAGCCGCTGCTGCGGGTTCACGCCGCTGATCGCGAGGCAGCCGAGGCCCTGAGCGCGCGGCTGGTCGACGCCTTTCGTCTAAAGGCGGGCGCAGCCGAGATACCGCCGCTCGTTCACGCCACCCTGCGCCAGGAGGATTTGCCATGAACGCATCCGTCACTCCCCGCCGTGCCGTGCTGCTGGTGCTCGACTCCTTCGGGATCGGCAACGCCCCCGACGCCGAGGCCTTCGGTGATGCCGGCGCCGACACCCTGGGGCATATCGCCCGTTATCGCGCCGACGCCGGACGCCCGCTCGCACTGCCCAATCTGGCGCGGCTGGGCCTCTATCACGCGCATCACCGTGCCACCGGCGGCTGGGCCGCCGGGGTGACGCCACCGGCGGAGCCGACCGGAGGCTGGGCCTGCGCCCGCGAGATCTCCTCGGGCAAGGACACCCCCTCCGGCCACTGGGAGATCGCCGGCGTGCCGGCACTGTTCGAGTGGGGCTATTTCCACGCGACCGAGGAGAGCTTTCCGCCCGAGCTGCTGGCGGCGCTGATCGACCAGGCCGAGCTTCCCGGGGTACTCGGCAACTGTCACGCCTCCGGGGTGCCGGTGATCGAGGCCCTCGGCAGCGAACACATCGCCAGCGGCAAGCCGATCGTCTACACCTCGGCGGATTCGGTGTTCCAGATCGCCGCCCACGAGCACCATTTCGGCCTCGAACGGCTCTATCGGCTGTGCGAAATCGCGCGTGAACTGCTGATGCCCTACAACATCGGCCGCGTCATCGCCCGCCCCTTCGTCGGCGAAACACCGGACACCTTCGAGCGCACCGGCAACCGCCGCGACTACGCCCTCGAACCGCCCACCCCGACGGTGCTGCAAAAGCTCCACGACGGCGGGGGGCAGGTGCTCGGCGTAGGCAAGATCGGCGACATCTACGCCCACTGCGGCATCAGCGAGGTGCGCAAGGCGCACGGCTTCGAGGCGCTGTTCGCAGAGACCCTGAAGGCGATCGACGATGCGCAGGCCGCCACCGTGGACACGCTGGTGATGACCAATTTCGTCGACTTCGACACCCTTTACGGCCACCGCCGCGACCCCGAGGGCTACGCCAGCGCGCTGGAAGCCTTCGACCGCCGCCTGCCAGAGCTGCTGGCCAGGCTCAGCGCCGATGACCTGCTGATCCTCACCGCCGACCACGGCAACGACCCGACCTGGCGCGGCACCGACCACACCCGCGAGCAGGTGCCGGTACTGCTCGCCCGCGGGGGCCCCAGCGGCGACCTCGGCGCCCGCGACACCTACGCCGATATCGGCCAGACCCTGGCCGAGTTCTTCGGCCTGGACGCCATGGACCATGGCACCTCGCTGCTGGCCGCACGACCTTCAGGAGACTGACATGCCAACCCCGCATATCGAAGCCCGCGAGGGCGACTTCGCCGACACCGTGCTGATGCCGGGCGACCCGCTGCGCGCCGAGTTCATCGCCGAGACCTTTCTCGACGATGTCGTCTGCGTCAACCGGGTGCGCAACATGCTCGGCTTCACCGGCACCTACCGCGGCCGCCGCATCTCGGTGATGGGCAGCGGCATGGGCATCCCCTCGCTCTCCATCTACGCCAAGGAGCTGATCACCGAGTACGGCGTCCAACGCCTGGTACGCGTGGGCTCCTGCGGCGCGGTACGCGACGATGTCGACGTCAACGATATCGTCATCGGCATGGGTGCCTGCACCGACTCCGGCGTCAACCGCACCCGTTTCGGCGGCCACGACTTCGCCGCCATCGCCGACTTCGCCCTGACTCGCCACACGGTGGACGCCGCCCGCGAGCGCGGCACCCGGGTCAAGGTGGGCAACCTGTTCTCGGCGGATCTGTTCTATACCCCGGACGAGGCCTTCTTCCACACCATGCGGCGCCACGGCATCCTCGGGGTGGAAATGGAAGCCGCCGGGCTCTATGGGGTGTGCGCCGAGTTCGGCGCCCGCGCGCTGACCGTGTGCACCGTCTCCGACCATATCCTCAAACATCAAGCGCTCGACGCCCAGACCCGCCAGACCGGCTTCGCCGAGATGATGGCGATCACCCTGGAAGGGCTGCTGCGCGACGACCAGGAACCGAGCCATGACTGAGCCCAGCGACATCACGGTGCCCGAAAGCATTCGCCAGGCCGCGCTCGCGGTGCGTGCCAACGCCTATGTGCCCTACTCCGACCACCCGGTGGGGGCGGTGCTGATCAGTGCCAGCGGCCAGACCTACGTCGGCTGCAACGTCGAGAGCGCCAACTACAAGGGGCTGTGCGCCGAGGCCAGCGCCATCGCTGCGCTGGTCTCCAACGGCGAGCAGCGTATCCGCGACATCTACGTGATCGGCCCCGGCGAGCATCTGTGCACTCCCTGCGGCGACTGCCGTCAGCGCATCCGGGAATTCGCCACCCCCGAGACCACGATCGTTGTCCTCGACGGCGACGGCCAGCCGCTCAAGCGCTACACCATGGACACACTGCTGCCCGACTCCTTCGGCCCGGAGAATCTCGCCAAGCCCTCGGGCATGCGCTGAGGCGCAGCGTCAATCGAACGCGGCTTCCTGGGCTGACGTCGAGGGGGGCGATTTGGGTATACTCGGCGACAAACAACAGCTAACCGATGCGCCGCATCGGCTCATGCGGAACGCCCATGGTCGCCACCGGCTTCTCAGCCTTCGAGTCGCTGCTCGTCAAGAGCCCCCATCAGCGTGAGAGCGCCGAGCTCTTGCTGCTGTGCTGGGTGTTTGCCAACAAGCACGTGCCGCTCGATGAAGACCGCCGCTATCTGGAGCGTCTGGCCGCGCGCGCGCATCATCGCCGCGATCTCGAGACGCTGCTGGCGGCGGCCCGGCGACAGGATCTGGGCGACGTTCAGCTCGCCGCCGAGGTGCTGACCAAGGAGCAGTCCGGGTCGATCATCACCTTTCTGCGTCAGGCGGTGGTTGTCGCCACCAGTGACGGCGCGCTGAGTCTGCGCAACCACCATATCCTGCGTTTTCTGGCCGATCTCTGCGACGTTTCGCCGGATACCCTGCGCGCGCTCTACCGCGAGGTCACTGGGCGCACCCTGGCCGCCCCCGAGGATCTCAGCCACCGCAGCCACTGGCAGCCCGCCGAGCCGGAAGCCGAGGACACCGCAGAGGCCGAAGCCGGCGATACCGGCTCGACCCAGGCGCACGCCGGCGAGCCCCGTGCCTCCTGGCGCGACCGGGTCCGACGCTTGGCCGAGAACCAGTGGCGCGAGCACAAGCAGCAGCAACAGTGGCGACGCCAGCAGGCTCAGCAGGCCCGCGAGCGTGAGCAGCAGCGCGAGGCCGCCGCACAGGCCGAGCGCGAACGCCGCGCCCAGGCCCACGCCAAACGCCAGGCAGAAGCGGAGGCACAGCAGCGTGAGCAGGCGCGGCAACAGGCCGAGGCAGCAACCCTGCGTCGCGAACAGGCCCAGCGCCAGCGCGAACAGGCCCAGCGCCAGCGCGAACAAGCCACACAGCGTCAACGCCGGGAGCAGCAGCGACGTCAGGATCAGGAGCAACGACAGCGGCAGGAGCAAGAACGCCAGCAGCAGCGTCACGAGCGCGAGCAGCGCCAGCGTGCCGGCCTGCAGACGCCGTCCTATCCGGTCCGCCGAGCGCTGATCGAACTCGAGCTGGATGCCAGCGCCTCACCGCGGGAGATCAAGCTCGCCTATCGGCGCCTGGCTCAGCGCCACCATCCCGACCGTTTCCATGGCCAGAGCGAGTGGCGGATCACCCTCGCCTCGCAGCGCTTCCAGCGCATCAAGAACGCCTACGACCTGTTGATGCAGCATGCGTGATCTCTATCTACGTCTCGGCGTCTCCCCCACCGCCAGCGCGGAAGAGATCGAGCGCGCTATCCGCGACTGCGCCAATCAGTCGCTCAAGGCGGATGCCCAGGCCGCGCTCGGCTCGCCCGAGCGCCGCGCCGAGTACGACGAGATGCACCAACTGCTCGGCGATATCGGTCGCCTGCGCGCCGGCCTGGGCCTGACCCACGCCCCGCACTGGCACGGCGACGCCGCCAACGACTTCTCGCCGCCCGGCGCCCCCACCACCCGCCAGGCGCAGCTGACGCGCAAGCTCGATGTCGCCCTGCAGCAGTATCAGCGCCGCCGACCCCGCCGCCTGTGGCTCGCCGTGGCAGTCAGCGTGGGGCTGATGGTGGCCCATCTGCTCGGCAGGCTACTGGCTTAACCGCGGCGGCGCAGCGGTTCGAGCAGACCGCTGAGGCCGTTGTGGTCGATCTCGTGCATCAGCGCCAGCAGCTGGCCGATCTCACCGCGGGGAAAGCCCTCACGGGCGAACCAGGCCAGATAGGGGCCGGGCAGATCGGCGATCAGACGGCCTTCGTACTTGCCGAACGGCATGCGCACGCTCACCAGCTTTTTCAGATCCTCGGGTTCCATCGTCGCTCCTGTGTCGGTCCGCCGTTTCGCATGCGGCCCATCCTACCGGGATCGTCGCGCGGCTGCCTGCCGGCACGGCATGCGCCGGACGCATACCCCCATACCTAGACGCCGCTTGAATGGTGGCTGGTAGCAGCAGTTAGGGTATATCCACATGACGACAGCGCATGCTGCGCGCCTGCCGCCACACGATAACGATAACCGGAGATGGGTATGCAAACCTCGCTGCGGCCACTGGTGTTCTGGCCGACCTTCCTGATCCTGCTGGGCGCCGTGATTGCCAGCTATGTCGATCTCGACGCATTTCTGGCCACCGCCAGCGCACTCAACGCCGCGGTGCTCGACAACTTCTCGTGGCTGTTCAGCCTGGGCAGCCTCTACCTGCTGATCATGGCGCTGATCGTCTACGTCTCGCCCCTCGGCCGCGTGCGCATCGGCGGCGCCGAGGCCACCCCGCTGCTCTCGCCGCTGCGCTGGTTCTCGATCACCTTGTGCACCACCCTGGCGGTGGGGGTACTTTTCTGGACCACCGCCGAGCCGCTCTATCACTATATGGGGCCACCGGCGTCCTCCGGCATCGAGGCCGGCTCGGGTGACGCCATGCTGTTCGCCATGTCGACCCTGTTCCTGCACTGGTCGTTCACGCCTTATGCAATCTACGCCGTACCGGCGCTGATCTTCGCCCTGGCCTTTTACAACCTGCGCCTGCGCTTCTCGATCTCGAGCATGTTGGAGCCGCTGTTCGGGCCGCGGGTGAAGCGCTTCTCCGGGCTGATCGACGCGGTCTCGCTCTACGCCCTGGTCGCCGGCATGGCGTCGTCGCTGGGTACCGGCGCGCTGACCCTGGCCGGTGGCGTGGGTCAGTACCTGGGTGGCGAGACCAGCCCGCTGCGCCTGGGCGTGATCATCGCCGTCATCGTAGTCACCTTCGTGCTCTCCGCCGCCAGTGGCCTGCAGAAGGGTATCGCCCGGCTGTCGTCGCTGAATGCGGCGCTGCTGCTGATACTCGGCGCCTTCGTGTTCGTGGTCGGCCCCACGGTCTTCTGTCTGGCCTTGGGGGTGGAGTCGTTCGGCGTCTATCTCGACAACTTCTTCACCAAGAGCCTGTTCACCGGCGCCGCGGGCAACGATCAGTGGCCGCAGTGGTGGTCGATCTTCTACTGGGCGGTTTGGTTTGCCTGGGCGCCGGTGGCGGCGCTGTTCCTGGGCAAGATCTCGCGCGGCTACACGGTGCGCCAGTTCCTGCGCGTGAATCTGCTCTACCCGGCGCTGTTCGCCTGTGTCTGGATCCTGATCTTCTCGGGCACCGCGCTCTACTTCCAGTCTCATCTGGGAGCCGGCGAGGGCGGTGTCGACCTCTACGCCGTGCTCGACCAGCGCGGGGTGGAAAACGTGCTCTACGAGCTCTTCCGCCACCTGCCGCTGTCCCAGGTGTGGGTGCCGCTGCTGCTGTTCATCGCCTATATCTCCTACGTGACTGCCGCCGACTCGCAGACCGACGCCATCGGCAATCTCTGCACCCGCGGCCTGACCGCCGACTCCGATCTCAACGCCGGGGTCGCCATGAAGGTGATCTGGGGCGTGATCGTCGGCATCGTCTCCTGGGTGATGGTCAGTTTCGTCGGGATCGACGGCATCAAGATGCTCTCCAATCTCGGCGGCCTGCCGTCGATGCTGATCGTGCTGCTCGCCTCCGGCTCGCTGTGGATGTGGCTCAAGCACCCCGAACGGCTCGGCGCCGTGGCAACACCCTCGACTCCTTCCCGCACAGCCAAGGACCCGGCATGAAGATCAAACAGGACTTTCCCCACCGCGTTCGCGAGATCGAGAATCAGTGGATCACGCTCGCCGACGGCACCCGACTGGCAGCCAGGATCTGGTTACCCAAAAACGCCGAAACGACCCCGGTGCCGGCGATTCTCGAGTATCTGCCCTATCGCAAGCGCGACGGCACCGCGGCGCGCGACGAGCTCACCCACCCCTGGCTCGCCGGCCACGGCTACGCCTGCGTGCGCGTCGACATGCGCGGCAACGGCGAGTCCGACGGTTTGATGGAGGACGAGTACGCGCCCCAGGAGCAGGCCGATGCGCTGGAAGTGATCGACTGGATCGCGGCACAGCCTTGGTGCAGCGGCAAGCTGGGCATGATGGGTATCTCCTGGGGGGGCTTCAACAGCCTGCAACTGGCCGCGCTCAGACCCGAACCGCTCAAGGCGATCATCACCCTGTGCTCCACCGACGACCGCTACGCCGACGATATCCACTACAAGGGCGGCAACATGCTGCTGGAGAATCTGGGCTGGGCGGCGACCATGCTGAGTTTCTCGGCTGCCGTGCCCGACCCGGCGCTGGTCGGCGAGCGCTGGCGCGAGATGTGGAAACACCGGCTCGACAACATGCCGCTGCTGGCCGAGACCTGGCTGCGCCACCAGCAGCGCGACGCCTACTGGCAGCACGGCTCGATCTGCGAGAACTATGCCGACATCGAGGCCGCGGTCTACATGATCAGCGGCTGGGCGGACTCCTACGTCAACACCATCCCGCGGATGATGGAGCACCTCTCCTGCCCGAAAAAGGCGCTGCTCGGGCCCTGGATGCACAAGTACCCCCACTTCGCGATCCCCGATCCGGCCATCGGCTTTCTGCAGGAAGCACTGCGCTGGTGGGACTATTGGCTCAAGGATATCGACACCGGGATCATGGACGAGCCGCCCTGCACCTTCTATTTACAGGATGGCTTGCCGCCGGCGCCCAAGTATCTCGAGCGTCCGGGCCAGTGGGTGCAGACCAGCGCCTGGCCCGCCCCGGCCGAAGAAATCACGTGGCAGCCGCTCGTGCTGGGTGATGCCGGCCTGGCACGGGAAGGACATCTGAGCGCGGCGCGCGCGATCGCCTCGCCGCTGACCGCCGGCGCGCTGCAGGGTGAATACATTCCGCTGTGGTTCGGCGCCGACTTCCCGCCGGATCAGCGCCGCGACGACGGCCTGGCGCTGACCTTCGACTCCGCGCCCTACGCCGAGGGGCTCGATCTGCTCGGCCAGCCGCGGCTGCGCGCCAGCCTGAGCAGCGCCGAAGATTGTGGCCAGCTGCATGTGCGCCTGTGCGATGTGGCTCCCAGCGGCGAGAGCGCGCTGATCAGCTACGCCACCCTCAACCTCGCCCTGCGCGACGACCCCGCCACGCTCACCCCGCCGGTGCCCGGCGAGCGCATGGAGATCGACCTGGCGCTGGATCTGATCGGTTACCGGCTGCCCCCAGGGCACCGTCTGCGCCTGGCGCTTTCCAGCGCCAGCTTCCCGCTGGTATGGTCGCCGCGGCGGCGCGCCGATCTCACCCTCGAGGCCGGCACGCCGACGCTGTCACTGCCGATCTGCCAGGCGTCCTACGTGCCGATGCCGTTCGCACCACCGGAGAGCGCGGCGCCATGCCGGATCGAGACCCTGCGCCCGGGCCACCCGCGGCGCACCCTCAGCGAGGATGTGGGCAGCGGCGAAGTGACGGTGACGGTAGAGGACGACATGGGCGATATCCGCTTCGAAGATCACGGCCTGCGCGTCGAGCAGCGCGCGAAGGAGGTCTATTCGAGCCACCCCAGCGACGCCACCCGCACCCGCGCCGATATCGAGTGGATCTATCGCGCCAGTCGTGAGGAGGGCGCCGGCCAGTTCTCGGTGGCGGTGACCAGCCGCTATCACCTCCACTGCGACGAGACCACCTTCTATCTGAGCGCCGAGCAGATCGCCCACGAGGGCGAGACGCTGGTCAGCGAGAAGCGCTGGACGCGCGAGATCCCGCGTCGCGCCATCTGAGTGCAAAGGCCCAGAGCGTCACGCGCCGGCGGTGGCATGAATGACTCGTGCTATGCTCCGGAGCCGAGAGACCTCGGTTCCGGACGCCCCATGCCCACTCGCGACGTGCTTCCCCCGCTGGCCTGCCTGCGCGCCTTCGAGGCGGCTGCGCGCCATTCGAGCTTCACCCAGGCCGGCAGCGAGCTCAGCCTGACCCAGAGCGCGGTCAGCCGCCAGATCAAGCGCCTCGAAGCGGATCTCGGCCGACCGCTGTTCGAGCGTCAGCACGACGGCCTGCGCCTGACCCCGGCCGGCGATCACTACTTCCGCGTGGTACAGCGGCTGCTGCGCGAACTGCGCGACGAGACCGCACGCCTGCGCCGGCGCGGCGACGACCGCCAGTTGACGCTGGCCTCGAGCCCGACCATCGCCTCGATCTGGCTGGCGCGGCAGTTGCCCGACTTCCAGCAGGCACACCCTGAGATCGAGATTCGCGTGCTCACCGTCGAGGACCCCTATCGGCTCGATCTGGCCGAATTCGATCTCGGCATCTACTACCACATCCCCAACGAAGTCGACCCGCCTGGACTCGAGGCCAGCCCGATCTTTGCCGAGGAGCCTGTCGCCGCGGTGTGCAGCCCGGTCTATCTTGCTCGCCACGGTGGCGTCACCGACCCCGCCGACCTGCTCGCCCGCCACACCCTGATGGTGGTGGAGGATCACTACCGCGACTGGCTGACCTGGGAGCACTGGTATCGCGCACTCGGCTTCGCCTGGCAGCCGCCGCTGCACACCCTGCGCGCCAACAGCTTTCAGCTGTTGATGAACGCCACCCTCGCCGGTCAGGGGGTCACCCTCGGCTGGATGCGGCTGCTCGCGGCCGAGCTCGATCAGGGCCATCTGGTCCAGGCGCTGCCCGACACCCTGCCCAGTCGCGGGCGGCTGGCACTGCTGACGCCGACCCACCGCCACCTGACCGAGCCCATGCGCGCCTTTCGCGACTGGGTGCTGGCCGATGTCGGCCCGGCTCGCTCGCAGGAATGACGCCGCCACTGCGCCACTACATCACTACACCACTACGTTCCACTCGGGCCGTGACGCAGGCCGAGACAGCGCGAGTGAGACGATGACGCCGTATGAGTGAGACGGCGAGACAGTGGGATAGGAACGCCGAGACAGTGGGATAGCGAGGAAAGGTCAGGAAAGGTAGAGCGGTGAAGCGCGGACGCGGCATAGCTTGAAAGCGCAGCGCCTCGCCGGAGCGTGCAAGCCGCGCCATCACGGCGCGGCCTACCGTATGCACTCAATCTGAGCGAGGCGATGCCGCAAGCGCAGTAACGCTATCGAGGAAAGTGCGTGCCTCAGGCGCGCTGCCGCGCGGCGTTCGGCATATCGTCAGTGGCGCCGACGCGCTCGCGCGCCACCGGCGTGTTCTTGTCGCTGCGGCACAGGCGCAGCGCCACGAAGAGCCCAAAGGCGCCGAAACCGAAGGCGATCGCGAAGATGCTGAGAAGAGTCATGACGTGCCCTGCCTGTCGGTTCGTTGCCTGGTAGCCGCCGCGCGTCCGCGCCGGTGGCGATCGTTACCCTGCGTTATCGTCGGATACACAAAAACTTGAATCCTGACGCAGCGTAGCAAGTTGGCAGCGATTATTTACCTTACACCCCTGCTTTCGCAACACGACTTTGGCCAAATCCCGCAGATCACTCCGTTACCGCACCCTGCTGGTGTATGAACGATTAGAGCCCATTTCCAAACCCTCTGAAGATGGGCGCCGGGGGCGGGGCAAAGCGAGGGTCCTTTGCCAGGGATGGCAAAGGTAGCGCCCAGGGAAGGGTTCACAGCGCCCTCGCGACGCCCTGCCGCCGGATAAGCCCATATCATCTAGCGGTTGTAAAAGGCGTTCTTAGCACTGGACACACCTTACTGCGGATCGGGCACCCCGGGATTGGTGATCGCCTCGCGCGGCGAGCCATCGGACGGTGTGTCACCCCGCGCCGCCAGACTCTCCTCCATCACCACGCTCATGCGCGGCATGCCCAGGTCCAGCCCCTGCTCGTCGAAGCGCTGCTTGAGACGCAGGTTGAACGCCCGCGCCACGTCCCACTGCATGACCGGCGCGGTGCGCATGCGGATGCGCAGAATGGCGGCACCGGCATCGAAGCTTTCGATCCCCTGTACCTCCAGCGGCGACCAGATGTGGTGGCGCATCATTGGATCGTTGCGCAGCTCGTCGGCGATGCTGCGCATGGTCTCGATCGCGTCGTCGATCTTCATCTGGTGGCCAATGCGGATACGCAGCAGTGCAATGCCGAACTCGCGCGAGTAGTTCTGGATACCCTGGATCTGGCTGAACGGAATGATGTGCACGATCCCGTCCAGGTCACGCAGCTTCACCGTACGAATGCTCAGCGCCTCGACCGTGCCCATGTGGCTGCCAAGGTTGACGAAGTCGTCGATCGCCAGCGAATCCTCGATCAGGATGAACAGCCCGGTGATCAGATCCTGCACCAGGGTCTGGGCGCCGAAACCCACCGCCAGGCCG
This sequence comes from Gammaproteobacteria bacterium MFB021, assembly GCA_000737985.1. Taxonomy (GTDB): domain Bacteria; phylum Pseudomonadota; class Gammaproteobacteria; order Pseudomonadales; family Halomonadaceae; genus Salinicola. Next base: position 64,973 of record JNVT01000105.1, on the reverse strand, counting down.
ATCACCCCGGCCCCCGCCAGCAGCGGCGTGACGTTCACGCCGAGATTGGCCAGGGCGATGATCGCGGCGATCACCGCAATGGTGACGAAGATGGTATTGCGCAGCAGCGGCGTGATCGTCTGCGCCCGGGCACTGGCGTTGGCGCGCCGACCGTGGCGCCGGCTGCTCTTGCGCAGGGCGTGCTGAACCGCGGTATCGGCCAGGATCCACACCAGCCAGGCGACCAGAAAGGTCAGCCCCAGCCCCAACAGGCTGCGGGCGATCTGCTGGCCGATACCGGCACTGCCGCTCACCGCCCACAGCGAGGTTCCCCAGACCCGCATCGCCAGTTCGAGAAAGACCAGCCAGGCCAGCAGATGGGCCAGGGTGAAGCCGAAGCGGATCAGGCGAGCCGAGTACTCCGAGAGGCGCTTGTCCTGGCTCTTCTCGCGCTGACGGTGGATCAGCCCCGAGATCACCAGCGTGGCGATCATCATGCCCGCGGTCACCAGCGCACGGAAGAAGGCGCTGCGCGAGTCCTCGGCCGAGGTCACCATGGCGATCAGCGAGACCACCACCATGACCAGGATGGGGATGTGCCAGATGCGGCTGAACAGACGCAGAAGCTCGGTGGTGGCGCGGCGCTCCTGCCGCTGGGTGTAGGGGCGGTTGCGCATCAGGTGGCGGAACGGCCGCCGGAAGACCAGCACGAAGGCCGCCAGCAGCAGCGCCGCGCAGACGTTGGCCAGCAGTGACACGAAGGCCATCAGCCCGCGCCCCAGCGGCTCTACCACGGCAGCCGAATTGGAGGCATCGCCCAGTGCCACCAGGGCGCCGAGAGCGAACAGCCAGGGCGCCCCGCGCTGGCGCAGGATACGCAGCGCGGTATGCCGATGCCCGCTGCCGAACAGCGAGAACACGATCTCGCACACCGCGGCGAACACCGCCCCGCACAGAGTGACATAGGCCATCACCATGGCCAGGGTGACGCCGATGGTATCCGAGGTCGCCTGGTGCACCGCCACCAGCGCCACGCCGAACCCCAGCGCCAGCGGTACCACCCGCCGCGCCAGGTGGCGCACCAGCATCCAGGTGGTGGGCTCCTGCGGCAGCGTCCAGAGCAGCCCCAGGCGCTTGACCAGCGCGCGCCACAGCGCCGACACCACCAGCGTCACGCCAACCCACAGCGCGGTGACCCAGAGCAGGTCGAGCAGCGCCATGGGCACGCGCCCGCCGTCACCCCAGAGCCGCTCCAGATCGTTGCCGGCCTGCTCGACCCGATAGCCCCAGTAGTTGATCGGATTGTCCAGACCGTCATGTTCGAGCACCGAGAACGACTGCGCCAGCGCCCCCAGCAGGCCACCGGCGGCAGGCTCGGCCTGGGCCTCGGCGGCGGTGGCCTGGCGCAGCTGCTTGAGGCTCTCGAGCAGGGCCTGGCGCTGCTCGCTGTTCTCCAGCGTGGCGATGATCTGGTCCAGCGAACTCTCCAACTCCTGGGCGCTGGGCGCCTGCGAGGTCGCCGCACGCTTCTCCTCAGCCCCGACCAGCGAGGCCAGGGACTGCGCCATGACCGGCTGGCTCAGCGCGACCAGCAGCGCCACCAGCACGCCCAGGCCCCCTCGTATCCATGCTCTCACAGTGACTCCTGTCGTCGTCTCTTCCGGATCCCATCATGCTATCCGCACGGCGCACGAACAACGCCGCCGGCGCGGCGCTGCACCACATCGGCGCCCTACCGAAGCACGGCATCGCCGCGCCATCGGCGTAGATGCTCTATCTTCAATCCCAAGTCCTACGATTTCCTCAGGCCTTACGACTTTACCCACGTTGCGGACCGCACCCGGTCCCCACAGCAGGAGCAGCACATGCGTCTCGCAGGCAAGGTAGCACTGGTCACCGGCAGCACTCAGGGCATCGGCCGCGCCATCGCCGAGCGCCTGGCCCAGGAGGGCGCCGATATCGTGGTCAGCGGCAGCCGTCCTTCCGAGCGCGCCGAGGAGACCGCCGAGCGCGTGCGTCGGCACGGGCGCCGCGCCGCCATCGTCACCGGCGATATCTCCCAGGTGGAGACCAACCGCCGGCTGATCGACGAAAGCGTCGAGGCGCTGGGACGGCTCGATATTCTGGTCAACAACGCCGGGCTGGAGATCGATGCGCCCTTCTGGGAGGTGACCGAGGCCGACTACGACAAGGTGCTCGATACCAATCTCAAGGGAGTATTCTTCACCACCCAGGCGTTCGTGCGCTATCTGCGCGGTGTCGGCCGCGGCGGGCGGGTGATCAACTTGAGCTCGGTGCACGAGGATCTGCCCTTCCCTGGCTTTACCAGCTACTGCCTAGCCAAGGGCGGGCTGCGCATGCTCACGCGCAATCTGGCGATCGAGCTGGCACCGCTGGGGATCACCGTCAACGGCGTCGCCCCCGGGGCGATCAAGACGCCCATGAACAGCGCCCTCGACGAGGATCCCGAGAAGCTCAGGCATCTGCTCGGCAATATCCCGTTAAACCGCCTAGGGCGCTCGGAGGACGTCGCCGGCGTGGTGGCGTTTCTCGCCTCAGAGGATGCCGATTACATGACCGGAACGTCCTTGCCGGTAGACGGGGGCTTACTTTGGCAGTATGAAGAGTAGATCCACTTTTACCGCTGAGCGTGCCGCAGAGGAGCAATGATGCCGACAAGCCTCCAGGCCACCACCGACCGGGACACCTACCACGACGCCGCCGTCACCCCGCATGACCGCTTCGGCGAGCTGTTCGAAGCGGTAGCGCTGGCGCACCTGTTCGAGGACTCCAAAACCTTCGCCGACAGCGTGCCGCGGGTGCCACCGCAGCAGATCATGCAGGCCTACGAAACCCAGCGCGACACCCCCGATTTCGATCTGCGCGCCTTCGTCGACGCCCATTTCGAGGATGATCCGATCGCCTGCAGCGGCTACGAGGCGGACACCAGCGACGACATGGTCACCCATATCGACCGCCTGTGGCCGGCGCTCACGCGCAACTCCCGCGAGCATCCGCTGTGGTCGTCGCTGCTCTCGCTCTCCCACGACTATGTGGTACCCGGCGGGCGCTTTCGCGAGTTCTACTACTGGGACTCCTACTTCACCATGCTGGGGCTCGCCGCCAGCGGCGAGGATCGGCTGCTGTGCGCGGTGGCCGACAACTGTGCCGACCTGATCGCCCGCTACGGCCACATGCCCAACGGCAATCGCAGCTATTATCTGAGCCGCTCGCAGCCGCCGATCTTCTCGATGATGGTGGCACTGCTCGAACAGCGCGGCCAGCGCCGCGCGGTCGACTACCTGCCGCAGCTAAAGCGCGAGTACGCCTTCTGGATGCATGGCGAGGCCCAGCTCAAGCCGGGCGAGACCCATCGCCGCTGCGTGCGCCTCGATGACGAGTGCTGGCTCAACCGCCACTGGGACGACCGCGCCACCCCGCGCGAGGAGTCCTATCGCGAGGACTACGAGCTGGCCCAGGCCTCCTCGCGCCCGGCGGAGCAGGTCTACCGCGATCTGCGCGCCGGCGCCGAGAGCGGCTGGGACTTCAGCGGCCGCTGGCTCGACGATACCCGCGAGCTGCACACCATCCGCACCACCGCCTTCATTCCGGTCGAGCTCAACTCGCTGCTCTACCACCTCGAGTATCTGCTCGGGCAGCTGTGCGCCGATGTCGGCGAAGAGTCCGAGGCCGGGCACTACCGTGAGCGGGCCGAGCGCCGGCGCATGGCGATCGACCGCTATCTGTGGTGCGAAGAGCGCGGCGCCTACTACGACTACGACTGGCAGCGCGGCTGCCGCAGCATCCATCTCACCGCGGCCTGCGTGGTGCCGCTCTACCTGCAGCTCGCCTCGCCTGGTCAGGCCGAACGCGTGGTCAACGTGGTGGCACAGCGCCTGCTTGCACCCGGCGGGCTGGTCACCACCGAGATCAACGACAGCGGCCAGCAGTGGGACCACCCCAACGGCTGGGCACCGCTGCAGTGGATGGCGATCGAGGGCTTTCGCCACTACGGATTCCACGACGTGGCGGAGGATCTGACCGAGCGCTGGCTATCGCTGGTCTACGATCTCTATCGGCGCGAGCACAAGCTGGTGGAGAAGTACGTGCTCTACCCGGGGGCGGAGTTCGCCGGTGGCGGCGAGTACCCGCTGCAGGACGGCTTCGGCTGGACCAACGGCGTCATCCGGGCGCTGCTGGCGCAGCGTGACGGCATGATCGTCGGCTAGGCTTTATACGAAAACTGCCTGCGCTCGCAGACTTTTCGTAAAGAGCCAGGGGCCGATGGCGGGCCCTGGAGGACGGTCGCGCTCACCCGGGCCAGTTACGGCCCGGGCGAACCTCACGCCGGCGGCAGCAACGCGATCACCGCCAGCGGCGGCAGCGTCAGCACCAGCGACTGCGCCTCGCCGTGGCAGGCGGTCGCTTCGCTCTCGAGACCACCGGCGTTACCGATGTTACTACCGCCATAGTGCTCGGCATCGGAGTTGAAGCGCTCGGTCCAGTGCCCCGCGGTGGGCACCCCGATGCGGTAGCCGGTCAGCGTCCGCGGGGTCATGTTGGCCACCGCCAGCACCCGCTGCCCGTCACCATCCAGACGCCACCAGGCGAACACGCTGTTGACGTTGTCGTCGCCGATCACCCAGCGGAACCCCGCCGCCTCGGTATCACAGGCGTGCAGCGCCGGACGCTCGCGGTAGAAAGCGTTGAGGTCGCGCACCAAGCGCTGGATGCCGGCATGGCTGGGGTACTGCAGCAGCCACCAGTCCAGCTCGCGGTCGTGGCTCCACTCCCGCCCCTGGGCGAACTCGCAGCCCATGAACAGCAGCTTCTTGCCCGGGTGCAGCCACATGAAAGCGAGGTAGGCACGCAGGTTGGCGAAGCGCTGCCACTCGTCGCCGGGCATCTTGTCGATCAGCGAGCCCTTGCCGTGCACCACCTCGTCGTGCGAGATCGGCAGCACGAAGCGCTCGTTGAAGGCATAGACCAGCCCGAAGGTGAGCTGATCGTGATGGTACCGGCGATAGAGCGGGTCGTGGCTCATGTAGCTCAGGCTGTCGTGCATCCAGCCCATGTTCCACTTGTAGCTGAAGCCCAGCCCGTCGTTTGCCACCGGCGCGGTGACCCCGGGCCAGGCGGTCGACTCCTCGGCGATCACCACCGCACCGGGGACTTCCTCGGCGACCACCTGATTGAGATGCTGCAGGAAACCCATCGCCTCCAGGTTCTCCGAACCACCGCGGTGGTTGGGAATCCACTCGCCCTCGCGCCGTGAGTAGTTGCGATAGAGCATCGACGCGACCGCATCCACGCGCAGCCCGTCGATATGGAAATGCCGCAGCCAGTGCAGGGCCGAGGCGAGCATGAAGCCGTGCACCTCGCGTCGACCCAGATTGTAGATATAGGTGTTCCAGTCCTGGTGATAGCCCTCAAACGGATGGGCGTACTCGTACAGCGCGGTGCCGTCGAAGCGCGCGAGTCCATGCGGGTCGGAGGGGAAGTGACCGGGTACCCAGTCGAGCAGCACGCCGATGCCGGCCCGGTGACAGGCATCGATGAAAGCGGCGAACTCGGCCGGCGTGCCGAAGCGTCCGCTGGGCGCGAACAGCGACAGCGGCTGATAGCCCCACGAGCCGCCGAACGGATACTCCATGATCGGCATCAGCTCGATATGGGTGAAGCCCATCTCGACCACGTAAGGGATCAGGGTATCGATCAGATCGGGCCAACGGTAGATTTCGCCCTCGTCACCGCCGTGCTTGCGCCACGAGCTCACATGCAGCTCGTAGATCGAGATCGGGGCGTCGGCCGCCTGACGCTCGCCGCGGCGGGCAAGCCAGGCGTCGTCACCCCAATCGAAGGGCGTGGCATCCGCCACCACCGAGGCGGTCAGCGGCGGCGCCTCGGTGGAGAGCGCCACCGGGTCGGCCTTGAGCAACGACTCGCCATTGACGTCGATCAGCGCGAACTTGTAGCGCTCGCCGGCACCGAGCGTAGGAATGAAGATCTCCCACACGCCTGCCGGATAGCGGCAGCGCATGCCATGGCGGCGAGTGTCCCAGCCGTTGAAATCCCCCACCACCGCCACGCGCTGGGCGTTGGGCGCCCATACCGCGAAACGCACTCCGGCGACGCCGTCGCAGGTCATCACCTGGGCTCCCAGACACTCGCCCAGGCGCCGATGCGTACCCTCACCGAGCAGATGCAGGTCGATGTCGCCGAGCAGCAGCGGGAAGGCGTAGGGGTCGGCGCAGAGCTGTTCTCCGTCGGGCCAGCGAATGCGCAGGCGGTAGGCGCCCGGTGCCGCCAGCTCGCCCACGAACAGTCCCTCGATGGGCCCTGCCCGACACGCCCCCAGTGAGCGATCACTATCGCGACAGACCAGGGTTACCGACTCGGCGCCGGGCAAGTAAGCGCGCACTTCGACCTTGCCATCGTCACGCGCGTGCGGGCCCAGCAGCGCGAACGGGTTGGCGAGCGTGCCGCGCGCCAGCGCCTCCAGATCGGCAGCAGCGAGGCCCGCGGGGCGCGTCCCCCGGGTTGGGCTTGGTTCACGGCGGGTCATACCGACTCCTCGTCGATGCATGGTCGCTGGGGGCATCTCCCGGCATCAGGCTGCGGCATCGTCGCTCTCCTGCAGTTCGAACAGCGACAGACTGCGCGAGGCGACCCGATACTCGCTACCGATCTCGCAGTTCACATCCGCCGCCGCCGGGTCGAAGGTATCGATACGCCGCACCCAGGCGCTGCCGCCCGGCACCGCCGGCAGCACGAAATCGCAGTCGGCGTCGCTGGTATTGAGCGCCAGCAGCACCGTGATGTCGTTGCCGAGGCGGCAGATACCGGTGGGCTGGGCGTGACCGTTGAGAATCACCCCGATCGCCTTGGCCTCGGCATCGTGCCAGTTGTCGACCGTCATCTCCTCGGCCGCCGGGGTGAGCCAGGTGACGTCCTTGATGTCGAGCGTCTCGTTGCGCTTGCCATTCATGAAGCGGCCACGCTGCAGGATCGGGTACTGGCGGCGCAGGCGGATCAATTGCTGGGTGAAGGCAAGCAGCTCGCGCCCCTCGTCGGAGAGATTCCAGTCGACCCAGCCGATCTCGCTATCCTGGCAGTAGGCGTTGTTGTTGCCACCCTGGGTTCGCGCGAACTCGTCGCCGGCCAGCAGCATCGGGGTGCCTTGAGAAAGAATCAACGTCGCCAGCAGGTTGCGCATCTGACGCATGCGCAGCGCGCGGATTTCGGCGTCGTCGGTCTCGCCTTCGACGCCGTGGTTCCACGACACGTTGTCGTCATGCCCGTCGCGGTTGTCCTCACCGTTGGCCTCGTTGTGCTTGTCGTTGTAGCTGACCAGATCGCGCAGGGTGAAGCCGTCGTGGGCGGTGATGAAGTTGATCGACGAGAACGCCTTGCGCCCGCGGTGATCGAACAGATCGGCCGAGGCGGTGAGACGATTGGCGAAGGCCGCCAGACGCCCCTCGTCGCCGCGCCAGAAGGCGCGCATGTCGTCACGGAAGCGGTCGTTCCACTCCGCCCAGCCGGGCGGGAACTTGCCCACCTGATAGCCGCCGGGGCCGCAGTCCCAGGGTTCGGCGATCAGCTTGCACTGCGACAGCAGCGGGTCCTGGCGGCAGGCGTCGAGGAACCCGCCGCCCTCGTCGAAACCATCGGCCTCGCGCCCCAGAATGGTCGCCAGGTCGAAACGGAAGCCGTCGACCCGCATCTCCTGGGCCCAGTAGCGCAGCGAGTCGGTGACCATTTGCAGCACCCGTGGGTGAGATAGATTGAGGGTGTTGCCGGTGCCGGTATCGTTGATGTAGTGGCGCCGCTCATCGGGCATCAGGCGGTAGTAGGAGGCGTTGTCGATGCCGCGCAGCGAGAGCGTCGGCCCCATCTCGTTGCCCTCGGCGGTGTGGTTGTAGACCACGTCGAGCAGCACCTCGATATCGGCGGCGTGGTAGCGCGCCACCATCTGCTTGAACTCGCTGATGTTCTCGGTCGCCATGTAGCGCGGGTGCGGGACGAAGAAGGCCAGGGTGTTGTAGCCCCAGTAGTTGTGCAGCCCATTCTCCTGCAGGTGACGGTCGTCGGCGAAGGCGTGGATCGGCATCAGCTCCAGCGACGAGATGCCCAGCGCCTTGAGATAGTCGATCACCTCCGGCACCGCCAGTCCCGAAAAGGTACCGCGCAGCTCCTCGGGGACCGCCGGGTGGCGCATGGTGTAGCCGCGCACATGGGTCTCGTAGATCACGGTGTCGCTCCACGGCACCAGGATCTCGGTCGAGCGGCCCCAGGTGAAGGCGGGGTCGATCACCCGACAGCGCGGCATGAAGGGCGCACTGTCGCGCTCGTCGAAGCTCAGATCGCAGTCCTCGTGACCGATGGTGTAGCCGTAGAGGGCGTCGTCCCATACCAGTTCGCCCACGAGCTGCTTGGCATAGGGATCGATCAGCAGCTTGTTCGGGTTGAAGCGGTGCCCGGCCTGCGGGTCGTACGGGCCGTGCACGCGATAGCCGTACAGCTGGCCAGGCCGCGCGTCGGGCAGGTAGCCGTGCCACACCTCGTCGGTGTACTCCGGCAACGAGATACGCTCGACCTCGTGCTCGCCACTTTCATCGAACAGACACAGCTCGACCCGAGTGGCGCTGGCCGAGAACAGCGCGAAGTTGACGCCTAGCCCGTCCCAGGTCGCGCCCAGAGGGTAAGGCAGCCCTTCCTGGATACGCGAACTCTGCACCACGCCCCCTTGGATGGCGATGCCGCTGCTCTCTGCCTCTCCGCCGCGCAGGTCGACCTCGAACCGGGCGCCATTCTCGTACTCATTCTGTCTCATGCATGACTCTCCGGGAGAACCGTGGGCGTTGTCTGGGTAGTGCCTGCACGCGTCGACTCGGCGATTCGCAGCGTGACGAGCGGATGTGTTTCGATCTCGGCCTGAATGTCGTCAGCCTCAGGCGCCGTCGTCGGGCTTGCGTGGCTTGCGCGCGCGCGGCGTCTTGGGCTTGGCCGAGGCATCGGACGCCGACTTGGCTGCGGGCTTCTTGGCTGCGGGCTTCTTGGCGCTAGGCTTGCGCGGCGCGGGCTTCGCCGGCGGCTGAACCGGATGCACCTCGACGCCGGTGTCCTCCTCCTTCAGCGCTTCGGTCTCGGGGTCGTCCAGCGGCAGGCGCTGCTCGTCGATACCCTGCTCGTCCGCTTCCAACGGCAGCTCTTCGCCCTCGAAGATGGGCGACTCGTCATGCGCCGGCTCCCACTCCTGCTCCTCTTCGCGCGCGTTCTCGGCCTCGACGATGCGCTCGGCCATGGCCCAGTGACGCGCCTCCTGACCCTCCGGGCGTCCTTCCGACTCCCAGATCCGGTAGGCCAGCATTCTGACTCTCTGCTCGCGATTGCTCATGACGATCTCTCCCTAAACGAATTGACTAAAATGAGGCGATCCCTGCCTCCCAGTGACCATGGGTCGGTGGCCGACCCGCTCTTCAAGCGTAGCGGCTCTGACACAAGGGGCCGCCCTCATGGCGTTGCAGATGTCGACACGTCACGCCACAGCCAGGCGCCGCAGGGGAAATCGGCCAGATGGGTCGAAAGCGCCAGACCATCGGCGGGCGCGGAGGTCGCGGTCAGACACGCCACCCCGGCACCTTCGAGCCCCAGCGCGGCGAGTTCGACGCGGGTATCTCCCCACCCCAGAGTCGTGCCATCGGCCACGCCCAGCAGCGCCCGCGGCAGGCGCGGCACCACCAGCACCAGGGTGGCATCAGCGCTGCGCCGGGCCAGCGCGATGACATGCTCGGCGCACTGGCCGGTGACCCCGAGAGGCACATAGTCGCCGTCGAGAAACAGCGCCGGCCACTCGGCGCGCAGTGCCAGCAGGCGCCGGATCAGCGCCTGCTTGACCGCGCCGTCGCGCCACCGCGTCCAGGCCGCCGCCGGCGTGGCATCAGCGTCGAGCGCCACGCGCCGCGCGGGCATATCCACCGGGCGGCGATTGTCCGGGTCGACCAGCGACTGATCCCAGAACTCGGTGCCCTGATAGAGATCCGGCACCCCCGGGGCACACAGCTTGAGCGCACACTGGGCCAGGCCATTGATCGCCCCGGGCAGGTCGAGCGCCGCCGCCAACGCTGCCAGTTCGCGGGTCAGCTCGCCGCCCTCCAGGGCGCGCTGTACCGCTGCCGCCGCGGCTTTCTCATAGGCCGCATCGGGGGCCAGCCAGTGGCTATGCAGCTTGGCCTCGCGCAGCGCCTTCTGCTGCCACGCCATCACCCGCTCGGCAAACGCCGCCAGGCCATCGCGGTCTTCGGCCGCGAGACCCAGGGGCCAGGCCGCCAGCAGGATCTGTAACAGCATCAGACGATCCCCACCGCCGACACCCGCCGCGCCCGCGCCCAGGCGCGGGTCATCGGCGAGTTCACGCAGCCGAGGGATCAGATCCTGGCACTCGCTCAGCGCGGCCAGGCGTGCGCGCACGTCCTCACCGCGCTTGTGGTCGTGGGTCGCGGTGGCCAGCAGGCTGTGCGGGAAGCGCGTCAGGCGCGTACGGTTGGCCGCATGCAGCTGCGAGACCGGGTAGGCGAAGTGAGCCCCCTCGCAGCCAACGTCGTTACGCGACAGAAGCACCGCGCTGCGATAGCCGGCGGTATCTTCCACCGCCTTGGCCGCCAGCGGCGAGGTGAGCTGCTGGAAGGTGGCAATGGCACGCAGGCGCAGTGCCTGCTCGGGTGCCTCGAGCGTCTCCGGAGCGACCCCGCCGAGCCAGTCGTCGAGGGTCGCCAGCCAGGCGGCGTCGGCCGCACTGAGCCGGACGCGGGCGCTCTCGAGGGCGCGCTCGAAATCGGCAGCGTCGGCCTGCGGGCGGCCGCGGCGATCGGCGTAGCTGCGATAGACCGGATAGCCAATCGCCAGCGCGCCGAGCACGCGGCGCAGCGCAGACTCGCTCAGCTCGCGCGTGGCCGGCTGCTGGCGTGCCAGGGCGCCGAGGGCGGCGACACAGCGCTCGAACTCCGCGCATAGCGGGCCGGCCAGCATCTCGCTGCGGGCAGCGGCGACTTCGGCGGCGAAGTCGCCGCTGCGTCCACTCACCTCGCGCCACAGCGTGGTGAACGGCGCCTCCCCCGCGGGGTCGTGCTGCACGCCGGAAACCACGTCGAGAAACTCGTAACCGGTGGTGCCATCGACACCCCAGTCGCTGTGCAGCGCTTCGTGGCCGGCGAGAATCTTCTCCACGTAGAGCGGGATGCGCGCCTCACCGCGCTCGGCGGCGATGGCACCCAGGCGTTCGCGCAAACGCCGCGCATAGCCGCGGGGATCGACCAGGCCATCGATATGATCGACGCGCAGGCCGTCGATCCAGCCCCGCGCCACCAGCCCCAGCACGGTGTCGTGGCACAGCGCGAAGACGCGTGAATCCTCGACGCGCACCCCGGCCAGCTCGGTGATATCGAAAAAGCGCCGCCAGTTGAGCGCATCGTTGGCGCTGCGCCAGTAGGCCAGCCGATAGGCCTGGCGTTCGAGCAGCCCATGCAGCCGCGCGCGGCCGCTCTCGTGGCGACTGTCGAACGCCGCCAGCGCCGCCTGGATCGCGTCGGGTTCGGCGGCGTCGGGTTCCGATGCCTCGGCCCCGCCCAGGGCGATCAGTGCCGCGCTGTGGGCCGGATCGATGGGAAAGCGGTGCTCGTGATAGCGCACCTCGAAGCGCTGCGCCGCCGCCGACCAGTCAAGCGTCAGCTCGCCCGCGGCGAGCACGTCGACATAGCGTTCACCCAGCAGCGGCAGCAGCAGCTTGCCGTCGAGATCGGCGCGGCCCCAATCGACGTCGAAGCAGTCGGCGAACTCGCTGGCGCGGCCGCGGGCGAGCATGTCCTGCCACCAGGGGTTGTCCGCGCCGATCGCCAGATGGTTGGGCACGATGTCAGCGACGATCCCCATACCACGGGCATGCAGTGCCTCGACCAGTGCCGCCAGCTCCGCTTCACCGCCCAGCTCGGGGTCGATACGGGTCGGGTCGACGCCATCGTAGCCGTGGGTCGAGCCGGGCCGCGAGGTGAGAATCGGTGAAAGATAGTAGTGGCTGACGCCGAGCGCGGCGTAGTAGTCGACCTGAGCGCGCGCGGCGGCAAAGTCGAACCCGGCGTGCAGCTGTAGCCGCACCGTGGCCCGAATCGGTCTCATGATGACACTCCTTGTCGAGACCCGGCGTGACCGCGCAGGTCTTGGATATGCGCCAGGCGGCGACGCAACGCTTCCTGCGTCACCAGTTGCGCCACCGGCAGCGGTAGCCGGCGACGCCAGTTGGGGTGTTCATCCACGGTCCCGGGCAGATTGGGCTGCTCGCTCAGTGCCAGCAGATCCTCCAGCGGCAGCAGGGTCAGCGGGGTCGGCGTGGCGGCGACGTGGCCGAGCGCGGCATCCACCACCGTGGCCGGCGCGGCCGTTTCGGCGATGTCGCAGACCACGGCCAGCCGCGCCCGGTCACGCTGGCGCTCGGCATCGAGGGCCGCCCGGGTCTCACCCTCGCCGAACAGCCCCAGCCGTTCGCGCCAGTCGAGATCACGCCCCTGCCACCAGCCAGCCACCGTCGGCAGATCATGGGTGGTGGTGGTGGCCAGCACGCCCTGACGCCACGCCGAGGCGGCCAGAAAGTCGTCGCCGTCGCGTTCGAACCAGAGCACGCCGATACCCAGCACCCCGCGGCTGGCGAGCTTGTCGCGCAGCCCCGCCTCCACCGTGCCCAGATCCTCGCCGATCACGATCGCCCGGTGGCGCCAGGATTCGAGTGAGACCAGTCGCAGCAGATCGTCGAGGGGAAAGCGCAGATAGGCGCCGTGATCGGCGGGTTCGCCCTGGGGGATCAGCCACAGCCGCGAAAGTCCCAGAATATGGTCGATACGCAGGCCGCCGGCATGGGCGAAGCCGGCCCGCAGCATGGCGATGAAGCCTTGATAGCCGGAGTGCACCAGCCCACTCGGCGAGAACGCCGCCACGCCCCAGTCCTGGCCACGGGCGTTGAACGCATCCGGTGGCGCACCGACGCTGAACTCGGTCAACAGCTCACCGGTGAAACTCCACGCCTGGCTACCGCAGGGGTCGACCCCCACCGCCAGATCGGCGATCAGACCGATCGCCATGCCGGCCTCGCACGCCCGCTGCTGCACCCGCTCGAGCCCGGCGGCCATCAGCCACTGCATAAAAGCGGCAAACCGTACCGCCTCGACATGACTATCGGCGAAGGCATCCACCTCAGCGCTACGCGGATCGCGCCACGCCGACGGCCAGTGTCGCCAGTCGCGCTCCTGGGCTTCGGCCTGGAGCACTTCGAAGCGACAGTGGCGCTCGAGCGCCTCTCCGCCCTGCTCGCAGAAGGCTTCGAACTGCGCCTGCCAGTGCTGGGCCTCCTCGGCTTCCATCACATGATGGTAAAGGCGCTCGAGCTGGGCCTGCTTGAGCGCGACACTGGCCGGCCAGTCGATTAGCGCTGCCTGCGAGCGCTGGGCCAGCGCCGCGCGATCCGGCGCTGCCGCCCAGGCCACGGTGGCGGCATCGAAGATGCACTCGGGGGCCGCGTGCCAGACGTTGTAGAACAGCCGGCTGGAGGGGGCGTAGGGGCTGTAGCGCTGGGGGTCGGCCGCGAACAGGGCATGGATCGGGCTGACGGCCACCGCATCCGCGCCCTGCTCGGCAAGCCCGGCGCACAGCTCGTCGAGCGCTTGCAGATCGCCAATCCCCGTGTCGCCCTCGCGCCGGAGCGAATAGAGCTGCACCGCCACGCCCCAGAGCCGTGCCGCAGCCCCCTCGGCGCGCACGTCGGCGGGCGTGAAGCAGCGCGCAGGGGCTACCGCCAGGGTCCGCGTGAGCCGCTCGCCGCTACTACCAGATAGGGTCAGGCGGTGGTAGCCGCAGGCATCGATCGGCGGCAGGCAGCCCGCCGCATCGAGCTTGCCGCCGAGCGTCTCGCCGCTCTCCAGGCGCAGGGTGAAGCCGAGCCCTGCGGCCTGGACGAGCGGCACCGGGAAAGCCACATCGGCATCGGCGATCAGCAGCGACGGCAGCGCAGGCCAGGTGTAGGGCGCGCTCTGCTCACGCCAGCGAGCGAGGCTCTCGCTCACCTCGCTGGCATCTGCCGCCGGCCACCCCAGCCGCGCCAACATCTGGCGCTGGCTTGCGGCATCGAGCGTGCGTTGGCTGCCGTCGCTGGCTTCCCACGCGAGAACCAGCCCGACCGCTTCGGCCAGCGTCCGTAATGACGCGTCGTCGGTAGCGTGCGCGCTCATAGCGTGACCTCTTGGGCATCCAGCCACACCGCGCAGCGCCGCGGCGGCAGTTGGCCCACGCCCAGCGCCGCGGCCACGTCGGCGTGCGAAGCGACCAACAGCGGCGCCGACGCGGCGAGACTCACCGCGGCCGTACCCAAATTGATAGCGATACGCAGGGTACTGCCGTCTCCCAGCCGCCAGCAGGCATCCACCGCTGCGCCACCGATCACCTCGCTGTCCTGGGCCCGAGCACCGGCCAGGCGCGGCACCACCCAGGTATGGCGCAGCCCCAGCCAGGCTTCAAAGCGCTCGCGCTGAGCGCGATGCTCGGGACGCTCGGCCTCGGCCATGTCGAGACAGGCAGCGGTGAAGGTGCTCTGGGCATTGGGATCGGGGATGCGCTCGCGCTGGGCCGGATCCTTGAAGGCAGCGAACTCGGCGAACTCGCGCCGGCGCCCCTCGCGCACCGCATCGGCCAGCGCATCGCGATGGTCGGTGAAGAACAGAAAAGGCCGCCGCGAGCCCCACTCCTCGCCCATGAACAGCAGCGGAATCTTGGGTGACAGCAGCAGCAGCAGCGTGGCGGCGGCAAGCGCATCGGCATCGGCCAGCTGATTCAGACGCTCGCCGAGGGCGCGGTTGCCGATCTGGTCATGATTCTGCAGAAAATCGATGAAGGCTGTCGGCGCCAGCCCGGCGCTGGGCTCACCGCGCGCCTCGCCCTTGCGCGTGGCCTGCCCCTGGAAGACGAATCCCTCGCCCATCGCGGTGGCGAGCTTGGCCGTGGCGTCGCCGACGAAATCGGCGTAATAGCCCTGCGACTCGCCGGTCAGCAGCACGTGCATCACGTTGTGCCAGTCGTCGGCCCACTGGGCGCTGTAGGCGTCGCCGCCGAGCAGACTCGCCTGGTTGTGCTCGTTCTCCAGCATCAGATGCACGTGACGCGCGCCGCCGGCCCGCGTCCGCAGGGTCGCGGCCATCTCGAGCAGGAAGCCGCGGTCGCCGATGGCGTGCACGGCATCGAAGCGCAGGCCGTCGACGCGATAGTCGAGCAGCCACATCAGCGCATTGTCGATGAAGAAGCGGCGCACCTGAGGGCGCCGGAAATCGATCGCCGCGCCCCACGGCGTGCTGACGTCGTCCCGAAAGAACGCCTTGGCATAGTGAGGCAGAAAGTTGCCGTCGGGCCCGAAGTGGTTGTAGACCACGTCGACGAACACCATCAGACCATGGGCGTGGATGGTGTCCACCAGCGCCTGAAACGCCTGCGGGGTACCGTAGTAGGAGGCCACGGCGTAGGGCTGCACGCCGTCGTAGCCCCAGTTGCGAGTGCCCGGACACTCGGCCAGCGGCATCAGTTCGATCGCCGTGATCCCGAGCTCGACCAGCGCCGGCAGCCGTCGCTCGAGCCCGGCCATGCCGCCGATGGCGCCGAGATGCACCTCGTAGATCACGCTCTCTTCCCAGGGGCGGCCGCGCCAGTCCGGCTGCTGCCAGACATAGGCGCCGGGGTCGACCACCAGCGACCAGCCGTCGACCCCGTCGCGCAGCGCCCGCGACGCAGGGTCGGGCACCGCGAGCCCGGTGTCGTCGTCAGCGACGAAGACGTGGTAGCGGTAGGCACTGCCCACCGGGCAGTCGAGCCGGGCGACGAACTCCCCCGCCTCGGCCTGTGCCATCGCGACCGGCGCCTGCCCTTCGCACTCCAGCATTACCCGCACGGCACTCGGCGCCCAGAGCCGGAAGGAGACGCCGCCCGCGGGGTCGTAGTGAGCGCCGTAGCGCGGTGCAAAGGCTTCGCCACGGGCGCCCGGCGCAGACGAGGCTGATGGCATACTCATGGGGTATCTCCATGCCAGACTTCATGGCGTAGAAAGAGCGTAGCCATCGGCGGTACCGTCAGCGTCAGCGACTGCGCCTGGCCATGGCTGGGCTCGGGGCAGGCCCTGAGGGTGCGTCCGTTGCCCACGTTGCTACCGGCGTAGAAGACGCTGTCGCTGTTGAAGATCTCGCGCCAGCGCCCGCCCGCCGGGACACCGAAGCGATAGGTCTGATGCACGCAGGCCTGGAAATTGCTGACGCAGATCAGTGCCGCGTGGCCGCTGTCGGCATGCCGCGCGAATACCACCACGCTGTTGTGGCCATCGTCGGGCACCAGCCATTCGAAGCCGTTGTCGCCGTCGTCGCGGATCTGCAGCGCCGGCTCGTTGACATAGAGCCGGTTGAGATCGGCCACCAGTCGCAGCATGCCGGCGTGCCGGCTCTCGAACAGCAGCGGCCAGTGGATCGCCTCGGGGAAGTGCTCGGCCAGCACCTGGCCCAGCTCGACGCCCATCCCCAGCCACTTTTCACCGGGCAGCGCCCACATCATGCCGAGCGCGGCCCGCAGGTTGGCGAAACGCTGCCAGGCGTCACCGTGCACGCACTGGCGCCATGTTCCCAGGGACACCCCCGGCGCCGGCATCTGTGCCAGCAGCGCACGCCCCCTGGACGCTGGCGTCAGCGCCGCGACCCACTGGGCGTGATGGCGACAGCGCGACAGCGGCGGACGCGCCAGATAGTCGCTCAGCGCCGCCTGCCAGGCAGGCCGAAAAGCCAGGACCACATCGGCCCGACCGTCATCGACGAATAGCCGGCAGCAGCCGGCCTGGTCCTCGTCGGTCGGCGTATACACGCCGTCGACGTGCAGCCGACGGCAGCGCTCTAGGCTCTGGGCCGTGCCCATGGGCTGGCTCACCACCACCCCGACACCCGCGATATGGCAGGTTTCGACCACACCGCGGATGGTGGCATCACCTTCGGCCAGCAGTGCCGCATCGAAGGCGACATGGGTAAAGCCGAGATCCGCCACGTAGGGCACCAGCTCCTGGATCAGAGCGTCCCAACGCAGCGGCGGCGAGAAGCGCGAGGCGTACCACTCGGCGGCATCGAGGCAGTAGAAGGCGAGCGGCAGATCCCCTTGGTGGCGCGCCCCGCGTACTCGCATCCAGTCACCGTCGTCCCAGCGCCAGTCGCTGTCGTCGGGTACTCCCGGCGGCGGCGCCATCGACGCCATCAGCCACCAGCGCAGAGCACCGAAATCGTAGCCCGCGGCCGCAGAGGTCGCACCGCCTCCGACGCCACTCATCGGATGCTGCCGTGGTAGCTGCCGTTAGCGGGCGTGGTCTCCGCCAGCAGCTCGGCGTAGAGCCGGCGATAAGGCACCACCGCCTGGCGCCAGTGCAGGCGCCCTGCCATGGCGGCGCGGCGCATGGCGTAGAACAGGTCAGTGGCGTGGAACAGGTCGAAGGCGCGGCGCAGCGTGGCGCGATACGCCTCCAGGGTCATCTCGTCGAACAGCAACCCGTTGATGCCGTCCTGGATGGTGTCGGCGAGACCACCGGTACGGTGGGCGATCGGCAGCGAGCCGAAGCGCTGAGCGTAGAGTTGACTCAAGCCACAGGGTTCGAAGCGTGACGGCATCAGCAGGAAGTCACTGCCGGCATAGATCTGGCGCGCCTCGCCCTCGTCGAAACCGATATTGACCCCGATCTGGCCGGGATAGCGCGCCGCTAACGCCACCAGCGACTGCTCGATGGCATATTCACCGCGCCCGATCACCACCAGCTGTCCACCGGCGCCGACCAGGGTGTCGGCGATCTCGCAGGTGAGATCGAGCCCCTTCTGGGCCACCAGCCGGGAGACCACCGCAAACAGCGGCCCGCCGCTCGGGTCGAGGCCGAACATGCGCCGCACGCGCTGGGTGTTGGCGCGCTTGCCATGCCAATCGTTGATGCCGAAATTGGGCGCCAGATGGGTATCGTGGCGCGGATCCCAGCGATCATCGATACCGTTTAGCAGGCCGCTGAGCCGCCCCTCCAGCGCGCGCTTGGCGAGCAGGCCATCCAGTCCGCAGCCGAACTCCGGCGTGGTGATCTCGCGGGCGTAGTTGTTGCTGACGGTGGTGACGTGGGAAGCGTAGGAGAGCCCCGTCTTCATGAACGAGAGCTGACCGTAATACTCGACGCCATCGATGTGGAAGGCGCTCGGCGGGATGCCAAGGGGCTCCAGGCGATCGGCCCCGAACACGCCCTGGTAGGCAAGATTGTGAATGGTGTAGACCGAAGGCACGTAGCGCCGCCCGAGCCAGCGGACATAACCGGCAGTGAGCCCGGTGGCCCAGTCGTTGAGATGCAAAAGATCCACCTGCCACTCGAGCAGCGTGGGATCGTTGACGATCTCGGCGGCGGCCAGGGCCAGACGCGCGAAGCGGATGTCATTATCGGCCCAGCCGACGCCGAAGTCGTCACCGTAGGCGTTGCCATCGCGATCGTAGAGTGACGGGCACAGCACCAGGTACACGATCAGCCCGTCATCGCACACCAAGCGCCCGATCTCGCAGGCCGGCAGGGCGTGACTGGCGGGTAGCTGCGCCACCTTTACGATAGGCTTGCCAGCACTCAGGATCTGCCGGTAACCGGGCATCAGCACACGCACGTCGTACCCCGGCTTCAGCGCACGCGGCAGCGCCGCGGAGACATCGCCAAGCCCACCTGCCTTGATGAAATCGGCGATTTCGGTGGTGACGAACAGGACACGCCGGTCGCGCCCGGGGGCGACCGGCCGCAGGCGTGGCAAGGAGGTCTGCGCATTGAGCCCTCGCGGCACGGTGTCACGAGAGTGTGGCCGCTCGCTCGGGTCATCGTGTTGGGCTCTTCTTCCCTGAACCGCGGCCTTTACCATGTAAAGCCTCCCGAAAACCTGCGTCAGCCTGCATTGACGACCTGGGCCGCACCCTGATCGTGCGCGCCAGCCCACGCCATCCGCGATAACCGGTGTTAACCCTTCACACGCGAGGTGCGGGCCAGACCAATAGCGCATTGACGTGACACCTTGACGATGCCGATACGACGCGACCTCTTCTAGGTATACGGCAGCACCCGGGGAAGCGTCAAAACGTCTTTTCGCCTGCAACTCGCCAGCAACGCCAGCGCCCATGGCGCGTCCAAGAAAAAAGGCAACCTCACTGTGAGGTTGCCTCTATTTCAGGGTAGTCGATCTGGCGTTCGGCGTGATCGCGAATGCGTCATCGAGTGCGCCGCACGCGTCGGTGAACGCGCCGGCGCTGTTTCACGCGCCCTCTCTTCGAGGGCGCTGGCTCAAGAGCGCTGCCCGTCGGCGTCAGAGCTTTCGTGCTGGTGCTGGCGCTTGAGCTTGGCGCTGAGCCACAGCGTCACGCGCATGATCAGCACGTAGGCCGCCGGCACGAACACCGTCGCCAGCAGGGTGATCGAGATCATGCCGCCGACCACCGGTGTGCCGATCTGCTGCCGGCTCGCCGCGCTGGCCCCGGAGGCGAGTGCCAGCGGCAGGGTGCCGCCGATGAACGCCAGCGAGGTCATGACGATGGGCCGGAAACGCTGGCGTGCCGCCACCTTGGCCGCCTCGATCACCGAGAGCCCGGCATGCTTGCGCTGCTGCTCGGCGAACTCGACGATCAGGATGGCGTTCTTGGCCGCCAGCCCCACCACCACGAGTAGCCCCACCTGCAGGTAGACGCTGGTGCTGAGACCGGCGAGCTGCACCGCCAGGATGGCGCCGATGAAGGCGAACGGCACCGCCGAGACCACCGCCAGCGGCAGCGTCCAGCTCTCATACTGGGCGGCCAGGATCAAGAACATCATGACCACGCCGAAGGAGAGCGCCAGGGTCGCCGCGGTGCCCACGTTGGCCTGCTGATACGCTTCCCCGGACCAGCCCATGGCGTAGTCGGAGCCCAGCGTCTGTGCCACCACCTCCTGCATCGCCTGGACCGCCTGGCCCGAGCTGTAGCCCGGCGCCGGCCCGCCGGCGAACTGGGCCGCCGGGTAGACGTTGTAGCGCTGGAGTACCGTGGGCGCATTCTCGCGGGTCAGCGTGACCAGCTCGGAGAGCGGAATCCGCTGGCCATCGCCACCGCGCACGTAGACCTTGCTAATGTCTTCCGGGTTGCGACGGAAGTCATCTTCCGACTGCAGATAGACCTGGAAGTTACGGCTGGACCGCGTGAAGTAGTTGACGAAGGCGCTACCGAAGGTGCTCGCCAAGGTGGTGTTGAGATCGGAGATATCCACACCCAGACTGCGCACCTTGTCGGTATCCACGGTGGCGCGATAGACCGGCACGTTGACATCCAGGGTCGAGAACGCCTGGCCGATCTCGGGGCGCTGATTGGCCGCCTGCATGATCTTGCCGGCCGCCGCCGCCAGCTGTTGCGGCGAGTCACCGCCGTAGGACTGCAGGTAGCCGGTGAAGCCGCCGGTGGGCGATAGCCCCTGGATCGGCGGCATGTTGAAGGCCATCGTCTGGCCACCCTGTATCTGGGCTCCGATCTGCATGATCTTGCCGATCAGCTGATCCGCGGTCACGTCGCGCTGCGACCACGGTTTCATGGTGACGAAGACCGTGCCCTTGGCGGTATTGGCCGAGCTCGACAGGATGTCGAACCCGGGGATGCCGACCACGTAGTTGATCCCCGGCACCTCGTCACGCAGACGAGTGCTGAGCTCTTGGATATAGGCGTCGGTGCGCGACACCGAGGCGCCCGCCGGCAGCGACACAGAGGCCAGCGCCACGCCCTGATCCTCGGTGGGCAGCAGGCCGCTGGGCAACTGGGCGTAGATCATCCATGACAGCACGCCGACCCCGACCAGCCCCACCACCACCAGCCACAGCTGATGAATGAGGAAATTGGTGATCGCCATGAACAGGTCGGTGACCTTCTCGAAGCCCTTGTTGAACCACTCGAAGGGCTTCTTGATCGCGCGCACGATCTTGGATTCGCGGATACGCTGATGGTTCTGCAGGAAGATCGCGCTGATCGCCGGCGTGAACGACAGTGCCACCAGCGCCGAGATCGCCACCGAGATGGCGATGGTGATCGCGAACTGCTGATACATCTGTCCGGTCAGGCCGCCCATGAAGCCCACCGGTACGAACACCGCGGTCATGATGAACGACGTCGCGATGACCGCGCCGGAGACCTCTTTCATCGCCTCCAGCGCGGCGCTGAAGGGCGTGGCCTCTTCATCCTCCTGCATGATGCGTTCGACGTTCTCGATCACCACGATGGCATCGTCGACCACGATCCCGATCGCCAGGATCATCCCGAACAGCGACAGCAGGTTGATCGAGAAGTCGAGCAGATACATCCCGGCGAAGGTGCCCACCACCGAGATAGGCACCACCGACATCGCCACCAGCGTCGAGCGCCAGCTCTGCAGGAACACGAACACGATCACCGCCACCAGTAGCAGCGCCTCGATGAAGGTGTGCTCGACCGAATTCACCGAGGCGTCGATGAACAGCGTGGTGTCGTAGGGGATCTCGTAGTCCAGACCCGGCGGGAAGCGCTGCTTGAGCGTCGCCATCTCGCTCTTGACCTCACGCGCCACGTCGAGGGCATTGGCCCCGGGCTGGAGGTAGATGGCGATGGGTGCGATCGGCTTGTTGTTGACGTAGCCCTGGATGCCGTAGGTGTTCTTGCCCAGCTCGACCCGCGCGACGTCGCTCAAGCGCAGCGAAGAGCCATCGGGATTGGTGCGCAGCAGAATGTTGCGGAACTGATCGACGCTACTGAAGCGCCCTTGCGTGGTGATGGTGTAGGTGTAGGGCGAAGGATCGCTCTGCGGCTCGGCACCGATCTTGCCCGCGGCCACCACCGCGTTCTGCGCGCGGATCGCCGACGACACCTCGGCCGGCGTCAGGTCGTACTGCGCCAGCTTGTCCGGGTCGAGCCAGATGCGCATGGCGAATTCCTGACTGCCGAGTACCTCGGCCTGCCCCACCCCCGGTAGCTGCTTGAGCGCATCGGTGATGTTGATGTTGGCGTAGTTGGTCAGGTAGAGCGAGTCATAGGCATCGCTGGCCGAGGTGACGGCCACGAACATCAGCACGCTGGAGGCGCGCTGCTCCACCGTCACGCCCTGGGACTGGACTTCGCTGGGAAGCTTGGAGAGCGCCTGCTGCACCCGGTTGTTGACGTTGATCTGCGCCGTCTGCGGGTTGGTCCCGATCTTGAAGTAGACGCTCATCGACATCTGACCGCTGTCGGAGCTCGACGAGGTCAGATAGATCATGTTCTCGGTGCCGTTGATCTCCTGCGCCAGGGTCGACGCCACGGTATCGGAGACCGTCTGCGCACTGGCCCCGGGATAGGTCGCCGAGACGCTGATCGTCGGTGGCACCACCTGCGGGTACTGCTCGATCGGCAGGGTCCGCATCGCCATCAGGCCGATCAGGATGATGATGACCGAGATGACCGTGGCGAAGATCGGACGCCTGATGAATACGCTGGAGAAATTCATCAGTTGGCTCCGTTCTGGCCGCCATCGGTCTGGCCTTGGGTGCCTTCACCGGCCTGGGCCCCTTCCCCTCCCTTGGCATCGGCCTTCTGCGAGGGATTCTCGCCGGCCTTGTCCTGGGGCTGCTCCGCACTGCCGGAGAACGGTTGCGGGTCGATCTTGTCACCGGGCGAAACGCTGCCGATGCCCGAGACCACGACGCGGTCGCCGCTGTCGAGACCCTGGGTGATGATCTGCCAGTCGCCGGCCACTTCACCCAGCGAGACGAAGCGCGCCTCGGCCTTGCCATCGGCGTCGAGGACATACACCTGCGGTCCCTTGAGCCCTTCGGTCACCGCCACCGCGGGCACCGCAAAGACGCCGTAGCGCTTGACGTTGGGCAGGGTGACGCGCACGAACTGACCGGGCAGGAACAGGCCATCCTGATTGCGGAAGGTGGCTTCGGCCTGGACCGTGCTGGTGTTCTCGTCGACCCGCGAGCCGAGGAAGTCGAGCTCACCGGCGAGCTTGAGCGGCTCACGCGTGGCCGAGGCGGTAGACGGCGCGGTGAGCACCGCGGCGTCGGCCTCCTTGTCGCCGCGCTGACGCTGACGGCGCAGCGCGAAGGCGTCGTCGGCGGGCAGCGAGAAGCGTACCTCGATAGGGTTTAGCGGGGTGATCGTCGCCAGCTGCTGGGGCGGCTGCACCAGGTTGCCCACGTTGACCTCGCTCAGACTGATCATGCCGCTGACCGGGGCGTTGACCTGGGTATAGCTCAAATCGATCTGGGCGCTGTCCAGCGCCGCCTTGGCTTGGGCCAGCGACGCCTGGGCCGTGCGCAGATCGGCCTGGGACTGATCCCGCTGCTGCTGGCTGACCGAGTTCTGCTTGTAGAGACGCGTGTAGCGCTCGGCATCGCGCTGCGCACGATAGAGCTCGGCCTGGGCACTCTGAACGTCGGCCTGGCGCTGCTCGACGGTCGCTTTATAGGGGGCGGGTTCGATGGTGAAGAGTTTGTCGCCCTTCTCGACCAGACTGCCTTCCTGGTAGTGGCGCGCCTCGAGAATCCCCTCGACGCGCCCCATCACGGTGACCTCCTGATCACTGCGAATCATGCCCGGGTAGGTCTTGGACAACCCGATATCGCGCGCCTTGACCTCCAGCACCTGGGCCTGGGTCGGCGGCTTCTGCTGCCCCTGCTGCTGGTCACCGCCACTGGATGACTCGTCACCACCGCAGGCTGACAGTACGAGCGAAAGCAGTATCGCGCCACCGATACCGATGGGGCGATTCATGAGTGTAGGGCGCATGAGTCTCCGTCCTGGAAAGAGTGCCTAAGGGAATGTTGCGAGCTTACAGGCATACATACATGAATGTAAACTTGCCGACGAATGGGGTATTCTCGCGCCAGGGACTCGACGCCACCCAGAAAACACCGAGAAAGCTCGAGCCACACGCCGACTCCATCAACGCTCATGACGACACCACCATGCCGAAACGTACCAAGGCCGAGGCCGAGGCCACCCGCGAGGCCCTGCTCGACGCCGCCGAGACCGTGTTTCTGGAGCGCGGCGTCTCGCGCGCCTCGCTCGAGCAAATCGCGCGCCAGGCCGGCATGACCCGCGGCGCCGTCTACTGGCACTTCAAGAACAAGTCCGACCTGTTCCACGCCATGCTCGACCGGGTCAAGATGCCGCTGCGTCAACTGCTTGACGATGTCGAGGACCCCGAGCGCCCGCACGCGCCGCTGACCAGCCTGCGCCTGGCCAGCCTGCACGCACTGGAACGGCTGCAGCGCCCGCGTTCCCAGCGGGTGCACACGATTCTCTTCCACCGCTGCGAATCCTCGGGCGACATCGACATGCTGGGGTTGCAGAGCCAGTTGGCCCAGGAGTGCTACGACACCATGGTCGAGCGCCTCGAACAGGCCCAGCGCGATGGCAGCCTGGGCGAAGATATCGACCCGCAGATCGCCTGCCGCATGCTGATGTCGATGTTCGGCGGCCTGATGCACGACTGGCTGCGCGATCCGACCCAGTACGCCCTGGGCGAGATCGGCCCACGCATGATCGAGACCTTCTTCGCGCGCATCGCTCGCCTGCCCCACGAGCCCTGAGCGCAGCGGCGCGCGCCGGATACGTTCGGCTACTTTAGCCGAACCTACGCCGATGCGCGCGTCCCACGTCCTCCGTTCACCCCGCCAGTACCTGCGCGGCGGCTCGCGCCACGCCGTCGCGATAGCCGGCGCCGAACAGATAGAGGTGATTGAGTAGCGGATAGAGCTGGAACAGCGCTTCGCGGCGTGGCCAGTCGTCCGGGCTATGGCCGTTCCAATAGGCCTCGTGGAACGCCGCCCCCGGATCGCCGAACAGACTCAGCATGGCCACATCGACCTCGGGATAGTGACGATACACCGCCGGATCGATGATCGCCGGCCCGCGCGGCGTGAACAGCACATTGCCCGACCACAGATCGCCGTGCACCAGCGACGGCGGCTGATCCGCGACCCAGCTCTCCAGCGTCGCGGCGACCCGTTCGACCCGGGCCGCCAGCGCCGCATCGAGCAGGCCCCGGTCACGGCAGGCGCGCACCAGTGGCAGCAGCCGGCGCTCGCGCTGAAAGACGCGGCCATCGGCCAGCGTGGCGTTGGGCTGCGGCGTGAGCCCGCAGGCGTTATCGCGCGCCCAGCCGTGATCGGCACCCGGGGCGCGGGTAGCGGCATGCAACTGCCTCAGCCCCTCGCCGAGCCGCTCGTCATCGCGCGGCCCGCTGGCGTCGAGCGCTTCCATCACCAGCAGATCACCGGCCAGCGCCACCACCCGCGGGACCACCAGGGCCTCGGCCGCTGCAGCCAGGGCGGCGAGTCCGTCGGCTTCGCCGGCGAGCCGCTCGGGCCGGTCGCACTTGACGATCAGCGGCGTCGCAGCCGTCAGGCGCCACACGCTGGCACCGCTGTCGCCGCCGGAAAGCGGCATCAGGTCGCCACGGAAGGCGTCATCGAGTTCAGCGAGACGTTGCGCGAGTGTCTGCGTCATCGGTGTTTTCCTCACTGTCGTTGGCGGCGTGCTCCCCGTCGCCAGCCTTGCCGCGGCCGCGGTCGAGCTCCTGCTGAAACAGCGACTTGAACTCCTCCATGGCGGCCTTCTCGGTGGCCATCAGCTGCTCGGTGTCGTTGCGATGGGTATAGGTATCCTTGAGCAGCTGATTGTCGAAGTCGCGGAAGGTACGTACCGCGTTGATCGCATTGGAACTCGGGTAACCCATGCCCTTGAGCACTTCGATACTCATCTCCATGCTCGAGGCGAAGGTCTCGCGCACCACGCCATCCACCCCCTGCTCCATCAGCTTCCAGGCATGGTGGCGGTTGCGCGCGCGGGCGTAGACCTTGAGCTGGGGGAAGTGGGCCTTGGCCAGACGCGCGATGGTCAGCGCCGCATGCTCGTCGTTGACCGCAATCACCAACAGTTGTGCCTTGTCGATGCCCGCTGCGCGCAGCAGGTCCAGGCGCGTGG
The DNA here is from genome assembly GCA_000737985.1 of Gammaproteobacteria bacterium MFB021. Classification (GTDB taxonomy): domain Bacteria; phylum Pseudomonadota; class Gammaproteobacteria; order Pseudomonadales; family Halomonadaceae; genus Salinicola. Next base: position 38,930 of record JNVT01000105.1, on the reverse strand, counting down.
CGTCGGCGTAGAAGATGCGCGAGCCGAAGCGGCGGATGAACTCGACCTGGGTGATGTTGGGATCCAGCGCGGTGAAGGCGATGCCCTGCATCTTGAGCATACGCCCCACCATCTGGCCGAAGCGGCCGAGACCGGCGATCACCACCGGCGGGGTCTCGTCGCCGAAGTCGGTGTCGAAGGGGCGCGTCTCCTTGAGCCGGTTGCCCAGCGTCTCGCCCAGCTGATACAGAAACGGCGTCGCCGCCATGCTCAGCGTGACCGCGGCAATGCACAGGCTGGCGATGCGCTGATCGATCACCCCGGCGGCAACGGCGGCGGTGAGCAGCACGAAGTCGAACTCGCCGCCCTGGGCAATCACCGTCGCCAGCCGCGGAACCTCCGTGCGCGGCAGCTTCGCCAGCAGCCCGATCGCCGCCAGCACCACCATCTTGGCCAGGGTCATCGCCAGTGCCAGGCCGATCACCAGCAGCACGTTATCGACCACCAGGGCGAGATTCACCGACATCCCCACGGCGATGAAGAACAGCCCCAGCAGCAGCCCCTTGAACGGCTCGATGTTGGCCTCGAGCTCGTGGCGATACGGGGTGTCCGCCAGCATCACGCCGCCGAGGAAAGCCCCCAGCGCCATCGACAGTCCCGCCCACTCCATCGCCAGCGCCATGCCGAGCACCAGAAACAGCGCAGCAGCGGTGAAGATCTCATGGATATCGCTGCGTGCGATCAGCGCCAGCACCCGCGGAAACACCAGCCGCCCGAACACGATCGCGGCGACCACGATGGCGGCGCTGCGCGCCATGATCCAGATATCATCCGGCGCGGCATCCACGCGCCCGGCGAGAAACGGCAGCAGCGCCAGCAGCGGAATCACCGCTAGATCCTGGAACAGCAGCATGGCGAAGGCGCTCTGGCCGTGGGGGGTGGCCAGTTGGCGCCGCTCGTTGAGCACCTGCAGCGCGAAGGCGGTCGACGACAGCGCCAGCGTCAGGCCGAGAAAGATCGCGATACTCGGCGGCAGCCCCAGCAGCAGGCCAATGGGTGTCAGCAGCGCAGCACAGCCGGCGAGCTGTAGCGATCCCAGCCCGAACAGGCGCTTGCGCATCGACCACAAGCGCTTGGGCTCCAGCTCGAGGCCGATGATGAACAGCAGCATCACCACGCCGAACTCGGAGAAGTGCAGCACCGTCTCGGGCTCGGAGATGAAACCGCTCACCGAGGGGCCGGCGATCAGCCCGATACACAGATAGCCCAGGATCGAGCCCAGCCCCAGGCGCTGGAACAGCGGTACCGCGATGATCGCGGCGCCCAGCAGCACGGCAGCTTCAGTGAGAAAATCCATTGCTTGTCGGTCCTCGTCACGGCACGCGTGCCGTCAATCTTCGTTATTCGCCGCGGCGTCATCGCCCGCCGGGGTCTGGCGAAAGGGCAGCCGCCCGCGGCACTGCTCCAGATACGCTTCGACATGGGCGCGCTCCTCGCGGCAGAACTGTGCCACCGCCTCGCGGAAGCCCTCGTGTTCCAGATAGTGCAGTGAACGGCTCAGCGCCGGGGCGAAGCCGCGGGTGAGCTTGTGTTCGCCCTGGGTGCCCGGGTCGAAGCGCGAAAGCCCGCGCGCCAGGCAGTGCTCGATGCCCTGGTAGTAGCAGGTCTCGAAGTGCAGGAAATCCGCCGCCACCTCGCTACCCCAGTAGCGGCCGTACAGCGCATCATCGCCCTCGAAGCAGAGCGCCGCGGCCACCGCACGGCCATCGATGCTGGCCCTGACCAGCATCATCGCATCGCCCAGGGTGTCGCGCAGCCGGATGAAGAAATCGCGATTGAGATAGGGGTGCTGGCCGCGTTCGAGGTAGGTCATGCAGTAGCAGCGGTAGAACTGGTCCAGCGCGGCCTCGTCGATCGCCACGCCGCTGAGGCGCTCGAACACGAAACCCTGCTCGACCAGATGTCGGCGCTCGCGCCGGATTTCCTTGCGCTTGCGCGAGCTCATGCCGGCGAGGAAGCCCTCGAAGTCACCGTAGCCCGCGTCGCGCCAGGTGAACTGTACCGCGCAACGTTCGAGCAGCGGCGCCCCGAAGTCCGCCTGCCATGCCACCACCTCGGCGTCATCGGCGAACAGCAGATGCCAGCTCTGCATGCCGCTGGCGCGCAGCACCGGCCCCAGCGCCGCGATCACCGCAGCGCGCGACTCATCGGCGACCACGCCCAGGCGCGGCCCGCTCGCCGGCGTGAACGGGATCGCCGACAGCGACTTGGGATAGTAGTCGCCGCCGGCGCGCTCCCAGGCATCCGCCCAGGCCCAGTCGAACACGTACTCGCCGCGTGAGTGCCACTTGGCATAGCGCGGCAGCACCGCCACCAGCCGCGCGCCGCGATAGACCAGCAGATGATCCGGCGCCCAGCCGGTCTCGGTGCAGGCGCAGGCGCACGCCTCGAGCGCGACGAGAAACTCGTGGCGCAGGAACGGGTAGCCCGTACCCACCACCGCGTTCCAGCTGGCCGCCTCCAGCGCCGCCAGGCTGTCGAGCCGCATCACCCGCAGCGCGTCCTGCGGGGCTTCCTGACGCTCTCCCTGCTGTGCCATGTCGACTCCCTCTTCAATATTTGCCGCCCGCGCCACTCGCACCGTCGCGTCGCGCTGACAGCCTAGTCGATAGCCCGCGGGGAGCGGCACCGAAAACGTCGAGAGCGTCCGGCAAGCATGCGATACTCTGGGGCATCGCCAGCGACGCCACGATGATGGATGCCATGAACGACCTGCACCCCACCCCGCCGCCCGGCCCCACCAACGTGATGGCGCTGGTCGCTTTTGCGCTCAGCGTGCTCGGCACCCTGGTGCCGCCGGCGGCGCTGGGCGGTGTAGTCTGCGGTCATCTCGCGCGGCGCCAGATCCGCGCGCGCCGGGAGTCCGGCGACAGCTGGGCGCTGGCAGGGCTGATCCTGGGCTATCTGCTGATCCTGCTGTCGCTGGCCGGGATTTTGCTGTTCGGCGGCTTCGTCGCGACAATGTTCGGTATCATGGCCTTCATGTAATCGCCGCGAGCGACCCGGAGAGCACCGGCTCAGCGACTCGACCACGCCGTAGACGAGACTTCATGCTAACTTCGCTTCTGGACAACGACTTCTACAAGATCACGATGCAGAACGCCGTGATCAAGCGCTTTCCCTATGCGCAGGCGCGCTATGCCTTCATCAACCGCGGCGAGCACGCCTTCCCCGAGGGCTTCGGCGAGGCCCTGCGCGGCGCGGTCGACGCCATGGCCGAACTCACCCTCAGCGAGGACGAGAAGCGCTATCTCGAGCAGACCTGCCCCTACCTCGACCCGACCTATCTCGATTTCCTCGCCGGCTTCCGCTACAACCCTGACGAGGTCACCATCGTCCAGCACGGCAGCGAGCTGTCGGTGACCATGGAGGGGCTGTGGTATCGCACCATTCTGTGGGAAGTGCCGCTGATGGCGCTGATCAGCGAGCTCTGGTATCGCCTGCGCCAGGTGCCGCGTGACGACGACGCCACGGTCGAGACGCGCACCCGGGGCAAGATCGAGCAGTACCAGCGCCTGGGGCTCAAGATCGCCGAATTCGGCACCCGACGACGCTTCTCCTTCGACGTTCAGGATCGCGTGGTGGGCGCGCTGCGCCACCACGGCGGCAGCGCCTTCAGCGGCACCAGCAACGTGATGCTGGCGATGCGCCATGGGGTCAAGCCGATCGGCACCCACGCCCACGAGTGGTTCATGTTCCACGGCGCGCGTTTCGGCTTCAAGATGGCCAACAGCCTGGCACTGGAGCACTGGGTCGACGTCTATCGCGGCGACCTGGGTATCGCCCTGACCGACACCTTCACCTCGAAAGCGTTCTTCGAGAGCTTCGACAAGAAGTTCGCCAAGCTCTTCGACGGCGTCCGCCACGACAGTGCCGACCCGATCGACTTCGCCTCCCAGACCATTGCCCACTACGAACGCCTGGGCATCGACCCCCGCAGCAAGACCATCATCTTCTCCGACGCGCTGACGCCGGAGCGGGTCGAGCGGATCCACGCCTTCTGCAAGGATCGCATCGGAATGGCCTTCGGCATCGGCACCAACTTCACCAACGACGTCGGTGCGACACCGATGAACATGGTGATCAAGATGGTCGAGGCGCGCCCGGAGGGGCAGCACTGGCTGCCGGTGGTCAAGCTCTCGGACGTGCCCGACAAGCACACCGGCGACCCGGAGATGATCGCCCTGGCCCAACGCGTGCTGGCGCTCAATCATCGCGCCTGAGCCGAGCCTGCACGTCGTGGACAGGGCCCGCGATCACTGACCGCGGGCGTCAATGGCTACTGGTTGAGCGCCTTGTCCAACGTCAGCAGCGCGGCCTGCCAGGAGGCCGCATCCGCCGCCGCGTTGTAGCCCAGCGGCAGGTCGAACTTCTTGGCCAGGGCGTCGGCGTCAGGATTGGTAAAGGCGTGGGTCGCCCCCGGGTACTCCACCACCCGCACCTTGGCGCCGTCCTTCTCCAGGGTCGCGGCCATGTCGGCCAGCGCCTGCTTGTCGACCAGCGGATCGTCCTGACCGTTGTAGATCCGCACCAGGCCGTCGAACGGCTGCGGCTGGCTCACCGCCTGGGTGGGGCTGCCGTGGAAGCTGATCGCGGCGTCGATCGGCATGCCCGCCAGCGCCATGTTCATCACCACGCCGCCGCCAAAGCAGTAGCCCATGGCGGCGATGTGCTCGCCATCCACCGCCGGGTGCTGACGCAGTGCTGCCAACGCTGCATCGAGCCGCGCCCGCGCCGCCGGCCAGTCCTGCATCACCTGAGCGGAAAACGCCTTGGCATCGTCAGGATGCTGCGCAACCTTGCCATCGCCGTACATGTCGACCGCCAGCGCGACGAAGCCCAGCGCCGCGAGCTGATCGGCGCGCCGCTTGATGTAGTCGTTCAGCCCCCACCATTCGTGTACCAGCAGCACCCCGGGGCGCGGCTGGTCGTCGCTGGCGTTGTAGGCCAGGTAGCCCTTGTAGGTCTGGCCCCCGGTGGTGTATTCGAAGGTCTCGCCCTGTACATGGGGGCCCACGACCTCGTCGGCCCACAGCGGCAGGCTCATCAGGCTGACGAACAAGGCCAGCAGCAGTCGTCCCATCATCGTTCTCCTTGCATTGACTGCGGGTCGGCGACGCCAGGGCATCCTCATGACGTACCGCGCCCGCGCTTTCTCGTGTCTCGGTTCTTCTCGTGTCCTGCTTGCGGTCCCGATCGCGATACGCCGGTCGCACCACGTTCCAGCGGCTCACGCGGGGCATTCCAGCGACTGAAGACACGCTTATGAGCGGCCAGGCTCACGCTAGAAACCGCGTTCAAGGTGCCTGCTGAACGCGGTTACCGCCATGGGTCATTGCCAGCTCGAGCCCGCTGTGGGTGCGCGCCAGGAAGGTCTCGGGCGGCTCGCTCTGGCGACGTTCGGCCACGCCCAGACTAACCGAGAACGCCAGCCAGTGGCCATGGAACTCGACCCGCGTGGTGCCGAAACGCGCACGCAGCCGCTCGGCGATGGCCGAAGTCTCTTGCAGCGACTTGCCGCTCAGCAGCAGCGCGAAACCGCGCGTATCGAGGCGACCAAAGCTGAATCGCTCGCGCAGGGTGGCACGACACATCTCGCCGATGCAGGCAAGGACCAGATCCCCTCCCTCACGCCCCCAGCGGGTGACGATATCGGCGAAGCCGTCGACCTCGAACACGATCAGCGACAGCCGCCCATGGACGTCGCCCATCGCCACCGCCTGACGTAGGAGCCCCAGGAAAGCACGTTCATTGAGAGCCGAGGTGAGCTCGTCGGTGGCGTCATAGGCATCCCACTGCAGCGCCTGGCGGCGGCGCTCGGTGATGTCCCGAGCCACCGCGACCCACCCGGGTGAGACGCTGGAGACGGCGTCGCTGTCGGCAGCGAAGTGGATCTCGCACCAGCGGTAGCCACCATCACGGTGGCGCAGACGCAGCTCGAGCAGCGCCGTCCCCGCGATCACCGCCTGCTCATCGAGAGCGCGCTGCACCCGCGGTGCGTCCTCGGGCGCCATCAGCTCGAATAGCGAGCGGCCGACCAGCGTATCGGCGCTGACGCCCAGCACCGGCCCCACCGCTCCGGCGGCGGCGCGGCAGGCGAGGTCGGCATCCAGCGCGAGCAGCAGATCGGGGTTGTGTGCGAGCAGGGCGCGCGAGGCGCCATCGCCGGTACCCGCGGCGGCCACCCGCTCGAGCACGCCGACCAGCGCCACGGGCTGCCCCCCGGCATCGCGCTGAATATCGAGGGTATCGGCGAGGCGACACGAGGTGCCGTCGACATGGCTCAGCGTATAACTCAGAGTCACCCGCGTCTCGCCCGCGTCCAGCGCGGCCTGCAGCCGCTCGAGCGCCTGCAGCCGGCCAGCTTCATCGATCGCGCTCAGCCAGCGCTGAGGAGACTCGAGATAGTCGGCGGCGGTGTGCCCACCCAAGTCGGCGACCGCCTCGGCCACGAAGCGAACCTCTCCCAGCCACCAGCCAGGGTCGGTCACATAGACGGCAGCCGGTATGGCGCTCAGCCACTGCTGCGCCTCGTCGCTGGGCTCGGTCGCGCCGACCAGGGCATCGGATCGATTCATGCTCCAATCTCATGTTGCCGCAGCGACTGGCGGCGCAGTGGGTAAAGACGGGTTGTCAGCGCAGGCCGGCACGTCGCCGCGGTGCAATCCCGGTGCCCCGGGAGGTGTCGTCCGTCGTCGATCCTGCGGCATCGGGCGCCAGACTGGCTGTGGCATGACGCCGCTCGCAGGAGGCGACCAGTCGCCGCAGATCGTCGACGCTCAGCTCGATGCGTTGAATGCCCTGCTGGCCCTGCCACAGCACGAAGACCACCGGCACGCGGCGCGCTTGGTCTACCCCCACGATGCGTCCGAGTCGTTCTCGACCAGGTTCGCGAAGCGTCTCGCCGATCAGGCGATGGGCATTGAGGATCGTCTGTTGCATGGCACTGCCAACCTCGGCGCGGCGTTAAATGATCATGAATTGAGAAATTAGAGCCGTCTTACCTTAGAGGAGAGAGTCGCGTCAGGCCAAGTCCCGGGCACACATCTAAGTATAATTCAATTTCCCTGACTTTATCGGCAGCTGCTAAAAGAACTTGAATCGATATTGCTCTGACTACCGACCTCTCAATGCGGAATAAGGGAGGGGTTCCATGAATCGCCGCCATGGTACCAGCCCAGATAAGCACTGCCAGCCCCGCCGGGCCACCGCTCGTGATGTCAGGACATCGGCCAGGGCAGCCCTACCGGCGACGCCGGATGACCGCTGAGCGCCAGCGATCATGACATCGACCCGCCGATAACCCGGATGCCGGCCTGCTGACCACCAGACAAAAAATGGCGCTCCTGAGAGCGCCATTGGGAACTGACTTAAAGAACTAACGTGAGGAGCTACCGAACGCCGTGGCGTGGTTCGCCGACGCCGTTCGGTGGAGAAAGATCAGGCGGTTGCCTGCATCGCCAGGGCGGTATCCAGCATGCGGTTGGAGAAGCCCCACTCATTGTCGTACCAGGCCATGACCTTGACCAGCCGCCCGTTGACGCGGGTGTGGTTGGCGTCGAAGGTCGAGGAGTTGGGGTCGTGGTTGAAGTCGATCGAGACCAGCGGCTGGGCGTTGACCGCCAGCACCGGCGAGGCGGCAGCGGCCTTCTCGACGATCTGGTTGATCTCCTCCTTGGTGGTGTCGCGGCCCGCGGTGAAGGTCAGGTCGACCAGCGAGACGTTGATCACCGGCACGCGCACCGCCAGACCGTCCAGCTTGCCGTTGAGCTCCGGCAGCACCAGGCCCACGGCGGCGGCGGCGCCGGTCTTGGTCGGAATCATCGACTGGGTGGCGCTGCGCGCGCGGTAGGGGTCGGAGTGGTAGACGTCGGACAGGTTCTGATCGTTGGTGTAGGCATGCACCGTGGTCATCAGGCCATTTTCGATGCCCACCGCGTCCTGCAGCGCCTGGGCCACCGGTGCCAGGCAGTTGGTGGTGCAGGAAGCATTGGAGACCACACGGTGCTCGGCCTTCAGCACCTGCTCGTTGACGCCGAACACGATGGTGGCGTCGGCATCGGGGCTGGGCGCCGAGATCAGCACGCGGGCGGCACCGGCTTCGATGTGCTTGGCAGCCGCGGCACGCTTGGTGAACAGGCCGGTGCACTCCATCACCAGGTCGACGTCGAGCGACTGCCACGGCAGTTGGCCAGGATCGCGCTCGGAGAGGATGCGGATGCTGTCACCGTCTACGCTCAGCGTATCGCTGTCGTGATCCACCTCGAAGCCGAAGCGGCCATGCACGCTGTCATGACGCAGCAGATGGGCGTTGAGCGCCGGGTCACCCAGGTCGTTGATGGCCACGACCTGAATGCGATCGCGGTAGCCGTTTTCGTAGAGCGCGCGGAGTACGTTACGACCGATACGGCCGAATCCGTTGATAGCGACACGCAAAGTCATGGTGCTCTCTCCTCTCAGATGGCGAAACCCCGAGCGGGACGGGGCGATCGATGGGTCACGAGGTCAGGGCGCAGCGGCGCCCCGGGGCTGCCTCGAAGCCTGAACTGACGATAGTCCGTGACTGCTGACAGTCTAGAACATCGCGCCATGAAAAAATATTACCCCAAAAGACTAATACCATCGGCGCATTCACGGCCACCGGGCATTTTTTTTGGTAAGTTTACCAAACAACCACGATAGCTCGATGAGGCAGACCCTGATGCTCAACTCCACGATCGACCGCGTGACTCGACGTATCGAAGACCGTTCCGCCGACCGTCGTCGTCTCTATGAGGAACGCATGGCGCGCCAGCACCGGCGTGGCGTGCATCGCGGCGAGCTCTCCTGCGGCAACCTGGCCCACGGCTTCGCCGCCTGCGGCGCCGGCGACAAGAACAGTCTCAAGCTGATGAACAGCGCCAACATCGGCATCGTCTCCTCCTACAACGACATGCTCTCGGCGCACCAGCCGCTCGAACACTTCCCCGAGCTGATCAAGCAGGCCGCCCGCGGCATGGGCTGCACCGCGCAGTTCGCCGGTGGCGTGCCGGCGATGTGCGACGGTGTCACCCAGGGCCAGCCCGGCATGGAGCTGTCGCTCTTCTCGCGTGACGTGATCGCCATGGCCACCGCGGTGGCGCTGTCGCACAACATGTTCGATGGCGCGCTCTACCTCGGCGTGTGCGACAAGATCGTGCCGGGGCTGTTCATCGGCGCGGCGCGCTTCGGCCACCTGCCGGCGCTGTTCGTCCCCGCCGGCCCCATGCCCAGCGGCCTGCCCAACAACGAGAAATCGCGTATCCGCCAGCTCTACGCCGAGGGCAAGGTCGGCCGCGATGCGCTGCTCGAGGCGGAGTCGGAGTCCTATCACAGCCCCGGCACCTGCACTTTCTACGGCACCGCCAACTCCAACCAGTTGATGCTGGAGATGATGGGGCTGCACCTGCCGGGCACATCCTTCGTCAACCCCGGCACCCCGCTGCGCGACGCCATCACCCGCTACGGCACCGAGCAGGTCATTCGCAACAGCGAACAGGGCGGCGACTACCACCCCTTCTATCGCCAGATCACCGCCAAGGCGATCGTCAACGCGATGATCGGTCTGCTCGCCTCCGGCGGCTCGACCAACCACACCCTGCACCTGGTGGCGATGGCGGCGGCGGTCGGCATCACCATCACCTGGGACGACTTCGCCGAGCTGTCGACGGTGATCCCCAGCCTGACCCGGATCTACCCCAACGGTCAGGCCGATGTGAACCACTTCCATGCCGCCGGCGGGGTCAGCCTGCTGGTGCGCGAGCTGCTCGGCGCAGGGCTGATGCATGCCGACGTCAAGAGCGCCTTCGGCACCGACATGCACGCCTACACTCAGGAGCCGTTCCTCGATGGCGACCAGCTGGTGTGGCGCGAGGGCACCCGCGAGAGCCTCGACGAGGAGGTGGTGCGTCCGGTGGCCCGGGCCTTCTCGCCCACCGGCGGCCTGGCGGTACTCGACGGCAACCTCGGCCGCGGCGTGATCAAGGTCTCGGCGGTCAAGCCGGAAAGCCGTTACGTCGAGGCGCCGGTGCGCATCTTCGACGACCAGAGCCAGGTCAAGGCGGCGTTCGAGGGCGGCGAGCTCGACCGCGACGTAATCGTGGTGGTGCGCTTCCAGGGCCCGCGGGCCAACGGCATGCCCGAATTGCATCAGTTGACGCCCTTCCTCGGGGTCCTGCAGGATCGCGGCCATCGCGTCGCACTGGTCACCGACGGGCGCATGTCGGGCGCCTCGGGCAAGGTCCCGGCGGCCATCCACGTCACCCCGGAGGCGGTCGACGCTGGCCCGTTGGCCTATCTGCGCGACGGCGACGTGGTCAGACTCGATCCGGACAAGGGTGAACTGCGGGCGCTGGTCGATGCCGACGAGTGGGCCGGTCGCGAACCTGCAATCTGCGACCTGGATCATTATCATCACGGCATGGGCCGCGAACTCTTCGCCGGTTTCAGACAACTGGTCGGCGGCGCCGAGGAAGGGGCCGCCGTCTTCGGCGGCTTCGACGCCGCCGATCTGCCTGGAGGGCATTCATGACCACACTCGCCTTGGTCGGCGATATCGGCGGCACCAACGCCCGCTTCGCCCTGGTCGCACCCGGCAGCGTCGAGCTGCAGGCGATCGAGACTCTGCCCTGCAACCACTACGCGGGGCTGGTCGAAGCGATTCGGGCCTACCTCGAGAAGGTCGGCGCCGAGGCCCCGCGCGAGGCGTGCCTGGCCTTCGCCTGCCCGGTGCACGAAGACTGGGTCAAGATGACCAACAACGACTGGGCGTTCTCCAAGAAGGCGGTCGCCGAGACGCTGGGTCTGGGCACTTTCAAGGTCATCAACGACTTCACCGCCCAGGCCCTGGGCATTCCGCATATCGATGCCAAGGACCTGACCCCGGTGGGTGACGGCGAGGCCGAGCCGCGCCGCCCGCGGCTGGTGATCGGCCCCGGCACCGGCCTGGGCATGGCCGGCCTGGTGCCGAGCCAGCGCCACTGGATCCCGCTGACCACCGAGGGCGGCCACGCCACCTTCGCCCCCACCGACGAGCGCGAGCGCCAGATACTCGACTTCTTTCGTGCCCGCTATGGCCGGGTGTCGATCGAGCGCCTGCTGTGCGGTCAGGGGCTGCTCGATCTCTATCTCGCCCACGCCGCGCTGCTCGGCGCCACTCCTGCCTACAACTCCCCCGCCGAGGTCACCGGCGCGGCACGCGCCGGTGACCGGGTCGCGCGCGAGACGCTGATGCGCTTTCTCAAGATTCTGGGCAGCGTGTGCGGCGACGCCGCCCTCACGCTGGGCGCGCTGGGCGGGGTCTATCTCTGCGGCGGCATCACCCCGCGCCTGATCGAGTGGCTGCCGCGCAGCGATTTCCGCCGCGCCTTTGCCGACAAGGGCCGCTTGAGCGCTTACACTGCCGGCATCCCCACCTGGGTGGTGACGGCGCCGTGGACCGGCCTGCTGGGCGCGGCGGAAGCTCTGCATAACGAGGAAGTGACATGATTCCCGATACGCTCGCCGATCTGATCGCGGCGACCGACGGCCAGCGCGAGGCGACCTGGGAGAGCCGCCGCGTGCTGCTGATCAATGCCGACTGGGGCCAGCTCGCGCTCTCGCTGCAGGGCGCGCAGGTCCTGCACTTTTTACCTTTCCCGCCCGATGCCGCAGGCGACCGGCCGGCGCCCGACCCGCAGGATGGCTGGCTCTGGGTGACGCCCACGCCACAGGCACTGCCGGGGGCGATCCGTGGCGGTATACCGCTGTGCTGGCCGTGGTTCGCCGATGAATCGCCCGACGGCCAGGGCCCCATGCATGGCCCGGCACGCACCGCCGAGTGGCGCCTGGACGCAATCGACGAGGATCTCTCCGGCAACGGGGTCGAGATCCATCTCTCGCCGCAGGAGCGCCTGCACGACGAGCTGACCCCCAACGCGGTGGTCCACGCCAATGCGCAAAGGCTCAGCGTCGAGCTGTTCACCCGCCACACCGGCACCACGCCGGTCAAGCTGACCGGGGCACTGCACACCTACTTCGCGGTCGCCGACACCCACCGCTGCCGCGTCGAGGGGCTGGCCGGGGCGCGCTATCTGGACAAGCTCGAGCGCTTCGCCGAGAAGCAGCAGCAGGGCGAGCTGGGCGTACGCGGGGCGCTGGATCGCATCTACCAGTCCAACCGTCCGGTGGTGCTCGACGACGGCCAGCGGCGCCTGCTGGTCACCAAGCAGGGCAGCGACTCCACCGTGGTCTGGCATCCGGGCGAGGGCCTGCCGGGAGACACCCCCGCCGACGCCGGCCAGCGTTTCCTCTGTGTCGAGGCCGCCTGCACCCGGGTCGACCCGGTCTGGCTGGTACCCGACGGACAGCATCTGCTGGCCACCACCATCGTCAAGGCCCCCGATCATGACTGAGACGCCGGTGTTCGACGTCCCCTTCATCCTGGGCATGATGCGCCTCCACGAGCGCCCCGAATTCGACGCCCCCGACACCCTCGGCGACTGGCTGCAAAGGCGTGTAGATCAGGGGCTCAACTGGTTCGACCATGCCGACATCTACGCCGACCGGCAGTGCGAGCAGCGCTTCGGCGATGCCCTGCGCCGCCGCCCGGCGCTCAGGGCGCAGATCCGCATCGTGACCAAAGGCGGCATCGTGCCGCCCGGGCGCGACCGCTCGCCGTTCGGGGTCAAGCACTACGACACCTCGGCGGACTATCTCAGCGCCAGCATCGACGGCTCCCTCGAGCGTCTCGGGGTCGAGCGGCTCGACCACTATCTGCTGCATCGGCCCGATCCGCTGATGGACGCCGAGGCCACCGGCCGCGCCCTGGATGCCGCCATCGATGCCGGCAAGGTGGGTACGGTGGGGGTCTCCAACTTTCTGCCCGAGCAGTGGCGGCGCCTGCAGGCGGCGATGCACCACCGCCTGGGAGCGCATCAGTTGAAGCTCTCGCTGGCCCATCCGGATGCGCTGTTCGACGGCTTCTATGACGCCATCGTCGCCGACGGCCTCGCACCCATGGCGTGGTCGCCGCTGGGCGGCGGATCGGTGTTCGAAGACGTGCTCGGCAGTGCGCTCTCCCAGCTCGCCGAGCGTCTCGACTCGACCACCGCCGGGCTCGCGCTGGCCTGGCTGCGGCGCCTGCCGGGGCGGCCGATCCCGGTCATCGGCACCTTGAACGAAAAGCGTATCGAAAGCCTGCTGGCGAACGGTAGTCTCGAACTCGACCGCCCGACCTGGTTCGCGCTGCTCGAGGAAGCACGCAGCTACCGGGTGCCCTGAGCACCGCCGGCGCTGCGTGGCCACCCCGGACCCAAGCTCTGTCTGAAAAGTCGGCGAGCGCAGGCATTTTTCAGACACAGCGTAAAGCCATGGAGATCCCCAAGACCATGACCCCCATCATCGCCTTCGGCGAAGCCCTCGTCGATATGCTCTCCAGCCGCCTGGGCGACGACACCGGGCCCGAGACCTTCACCCCCTATGCCGGCGGTGCGCCCGCCAATGCGGCCGTGGCCTGCGCCCGCCAGGGCCTGCCCAGCGTGTTCCTGGGCATGATCGGCGACGACCGCTTCGGCGACTTCATCGTCGAGGCGCTCGACGCCCACGGTGTGGATACCCAGCACGTGGTGCGCACGCGCGCCGCGCGCACCGCCCTCGCCTTCGTCTCCCGCGATCGCGACGGCGAGCGCCAGTTCGACTTCTATCGCCCGCCGGCGGCGGATCTGCTCTACCGTCGCGAACACCTGCCCTCGGGCATCTTTGCCGAGCCGGCGCTGGTGCACCTGTGCAGCAACAGCCTCACCGACACCGAGATCGCCCGCACCACGTTGGATCTGGCCAGCATCGCGCGCCGTGGCGGCTGCGTGATCAGCGTCGACGCCAACCTGCGTCCGCTGCTGTGGCCCCAGGGCCGGGTCGATGTGGCGCTGGTCGAACAGCTGCTCGAACGCGCGCATCTGATCAAGCTGTCGCGGGAGGAGCTCGACCAACTGCGCGGCGAACGTAGCGCAGAGGAGTGGATCAGCGCCCGACTGGCCCGCGGCACGCGCCTGATCGTGATCACCGACGGCCCCGGCCCGGTGGAAGCGTATCTCGCCGAGCGCCGGCTGCAGGTGTCGCCGCCACAGGTCAAGGCGGTTGACACCACCGCCGCGGGGGACGCCTTTATCGGTGGCCTGCTGGCTTCGCTGTCGCGTGCCGAGGTCACCTGCGAGACGCTCACCGACTGGCTCGCCGATGAGGCCCAACTGGAAGCGGCACTCATCTTCGCCGCCCGCTGCGGCGCCTTCACTGCCATGCGCGCTGGCGCTTTCGCCGCGCTGCCGGGCAGCTCAGACCTCGACGACCTCCCCTCCTGAGCCCACCACCAGGGCGTGAAAGGCGCTCGCGGTGGAGGAGAGCTGCTGGTCGGCGCGGGTGACGACGCCGACCGGCCGCTCGATGGTCGGCGCGGAGAGCGCCAGACAGCGCACCCCCAGCGCCTCCATCTGATCGCGACACAGCGCCGGCACCGCGCTCACGCCCAGCCCCTTGCCGACCAGTTGGCCCACCGTCGCCAGCTGGTGGCTCTCGAACGCCACCGGCAGGCTCAGCCCGTGCTGCGCCAGCTGGCGCTCCAGCACCACGCGCACCTGTGACGGCCGCTGCAGGGTGATGAAGGGATACTCGAGCAGCGCCGCCCAGGTGATCTCGCCTGCCGCCGCCAGCGCCGAATCCGGGGGCACCGCGGCGACGAAGCGATCGAGGTAGAGCGGCGTGAAGGCCAACGCCTGCTGCGCCGGCGGCGCGAAGGCGATCCCGAACTCGACCCGCTGGGTCAGCACCATCTCCACCACCTGCTCGTTGATCACGTCATGGATGGTCACGCCGATCCGCGGATAGCGCTGGCGGAACGCGGCGATCAGCGGCGGCAGGCGGTTGGAGGCGAACGACGGCATGGCGGCGATCGCCAGATGCCCCTGCTGCAGGTGGAAACGTCGGCGCATGGCGTCCTCGACGTCGTCCCACTCCGCCAGCAGCCGCCGTGCCAGCGGCAGCAGCGTCTCTCCCTCCGGCGTCAGCCGCACCTGGCGCGTGGTGCGCGAGAAGAGCGCCCCGCCGAGTTGCGACTCCAGCGATTTCACCGCCAGGCTCAGCGCCGACTGGGTCACATGCAGCCGCTCGCACGCCTGGGCGAAGCTCAGGGTCTGGGCCACCGCGAGAAAGGCCCGGAGCTGCTTGACGGTCATCAAAACGCCTCATTAATGAGAAAACCTCGATAATTATCGGCGAAAATAAATTTAATAACAGCGCGGGGAGCGGTCATAGTCATAGACACCGAGGTCGCCATGACCCGCACAGTACAACGCCAACGCTCACACCGAGGCCCACCATGACCCAAACCGCCGCAACGCAAGAGCGCCGCCCACGCGGCAAGTGCTACCCCAGCGCGCAGGCCGCGCTCGATGGCCTGATAGAGGATGGCATGACCCTGGCCGTCGGCGGCTTCGGCCTGTGCGGTATTCCCGAAGCGCTGATCCAGGCCCTGCGCGACAGCGGCAAGCGCGACCTGACCGTGGCCAGCAACAACGCCGGCGTCGACGGCTTCGGTTTGGGGCTGCTGCTCGAATCCCGCCAGATCAAGAAGATGCTCTCCTCCTACGTGGGCGAGAACAAGGAGTTCGAGCGCCAGTACCTCTCCGGCGAACTGGAGCTCGAGTTCTGCCCCCAGGGCACCCTGGCCGAGCGCCTGCGCGCCGGCGGGGCCGGTATCGCCGCCTTCTACACCCGCACCGGCTATGGCACCAAGATCGCCGAAGGCAAGGAGGTGCGTGAGTTCGACGGCGAACACTACGTGATGGAGCGCGGCCTGCCGGTGGACGTGGCGCTGGTCAAGGCCCAGGTCGCCGACCGCGCCGGCAACCTGCGTTTCAACAAGACCGCGCGTAACTTCAACCCGCTCGCGGCCATGGCTGGCCGGGTGTGCGTCGCCGAGGTCGAGGAGATCGTCGAGACCGGCGCCCTCGACCCCGACGACATCCACCTGCCGGGCATCTTCGTCCACCGCCTGGTGCACAACCCGAACCCGGAGAAACGCATCGAGAAACGCACCCTGAGGGAGGGCAACTGAGATGGCCTGGAACAAGGAAGAGATGGCGCAACGCGCCGCCGGCGAACTGCGCGACGGCTTCTACGTCAATCTGGGAATCGGCCAGCCGACACTGGTGGCCAACTATATCCCCGAAGGTATGGAAGTGTGGCTGCAGTCGGAGAACGGCCTGCTCGGCATCGGCCCCTTCCCCACCGAGGAGACCGTCGACCCGGACCTGATCAACGCCGGCAAGCAGACCGTCACTGCCCTGCCCGGCTCGAGCTACTTCGACAACGCCGAGTCCTTTGCCATGATCCGCGGCGGCAAGATCAATCTGGCGATTCTCGGCGCGATGCAGGTCTCGGCCAAGGGGGACCTGGCCAACTGGATGATCCCAGGCAAGATGGTCAAGGGCATGGGCGGCGCCATGGATCTGGTCGCCGGGGTCCAGCGCGTGGTGGTGCTGATGACCCACACCGCCAAGGGCGAGCACAAGATTCTCGATGAGTGCAGCCTGCCGCTGACCGGCGTCGGGGTGGTCGATCGTATCATTACCGATCTCGGCGTGATGGACGTCACCGACCAGGGCCTGGCGCTGGTCGAGCTGGCCCCCGAGGTGACCTTGGAAGAGATTCGCGAGGCCACCGGCTGCGAGCTGATCGATCAACGGGAGACACAGCATGCCTGATACCAGCCACGACCGCGATGCGGTCATCGTCGCCGCCACACGCACCCCCATCGGCACCTTCCAGGGAGCGCTTTCCAGCGTCCCCGCCGTGACCCTGGGCGCCACGGTCATCCGCCGGGTGCTCGACGGCATCGACCCGGCCAGCGTCGACGAAGTGATCATGGGCCACGTGCTGCGCGCCGGCCTGGGCCAGAACACCGCGCGTCAGGCGGCGATCGAAGCCGGTCTGCCCGACAGCGTGCCGGCGATGACCATCGACAAGGTATGCGGCTCCGGGCTCAAGGCGGTGCACCTTGCGGCCCAGGCGATCCGCTGCGGCGATGCCGAGATCGTCGTCGCCGGCGGCATGGAGAACATGAGCCTGGCGCCCTACGTGCTGCCCAAGGCGCGCACCGGCCTGCGCATGGGCCACGCCGAACTGATCGACAGCATGATCCAGGACGGCCTGTGGGACGCCTTCAACGACTACCACATGGGCATCACCGCGGAGAACCTGGCCGAGCAGTACGCGATCTCGCGCCAGGCCCAGGATGCCTACGCCGCCGAGTCCCAGCGCCGTGCGGTGGCCGCCCGCGACGCCGGACGTTTCGACGCCGAGATCACCCCGGTGGAGGTGCCCCAGCGGCGCGGCGACGCCATCGTCGTCGAACGTGACGAGCAGCCGCGTGAGGGCGTCAGCGCCGAGTCGCTGGCCAAGCTCAAGCCGGCCTTTCGCAAGGAGGGAACGGTCACCGCCGGCAACGCCTCGGCGATCAACGACGGCGCCAGCGCACTGCTGATCATGAGCGCGGCGCGCGCCCGCGCACTGGGCCTGCCGGTGCTGGCGACCATCCGTGCCTGTGCCAACGCCGCGGTCGACCCAGCCACCATGGGCATCGGTCCGGTGCCGGCGACCCGGCGCTGTCTGGAACGTGCCGGCTGGACGCTCGCGCAGCTCGACCTGATCGAAGCCAACGAAGCCTTCGCCGCGCAGACCTTAGCGGTGGCCAAGGAGCTCGGCTGGTCGGCCGACAAGGTCAACGTCAACGGCGGCGCCATTGCGCTGGGCCACCCGATAGGCGCTTCGGGGGCGCGCGTGCTGGTCACCCTGCTCCACGAGATGCAGCGTCGCGACGTCGCGCGCGGGCTGGCCACGCTGTGCATCGGCGGCGGCCAGGGGGTGGCCACCGCGATCGAGCGCGGCTGATCCCGACCCACGGCGGCCCGCGAGGCTCTCGCGCCTAGCGGGCCGTCCACCCCAGATCGATCCCCCAGTCGGCCCCGGTCACCGCCGCCGCGCCGTCGGAGACCAGATAAGCCACCAGCTCGGCGACTTCGGCGGGCTCGATCAGCCGCTTGACCGCGGCCCCGGCGAGCATGATCTTCTCCACCACCTCGGCCTCGTCCATGGCGTTCAGACGCGCCTGATCGGCGATCTGCTTCTCCACCAGCGGCGTACGCACATAGGCCGGGCAGATGGCGTTGGCGGTGATACCGTGCTCACCGCCCTCCAGCGCCGCGGTGCGGGTCAAACCGATCAGGCCGTGCTTGGCGCTGACGTAGGCCGCCTTGCCCGGAGAGGCCACCTTGGCATGGATCGAGGCGACGTTGACGATCCGCCCCCAGCCGCCGCGCTGCATATGAGGCCACGCCGCCTGGGTGAGCAGAAAGGGGGCGGTGAGCATCAGATCGATGATCTGGCGCCACTTCTCTTCGGGGAAGTGGGCGATATCGGCAACGTGCTGAATACCGGCGTTGTTGACCAGAATATCGACCCCGCCGAATGCCTCGACCGCAGCGTCGATGGCACCGCAACACTGGGCGCCATCAGTCAGGTCCGCCTCGAAAAAGCGCGCACCGGCCGCCTCGGCGACTGCCCGACCGTCGGGATTGAAATCCACTGCCAGCACGCGCTGGCCGCGTGCGGCCAGGGTCTCCACCACCGCCCGCCCGATACCGCTGGAGCTGCCGGTGACCACCGCCACGCGTGGCGCCTCGGACTGCGACGTAGGACTCATATGCAACCCTCTCTCGATGTTCGATCAACGATGCGTCCAGCGCGTGACGGCAAGCCACCTGGTAAAGCCGAGAGCGCAGTACTTTTCAGCAGCCGTGCGTTTCAGACGAACCGTATGTTTCAGACAATGTCTAGCGCGGATAGCGCTGCGTCGCCTCGCGGGTCAGGCGCGTGATCTCTTCCCAATTCTGCTGGTCGATCAGCGCCTTGGGCGCCATCCACGAACCGCCCACACACATCACGTTGGGCAGCGCCAGATAGTCGGCGGCGTTGTCCACGGTCACCCCGCCGGTGGGGCAGAACAGCGCCTCGGGCAGCGGCCCGCCGAACGACTTGAGCGCCTTGGCGCCGCCATTGGCCTCGGCAGGGAAGAACTTGAAGCGGCGGTAGCCGCGCTCCCAGCCGGTGACCACCTCGGAGACCGTGGCCACCCCGGGCAGCAGCGGTACCTCGCTGGCGATGCCGTGCTCGAACAGCGCCGGCGTGGTGCCTGGGGTGACCACGAAGTCGACCCCGAGCTCCTCGCAGATGCGGTACTGCTCGACACCGAGCACGGTGCCGGCACCCAGGGTGACTTCCGGCAGGGCTTCACGGATGCGCTGCATGGCCTCCACCGCGCAGTCGGTGCGCAGGGTGATCTCGAGAACGTCGAGGCCGCCGTCGACCAGCGCCTGCGCCAGCGGCACGGCGTGGTCGAGACGCTCGATCACCAGCACCGGGATGATCGAGGTGGCGCGACAGATGGCATCGAGACGATCGGTCTGCGCCTGCGGCAGGAGATGGGGGACGGATGACATGACAAGGTTCCTCGTTGAATGGTCGATGACGCAGGCACCGTGGCCGATGAGCCGCGGCGTCCGCGGTCGCGCCCCGTTCAGGGCGCCCAGTAGATCGCCAGTGGGCAGCTGAGAAAGGCCCGGATCGGCAGTTCGCGCACGTCGTCTCCCGCCAGAGCCCGCGCCAGCACCGTGCGCTTGGCGTCGCCGACGATATGCAGCGCGTGGCGCCGGGCGGCATGCAGACGCGCGGCACTCAGGGTAAGACGAGGGTGGCTGGCGCTCGGCGCGCGCACTGCCACCGCCGCTTCGTCGCTGCAAAGGGCCAGGCCCAGCTCGAGACTATCGGGGAACAGCGATGCGGTGTGGCCATCACCGCCCATCCCCAGCACCACCAGGCTAGCCGGCCATGGCAGGGTATCGAGACGCGCGGCGACGCTCTCCGCGCCCTCTTCCGGCGTGGCGTGGTCGCTGGTCAGCGGATGCAGGATCGCCGCGGCCGCGGGACCGGTCAGCAGCGTTTCGCGCAGCAGGCGCGCATTGCTGTCCGGGTGGTCGGCGTCGACCCAGCGCTCATCGGTCAGGGTGATATCGACCCGCGACCAGTCGAGCGGCTGCGCGGCAAGGCTGCGCAGGAACGGCGTCGGCGTGGTGCCGCCGGAGAGCACCAGCAGCACCCGCGGCTGGCTGGCGAGGTCGCTCGAAAGCGCCGCCGCGGCGGCCTCGGCGAGCTGCGCGCCGAGGCGGTCACGACCGCTGTCAGTAGTCTTCATACCAGGAGCGCCCGTCCTGGGTGATCATGGCGATCGACGCCACCGGCCCCCAGGAGCCTGCCGGATAGCGCCGCGGCGGAATATCGCGCTTTTCCCAACCGTCGATCAGCTGATCGACCCACTTCCAGGCGTACTCGATCTCGTCACGACGCACGAATAGATACTGCTGCCCCTTCATCACCTCCAGCAGCAGACGCTCGTAGGCATCGGGAATACGCGCCTTGGGGAAGGCGTGGTTGAAGTCGAGGTGCAGCGGGCCCGGGCGCAGACGCATGCCCTTGTCGAGCCCGCCATCCTTGGTCAACACCTGCAGCGCAATGCCCTCTTCCGGCTGCAGCCGGATCACCAGCTTGTTGGCGGCGAGATTGCGCTGGTCGGGATCGAAGATGTAGTGCGGCTGCTGCCGGAAGTGGATGACGATCTGCGACAGTTTCTCCGGCATGCGCTTGCCGGTGCGCAGATAGAACGGTACGCCGGCCCAGCGCCAGTTGGAGACCTCGAGGCGCATGGCGACGAAGGTCTCGGTGGTGCTCGAGGTGTTGGCGTCGTCCTCTTCCAGGTAGCCGGGCACGTTTTCGCCGTTGATGGCACCGGCAACGTACTGGCCGCGCACCACGTGACGATTGAGCGCCTCGCCCTCGATCGGCTTGAGCGCCTTGAGCACCTTGACCTTCTCGTCGCGGATGGCGTCGGCATCGAGGTTGGCCGGCGGGTCCATGGCCAGCATGGTGAGCAACTGGAGCAGGTGGTTCTGAACCATGTCGCGCAGCTGGCCGGCCTTGTCGAAGTAGCCCCAGCGCCCTTCGATACCGACCTGTTCGGCCACGGTGATCTCGACGTGGGAGATCTGGCTCTGGTTCCACTGGTTGCCGAACATCGGATTGGCGAAGCGCAGCGCAATGAGGTTCTGCACCGTCTCCTTGCCCAGATAGTGGTCGATGCGGTAGATCCGCGACTCGGGGAAGACCGCGCCGATGGCGTCGTTGATCTCGTGGGAGGAGGCGAGGTCGTAGCCGATCGGCTTCTCGACCACCACGCGCGAGGTGTCGTCGAGGCTGCCGCTGCGCTCCAGGTTGGCGCAGATGGCGCCATAGATGCTGGCCGGCACCGCCAGATAGATGGTCAGCGGGCAGGTATCATCGGCGCTGCGAGCGTGCCAGTCACGGATCTGCTCATAGCCCTCGACGGTGTCGAAATCGAGCTGGCAGTAGTCCAGGCGTGCCAGGAAGCGGTCGATGCAGGCCTGATCCTGCTCCTTCGGTTTGACCCGCTTCTTGAGCATCCCCAGCACCGTGTCGCGGAAGCTGTCGGCGTCATGCTCGCGTCGGGCCAGTCCGAGGATGCGCGTCTGCTCGCCCAGCAGACCATCCCGGTCGAGATAGTAGAGCGCCGGGTAGAGCTTGCGTAGCGCCAGATCACCCAGCGCCCCGAACAGCGCCAGATCCACATTGGGCGTTGCCTCTCGAGACATTGCCTCCCTCCGCTTGTGTGGTTAATTTACGAATAAAATACGCCATTCCGGGCCGAGTTGACACGCGACTTGCGCATCATGTGCGCGCGAAGGCGGCGGATTCGGTCACTCACTTACCGCTTGCGGTGGCGCGCTCGGCCGGCATTGCTTGGCGCCACCGGCGCCGCGGGCTAGGATGCAGGGTTTGTGTCAAACCGTGATGGCACGCCCCGCTGCCAGGAGACTCACCGCTAGCATGGCCAACCACGATCTCATCGCCCGGATCCGAACGCGGATCGACGAGCTGAACCGATCGGAACGCAAGGTCGCCGACGTGATTCTGCGCGACCCCGATGCCGCGATTGGCATGAGCATAGCCACTCTGGCACAGGCTGCCACGGTGAGCGAACCGACCGTCAACCGATTCTGCCGCAACTTCGACACCAAGGGTTATCCCGACTTCAAGATCCAGCTGGCGCAGAGTCTGGCCGGCGGCACACCTTATGTCAGCCGCAGCGTGGAGAGCGACGACGACGCCGGCGCCTACACCGACAAGATCATCGGTGCGACCATCGCCGCCCTCGACGAAGCACGGCGCACGGTCGACCCCAAGCGCATCGATCGCGTGGTCGATCATCTTTCGCAGGCGCGGCAGATCAACTTCTTCGCCCTCGGCGCCTCGGCGCCTGCCGCCTTCGACGCCCACAACAAGTTCTTCCGCTTCAATCTGCCGGTCTCGGCGCACAACGACGTGCTGACCCAGCGCATGATCGCCGCCGCCGCCCACACCGGCGACGTCATCGTGGTGATCTCCTACACCGGGCGCACCCGTGAACTGGTCGAGGTGGCCCAGCTCGCCAGCGAGAGCGGCGCCACGGTGATCGGCATCACCCGCGAGGGCTCGCCGCTGGCCGAGGTGTGCACCGACCTGCTGCCGGTCGACCTGGCCGAAGACACCGAGGTCTACATGCCGATGGCCTCGCGCATGATCCACATGGCGCTGATCGACGTGCTGGCCACCGGCGTCACGCTGCGCCGCGGCAAGTCGTTCCTGCCGCATCTGCGCAAGATCAAGGAGAGCCTGCGCCCGACCAAGTTCCCGCCCGCCAAGGAGTGAAGGGCAGGCCGCGGTATCTTAAAGGTCGGCGGCAAAAGCGGTTATCATGAGTGCCGAGGCGCGGTTGCGGGTCAATGACCCGCAACCGCGCCTGCCCGATGACAAGTCTTGTTCGACTCCCCCTATTCGAGGTTACGCCATGCGCTGGTTGTTCGCTCTGGTCCTGATGCTGGTCGGCAGCGTCTCGCAAGCCGACACTTTCCGCTTCACCGCGATTCCGGACGAGGATCAGTCACGCCTGGTCGAGCGCTTCTCCAAGGTCGCCGACTATCTCTCGGACAAGCTCGGGGTCGAGGTCGAGTACGTGCCGGTGACCTCCTACGGCGCGGCGGTGACCGCCTTCCGCAACGACCAGGTACAGCTGGCGTGGTTCGGTGGCCTCTCCGGGGTCCAAGCGCGCCGTCTGGTACCCGGCTCCCAGGCCATTGCCCAGGGCAAGGAGGACGCCGAGTTCCGCAGCTACTTCATCGCCAACACGCAAGCCGACATCGCCCCGTCCGAAACGGCGCTGCCCGAGGCGGTGCGCGGACACAGCTTCACCTTCGGCGCCAAGACCTCGACCTCGGGGCGACTGATGCCCGAGCACTTCATCCGCCAGCGCTTCGATGCAGCCCCCGACAAGGTCTTTTCGCGGGTCGGCTTCTCCGGCGACCACTCGCGTACCATCGCGCTGGTCGAGTCCGGCACCTATGACGTCGGCGCGGTCAATTTCACCGTATGGCAGGCGGCGGTGGCCGATGGCCGTGTGGACACCGACAAGGTCGCAGTGATCTGGAAGTCGCCCACCTATCCCGACTACCAGTGGACCGTGCGCGGCGACGTCGACGCGCGCTACGGCGAGGGCTTCAGCGCCAAGGTACAGAAGGCGCTGCTCGAGATGACCGACCCCGCCCTGCTCGAGAGCTTCCCGCGCTCCGGCTTCATCCCGGCCAGCAACGCCGACTATGCGCCGATCGAAGAGGTCGGTGAGTCGATCGGCCTGCTGCGCTGAGACCGCGTGCCGCTCCTTCGCTTCGACGGTGACGACCTGGGGCACGCCGACCGGGTCGTGCTGCCGGGGCTGTCGCTGACCCTGGAACACGGCGAGCAGGTGGCGCTGTTGGGCCAGAGCGGTGCCGGCAAGTCGACTCTGCTGAGTGCGATCCGCGCCCGGCTCGAACCGCACGCCGCCTGGTGCCCGCAGAGCCACGGCCTGGTGCCGCTGCTCTCGGTCTACCACAACGTCTATATGGGCCGGCTGGAGCGCCACGGCGCCCTGGCCAACCTGCTCAACCTGTTGCGGCCGAATCGCGACGCCTGGCAGGCGGTCGAAGCGCTGTGCGCCGAGCTCGGCCTCGACGGCCTGCTGCGCCGTCCGGTGGAGCGTCTCTCCGGGGGGCAGCGTCAGCGCGTGGCGATCGCTCGCGCGCTCTATCAGCAGCGTGAGGTCTTCCTGGGTGACGAGCCGCTGGCCAGCGTCGACCCGCACCAGGCCCTGCGTCTGCTGCAGCGGATCCAGCGCCAGCACGCCACCAGCGTCATCGCGCTGCATCAGCACGGCCTGGCGCTGAGTCACTTCGACCGGGTGATCGGGCTACGCGACGGCCAGGTTCAGCTGGATGCCGCCAGCCGCGAGCTCACTCTGGCCGATCTCGACGCGCTCTACCCCGACGCCGTGGCCGCCTCGACCAGCGCCGCCACCTCCGCATGAGCGCGGCACCCGGCTGGCTGCGCGGTGACAGCCCCGGCCTCACCCTCGCCCGGCGCTCGCTGGCGCTGGTGGCACTGTGTTTGCTGCTGCTGCCGCTGGCCGACCTCGAGATCACCGCCGCCGACCCCTGGGCGGAGCTTTGGCGCATGGCCCGCGGCCTGGCCTGGCCGGACTGGCTGGCCCTGGAGAACCCGCTCCACGCCATCGCGCTCACCGTCAGCGTGGCGCTGTGGGGTACCTTCCTCGGCGCACTGCTGGGGTTCCCGCTGGCACTGGTCTTCCCGCGATCACGCACGCTGCGCGCGCTGTGCGCCTTCGTCCGCGCGATCCACGAGCTGTTCTGGGCGCTGCTGTTCCTGCAGGTATTCGGGCTCTCGGCGGTCACTGCGCTGGCCGCGCTGGCGATCCCCTATGCCGGGATCTTCGCCAAGGTCTACGCCGAGATCCTCGAGCTGACCCCGCGCGCGCCCTCGGCTGCGCTACCCGCCGGCACCGGCCGCCTGTCACGCTTCATCTATGCCGAACTGCCGCTGGTGTGGGAGCGCCTGGCGAGCTACACCCGCTACCGCTTCGAGTGCGCCATGCGCGCCAGCGTGCTGCTCGGCTTCGTCGGCCTGCCGACGCTGGGCTTCTACCTCGAGAGTGCTTTCCGCGAGGGCCGCTTCGGCGAAGCCGGGGCCCTGCTGTGGGTCTTCTATCTGCTGATCGCGACGCTGCACTGGTGGGGGCATCGCCGCCTGCTGCCGCTGCTGCTGATCGCCGGGCTCTACTGGCTCGGGCCACTGCCCGAGGTCGATGGTGCGCTGCTGTGGCGCTTCGTCAGCCACGACCTGTGGCCGGCACCGCTGCTCGCCGGCGACCTGACGGGACTGCTGGCCTGGGTACGCGACATGCCGGACCTGCTGCCGGCAATCGGCAACACCCTGCTGCTGGCGCTGATGGGGATGGTGGGGAGTCTGGTACTGGCGCTGCTGCTGTGGCCGCTGGCCAGCCGCCATTTCGGCAACCGCGCCAGCCGTGGGCTCGGCCGCCTGGCACTGGTAATGGTGCGCTCGACCCCGGAGCTGATGCTGGCGTTCGTCTTCCTGCTGCTCTTGGGACCATCGATGCTGCCGGCGTGGCTGGCACTGGCGCTGCACAACGGCGCGCTGATCGCCTTCCTGGTGGCACGCCACGCCGACGGCCTCACCCCGGGCATGCCCGGGCTGCCGGCCTCGGGGCGCTACGCCTACGAGCTACTGCCGCGGCTCTATCCCAACCTGCTGGCACTGCTGTGCTACCGCGCCGAAGTGATCCTGCGCGAGACCGCCCTGCTGGGCATGCTCGGCGTCGCCACCTTGGGGTTCTACATCGACTCCAGCTTCGAATACCTGATGTTCGATCAGGCACTCTTTCTGCTGCTGATCACCGCCGGGCTCAATATCGCGGTCGACGCCGCCGCCCGCCGCTTCCGCCCGCGCGAGGTGCCGGTCGACGATCCGTGCAGCCGCTGACAACCGGCCCCGGCCCGCGCGACGTACAATTCGACGTACAAATAAAGGACTTCTGATGTCACTCTCCATCGCTGAAGCTGCAAAAATCTTCCAAGAAGCCCTTCGGCCACTTGAGGTCCGCTGGGAAAGCCATGACTACGAGAACCGGCTGGGTATCTGGGTAGGCTATAAGGGAAAATCGAAAGAAATTGAAATACCGCGAGGCACGTATGGGAGCTTGACCGAGCTCGAAACGCGCGTCCGCTCGATACGAAGCGCTATTGAGAGTGAATGGAACGTGTCATTGGACCCTTGGCCTAGCGCAAGTCATTGAGCATCTTTCGGTAAGTCTGCTGGAGGGCGTGAGTTATGTGTTACAGAGCGGCGCTTGAGCGCTGGGCGGCACGAGGGGGGGAGCGGATTGGAAGCTCAAGGCGGAGCTGCTACCGCAGGGCTGTTTTCAATGTCACGTTATACCTAGCGACCGGCAGCTGGGTCGCTGAACGACAGATCGGCGCCAGCCCGTGTAAGCAATAGCGTACAGCAGTCGGTCACACTAACACTGCCACCGCGACCGCTCAGGCCCGCCCTGCCCCGTCGTATTAAGCCTTTTTTACCTTTTAAATCGATTCCAGCGAACCCCCTTAGGGGAGGCATGCCTTGCCATTCAAAGCACTCTGAAACCCTTTCAATTCAAATAAAAAACAACTCCGTCGGCAAGTAAAAAAACATCTTGCCAACCCGCATGAAGTATTATAGATTTACGCCACTGCATGTCGCAGAAAACAAACCCGCCTAAATTATATCTGGGGAAATTATGAAACAAGCATAATTGACAGTGTAAAAGGGCCTTGAAAAAGGAAATCCATCAATGAAAAATAAAGAGAATTATGTAAAAACTTTCTATAATACCGTAAGACTAATATTTGAGCAGGACTCCATGTCTACGCCTAGCGCAATATGCTTCATAGTGTTGATAATCACAGCTGCTTTGTTAGTGGGCTGGATTGTAGCAAAAACCCTCCTTTACTAACCGCTTATCTAGCTAGCTTGCCATTGATTTATTTCATAACCTTAAGACTCACGGCTTAGTAATGACAAAATAGACCTCCAGCACCGAAGGTCTATTTTGTAAAAAACTCAAAGCTTTCCACCACTGTTCCATCAACCCGACCTTCTGCCGCCCCACCCATTGTTCAAAGCCGCGATCAAAGTTTCGACCGCTATCTGACCGTAGCGCACGAAATAGTCACGCTACACGCGAGCACCGCGCCCGCCAGTCGACACAAGCCACCTCCTTAGAGATACTGTATGTTCGATCAGGTACTCTTTCTGCTGCTGATCACCGCCGGGCTCAATATCGCGGTCGACGTCGCCGCCCGCCGCTTCCGCCCGCGCGAGGTGCCGGTCGACGATCCGTGCAGCCGCTGACAACCGGAAACGGCACGCGCGACGTACATTTCCTTCCCAATACCTTGAACAAACCTTATTCAAGATCGCTAAAACAGAAGGCCTACCCCAGCAGGGCAGGCCTTCTATCGGTGCGCCAGACATGGCGCGACGCAAAACCACTACTGCGATGGCGAATCATGCCAAATCGCGGAGCGCTTCGGGGTGCTTTTCAGCCACACGCAGCAGGGTGCGTGCGGTACCCGTGGGCTCGCGGCGGCCTTGTTCCCAGCCACGCAAGGTACCGAGGCTAACATTCAGTAGTTCGGCGAACTCCTGCTGCGACAGCCCCATGCGGTGGCGTATTTCAGCGGCCTTGGTGGCCTTTACCGGGGTCAAGCGTGCCGCTTCGCCGCGCTTCATCTGGCGCACGGACTCCAGCAGCTTATTGCCCAGCTCTTCACCAGTCATGACGTCAGCATCACGCACCATCGAGCGCCTCCTTGATTTGCTTGAGGATATGGGGAGGGATATTCCCGCGCACCGACTTGGCGTAAATCACCAGCAACCAAATCTTCCCATCCGGCAAGCAGTTATAATGGATCACCCGCACACCACCGCTTTTTCCGGTCCCCGGACGTTTCCAACGCACCTTGCGACAACCGCCCGTACCTGGGACGACGTCACCCGCTTCAGGATTCTTGGCCAACCACTCGAAGAACGCTTCTCGTTCTTCGTCACTCCACAGCGAAGCCGCGTCAGCCTTGAAGATTTCCGTTTCTGCGATGGTGTACATGCTGCAAAAAATACGTCAATGACGCACCCCAAGCAATAAGAACCTACCTACCTCGCCACTGCCATCACCATCCGCCGTACCAGTGGCACGCCCCGACAACGGAGCCCGCCGGCTGCCCACAAAAAAACAATGCCCAGCGAGAAGCCGGGCATCCAAGAGAACCTATCGGGTCGAACCATCTACTCGACGACATCGCAACTTGCCGTCTTGCCGCGCATCCCTGCGGCGGCACGCCATCCTTGGCGTGTGCGCTTCCTGCGCATGAGATCTTCCTGATCTCTAAGTTTACCTAGACGATGGTAGCACCGCGTAAAAACCTTGTACAACATTTTTACGCTCGGGTTGGCAAGCGTCATCCGCATGCGTAGGCTTGGCGGATCGCAGACTCCGCTAATTTACGGTTGTCTATTGACTATGCAGCCGGCCATCGCAGCGGGTGCCGTGGCGGAGAGACAAAGGGATGGTTCGGTTGGCGGCGTGCCGGACCGGCGCCACCCG
The DNA here is from genome assembly GCA_000737985.1 of Gammaproteobacteria bacterium MFB021. Classification (GTDB taxonomy): domain Bacteria; phylum Pseudomonadota; class Gammaproteobacteria; order Pseudomonadales; family Halomonadaceae; genus Salinicola. The sequence goes on along the minus strand of JNVT01000105.1, from coordinate 10,180 downwards.
TTTGTTAACTCAGATCAAGTCAGCACGCGACGACTGAGGGTAGGCTTGCCAGGCCCGCGGAATCGTCCTTCCCGGGCGCGCCGGGCCTAGGCCCGGCGCTTTAGGAAGCGCTGAATAAATCGCCGAACGAGATGAAGGGCAAGGCGCACGGAACGCAGAAGGCGAGACATAACATGAAGTTAGGCGAGCCTTCGAGTACCGCGCAACGCAGTCATTCGCTCGTGCAGGCATTTATGCAGTGGTTCCTTTACGCCCCGCTTGATCCCCGCACACTGCGCAAATGCATAAACCTTGCACGGAGCCTGACGCATTTTCCGTTATGATGCGTCGATCCGTGACACGGATGTAACACTCGTTTTCACGCTCGTTTTTACGACCAGGACTGTCGATACCGCGCATGACGGAGCTATTCGTTCAGGAGTGGCGAGGCTGGACCCCGCACCGCGATGCCGCTGGCGAGGCGCGCCTGGAGACCAGCGCCAAGCCCGCCGGCACGGCAATCCCGTCGATGCTGCGCCGCCGCCTCAATCTGATCGGCCGCGCCGTGTGCGACATGCTGATCGCGCTCGACCCGGATGCCGAGCTGGATGTGCTGCACGCCTCACGCCACGGCGACGGCGAGCGCACGCTGGAGATGCTCTACGCCATCGATGCCGGTGAGCCGCTATCGCCGGCGCGTTTCGGCCTGTCGGTACACAACGCCATCATCGGTGTCTACTCGATCGCCAGCGGCAATCGCCGCAGCCAGCAGGCGGTGGCCGCCAGCGGCGCGGAGTGGGCGGCGCTGATGGCCGAGGCGCTGGGGTATCTCAGCGACGGTACCGAACGCCTGCTAGTGGTGTTCGGCGATCAGCCGGTACCGGCACGCTTCGCCGACTTCGCCCCGCATACGCCAGCGGCGGCGGTGGCCCTCGTACTGGGCACGACGCCCACCCCGGGGGCGCGCCGTTTCACGCTCGCGGCGGCTCCCGAATCCACCGGCGAGGCGCTGCAGCCGCTCGATGTGATCGACTGGCTGATGCAGCGGCGTGGGCCGCTGAGCTGCCCCATGGCCGGGCGCACCTGGACACTCGCGCCGGACGCCTGACCGCGCCCGGCGATAGGTAAGCACAGGGTCTGTACGAAAAGTCGGCAAGCGCTGGCAGTTTTTTGTACAACACCCTATATCGCGCGTCGCCCCGACGCGTACAGGCCGGCGTAGAACCGGCCGCAGGGCGGGGGCGCGTGCCACGCGCGGCCCCGCGAAGATGATGGTGGCAAGGACACTGGTGACAAGGAAAGCAAGATCATGACCACGACAGCGCTGGAACAAGAACTCAAAGAGATGATCATCGAGACCCTGGAGCTCGAGGACGTCACCCCTGCGGATATCGATCCCGACGAGCCGCTATTCGTCGAGGGTCTGGGGCTCGATTCGATCGACGCCCTGGAGCTCGGCCTGGCGCTGCAGAAGCGCTACGGCATCACCCTGGAGTCGGATGCCGAGTCGTCACGTCAGCACTTCGCCAACCTGAGGAGCCTGGCCGCGCTGGTCGAAGCGCGCCGCGTCAGCTGAGGCGTTGGCCGTGATCTCCCCTTCCCGCGGCCGCACCGGGCCGCAGCGCCTGCTCTGGTGCCTGGCGGCACTGCTCGGTCTGGCCTGGCCCTTCGTGGTGCACGCCCTGCTGCCGCGCCTCGGTGCCTGGCCGCTGTTGCTGGCGCTCGCCGCGCTGGCGTGGTGGCGGCTGCCTGCCGCCCACCGCCGCTGGGGCTTGTGCCTGCTGCCGCTGCTGGCGCTGGTGCTGTTCACCGGTAGCGCCGAGCTGGGCCTGCGGCTGTGGCCGTTCGCGCTCAACCTGGCGCTGCTGATGCTGTTTGCCCACGGCCTGCGCCACCCACCACCGCTGATCGAGCGTCTGGCACGCCGCCAGGAACCGGACCTGCCGCCCCATGCGGTGCGCTATACCCGCCGGGTGACCCAGGCCTGGTGCGTGTTCTTCGCCGTCAATGGGGCACTGGCTCTGGCCACTGCGCTCTACGCCGATATGACCCTGTGGACCTGGTACAACGGCGGTATCGCCTATGCCCTGATGCTGGCGATGTTCGCCGGCGAGTGGGTCATCCGTCAGCGGGTCAAGAAACGCCACGCCGAGGAGCCGCATGCGTCATCTTGAACTCCAGGCGCGCCCCTGGCGCGAACGTGACGCTGACGCGCGTATGGCCTGGCGTCCGCCCACCGATAGTGCCGCCGGCTGGATCAGCGTGGGTGCCTGGCGCCAGCGTATCGGTGCCTGGCAGGCACTGCTCGCGAGCCATACCGATGGCAGTGGCGCATGGCTGCTGTTCGATCCCGACCCGCTGGAGTTCAGCGCCGCGCTGGTGGCGATCTGGGAGCGCGGCGAGCAGGCGATCCTGCCCGCCGATGACCAGCCCGCCACCCTGGCCGCGCTGCGCGACTCGGGCCAGCCGCTGGGCACCCTGACCGGCGGCGTGCGCGCCGGTGCCGATCGCGACCCGGAGTGGTCGCACCGGCCGCTGCCGGCGATCGCAGTGACCCTTTACACCTCGGGCTCCACCGGCGAGCCGCAGCGCCTCGACAAGCGCTTCGCCCAGCTCGATGCCGAGCTCGCCACCCAGCACCGGCTATGGCCCTACACCGAAGACCTGGTGATCGGTCAGGTCAGCCACCAGCACATCTACGGGCTGCTGTTCCTGATCCTGCGGCCGCTGTCCGAGGGGGTACCCTTAGCCACCCGCCCCTGCCCTTACCCGGAGACCCTGCACGCCTGGCTCGCCGCCTGCGCCGAGGCCCAGTTGCAGGCAGCGCTGGTCAGCGCACCGCCGGCGCTCTCGCGGCTACCCGCCACCCTCGACTGGGCCGCGGTGCATGCCGCTCAGGGGCGCATCTATAGCTCCGGGGCGCCGCTCTCAAGTGCGGCCAGCGACCTCGCCCTGGCGCTGCTGGGCAGCCCGGTGCATGAGGTCTACGGCAGCTCCGAGACCGGCGGTATCGCCTGGCGCGTGCAGCAGCAGGGCGAGACCTGGCGCCCCTTTCCCGGGCTCGCCATCGAGAGCGACAGCGAGCAGCGCCTGTGGCTGCGCTCGCCGCACCTGGCCGAGCCGCAGACCTGGCAGCGCCAGGCCGACCGTATCGCCCTCGAGCCGAACGGCGGCTTTCGCCTGCTCGGACGCGCCGATCGCATCGTCAAGATCGGCGGCAAGCGCCTCTCGCTCACCGCCATGGATCGCGCGCTGGGCGAGCTCGAGGGCGTCCACCGGGCGCAGACCGTGACCCTGAACCGGCGCGAGCTGCGCCTGGGCGCGATCGTCGAGCTCGACGCAAACCACCTCCCCCACGATCACGCCAGCCACCGCGCCACCGTCAAGCGCCTGCGCCGCGCGCTGGCGGAGCGTTTCGAGACGCCGGCCCTGCCGCGCTACTGGCGCTTCGTCGAGACCTGGCCGACCAACGCCCAGGGCAAGCTCACCGCTACGCTGCGCGAGCGCCTGTTCGCCGACCTCGACGACCGCCGCGCGCCGCGCTGGCTGGGTGAGCGCGCGCTGGAAGACGGCATCGAGGTGACCCTGGAGGTCCCCGAGCACTGCCGCTATGTCGATGGCCACTTCGACGCCCAGCCGGTGGTACCGGGCGTCACTCTGGTCCACTGGGCAATTCAGCTGGCGCGGCGCCTGTTCGCGCTCGAGGCGGACTTCACAGGGCTCGAGCGTCTGCGCTTCCCCCAGCCACTACTGCCGGGGGACCGCTTCCGCCTGACGCTGGCCCGGCGGCGGATCAAGGAGAGCGAGAGCCTGATGATCACCTGCGAGAGCGCGCGCGGTCAGCACGCCAGCGGCCGCCTCACGCTCACGGAGCGCCACCATGTCGCCTGATGCACACGCCACGCCGGCCCGGATCGGCGTGCTGATTCCGGTCTACAACCACGCCGGCGCGATCGGGGAGACCTTCGCCCGTCTCCAGGCGCTGGGGCTGCCGATCATCCTGGTCGATGACGGCAGCGACGCCGAGTGCGCGGCGCTGCTCGACGAGCTGGCCCGGGCCGAGGCGACCACCCTGGTGCGCCTGCCGCACAACCGCGGCAAGGGCGCCGCGGTACGCGCCGGGCTCGCCCATGCCGAGGCGCTGGGGCTCACCCATGCGCTGCAGGTGGATGCCGACGGCCAGCACGAAGCCGCCGACCTGCCACCCTTCGTCGCCGGTCTCGACGCCGCCGACGAGATTCTGCGCATCGGCTATCCGCGCTTCGATGAAAGCGTGCCCAAGCACCGCTTCTATTCGCGCTATCTCACCCATGTGCTGGTATGGCTGGCGACTCTGTCGCTGACGCTGCGCGACACCATGTGCGGGGTCAAGCTCTACCCGGTCGCGGCGGTCAACCGCCTGGTCGCACGTCACCCGTGCGGCGATCGCATGCAGTTCGACAGCGAGCTGCCGGTGCGCTGGTACTGGCAGGGTGGGCAGGTCGAGAACCTGCCGGTACGGGTCCGCTACCCGCTGGATGGCGTCTCCCACTTCGCCCTGTGGCGCGACAATCTGCTGCTCGCCGGCATGCACGCGCGCCTGCTGCTGGGCATGCTGATCCGTCTGCCCATCCTGCTTCGCCGCCGCCTGGGAGCCCCCTCATGACCCCCGCCAGCAGCAATCCCAACCACTGGTCGCGGATTCGCGAGTCCGGCAGCGCCGCCGGCGTGCGCACCATGGTGTGGATTCGCCGCCACCTCGGCCGGCTGCCGTTCCAGTTCATGCTGACCCTGGTGATCGCCTACTTCTATGTCGCCCACGGCCTGCACCGGCGCGCCTCGCACACCTATCTGGTCAGGCTCTGGCGCCATCTGCACGGGGCTGCGCCCCGGCGGCTCACCTGGCTCAGCCTGCGCCACTTCCGCAGCTTCGGGCAGAGCCTGATGGACAAGATCGACGCCTGGAGCGGTATTCCGCCCCGGGTCGAATTCGCCGAGGGGGCACGTCAGCGCTTTCTCGATGCCGTCTCCAGCGGCCGCGGCGGCGTGATGTTCGTCTCTCACGTCGGCAACATGGAGATCTGTACCGCGATGAGCGACATGCGTGAGGATTTCCGCGCCACCCTGCTGATGCATACCCGCAACGCCCAGCAGTTCGACGCCGTGCTGGCGCGTTCGACCCACCGCGAAAATCCCCCCGAGATCATCGAGGTCAGCGAGATCACGCCATCGACGGCGATGCAGCTCGGCCAGCGTATCGCCGAGGGCGGCTTCGTGGTGATCGCCGCCGACCGGGTGCCGATCAGTGACAGCGGGCGGGCGCGCACGCTGTCCTTTCTGGGCCACCCGGCGCGCTTCCCCGAGGGGCCATTCTGGCTCGCCAGCCTGCTGCGCTGCCCGATCTACACCATCGGCTGCTTCCGCCATCGCGACGGTTACCGGGTCGAGTTCGACACCTTCGACGATACCCAGCGCCTCGGCCGCCGCCAGCGCGAGGCCTGGATCGGCGACGCCATGCAGCGCTACGTCGCCTGGCTCACGCGCCAGTGCGCGAACACCCCGCTGCAGTGGTTCAACTTCTTCCCGTTCTGGCTCGACTGTGCCGACGCGCAGCCGGACGCCGCGGATGATCATGTCACCGCCACGACCACCCGAGCCGACGACGCCCCGCGCGACTGATCTGCGTGAAGAACTCTGCGCCCGCCACCGCTTGCCGAAGGAGTGCACCCATGCCCCAGCCAACCCTCGCTCACCGCGCCCGCCGCGTGCTCTCGCTGCTGCTCGCCTGCCTGTGTCTGGCCGCGCCGCTCGGCGCCTACGCCTTCGATCTCGCCTCGCTGCAGCAGCGCCTGGCGGCGACACCCTCGCTGGCCGGCAAGTTCACCCAGCAGCGCCGCCTGGCGGATCTCGGCACGAGCCTGGATAGCAGTGGCCGCTTCAGCTTCGTGCGCGGCCAGCGCGTGGTGTGGCAGCTCGAACGCCCGGTCGAGGAGCGCATCGAGCTGACCCCGGAGGCGATCGTCAACGGCAGTGGCGACCGCACCCCGCCCGGCGGCGAGCAGGTCGCGCGGCTGTTCCTGCAACTGCTCGAGGGCGACTGGCAGGCGCTGGCCTCGCGCTTCGAGATCGCCCTCGCAGGCGATGCCGAAGCGTGGCAGGTGACGCTGACACCCAAGGCCGCGGCGCTGCGCGAGCGAATCGCCAGCATCGCCCTCGACGGCGGGCGCTATATCGATCATCTGACCCTGCGCACGCCCGGCGGTGACACCCTCGCGGTGCGCCTGTATGACCAGCATCCGCTGACCGGCGAGGCACCATGAACTCCCCTGGCGAACGCCCGCCGCAGGCCACCGCCTGGCGCTGGCTGGGGTGGCTGTGGCTGGGGGTGCTCACGCTGTGCGCCGTATGGCTCGGCTGGATGCTGCGCCACGGGCTGCCGGCGGACACCGATCTCACCGCGCTGCTGCCGGCGGATCGCCAGGTACCGCTGGTCGAAGCCGCCGACCGCCAGCTGGGCGAGGGCTTCGAGGATCGCTTCCTGATCCTGTTGCGCGCCGACGACCGGGTCGCGGCGACCCAGGCTTTGGGTGATGCGCTGGAGACGCTGGTCGACGATGGACAACTCGCGCGGGTCGACTGGCGCGAGCTGGATCTGGCCGATGCCGACCCGCACGACTGGATGGGGCCCTGGCGCTACCGGCTGCTGACCCCCACCTGGCAGCAGGCGATCGAGCGCGACGGCGGCGAATCGCTGGTCGAGCCGGCACTGCGCCGGCTGTTCTCGCCGGCGGCGCGTCCCGACCCGGTGGCAGACCCGTTCGGCCTGCTCGATGCGTGGCTGGCGCGTCAGCCGCAGAGCCCGATCGATGCCGCCGACGGTCTGCTGACGCTGGATGCCCAGGGCCAGCACTACAGCGTGCTGATCGGCCGCCTCGCCGGCTCGCCCTACGCGCTGCCCATGCAGCAGGCGCTGCACGCGACCCTCGAACACTTTCAGCAGGCGCATCCCGAGGCCCACCTGCTGCGCTCCGGGCTGATGTTCCACGCCGCCGCCGGCGCGCGTCAGGCGCGTCACGAGATGTCCACCATCGGTGCCGCCTCGCTGCTCGGCGTGCTGCTGATCATCGGCTTCGTGTTCCGCTCGCCGCGGGTGCTGGCGCAGCTGCTGGTGCCGCTGGTGACCGGCTCGCTGTTCGCGCTGGCACTCACCCTGGGGCTGTTCGGGCGCCTGCATCTGCTGACGCTGGCCTTCGGCGCCAGCCTGATCGGCATCGCCATCGACTACGTGCTGCATCTGCAGTGCGACCGTGCCATCCACGGCCGCGCCTTCCGCCTGCGGCGGCTGCTGCCGAGTCTGATCCTGGGGCTGATCTCGAGCGTGATCGCCTACGTTGCCCAGGCGCTGACACCGATGCCGGGGCTGCGCCAGATGGCCGCCTTCGCCGCCTTCGGGCTGATCGGCGCCTGGCTCACCGTGGTGCTGTGGCTGCCGCGCTTCAAGCTCCACGCCAGCCCCTTCACCGCGCGCCTGGCCGAGCGCTGGTGGCGACTGTGCCAACCGCGCCGGCGGCTGCCGCCGTGGCTGGCACTCGGGCTCGCGCTGGGGCTGATCGTGTTGTGCACGCTGCGTCTGACCAGCGACGACAGTCTCGCCCTGCTCAACCCCTCGCCGGCCGAGCTGATGCACGACGAAGCCCAGGTCCAGCAGCTGCTCGAGCGCGACACCGGCAGCCGCTACTTCCTGGTCCGCGCAGACGATACCCAAGCGCTGCTGACGCGTCTCGCAGCACTCGATCAGCGCCTCGACCGCGCCATCACCGCTGGCCTGGCGATCGACTATCAGTCGCTGGGGCGCAGCGTGCCCAGCGCCGCCGAGCAGGATGCCAACCTGGCCCGGGTGCGCACCCTCTATGGCGCCCCACTGGAGAGCCTGATCCAGCGCGCCGGGCTGCCGGCGGACCTCGCCCAGGCCGCCCGCGCGCGGCTCGACGACGCCCCGCGCCTGACCCTCACCGACTGGCTCGCGACCCCGCTGGGTCAGCTCCAGCAGCGGCTGTGGCTGGGCCAGACGGAATCCGGCGAGGTCGCCGCCAGCGTGGTCGTGAGCGGGGCCCGCAGCGCCGCCATTGCCGATCAGCTCAAAGCCATCGCCGACGCCCAGCCTGGCGCGATCTATGTCGACCGGGTGGCGCGTATCGGTAGCCTGCTGGGCGAGCTGCGCCGCCACACCGCCGGCTGGATCGCCGCGGCCATGGCGCTGATGACGCTGGCCCTGATCTGGCGCTACCGCGGCCGCGCCTGGCGCGTGGTGGCACCGCCCTTCGGCGCCACCCTGATCGTGCTGGCGGTATTCGCGCTGACCGGGGTGCCGCTCAATATCTTCAATCAGCTGGGGCTGCTGCTGGTGTTGGGGATCGGCCTGGATGCCGGTATCTTCAACGTGGAGTACGCCAGACAACCCTCCGCCTGGCTGGCGATCACCCTGTCGACCCTGACCAGCCTGCTGGCCTTCGGCATGCTGGCGTTCAGCGCCACCCCGGCACTGCACTACCTGGGCCTGACCTGTCTGATCGGTCTGGCCAGCGTGTGGCTGCTGGTGCCCTGGGTACGCCCGCGCGAGCCCGCCAGCGCCTCCAAGGCCCCCAAGGCCCCCAAGGCCCCCAAGGCCCCCAAGGCCCCCAAGGCCCACTTCGAGGAGAAGTCGCATGCGTGAGCGCGATCACGATGTCATCGTCATCGGTGCCGGCCCGGCCGGTGCCACCGCCGCGGCCCTGCTGGCGCGGCGCGGCCACCGCGTGCACGTGGTCGAGCGCGCCCACTTCCCGCGCTTCTCCATCGGCGAGAGCCTGCTGCCCCAGTGCATGGGCGACCTCGAAGCGGCCGGGCTGCTGGAGACGGTGCTCGCCGCCGATTACCAACCCAAGAATGGCGCCGCCTTCACCCGCCACGGGCAAGCCACCGCGATCGATTTTCGCGACAAGTACTCGCCCGGCTGGGGCACCACTTTCCAGGTCGAGCGCGCCGATTTCGACCAGCGCCTGATCGAGGCCGCCCGCGACCAGGGCGCCACCCTCGAGTTCGGGGTCAGCGTCGATGCCTTCCACCCCAACCCGCAGCGCCCCGGCGTCACCCTGCGCGACGAGGCCGGTGAGGTACGCGAGCTGCGCGCCGGCTTCGTGCTCGACGCCAGCGGCTACGGCCGCGTGCTGGCACGGCTCGAAGGGCTCTCCCGCGAGCCGCGCCTGGAGCCGCGCATGGCGCTTTATACCCATGTCGACGAGCGCATCGACGACCCCGACTACGATCGCGAGAAGATCCTGATCGGGGTCCACCCGCGGGACCCTGCGATCTGGTACTGGCTGATCCCGTTTCGCGATCATCGCGCCTCGGTCGGCGTGGTCGGCGATATCGCCAGCCTCAGCGCCTATGGTGATACCCCCGAGGCGCGCTGGCAGGCGCTGATCGCCGAGGAGCCGCGCTTCAGCGCCCTGCTCGACGGTGCCACCCCGCGGCGGGCGGTGGGCGAGCTCAAGGGCTACGCCGCCGATGTCGAGCGCCTGCACGGCGCCGGCTATGCGCTACTCGGCAACGCCGGCGAGTTTCTCGACCCGGTGTTCTCCTCCGGTGTCACCATCGCCCTGCGCTCGGCGAGCCTGGCCGCACCACTGGTGGCGCGTCAGCTCGACGGCGACACGCCCGACTGGGACGCCGAGTTCGAGCACCCGCTGCGCGAAGGCATCGCCACCTTCCGCGACTTCGTCGACGGCTGGTACGACACCCGCCTGCAGACGATCATCTTCCACGATCAGGCCCCGCCCGAGATCCGCGCACGCATCAGCGCCATCCTCGCCGGCTATGCCTGGGATCGCAGCAATCCTTTCGCCAGCGCCTCGCGCCGGCATCTCGACACGCTCTCGGCGCTATGTCGAATGCAGGCCGCGCAGCGCGCCGAGGAGACGTCATGAACGGCTCGCTCCGCCGCCGTCACCCACTCGCGCTGGCGTTGCTCGGCGCGCTGCTGCTTGGCCTCTCCGCCTGCAGCCTGTCGCCACCGGTCTCGCCTTCGCCGCCGCTGGCGGCAGCGGTCACTCCCGAGACCCTGGCCAGCCGCTTGACCTTCACGCCCGACGAGGGCGAAGCGCGCACGCTGATCGCCTTCATCCGCATCTCCCCCGAGGCGCTGCGCGCGGTGCTGGTGACCCCCTACGGCCAGCGCCTGACC
>JNVT01000104.1 GCA_000737985.1 Gammaproteobacteria bacterium MFB021 | reverse complement strand
CCGCACCGACGATCGCTCTCCAGACTGATAGCGGTCTCGATGCTAACGACGGCATCACCAACGACGCCACCGTGACTGTCGACGGTCTCGAAGCCAACGCCACCTGGGAGTACTCCACCGACGGCGGCACCACCTGGACCACTGGCACTGGTATCAGCTTCGAGTTGGCTGAGGCCACCTATGCCGATGGGGATGTGCAGGTGCGCCAGACCGATGTCGCCGGCAACATCAGCCCTGTCGATAGTCTGGGGCCGATCACCATCGACCTGAGCGAGCCCACCACACCAACGATCTCACTGGCCAACGACACCGGCGCAGATATCGCCGATGGCATCACCAACGATGCCACCGTGACTGTCGACGGTCTCGAAGCCAACGCCACCTGGGAGTACTCCACCGACGGCGGTACCACCTGGACCACCGGAACCGGCACCAGCTTCGAGCTAGGTGAAGGGACTTATGCCGATAGCGATGTGCAAGTTCGCCAGACCGATGTCGCCGGCAACACCAGCCTGGTTGGCAACCTGGGCCCGGTAGTCGTGGACCTTAGCGCACCCACCGCACCGACGATCTCGCTAGCCAATGACACCGGCGCGGATATCGCCGATGGCATTACCAATGACGCCACGGTCAATGTCGACGGCCTGGAAGCCAACGCCACCTGGGAGTACTCCACCGACGGCGGCACCACCTGGACTACCGGAACCGGCACCAGCTTCGAGCTGGGTGAAGGGACCTATGCCGATGGCGATGTGCAGGTTCGCCAGACCGATGTCGCCGGTAACACTAGTCCGGTAGATAGTCTGGGCCCGGTCGTTGTGGACCTAAGCGCGCCCCTCGCACCGACGATCTCACTGGCCACTGATACCGGCGCGGATATCACCGATGGCATCACCAACGATGCCACCGTGACTGTCGACGGTCTCGAACCCAACGCCACCTGGGAATACTCCACCGACGGCGGCACCACCTGGACTACCGGAACCGGCGCCAGCTTCGAGTTGGCTGAAGGCACCTATGCCGATGGCGATGTGCAGGTCCGCCAGACCGATGTCGCGGGCAATATCAGCCCGGTCGATGTCTTGGGACCAATTACCGTCGACTTGAGCGAGCCTCTTACACCGACGATTTCGCTAGCCACTGACACCGGCGCGGATATCGCCGATGGCATTACCAACGATGCCACCGTGACTATCGACGGCCTGGAAGCCAACGCCACCTGGGAGTACTCCACCGACGGCGGCACCACCTGGACCACGGGCACCGGCGCCAGCTTCGAGCTGGATGAAGGCACCTATGCCGATGGGGATGTGCAGGTGCGCCAGACCGATGTGGCGGGCAACACCAGCTTGGTTGGCGACCTGGGCCCGGTCGTCGTGGACCTCAGTGCCCCGGCCGCGCCGACGATCTCGCTGGCCACTGATACCGGCACGGATATCGCCGACGGCATCACCAATGACGCCACCGTGACTGTCGACGGCCTGGAAGCCAACGCCACCTGGGAGTACTCCACCGACGGCGGCACCACCTGGACCACTGGCACCGGCACCAGCTTCGAGCTGAATGAGGCCACCTATGCCGATGGCGATGTGCAGGTCCGCCAGACCGATGTCGCCGGCAACACTAGTCCAGTAGATAGTCTGGGCCCGGTAGTCGTGGACCTCAGCGCCCCGACTGCACCAACGATCTCTCTGGCCACTGATACCGGCGCGGATATCACCGACGGCATCACCAACGACGCCACGGTCAATGTCGACGGCCTCGAAGCCAACGCCACCTGGGAGTACTCCACCGACGCTGGTACCACCTGGACCACGGGCACCGGCGCCAGCTTCGAGCTGGGTGAAGGCACCTATGCCGATGGCGCCGTACAGGTACGCCAGACCGACGTCGCGGGCAACATCAGCCCAGTCGGCAACCTGGGCCCAGTGCAGGTGGATCTCACGGCACCCACCGTCGAAGACACCGCGGTACCGATCTCGGAGTCCGAGCTGTTCTTCGTCCCCGCCATCACCACCACCGGCACGCTCGATTTCGCCACTGGCAGCGGCGTGGGTGAGCTGGATATCAGCGCCCCGAGCGGTATCACCAGCGCTGGCGTCAGCGTGAGCTGGAGCCTCACCGAGAACAACGGCACCTATCGCCTGAGCGGCAGTGCCGGCGGCGCCGAGGTCGCGGTGCTCGAGATCACCAGCAACGGCAGCTACACCTTCACGCAATCGCGTCCGTTCGATCATCTCGCAGCAGGCGCGGACGTGCTCAGTCTTGGCTTCGATATCGCGGTCACCGACCTGGCCGGTAACCTCGGCAGCGGCACGCTGACCTTCGATGTCGAGGATGCCACCCCGACCGCGGCAGCGGATCAGGTCTTCGGCCTGGGCACTGAGGGCACCTCGGCGAGCGGCACCCTGGTGGCCAGTTTCGGCGCCGATGGCGGCTATGTGCAGAGCCTCGGTATCGGCGGCTACACACTGACCTATGACCCGGACAGCGCCAGTGTCACCACCAGCGGTAGCGATACCTTCGCACTGCAGCAGAGCTTCGATGCCGACAGCGGCCAGTTGACCATCGAGATCGGCAACGCCGAGACGCTGATCGTGGACATGACTACCGGCGAGTATCAGTACGGCAGCGTGGCATTGGGTGGCGCACCACAGGTCAGCCTCGACCCGTCGAACGATCTGCTAGGCCTGGTCGGCGTGGACGCGGTCGGCGGGCTGGTCTCCAACAGCAGCAACCAGGCCTTCCAGGTATCGGACCCGGACAACGACACCACGCGGGTCGCCATCAATACCGCGACCGGCAGCCTGCTGGGCCTGAACATCGCGGTCGGCAATGCCGGCCTGGCCTTCACCTACTCGCAGACCCTGGCCCAGGCGTTGGGCGTCGATGTCCAGCTGACCAGCAATATCCAGCAAACCACGGTCCTCGGCATCAGGATCATTTCGTCGATGAACGCCTCGATCACTCTGACCGGACTCAATGGCGGCACCATCAGCAACCAGCAGCTCAATGCCCTGCTTTCGACCGTCCGGCTCGAGCAATCCGGGGTCAATATCCTCTCGCTGACCGGCTCGTCGCTGTCGCTCTCCGCCACCGACGCCGCCGGCAATACCAGTACCACCTCCGACACCAGCGGGCTCAACGTCGATCTACTGACCGGTAGTGGGGGTGGAGCAGGCAGCATCATCGACCCGACCGCCACCGCTGGAGACGACGTGCTGGTGGTCGCCAGCGCCAGCGGCAGCCTCTCCGGTGGCGAGGGCAATGACTGGCTGCTGGGCGGTACCGGCGCCAACACCCTGATCGGCGGCGCGGGTAACGATGTGATCATCGGCGGGCGTGGCAACGACACCCTGACCGGCGGTGCGGGCAACGACACCTTCCTGTGGCAGTCCGGAGATGCCGGTAGCGTCGGCGCCGCCGCCATCGACACCATCACCGACTTCAGCCTTTGCGGTGCCCGCGGTGGCGGTGACCGAAGGGCTCAGCGCGGCCTGCTGGAGGGCGGCCGCGCCCGCGGCACCACCGCCGGCAACCTCACCAGCTACCTCTTCTTCGCCCTGGTCGGTGGCACCACCGTGCTCTACGTGAGTTCCGAGGGAGCGTTCGCCGATGGCATCACCGAAGCCTCGGCTCAGGCACAGGCGGATCAGGTGATCCGCATCGAAGGTAGCGATCTGGTGGGCGAGTTCGGCGCCAACCAGGCGGCGATCATCAACAATCTGCTGGCCAACGGCAATCTGCTGGTCAATCGCGAGACCGTCGATTCCAGCGCCGAGCTGCCGGACCAGACCGTGGTCGACGCGACGGTGGTAGATGGTGACGGCGACACCGACACCACCACCGTGACCGTCGATCGCAACAGCACCGACAGTACCAGCGCCAACGCGCCCATCGTGCAGGCCGACGATGGCACTCTGCTGGGGCTGCTCGGCGTCGAGGCGCTCGGCATCATCGATCTCGATCAGCAGTCGTTCATCGCGCTGGATCCCGATAACGACCTGCGGCAGGTGGAGATCACCTATCAGGCACTCGCCGCGCTCTCCCTCGGCAGCGTCGCCTTCACCTACTCGACGGCGATGGCGCAGGCCTTCGGCTACCAGGTGAACGTGGAGACCGGCGCCCTCGCCGGGGTGCTGGTGCCCAATACCACTATCACCATCACGGCACGCGACGGCGGCACGCTCGACAACCTGGAGATCAACGAATTCCTCGCCACACTACAGCTCGACACCGGCTCGCTCGATCTGGCCGGGCTGAATCTGGACGCCGGCTTGAGCGCGCTGGGTAGCTTTACCCTCGCCGCCACGGATATCTCCGGCACCACCACCGCGGATGCCGCCGGCAACCTGGTCAGCCTTCAGGCGATCAACCGCCTGCTGGGGCTGGATGGCAGCGACTTCCTGCTCGAAGGTGGCAGCGGCAACGACGTGCTGAACGCCGCTGATAGCGGTCAGCGGCTCTACGGCTACGCCGGTAATGACACCCTCAACGGGGGTGATGGCAATGATCTGCTGCATGCGGGCTCCGGCGACAACGTGCTCAACGGCGGCGCCGGCAACGATCTCCTGATCGGTGGCAACGGCGCCGACACCCTCAATGGCGGCACCGGCGACGACACCATCGTGGTCAGCGGCAATGCCTTCGCTTCGGTCGACGGCGGCGACGGCTTCGACACCCTGATCCTGGACGGCGGTATCGATCTCGACATGATCGCTGGCGACATCGGGTCGATCGGCAACATCGAGCGGCTCGATCTGGGCAGCGACGATGGCAGCAGCCGCGCCACGCTCAGCGCTCAGAACGTGCTCGACATGACCGACGACGACAACGTGCTGCAGATCACCGGTGACGAGCACGACACCCTGAGCGTTCAGGGCGCCACGCTCACCGGCAGCGTAACGCTGGAGGGAACCGCCTATGACCAGTACACCTTTGGCGATGCCACGCTGCAGGTGAAACACAACACCGTCGTCGTGGAGACCTGAATCGGCCGCGTGACTAGCGCAAGGGATCGGGGCGCCGGCCGGCGCCCCGCGAGTCGAATCTGACAGATCGAGAATGCATGCGCAGCTACGCACGACCCCGCGCCATGGCGCCACGCGCGAGACGCGCCCTCGTGGCAGCTCCCCGTCACCGGAGACTGCCTTTCATTTCCACGCTGCTGCTGCTGGCGAGCCTGACACCGCCGGCGGCAGCGGCCAGCCACGCCGGCTGGTGGCAGGCCGCGTCGCTGCACTCGGCCACACTGCCGCGCATCACCCTGCCGGCGCCGGCGTGGTCGGCGTCAACGGTCGCGGCCGGGACGCCGACGCCCCCAGCGTCGGACGTGCAGCCGATATCGCCCCCCGCCGGATTGACGCTGGCCGAGGCGATCCGCCGCGGTCTGGCGATCAACCCGTCGGTACGCGCCGCCGTGGCCGATCTCGAGAGCGCGGGTACCGAGGTCGATATCGCCCGCTGGGGCTACTACCCCGAGCTGAGCCTCTCCGCAGGGCCCGAGGACTTCCCCTTCCGCGAGTGGGGTTACGACGCCTCGGCCCGTCAGATGCTCTACGACTGGGGGCGTGTCGAGAGCCAGGTGGAAAATGCCGATGCCGCCGCCCGGGAGGCCCGCCGGGCCCTCGGCGTGGCCGAGGAGAAGGCCGCGCTCGAGATCGCCGAGAGCTATCTCGATATTCTTGCCGCCCAGCGTCGGGTGACGCTGACACAACGCTATATCGACAGCCTCACGGCCCTCGACGAGCTGACCCAGGCCCGTGGCCAGCAGGGCTATACCGACCGCAGCGAGCGCGCTCGGGTGGCACTCGATCTGGCCCAGGCGCGTGATGACCGGATCACCGCCGCCGGCGAGCTGGCCGATGCCCGGCGCCAGTTTCGCGTGCTGGTGGGGCTGGCAGCCGACGATCTCACCGCGCCGGACCCAGCCACGCTGACCCGCCGGCTAGAGTCCAGCGGTACCTTGGACGACTGGATCGCCCAGGCGCCCGCCTACCGCCAGGCGCAGGCCAAGGCGGCGCAGGCCAGAGCGACCCTCGATGAAGACCTGGCAGCGCTCAAGCCGCAGCTCAATCTCGAAGGCTCGCTGCAGCGGCGCCAGATCGGTGGCGACCTGCAGAACGACTCGGTGATCGGCCTGCGCCTGCGCATGGATACCCTGCAAGGCCTGGCCAATATCGAGCGGCCCAAGGCCTCGCGCCAGCGCCTAGAGGCCGCCACCTATCGTATCGAAGAAAGCCGCCGCGAGATTCGGCGCGAAGTCCTGACCCTGATCGAGAACGCCGAGGTTTATCGGCAGCGCCAGCAAGTGCTCGTCGAGCAGGCGCGAGAGGCCGACTCGGTGGGTACGCTCTACCAGGATCAGTTCGGTGTCGGTCTGCGCGATATCAATGACCTGCTGACGATTCGCCAGGAGGCATTCAACGCACGCCGCCAGTTGATCGATGTGGAGAGCCAGCAGAAGCGCATCGAGTATCGTGCCGCCGCCCAGCTCGGCCTGATTCATCCCTTGATCGCCAACGCTCTGCCGCTACCCCCCACCGCCAGCGCGGCAGCGGCCGAGCGTGATGGCGATCCGCGCCGGGAGAAACTGCCATGACCGCCGCCAACGCCAACAGCGATAACGCCAACAACGCCAACAACGCCAACAACGCCAGCAGCGACCCGCTACGCGACGGGTTGGTACTGCTCTGCGCGCGCCTCGAGCGCCCGACCTCCGCCAGCCAGTTGGGCGATGGCCTGCCGCTGGTCCAGGGCAAGCTGCCGCTGGCAGAGGTCCCACGCGCGCTGCGCCGCGCGGATGTCAGCGCGCGGGTGATGTCGCGCCCACTGGCCAGTCTCCCGGCTACCTTGCTGCCGGCGCTGCTGCTGCTCGATGACGGCAGCACGCTGCTGCTGGAGGTCCTCGACGACGCCAGCGCCGAGGTCGCCGTGCCCGAGACCGGCGGCGGTGTCCAGACCCTCAGCCGCGAGACGCTGGAGGCGCGCTACGCCGGCCTGGCGGTCTTCGCCCGCCCGCGCCACCGCCGCGACGACCGCGCCGAGGGTTTCGCCAAGGCCGCACCCGAGCACTGGCTCAAGGGGCCGCTGCGCGCCTGCTGGCCGGCCTACGCCGAAGTGGGCATGGCCGCGCTGGCCGCCAACCTGCTGGCAATCTCGACCGCCCTGTTCGCGATGCAGGTCTACGACCGCGTGGTGCCCAACGCTGCCTTCGACACCCTCTGGGTGCTCGCCAGCGGGGTGGCTCTGGCGGTGGTGCTGGAGTTCGTGCTCAAGGGGCTACGCGCCCACCTGCTCGAGGTGATCGGCAAGCGTCTCGATCTCACTCTCTCCTCGCGTCTGTTCGCCCAGGCGACCCGGCTCAAGCTGGCGGCCAAGCCCGCCTCCACCGGCGCCTTCACCAGCCAGGTGCGCGAGTTCGAATCGGTGCGTGAGTTCTTCACCTCGGCCACCGCCGGGGCGATCAGTGATCTGCCCTTCGTACTGGTCTTCGTACTGCTGATCGCCTGGATCGGTGGGCCCGTGGCCTGGGTACCCGTGGCCGCCATCGCCGGGATGATTCTCCCCGGGCTGCTGCTGCAGCGTCATCTGGCGCGTCTGGCGCGGGAGAACCTGCGCGAGGGCGCGGTGCGCAACGGCGTGCTGCTGGAGTCGCTGGATCAGCTCGAAACGCTCAAGGCGACCCGCGCCGAGGGGCGCAACCTGGCGCTGTGGGAGTCGCTCTCGGCGCAGCTATCCAGCGCCTCGATCCGCCTGCGCGCCACCACCAGCCTGCTCGGTCACGCCGCCTCGATGCTGCAGCAGCTCGGCTATGTCGGCATCGTCATCGTCGGCGTCTATCGCATCAGCGCGGGAGAGATGACCATCGGCGCGCTGATCGCCTGCTCGATCCTGGGCTCACGAGCGATCGCTCCGATGGCCCAGACCAGCGCTCTGCTGGCGCGCTGGCAGCACGTCAAGGCCGCGATCGAAGGGATGGACGAGATGATGCGAGCGCCCACCGAGGGCGGCAGCGGCCAGCGCGTGCGCAAGCCTGCGCTGCGCGGCGACTACCGCCTGGAGGAGATCGTGGTGCGCCACGGAGAAGACGCCCCGCCAGCGTTGCAGATTCCGGAGCTGCGCCTGGAAGCAGGCGCCCGAGTAGCACTGCTCGGCGGCAACGGCGCCGGCAAGTCGACCCTGCTGCGGCTGCTCTCTGGCTTCGCCGAGCCGCAAGGTGGCCGGGTGATGCTGGACGACGTCAACCTGGCACAGATCGACACCGCCGACCGCCGCCGTGCCATCGGCTACCTGCCCCAGGATATCGCGCTGTTCTACGGCACCCTGCGCGACAACCTCACCCTGGATGGCGGCGGCTACAGCGACGACGAGCTGTTCCAGGCCCTCGACGGGGTCGGTCTGGGCCGCTTCGTGCGCGCGCATCCGCTGGGGCTGGAGCTGCCCATCGCTTCCAGCGGCAGCGTCTCCGGCGGCCAGCGCCAGGCGATCGGGCTGGCGCGATTGGTCCTGCAGGATCCGCGTATCGTGCTGCTCGACGAACCCACCGCCGCCTTCGACCAGGCCAGCGAGAAGCACACCGTGGCGTTCCTGCAGCGCTGGATGAGCGGGCGCACGCTAGTCGTCTCGACCCACAAGCGGCCGCTACTGGCGCTCACCGAGCGGGCCATCGTGCTGCGCGACGGCCGGCTCGCCAATCAGGGCAGCATCGAGCAGATGGTGTCGGGCAACCAGGTCGCGGGTAAACGGGAGGCCAGCTGATGTCGACACACTACGAGGACGCGCGCCTGCGCCGCGAACTGGGGGACCCCAGCGAGAGCCTGCGCCACCCGCTGGCACGCCCCACGCTTTGGGTGGTGCTGCTGGCGCTGGCGAGCTTCATCGGCTGGGCGGCCTGGGCCGAGATCGCCGTGGTCACCCATGGCGAAGGCCGGGTGGTGCCGGTCAGCCGCATCCAGACGATCCAGAGTCTGGAGGGCGGCATCATCGCGCGCATCCCGGTCAAGGAGGGGGACATCGTCGATGAGGGGCAACTACTGGTACAGCTCAACGGCACCCGCTTCGAGAGCGCCTACCGCGAGACCCGCAATCAGGTGGTCGCGCTGCAGGCGACCGTGGCCCGGCTGCAGTCGGAAGTCCTCGAACGCGAGTCGATCGAGTTCCCCGCCGAGATCGACCCGGACAGCTCGCTGGCCCAGTCAGAGCGCGAGCTATTCCGCGCCCGGCGCGACAAGCTACGCGCCGCCACCGACTCGCTCGAGCATGAGATCGGCATGGCCAACCGCCGGCTCGCGCTGATCGAGCCGCTGGTGGCGCGTCAGGCGGTGAGCCAGATGGAGGCCCTGCAGCTGCGCCAGGATATCGCCTCGCTGCGCGGCAAGCGCGCCGAGATCCAGAACAGCTACGTGCAGGATGCCTACACCGAGCTGACCGACAAGAAAGGCGAACTCGCCTCGCTCGAGCAGGTGCTGGTGCAGAAGCGCGATCAGTTCGAGCGCACCGAGATCCGCTCGCCGGTACATGGCCGGGTCAACGCCATCAACTACACCACGCGTGGCGGCGTAGTACCGCCGGGCGAGACGATCATGGAGGTGATCCCGCTCGAGGACCGGCTGCTGATCGAAGCCAAGATCCAGCCCAGCGACGTCGCCTTTCTCGCCCCCGGCATGCCCGCCAGCGTCAAGATCACCGCTTACGACTACACCATCTACGGCGACCTGCGCGGCAGCGTGGAGCAGATCAGCGCCGACACCATCGAGGAGGAGACGCCGCGCGGCAAGGAGTCCTACTACAAGGTCTATATCCGCACCGACAGCGGCTCGCTCGAGCACGGCCGCGAGGCGCTGCCGATCATCCCCGGCATGATCGCCCAGGTGGATATCCAGACCGGAGAACGCAGCGTGATGGACTACCTGCTCAAGCCACTGCTCAAGGCGAAGCTCTACTGACCCGACCCGCACGACAGCGAACCGGGAGGCGTCGGCAGCGACGTCTCCCGGGGGCGGATAGCGAGGTTTTCAAGGACAGAGGTCTTGAAGAGCAGAGATCTTGAAGAGCAGGGGTTTTGGCGAACTGGAGTTTTGAAGAGCTGGGGTTCTGGAAAGGGAGTTCGAGCTCGACGCGTCTAGGCCAGAGGTGCGAGAGCCGCGGCCAGAGACACGCGACTCGAGACGTTCAGCCGTGCCGCGCCAGCCATTGCCGCACTTCCTGGCGCAGCGCCTCGTCCGAGGCCCTACCCTTACGCGCCTGCCCTTCCACCGCCCGCTCGGCGTACTGGCGGGCCTCAGCGTGCTGACCCTGATCTTCCAGGTACTGCGCATAGTAGAAGTTGGTATCGATGCCGTCGGGGCGAATCTCCACCGCACGCTTCAAAAGCTCCCCTGCCTTGTCGTCGTCGCCGAAAGCGATGGGCCAGCCCGGCGCGTGCTGATAGAGCGCGCCCAGGGTGACATAGGCCGAACCGTTCTCGCCCTGGGGGTCGATCTGGATCGCCCGCTCCAGCGCCTTGCGCGCCTGCTTGGCCAGATCCAGCGCCCCCAGGCCACCCTTGGCCTTGGCGTAGGAGGCCAGGACCACGCCCTGCGCCGTCAGCACGTGGGCGTTATCGGGGTAGCGCTGGGCCAGCACATCGACCTCCTTGACCAGGCTCTCGAAGGCACGCTGCTGGGCATCCCCCTGCATCTCGTACTCGACGTTGCCCCAGCGCTGCATCAGCGGGAAGAGTTCGTTCTGCTGGGCTGCGGCGCTGCCGATCAGCCCCGCGCTCAGCACTACTCCAGCGGTGATGCCCATCATCGTCTTGGCAAAGCGTGGCATGAGTCGTCGCTCCGGTTGCGATCCTGGGGAAAATCTAACGGGCGTTTGAATGCACGGCCATTGTGTTTTAGTCGCATCCGGTTCCGAGGGAGCTTACGCGCGTGGTCGCGGCGCCATTCGATGCGTTAATCTAGATAGCCAGCCATTGTCAGCAAGCCCCTCCAGAGACAACGCATGCAAGGACGCAACATGACCCGCTGGCGCGATCCCAAGAAGGATCCGCGCCAGGAGAAAAAGAGCAACCTGATCACGCCCCAGGGTTATGATCGATTGCAGGGTATTCATGATCATCTCTCGCGGGTCAAACGCCCCCAGCTCTCGGCCAAGGTAGGCGAAGCCGCCGCGCTGGGCGACCGCAGCGAAAATGCCGACTACACCTATAACAAGAAAGAGCTCAATCGGGTCATCGCGCGCATCCGCTATCTGCGCAAGCGCCTCGATGAATTACAGGTGGTCGATCGCTTGCCGGCGGATACCAATAAGGTCTACTTCGGCGCTTTCGTCACCCTCGAGGACGACGACGGTGAGGAGCTGTCGATCCGTCTGGTCGGTCACGACGAGACCGACACCGCCAAGCACTGGATCAGTATCGACGCCCCGCTGGCTCAGGCCGCGCTGGGCAAGGCGCTGGACGACGACGTCGTGGTTGCCGCACCGGGCGGCGAGACCCACTACATCATCACCGCGATCGACTACGCCCCAGGCTGAATCGGGCCCCTACTAGATAGAACCGCCTTCAAATTGATCAGCAACGGCCGATATGACGTCCTGCAGGGGCGGCAGCGGCCAGGCCCGACACTCATGAGGAGCTTGCCATGTCAGCGCTCTCCGACCCTCATCAGACCTCGGTGCTGTTCGCGCGTCAGCCGATCTTCGACAGCTCGCGCGAAATCGTCGCCTTCGAGCTGCTGTTCCGCCCCACCGACGGCGGCCCCATGCCGCTGCCCTTCGATGGCAACCGCGCCACCAGTACGGTGCTGCTCAACGCCTTCACCCAGGGCGATCTGAAGACCGTGGGCCAGGGCAAACAGCTCTACGTCAACTTTACCGCCGATACCCTGGCCGGCGAGATCCCGTTCGATAACCTTCATCTGGTGGTGGAGATCCTCGAAGACACGCCCTGCACCGAAGCCGTGTGCCAGCGCCTCATCGCCTTGAAGGCCGAGGGTTTCACCCTGGCGCTGGACGACTATACCGAGCACGATGCCACCCACCCCTTCCTGCCGCTGGTGGATGTCGTCAAGCTGGAGTACCCGCACTACTCGAACGCGGAGTTCTACCGGATCATCACCCAGTTGCGCCGACACCACCCGCATCTCAAGCTGCTGGCCGAGAAGCTCGAGACCGAAGCGGAGCTGGAGCACTGTCTCGACGCCGGCTGCGACTACTTCCAGGGCTACTTCCTGGCACGCCCGCAGATCGTTCACGGCAAGCCGGTGACCACCGCCCGCCTGACCATTCTCAAGCTGATCACCGAACTCAATCAGCCCGATATCAGCACGCGCCATGTCGCCGCGACGATCGAACGCGACCCGGCGCTCGGCATGCGCCTGCTGCGCCTGGTCAACACCACGCAGTACCAGCGCGCCGGCGAGATCGACTCGCTGCACCAGGCGGTGACGCTGATCGGCACCCAGCGCGTCCGCAGCCTGGCCACGCTGCTCGCCCTCAGCGAGCTGAACGACAAACCCCACTCGCTGCGCCAGCTGGCGCTGACCCGGGCCAGCCTGTGCCGGGAGCTGGCGATCGACGACCCGCAGCTCTCCGAGCGTGCCTTTATCGTCGGCCTGTTCTCCTATCTGGAGGCGTTCTTCGACCGCCCGCTGAAAGACCTAGTCGCCATCCTGCCGCTGCACGCCTCGATCAACGCCGCCCTGCTACAGCAGGAGGGGCCGCTGGGTGCGTTACTCGATACCGCGATCAAGCTGGAACACGGCGACTGGAACGAGATCCCCTGGTCACGCCTGCACGAGCTGGGCATCCGCCCCATCGACGTCAGCGCCGCCAACCAGCGCGCGCTGAAATTCGTCGGCGAGCTGCAGGCTAGCGGCGGCTTTTGAGCGCGCGGTAGACCCGGTAGCGGCGGTCATCGGCGAGGGTCTCGAACTCACCGAACGCCGCCGTTAGCCAATCGGGATACGGCAGGAAGGCGTTGACCACCAGCAGCAGCACCCCACCGGCCTCGAGATGCGCCGGCGCTTCTTCGATCAGGCGCGCCGCCGGGCCATAGTCCACCGCCCGCTCCTGATGGAACGGCGGATTGCTGACGATCAGCGCAAAGCGCTCCGGCACCGCCTGGAACACGTCGCTCTGGCGCGCCTCTCCCGCAAGCTGATTGAGCGCCAGGGTGCGCTGGGTCGCCGCCACCGCAAAGGCACTGACATCGGTGGCCGTCACCGCCTGGCCACGGCGCGACAGCCACGCCGCCAGGATGCCGTCGCCGCAGCCGATATCCAGGGTAGGCCCGGCAGGCAGCTCGCCGCGCTCGGCGAGTGATTCCAGCGTCTCCAGCAGCAGCCGGGTGCCATCATCGAGCTTGCCGTGGCCGAACACCCCGGGGTGGGTCGCCAGCGCCAGACCGTGGGTCTCGAAGTCTTCCCAGCCGGCCTCCGGGTCGGGCGTGCCCTCCCCTGCATCGGTCGCGAACAGGGTGCAACGGCGGGCGTTATCCAGCTTGCGGCAGGCGTGGCCCATGGCTGCAAGCACCTTGGGCACCCGCTTGATCCCGCCCTGGTGCTCACCGACGATCTGGATCGGCGTGCCGGCGGGCAGGGTCGCGCTCAGGGTGCGTAACCACCACTCGCCCAGGGCGTGGCTCTTGGGCCAGAAGAGCACCGCGCCGGGGGACGCCAACGGCGGCAGCGCCAGCTCCGCGTGGGCTTCGCGCCCGGCCGCCCGCCACGCGTTCACCACACCGAGATCGGCGCTCCACACCACGCCCTCGCCGCTCTCCAGCCAGCTATCCCGCGGCGGCGCCACCCATAGCCAGCCGCGGTAGTCGGCGTCCTGGCGCGCCAGCAGTTCACACGGGGGCGTTTGTGCCTTCATCGGCTCTCTCCTGGCAGGTGCGCGTCTCGCGGGGGTTCACTCCCGGCGGAGACAGCGGGACGAATCAGATAGTGCAGGTAGCGGCCAAGGCGCCAGTGCGGCTCGGTCTCGCAGTAGCGGCGCTCCAGCGCAATCAGCTTGGCCAGGTCGGTCTCGCTGGGCTCGCGCTCGCGCAGGTAGTCATGAAAGATGCGGACCCCGGCGACACGCTCGATCTCGAGCCCGCAGGCCTCGCACCAGCCCACGATATCGGCATGGGTCAGCGGCGAGATCGGCGTCAGCCGCTGGCGCTGGCCGGTACCCGACAGGCGATCCTCCAGGGCCTTGTCGAGATTGCCCTTGACCACGTTGGAAAAACGCAGCGCATCGCGGTTGAACACCATCAGCGACAGCCGCCCCTGCGGCGCCAGCAGTGCCGCGAGCTGGCGCAGCCCGGCTTCCGGGTCGGCCAGCCACTCCAGCACCGCATGACACACCACCAGCGGCCACGGCCCGGGAGCAAGCTCGCCGAGCGCCTGCAGCGGCGCTTGCAGGGCCTGCACCGGAATATCCGACGGGGTTTGCGCCAAGGTCTCGCGAGCCCGGGCCAGCATCTCGGCGGAGGGCTCCGCCAGGGTGACCCGATGCCCCCGTGCGGCGAGCCAGGCGCTCATCTGGCCCAGGCCGCCGCCGACATCCAGTGCCGCCGAACCGTTCGCCGGCAGCGCCTGCTCCAGCAGCGGCGTCAGCACCGCCAGGCGGATACGCCCACGCGCGCTGGCATACAGGCTGGAGGCGAACTTGTCGGCCAGACCATCGAAGATGCGGTCCTGCGCCACCGGCACATCGTTGCCATGAAGGCCAGCTGCGCTATCGGCGCGATCAGGCATGAAAAAGCTCGAACATGAACGGGCAAGCCCTGCATCCGGGAAAGCCGGGCATTGTAGCAATGCCCGGCGCGGGCGTCCCGGCGCGGCGCGGCGCGGCGGTCATGAGGCTATTGCCAAGGCGTATTTCCCCGCACGAGTACGAACTGGCAAGATAGCGCGCCTTCGATCCCCCCATTGAATTCCACACATGGCGATACCTACCCCATGGTGAAGCAATATCTGAGCAAGATGAAAGGCGCCCCGGTCTCGCGCCCTGCCCCCAACTGGCGCGACGCGCTGTGGTCCTGGCTCGGCGCCTTTCTGGGCATGGCCGGCGTGGGCTGGCTCAGCACCCAGGCGGCCCAGGCCCACCCGCTGCTGATGGTCGGCTCGTTCGGCGCCACCTCGGTGCTGCTCTACGCCGCGCCGGAGAGCCCCCTGGCCCAGCCGCGCAATGTGCTCGGCGGCAACGTGCTCTCGGCGCTCTGCGGCTTCGTCACCTGGTCGCTACTGGGGGACGGCTGGATCGCCGCCGCGGTCGCGGTCTCCACCGCCATCCTGCTGATGCAGCTGACCCACACCCTGCACCCGCCAGGCGGCGCCACGGCGCTGATCGCGGTGATCGGCTCGGGCGACCTGCACCAGCTCGGCTGGATCTACGCCTTCTTCCCGGTCGGCCTCGGCTGCATCCTGATGCTCAGCGTGGCGGTGGTGATCAATAACCTCGCCCGGCACCGGCGCTATCCGCAGCACTGGTGGTGAGGCAGCCCAGACGTTTCCCAACTCGCAGATGACGAGCGCATCTGCGGGACTCTCTCAGACACCCCACTCTTCTGTGGTGATGGCGTAGCGCTCGTGGTCGCGCCATTCGCCATCGATACGCAGGTAGCGCGGCGAGAAGCCTTCATGGCGAAAGCCCAGGGCTTTTACCAGCCCGATCGAGCGGTGGTTGGCGGGTTGGATATTGGCCTCCAGCCGATGCAGGCCGTGCCTATCGAAGGCGCGGGTGATCACCTCGCGCAGTGCCTGTTTCATCCATCCCCGGCCCTGGTGCGGCGCAAAGCCGTAATAGCCCAGATAGGCGGATTGCAGCGCACCGCGGACGATCTCATTCAGGTTGACGCAGCCGATCAGGCTGCCATCGGGGGCGATGGCGAGGTAACTCACGTGGGTCTCCCCCGAGTAGCGGGAGAGAAAATCGGCGTAGGCTTGCGGCGTTGCCGGCGGGAAGACCCAGCCACCCAACAGCGGCTGGCTGTGCCGAACGGCGGCCAGAAAGGCCGACTGGTGCGCCTGCGTGGGGTGAACGAGTGTCAGCGTCATGGGGGTCGGGCCTTTTCGAGATCCAGCCTGCCCCTGCGGGCGTTATCGAGCCGGTTAGAGGTTTGCGGGGCTGAAACGAAAATACCCGGCCCAAGGGGCCGGGTTCAAACGCAGGCCCAATCGGGCACCCGCACAGGATAACGAATCTCACCGCCCGCCATAGGACCAGTTTTCTAAGACTATTTGGTCCAACTTTGTAAGAGATCTCGCACAAGGCAATGGTCGATGACTACCCCCAGGCCACCTGGCGCCGCTTTCAGAGCGGGGGCTGAGCGCTCGATGGCGGTGCGGGAGGCGGTCGAGGGCGAGCAGTCTGGGAAGGCAGGGCCTCGTCACGCTGTCCCATGCGATAAGCACGGAAAATCGAGGGAGAGACCCAAAAAATCGCGCTGCCGCTGGCCCGACAGGATTCCATAATCACAGTTAAGTATATGTTTTTGCGATAGATTTAATAGGTTCGACAATCTAGATATATCACACGATATACCTCTCAGCCTCAAAATCCGACCGCGTGGTTATCCATCGCACACCCCGTAGCCACGGCTCCCAACCGCCAAGCAGGCTCGCCTAAGGCCACTGCGTGCCTCAAAATAATCACCGATGGGCTTTTCAAGCACTGCCAAGGATGTCGATCCATGTCAATTCAAGTGAGAGAAGCAAGAGAGACAGACATCGGGGAGATCTTCGCCATTCGCACAAGCGTGGCAGAGAACCATCTTTCGCTCGAGCAGCTCGCCGAAATGGACATCACGCCGGAGACCTTTGCCGCCGAGCTCGCTCAGGAACCTTGTCTTTGGGTTGCAGAGATTGATGGAGTACTCGTGGGATTCTCAATGGTTCGCAATAAGACCGGGTGCGTGTTTGGACTATTCGTCCGCGCCGACCATGAAGGGCAAGGTGTGGGCCGCTTGCTCCTCGAGAAAGCCGAGCGCCATCTATTCGCCAAATTCGACGAGATCTGGCTGGAAACCGAGATCGGCAGTCGAGCCTATGCGTTCTACGAGCGTGCCGGCTGGCTTCCCGTAGAGAAACGGGATCGTGGCTTGATGAAATTCGTCAAAGTCCGGCCCGTGGCGGGTAACCTTTGAGTGGTAGCATTCGGCCATTACTGATCGAAGTAACCGCTATTCGATACCTGGGACCAAGAAAGTGAACGAGCAGGTCTTGCGGGGCGAGCTTCGCGTGCACCTCTAGCAGGTCGAGCCCCTCGCGCCCCTCTCGCTGCGCGCGCAGATCTAGCTGGTCTCGCTGGGCCACCTGATGAGTAATCTGTAAAAAATGCAGGTCGACCGTTGCGGTCATAGAACCAACCGTTATCAACCCAACCTAAGTAACGCCCGCTGTAAGCGTAAACTGACTCGTCAGAGAGCCACCCAACTGGTGTACCGTCATACAAATAAATCGACTGCCCATCGTCATCTAAATAAGCAACTGCCTGACCAGACGAACTATATAGGGTAAGCATATGAGTAAATTCTCCTTTTCAACCTGATGCTCGCCATAAACGGCGCGAGGAACGAGCGTCCGGCGACCGCAAGGAGCGAATTTAATGGCTTTGTTAGGCATTTTACGGATCAATCGTCTTTATCCATACGATGCCTTCCTGAACAGTAATAACATCGAGCTTCCACGCCCCCATTATCCATGGGCCAATAATCTAATTCTTCTTGTGTTGTATGGACACCACATATGTCACAGGTGCCGGGAAGCTCATCGCTTTCTTCGTTCTCGCAAAACGTGCAACGATATCCGGTGTTGGATTCCTCGTTTAGCACCAGTGTATAGTGTCCACATTCAGGGCATTCAAGCCTCGCGGGATCTGCATCTGGGTCAGATGAATAATCAATTGGGTTTTCTTTTTCTACCTCGTCAGCAGCTTTTATGGCTGTTCGAATAGAAAATTTATATTCATCTGACAATATCTTGAAGGTCTCTTTTGCATATTCCGGAATATGATCTTCAATATTCATACCGGCGTGCTCGTCCAAGAATTCCATTACCGAGCGGAATAGCCGTCCTATAGTACTGCGAACCTGAGGTACGTCCATCGTAAACTTGTGGTGTTCAATTTCGTTCCTTAGCCGTTTTATCCACTCCAAATCCTTCCTTAATTCTAGCGACACTGTCTCGGGGTCTTCATTGTTGATGAAATTAATACACTCCCAGAGTCCTATGGTTTTATTTTGGTCCAGCTTTTTGGCAAAAGGGTCTTTGTATATAAGCAAAGGATGTTTTGAAGCTATATGATGTTTGAAAATTAGCTCAATAAAATGAGCCACGTGCAGGACTGCAAATTTATATGCTTTTGGCTCACCTTCCTCACCGTCTTCAAATTTAGACAGTGCTTCGATCAGGCTATCTAAAGCGTTCTCTAGAAGGTCAAGTTCGTGAGTCGACATTCCATCTCCTGATGTCTAAACGCTCGACTCTGCCGCTGGGAAAAGCTCCGGCTTCGCCCCCACTTTTGCCAGTTCGACAGCAGCCACTTGTTAGCACTCTCCTGCTACTCAAACAAAGACGACGAGACATAACCAAATAGGTACTTGCTAGCATCATCAAAATTGGTCAATGACTTGCATTCACTACTTTGCTTTCTATTGTTCTTTTTGACTTCGACATTAAAGGATGATCTTGTTGGAGCGAGAGCAATAGAGTAGGAGGCGTTAGTGCGGGTGCAGACACCTTCAAACGAGCTTTGACCTGTTGGAACCCAATCTATTTTTGGAGATAGCCGCCCTATAGCTTGCCTAAACTCTGCTGCGCTCTGATACCTTTGAGTGGAATAATAGGCACAAGCCTTATTGATAATCTTTTTTAACTTCAATGGAACAAAGGGTGCAAAACCCAGAGAGCTTACGAGCTGTCCCGAGTGTATGAGCGACATTGGGTCTGGAAAGTGTCGAATTGCGCCATTCCAATCACTTATATAATTACATGCTCTGAATAAAGTCATACCAACTGCGAAAACATCTGTTAGCACAGTCGTGTTTCGGGTTACAAAATATTCAGGGGGAAGATGTGTTGTATAGCCTTGGGGCGAACCTGCTGCCTGCAATCCTAGAACTGTGGCAAGTCCAAAATCAGATAACTTAGCACCGAAATCACACAGCATGATATTCGCTGGCTTTATGTCACGATGAAGTATTCCATTAATATGTGCATGTTCTAATGCAAATAGGCAATCAATAATTAGCCTCAAAGTTGTGTGTATAGATACCGAATTGTTTTTTATGGCATCTTCAAAACTTCCTCGAGGCAAATATTCCATGTCAATGATCACGTGAGGTGATGAATTGATGTCATAAATATTTGCCTCGTTTATGTGGACAATATTTTTATGCATGCATTTGTGAAGAATCTGAGCTTCTTCAAGTTTTTTTATCGCATCATTCGCATCGGGAGCGTTTAGAATTTTAATGGCTTTCTGTGTATCTAGAGCATGATCATGAGCTAGATACACATCACCAAATGCACCATTTCCGAGATGTTTTATTAGTTCATATTTCCCAATTTGACCTAAGCTCATTTCAAATTCATCCATGCCGCAAGCAGGGCGTACTTTTGATTTTTATCCCACTTAGGCTGAAACACACCAAAAAATTGATCTATGTAATCATAAATATTGATGGATTTATCTATACCGAATTTTGATGGCGTGAAGTTCGCTGAAACAAATTCGAAGGTATTAATTTGATTTTGATGAGACAAGTTGTGAAGAATTCCTAGGGGATAATACCATGGGATGATTTCGGCTTTCCTCGCATTTAATGAGACCTTTATCCCGATTGCCTCTGGCGAGAATCGAGTTATTAAATTCTGAAAAGTGGTCTCATACCAGTTCATCAGTTGTTGTGTGTTTGGAAAATTGTTTGTTTGAACTTTCTCAAAGTGGACCAATACAGGAGCATCTTTGCTCCCATCGAGAACACAGTATCGGAATCCATCCTTTACCAAGTTAATACCAAGTACTGCCATAATTATTCCTTATTGATAAGCGACTCTGAAGGTGAGTGAGATGCTAACAGGTATTAGATAGCACGATTTTTTTGACTTGAACGCACGTTCAACAATATTATCTAGCACAACATCCGCACCCCAACTTGCTGAAACTTTTAAATATTAAATATAGTTCGGCAACATAACACCAATAATCGT
The DNA here is from genome assembly GCA_000737985.1 of Gammaproteobacteria bacterium MFB021. Lineage (GTDB taxonomy): Bacteria > Pseudomonadota > Gammaproteobacteria > Pseudomonadales > Halomonadaceae > Salinicola. The sequence goes on along the minus strand of JNVT01000104.1, from coordinate 51,997 downwards.
GCCTGCTGTATAACGCCTTGGAACGCACATGCGACCTTCCTTGGACCGTCCGCTATGGGTCGCTTTCGGCTGGAAGTTGCCAACCTCCCTTTTAATCACCAGGTTTGTGTTTATGAGGCTTAAGCGATTTTGTATTTCCAGGAGTGCTTTTGTTATCACGTTGACGCTTATCTGGCTCTCCGGTCGATTTAGCAGTTCTTTTCGGCCCTGGTTTAATTCCCATGACTTTTTCCTTTACTGTCAATATGGTTTGTTCAGCAATAATGCGGATACTCCCAGACTTTTAAGCCCGCTGCCCATCTCGCCATCTCCGCTCTGGGCCGGAACCTGTCAGCCGCCTCAAGCTCTGTTGGGAATACCTTTTGTATCAATCTGCCATATTACGTTTCACTTCTCTATCCAAAGCCCCCCACCTTTCGTCGAGAACGCTGCAAAATGCATCATTCCGCATCATTTCCTAGGGTGCCAAATCGCCCCGCCTCCTCAGCAGTGGCGCGGGTTGGAGCCCTCTGCAACTTTGCATCAAAACCGCCCCCTCTAGCGCGTTGGCGGGGCGGGAGGTCGACAGCGCGCCGGCGCCATAGATGGAAACATCGCGATTAGCCACCCAAGTATCAATCACGGCTTATCCCTTTGTTGCCATAAGGTAACACTTAGCACGTTTCTGCCTTTATTAGGAATACCCTCACACCCTGTCATTTGGTCGCATGTCGCAATCAGGCATGTTTCTCGAAACAGGCTTAGGGAAAAATGTTGCAGATATTTAGATAAATTCTTGGCGCTACCCGAGGCTCATATCAGCACCAGTAGTAGCGCAACGTATGGTTTGTCGGAGGCTTAGCATGGTGAGAGAACCATCACTACGGTTGAGGCGATGCTCATAGATGCAGCAGCCTGGCCGCTATCTGCTTGGCTCTCTCGACCGGTTCGAGATTGCCTTCACGTAGTACGCCCATGACCGCGCCGTCGATCAATAGCTGAAAATCGCGGGCGAGTTCTCCGCTCGGAGAGTGGCCGGCTTGCTCGAGCTGGCGAGCAATGATCTCTATCTGAGCCAGCTTGTGCGCTCTGGCGATGCGGTGGGTCTCGCTGCCCCGGTCGGCGGCTTCGACCATGGCGTTGATAAAGGCACAGCCCCGAAAGTCGGCTTGCCCGTAGCGCTCGGCGACCACGTCGAACACACCTAAGGGCGAGCCATCGCTGCCGGCAAGAGCTGCCTCCAAGGCGGCCAGCGCCCTCTCATTGCGGTGACGTAGCACGGCATGCACCAGGGCATCCTTGCTGTCGAAGTGACGGTAGAAGGACGCACGCCCCACGCCGGAGGCGTCGATCAGTTCGCTGATGCCGACCGCCTGGATGCCGCGTTGGTAGAAGAGCGTTTCCGCTGTCGCTATCAGTCGTTCACGCGCCTGTGTCGCCATGGCTTATCCCTTCTGTGAGATTGACATGGGATGGTAATGATCAGTACCGTCTTACGCAAACGGTACTGATCGGTTCCAAGCGGCGATGGCATGTCATGGCCGGTGTCGCTGCGAGAGACCGCACTCGGAGATGAAAACTCATGTCGCCACTCGCCACGCTCGCCATGACGGCAATGCTGTTGTTCGGCTCTCCGGGGCCGGGACCCATGACCATCGTGGCGACATCCGCCACCTTTGGGGTGCGCAAGACGCTCTCGCTCTACGTGGGCATTCTGACCGGGCTGGCGATATCCATGGTGGCCGCGGCCCTGGGCCTGGCGGCGCTACTGGCAGCCTGGCCGAGTGCAAAGCTGACACTACAGATCGTGGGCGGGCTCTACGTGCTCTACCTCGCCTACCGCATCGCGACCACGCCACTCGACACCCACGCAGCCGAAGGCGCCCGCCTGACGATGCGCGATGGTGTCCTGCTCAACGTGCTCAACCCGAAGTCCTACGCGGTACTACTGGTGATCTACTCGCAGTTTCTGCTGCCGATCTCGCCAGCGACCATCGCTTATGTGGCCACCATGGGGGTTTGCCTGGCGGTTGCTGTGTTCACCAATATCTTCTGGATGTGCGTCGGCGGCGCCATCCGGCCCCTTGTGCAGCGCCCTCTCTTCTCCCGGTTGCTACGCCTCACCTTCGCCCTGCTGATGATCGGCGCTGTCTCCTGGGCCTTCATACAGAGTTGAGCCCCATCAATCTTCCGAGAGAGCCATGGCCGAGATGGCCTGGTCTATTCGATCTTTCGGATTCCTAGCGACACGTGGGTATGCGGCTGCGCGCCGAACGGAGAGCCATACTTCACTGCATAACCCTGCGTATGCCGATTCTGGTGGGGACTAGCGGATAGCAAAAAAGTGGGGCAACGAGGAAGGTCACTTGGTGCCCCCGATAGGATTCGAACCTATGACCTGCCCCTTAGGAGGGGGCCGCTCTATCCAGCTGAGCTACGGGGGCCTGGTGGCGAGACGGCATGGCGCCGCTGTTTCCAAGCGGCGCACAGTATAAGCGCCGGATTCTCCGAGATAAACCCGTTGTGGTCCCGAGTGCTGCCGGCCCGGGCCGTGCGGCAGATGGGCCGGCACTCAGCGAGTGCCGAGCAGGCCGCGCCAGCGCGCCGGAGAAAGGCCATAGGTCCGCCCGAAGGCGCGGGTCATATGGCTCTGGTCAGCGAAGCCGGCGGCATGCGCCGCCTCGGCCAAGCCAGTGCCCACGGCGATCTGCTGGCGGGCGAGCGCTAACCGGCGCTGGGTCAGATAGCGGTAGGGGCTGGTGCCGAAGAGCGCGCGAAAATCCCGCGACAGCGTCCAGCGCGGCTGGCCGGCGATGGCTTCCAGCTCATCCAGCGAGACGCCGTCCAGCAGCGCCGCGTCGAGCCGTTCCCGCACCCGCTGCGCGGCACGGTAGTCGGGCAAGCGCTTGGGCGCGCTGCGGCGGGCATCTCCGTTGGCGGCCAGGGCATCGGCCAGCTCGGCGATGCCGTCGCTCTCCTCCAGCGGGTCGAGCGCGCCGTCGAGACTGGCCAATAGCGTCTGCACTGCCGTGGCAAGTCGCGGCTCGCGGCAGAGCCCGCCTGCTACGAACGGCAGCGGCTGCCCGCCCAGGGCACTCTGGATCAGCGCCGGATCGATATAGAGCATGCGGTAGTGAAACCCACGGGCGTCGCCGGCATGGCCGTCGTGGGGTTCGTCCGGATGCAGCACCAGCACCGTGCCGGGCAGGCTGTGGCGATAGCCACGCCGGTAATGGAAGCTCTGCACGCCGTTCAGGGTCAGGCCGATGGCGAAACTGTCGTGCCGGTGCATGTCGTAGGCATGCCCCTGGAAGCGCGCTTCGATCCGCTCCAGCCGCGATGCCGGCGATGCGATCAGCCAATCACTCGTCCGTCTTCCTTCCGCCTCTGCCATGTCATCTCCTCAGCGCAGTGCTGCCCAGACATCGCTATACCAGACATCGCTATACCAGACATAGTCACGCAACATCAGGATCGCCACGACCACCAGCAGCAGCGCCATCAGCCGATGGCACAGGTGGAACACCTCGGCCCGGGCGATACGCCGGCCAATCAGATGGCCGGCCAGCGCGTAGAGCGCGGGCGCCCCGCCACCGCCCAGGGCGATCGCCGCCGAACATGCCAGCAACTCGCCACCGGCGATGCCGCGCCCCGGGAACATCACCGTGGCGATGGGGATCACCCCCAGCGAGTTCTTGGGGTTGAGCAGTTGCATCAGAAAGCCATCGCGAAACATCAGCCTGGCAGCGGGCGCTGTCTGCGCATCGAGCGACACCGGCGCGCGGTACACCTTGAACGCCAGGTAGAGAATGTAGGCGCTACCGGCGAAAGCGATATAGGGCAGCACACGCTGGACCACGAATAGCTGCCCGGCAAAGCCAATCACCACGAACCAGACGAACATCGCCAGGGCCACTCCCAGGAAAAACCCCAGGCTCTCCCGCGGCGAGCGCGTGAGCCCGGCGTTGAGCCCCAGCGGGTTGACCGGCCCCGGGGTGTACATGACGGTAAAGGCGTACAGCACGATCTCCATGATTGACTCGCTATTTCTCGGTGCCATTCACATGAATGCGTCGCCAGTGTGAAGGCGCCCGAGGGAGCGGTATTGAACGATCGTGCAGTCGTGTACTTGCCGCGCCGCTCTCAGCTAGCGTCGCTCGAGATCAGCAGGCGCAGCGCCTCGCGGTTCTCGATCATGTCCGCCAGCACGTAGCCATCCAGCACCTGCATGAACGCCTGCTGGGCGGACCACAGCACGTGCTTGAGCCGGCAGGCGGGGTCGATCGGGCAGGTCGAGTTGGGCCCGAAGCACTCCAGCAGTTCGAGGTTCTCGGTCTGCCGAATCAGCGCGCCGATATTGATCTCTTCAGGCGGGCGATTCAGGCGCAGGCCGCCGCCCCGCCCGCGCAGGCTGGAGACATAGCCCAACTGCACCAGCGTCTGCGAGACCTTGGCCAGATGGTGCCCGGAAATACCGTAGTGGCCCGCCGCCGATTGCACGGTCGCGGGCATGTCGTCGCCCCGGATCGCCAGATAGATCAGCAGCCGCAGCGCGTAGTCGGTGTGCGTGGTGAGTTTCATGATCGCTTGACAGTCATAAAGAGGTAAATGATACTCCAATTTAAATTGGTAGATGAAATACCAATTAATAAACGCTGGCGCCAGCCGCCAGCCCTACCCGCCATCGGGGAGTCACCATGCTCAGTCCAGACCAGATCGCCACCGTCAAGCAGACCATTCCCGTGCTCGAGGCTCATGGGGATACATTGACCCGCCATTTTTACACTCGTATGTTCGCGCACAATCCCGAAGTGAAGCCCTACTTCAATCCCGCGCATCAGCGCGAGGGCGCGCAGCAACGGGCCCTGGCGGGGGCGATCCTGGCCTACGCACGCCATATCGATGATACGGCCGCGCTGGCGCCGGCGGTGGAGGTGATCGCGCACAAGCATGCCTCGCTGACCATTCGCCCGGAGCACTACCCCATCGTGGGTGAGAACCTGATCGCCTCGATCCAGGAGGTTCTGGGCGATGCCGCCACACCGGAGATCGTTGACGCCTGGAAGGCAGCTTACGCCCAGCTGGCTGCGGTGTTCATCGGCCGCGAGCATGAACTCTACACTCAGCAGCGCGAAACCCAGGGCTGGGCCGGGTTCCTGCCATTCACCATCGTACGCCGCCAGGCGGAGAGCGAGAACATCGTCTCGCTCTATCTGGCGCCGAGCGACGGCCGCACGCTGCCGGCCCACTCGCCCGGTCAATACGTGACCCTGCGGCTGACGGATGCGGCAGGCAACTGGCTGATGCGCCAGTACAGCCTTTCCAATGCCCCCGGCAGCGAAACCTATCGCCTCAGCATCAAGCATGAGACGGGTAACGCCGAGCAGCCGGCAGGCCAGGTATCGCCACAGATTCATGCCACACTCACCGAGGGGGATCAGGTCGAGCTCACACCGCCCTATGGCACCTTCGAACTCACGCTGCCGGAAGACCCGGCCCGCCCGGTGGTGCTGATCGGCGGTGGTGTAGGGATTACCCCGCTGATCTCGATGGCGCATGCCGCTCTGGCCGCGTCACCGAAGCGGCAGGTGGTGATGATCCAGCTTGCCCGGCACGCCGGTGTGCGGGCTTTCAGCGAAGAGCTGGCGGAACTGGCCCGGGCACACGCCAACTTTTCGCTGCATCTGTGTTACGACGAACCGCGTGCCGATGCCCCCGCCGACTCAGTGACCGGAATCAAGCATGGCCTGCTGGAAGCGGCAGATCTCGCCGCCTGGGTGGGCGATTCGGCGGCCAGCTACCATGTGTGCGGCCCGCTGCCGATGATGCGTGCGCTGGACCGGCTGCTGGCCGACCAGGGGGTGAGCGCGGAGAACCGCCACTACGAGTGTTTCGGCCCAGGGCAGATGCTGGCGAGCTGATCCCGCCGTGTCGGGTGAAAGACCGGATAAAAGAGAAAGGCCGGGTAATACAGAAGGACTCAGTGAAGGTAAACGATTCAGCTAAATAGGTGACCCGTGAACCCACGATACGCTTCGACACAGGCGCTGTTTCAGGCGCTGACGCTGCCGCTGCTGCAGGCGCCCATGGCCGGCACGGCCACCCCCGAGTTGGCAGCGGCAGTCTCCAATGCCGGCGCGCTGGGCGGGCTGGGCCTGGGGGCATCGGCCCCGGTAGCGGCACATGCGGCGATCCTCCGCACCCAGGCGCTGACCGCACGCCCCTTTCAGGTCAACCTGTTTTGCCACGCAGCGCCGGCACGCGACGCCGAGGTCGAGTCGCGCTGGATCGAGCGCGCCCGGCCGCTGTTCGAGACCTTCGGCAGTACACCGCCGCCAGCGCTGGAAGAGATTTATCGCCCTTTTCAGTTGGACCCAGCGATGCTGGAGGTTCTGCTGGAGACTCGCCCTGCCGTGATCAGTTTTCACTTCGGTCTACCCACGGCGGCGCAGATCGAGGCACTGCGTGGCGCAGGCTGCCTGCTGCTGGCCACCGCAACATCCTTGGAGGAAGGGCGCCGGATCGCCGCCAGTGGCCTGGATGCGATCATCGCGCAAGGATGGTCGGCGGGTGGGCACCGCGGCATCTTCGACCCCGAAGGTGATGATGAACGTCTCTCCACAGAGGCGCTCACGCGCCGGCTGGTGGCGGAATTCGACCTACCGATCATTGCCGCCGGCGGGCTGATGGATGGCGTGGATATCGCCCGGGCGCTGTCGTGGGGCGCCAGCGCGGCGCAGCTGGGTACGGCCTTTATCGGCTGCCCGGAGAGCGCCGCGGACCCGGCCTACCGAGAGCGCCTGGCAGCCGGGGGCAAGACCGTGATGACCCGGGCCATTTCCGGGCGCCCGGCGCGCTGTCTGGAAAACGGTTTCACCAACTGGGCGCGTGACGCACAGGCGGATGAGATACCCGCCTATCCCTGTGCCTATGACTTGGGCAAGGCGCTGAACGCCGCCGCCAAGGCCAGCGGCGATGGCACCTACGGCGCCCAGTGGGCGGGCACCGGGGCCGACCGCGCGCGAGCGCTACCCGCGGCGGCTCTGGTCGAGACGCTCGCCGCAGAGTGGCGCCGGGCCAGCAGTGCTTAGGCTTTTTGCAGCTCACTGTGCAGCTTCAACACACGCGAGCCATCCTCCTGCTTGATCAGATACGCCGGGTTGGCCTTGGAGCCCTTACGGGTGACTTCGCTGCCCTGCAGCTTACGTGTCACCGGCTCGTGAAAACGCTTGGTCACCTGCCCTTCGGCCCAGTTCGGCCCCCACTTCCACTTGACCCACTCACGCTGCTTGAAGGTCGACGTCGACATCGCCAGTTCTCCGTTTCCAGCTCTGCACGAATTGTACTCCTAATTATACTTGTACAAGTTTTGTGAGTGTGCCACTCTGCCATCACGCCGCAAGGATTGTGGCTTCTGGAGTCAGCATCGGATGCTGAAACCGCTTGGCAAGGACTGCCACCATTGAGTACCGCCGGTCAGGAAGACCGACGTCTAGATGCCTAGGAAGGCCCCCATGAAACACGATATTGCCTGTCACCGCTGTGGCCATACTCAGGGTCACTCCACCGACACCGCCCAGGACTGGGACGAGATCAGCTGCGTTGGCTGCGGCGAGTTCATCGCCACACGTGACCACAACGCCGCCTTCGGTTCACTCAACCACCGCCTGCACACGCTGAGCCTCTCTGTGGAGGCGCTGGTGCGTATGGCGCGCGAGGAGCCGGGCGATGCCAGTCTCATCGGCATCACCGGGGAGGCGGCATGAGCGCGGTGCGTCTCGATGTCAGGTGCTGGGTCTGCGGCCACGATCGCTTCGATGTGTCGCTCGCCCCCGAGCGCGGCATCTGCGAGCGCTGCAACGCCCACCGCCAATTGGGGCGTTCACGGCCCGCTGCCGCCTTCGGCGCGCATCGCGCGACTGACGCCGCGGTCATCGATGGGCATTGCAGCGCACAGCATGCGGGCGCCGGGCGCTGAGCCCTCACGCTCTCTCAATTCCCTCGGTGCGGAGTGGTGCTTTTAGTGGTAGATCGCCCCGACGTGCCGGCCCGCGCGGGCATCGACCAATATTTTCTCGCCTCAGCGAAAATATCGTTTGACACTTCGGCCTCAAGGCCGCACCCTGAAGCAGGTAGGTAGCAAGTCGCATATTGTCAGTCGCAGTCGAGTCAATCGGTAGCCTGGTTATATCCCCTTGTTTTGCCCACTAATTCGGGTATTACCCGGCAACTTTTGAGCGCAAGCTCACGTATTGAGGAATTCGACACATGGCAACTGGCACCGTTAAGTGGTTCAACGACTCCAAGGGCTTTGGCTTCATCACTCCGTCCGAAGGCGGCGACGACCTGTTCGCACACTTCTCTGAAATCCAAGCGAGCGGCTTCAAGTCGCTGCAGGAAGGCCAAGAAGTCTCCTTCGACGTGACTCAAGGCAAAAAAGGCCTGCAGGCTTCCAACATCAAGCCGCTCTGATCTTGCTAGCCCTGCGCCACGGCGCAAGATAGTGCCGACGAAGCCCGCATATGCGGGCTTCGTTGCGTTTGGGCCTCGAGTTTGGGCCTCGACTCTCAGTCGAGGCGACGAATCCACTGGCGCACCCGCCAGCGCTGCAGCCGGCTGGCATAGCGCTTGGTATCGATGGAGACCGGCACGAGTACGCAGGCATCTCCATCCCCCTCCTGCTCCATCCGAAAGCGACGAGCCGCACCAATGGGATGATCTTCGCTGCCATAGATCGCCACCACCCGCACATCGAGATGGTGCAGCTTGGCCCCGTTACTGGTATGCCCCTGAGCGAAGTCGATATCGTGGCCGCGGCAGATCTGCTGGATGATCGCGCGGAAGGTACCGATATGGCTGAAGCTGCCGGAGAGCATCGGCCCCTGGCTGGAAACGTGCTGACTATCGGACTCCGCCTCTCGCAGATAGTTGACCTCTTCGTCGATCAGATCCTTGGTCAACCAGCCTTCACTGGTATGCAGTGAGACGATCACGTGCTCGAGAAAGATCGGCTCGGAACTCATGTTGCTGATCAAGCAGCGCGCCCCGAGGCCGTTGCCATGACCCCGATTGATGATGATCCTGGGCCGCCGAGTGCGCGCAAAATTACGGTAGAGAATCTGTGCATAAAAGATCCAGACAAACAGCGTGAACAAGCTGCTCACGGCGGTGATTGCCCGGCTGTTCTGTGCGAACCACTCCATGGATCGGCACCTCCTTATGAAAGTGTCGCCACTCTAGAGCCTCTCCACCGGGCGCTACGATAACCTATGTGGTCCTTTGCCACGTGCTTGCGCAATACCAGCACCCGGCCCAGTCATACCGGGCTTTCTGGGCTGTCAATAGCCAATATCTTACAACAATACACGACATTTACCTACATTAACTTATATTTACAATACGTCACCATTTCATTAAGGTGACCACCGATCTTCAGAAGTTTCTTTCATTCAGCATCTGACGAATCAAAGAAACGGCCAATGCCAACATGCCGTCAAAAAAAGCAAAAAGGGAACCTTCTACGTGACGTTCAAAGCCACGCTCTCCGCCCTACTCGCACTGGGTACTCTCGCCCTGACCGGCTGCGCCTCCATCGTCGGCGACAGCAATCAAACGATCGCCATTTCCAGCACCCCGTCACAGGCGCATATCGCCATCGTCGACGAGACCGGCAAGCAGATCTTCGAGGGCCAGACCCCGACCACCGTGACCCTGGCCAAGAGCGATGGCTCCTACTGGGGCGGCAAGGACTACCGGCTCTCTCTCGACAAGCCCGGCTATGCGCCGCTGACACTCAACATCAGCAGTTCGCCCAACGGATGGTATCTGGCCGGCAACCTGGTCTTCGGCGGTCTGATCGGCTGGTTCGCGGTCGACCCCTTCTCGGGCAAGATGTATTCGCTCAGCCCGGATGCGGTGGACGCCACCCTGGGAACCGCGGTCTCCTCCACCAGCGACGATGGGCACAAGCTCAACGTGGTGCTGCTCGAAGACGTGCCACAGTCGCAACGCGGCAACCTGCGCTACCTGGGCCAGATCTGACAGGCCCACGCCGGGGGCAGAGAGCTGCCCCCGGCATTGACCGCGACATTTCGTGCCCACCCGCCACGGCGCTATACTCGTCTGCCCTGTCACTCCCCAGCGACGCCGAGCGCCATGCATTTCGATCTCGCCGATCTTCGTATCTTCGTTCACGTCGCCGAGGCACGCAGCCTTACCGCCGGTGCCAGCCGCGCGCACCTCTCCACCGCCGCGGTCAGCGGGCGGATCAAGACCCTCGAACAGCAGCTCGATAATCGCCTGTTCTATCGCAGCGCCCAAGGCGTGGAGCTGACGCCCGCCGGAGAGCGTCTGCTGCACCATGCACGCCTGATCCTGCGTCAGGTTGAGCGGGTCAAGAGTGACTTCTCAGCCTACGCCGATGGCGCCAGCGGGCATCTGCGTATCTTCGCCAACACCACTGCAGTGATCGAGTTCATGCCCGAGGTGCTGGCCGAGTTTCTCGCCTCTCGCCCCGGCGTGACCGTCGATCTGCAGGAGCGCATGACCAGCGATATCATTCGCGGCGTGCTCGATGGCACCGCCGACATGGGGGTTCTCGGCATCATGGTGGGGATGGAGGTGCCGCCGCGGCTGCGCTCGCTGCCCTTCAGTCGCGACCGGCTGGTTCTGGCTACCCCGTGGGAGCACCCGCTGGCGAGCCGCGACACGGTGACCTTCGAGGATGCGCTCGATTTCCCCCATGTCGGGCTCCACGAGGGCAGCACGCTGTTTCATTTCCTGCAGGTGAAGGCGCTCGAGCTCGGCCTGCCGCTGCCGGTGCGTATTCAGGTGTTCGGCTTCGAATCGGCCTGCCGCATGATCGAGGCCGGGGTCGGCGTGGGGATCATTCCCGAGTCCTGCGCGCGGCGCTATCAAGCCAGCATGAAGCTGCAGGTACGCCATCTCGGCGATGCCTGGGCCTACCGTGAGCGCACGCTGCTGATTCGTGACGAAGGCGTGCTGCCCGGCTGCGCTCAGGAGCTTTTGGACACCATTCTGAATGGCGAGATGGGCCCGCTCGGCGCACCGCCGGCCTCCTGAGGCTGTTTTCACAGACTGTCACCCAAGATTGCCGATCTTCCTCTCAGAGCTTTCTCAAAGACCTTTCCCTGGCACCTGCTCCAGAGCCGCCCTCTCTTGAAAGCATTCGGTTGAGAGCGCCCGGCGGGCTGACACCGGCCTGTCATCGACGTGCAAAGATCGAGCGCTAGCGTGAATGGCATGGCGCACGGCCAAGCCGCAAAGACGTCTTACCGCGCCAGAACGCAGGCCACATAAGCTGACCCAGAGTTGTACTTTAAAAAACCCTTGTACAGTTTTGCGGGTTATGCCAAGTTTAGGGTGTCACACACGGACAGGATGTCCCGCAGGCCAGCCTCCCCCGCACTGGCCGGACCGGCAAGGAAGCCGACCCCCTGGACACCGGAAGTCCACTCTCAGCGCCAAGGAGGGAAGTCATGAAATACCAGATCTCATGCACTCGCTGTGGTAGCCAGCACGCCATCGCCCCGGATACCGCCCACGACTGGGACGAAATCACCTGCACCGATTGCGGTGAATTCATCGACACCTGCGGCCACTACGCCGATACCCACGGTGTTTCCTATCCCATGCACGCGCTCAATCTGTCACGCGGGTTGATCCTGCAGATGGCACGCTCTAGCCGGGCGCTCAACGATTCCACCGCGCGGCGTTCGGCGTGAGTCGAGTGCAACTCGAACAGCCGTGTCTGATCTGCGGCTTTCGCGAGTTCTACGTCGCCTCGGGGCCGGGTGAAACGCGCCAGCTGCGCTGCGCTCAGTGTACGGCGCACCACTTCGAGTCACCCCGCTACGAATCGCGTCGTGCCGATACGGCGGTGGCCGCGATGAGCGAAAGTCGCTCACCCATGGCCGCCGTGTAAGCGTCTGGTTCAGTCGCACCGCCAGCTTCCACTGACTCGCAACGTTCGAACTTTTTGTCCAAGCCCTTTGGCCGCCTCCCCCCGTCTCGGCGGCCTTTTTTCTGCCCGCTCGCGACTCTCTCTACTTTGCTCGCTATCCCCTCTCCGCTTTCTCGCTACCCTCTCGCGATCCTTTTGGCCCGGGTGCCTGCTCCAGACATTAAAAAACCCCGCCGAAGCGGGGTTTATCGGGTACCACCTGGCGACGCCGGCCTTCAACCCAGGCGCTGGCGATAATCCTCGTAACCAAAGGTCCTGACCGTGCGCACCTCGCGGCTCTCGGCGTCGACCCGGCAGATCGACGGCAGACGAATGCCGTTGAAGGTGGTGGTCTTGACCATGGTGTAGTGAGCCATGTCGGTGAACACCAGCCGATCGCCGATGGCGAGCGGGGCGTCGAACGCGTAGTCGCCGATCACATCACCCGCCAGACAGGTCGTGCCGCCCAGGCGATAGGTGTAGGCCTTCGCACCCGGCTCGGCCGCACCGAGAATCTCCGGGCGATACGGCATCTCCAGCACATCGGGCATGTGCGCGGTGGCGGAGGTATCCAGAATCGCGATGGGGCCATCGTTGTCGACGATATCCAGCACCGTGGCCACCAGGAAGCCGGTATTCAGCGCGATCGCCTCGCCCGGCTCCAGATAGACCTCGAGATGTGGATGCCGGGCACGAAACTCGCGAATCACCCGCACCAGCCGCGCGACATCGTAGTCGGCCCGGGTGATGTGGTGCCCGCCGCCGAAGTTGACCCAGCGCAGCCCGCCGAGATACTCGCCGAACCGGGCCTCGAACGCCGCCAGGGTCGCCTCCAGCGCGTCGCTGTTCTGCTGGCACAGGGTGTGGAAGTGGAGCCCTTCCAGCCCTTCCAGATCCCCCGGGCGCAACTCGGATGCTCGCGTGCCGAGACGCGAGCCCGGTGCACAGGGATCATAGAGCGCGACCTCGCCGGTGGAGTGCTCAGGGTTGACCCGCAGCCCGCAGGAGACCGGCCGCGCCGCCGCCGCGACGGTGTCGCGGAAGTGGCGCCACTGGCCGGGCGAGTTGAAGCTGAGGTGGTCGGCATAACGCAGCACCACCTCCATCTCCGGCGCGGTGAAGGCGGGCGAGTAGACATGCACCTCGCCGCCGAAGGTCTCCGCGCCGAGACGCGCCTCGTCCTGCCCACTGGCGGTGGTGCCCACCAGATAGCGGCTCACCAGCGGGAAGGTATCCCACATGGCGAACCCCTTGAGCGCCAGCAGTATCTTGGCACCGCTCTCGGCCTGAACCCGCGCCAGCAGCTCCAGATTGCGCGTGAGGCGCGCGTCGTCGACCACGTAGGCCGGCGACGGGCAGGCGTGGATATCGAAGCCGCAGATCTCCGCCGGCGTCGCGTGCGTGGAATCGCTCATCGCATCAGCCATCACGCCGGCCCTCAGGCCAGCGGGTCGACGTCGGGATCGAGCTCGACCATCTGCCACGGCAGGCCCATCTCACCGATGCGCTCCATGAACGGATTGGGGTCGAGCTGCTCGACGTTGAACACCCCATCGCCCTTCCAGATGCCCTCGAGCATCAGCATGGCGCCGGTCACCGCCGGCACGCCGGTGGTATAGGAGATCGCCTGGGACTGCACTTCGGCGTAGCACTTCTCGTGGTCGCAGATGTTGTAGATGTACACCTTGCGCCGCTTGCCATCCTTGATGCCGTCGAGGATGACGCCGATGTTGGTCTTGCCCTTGGTGCGCGGGCCGAGCGATGCGGGGTCCGGCAGCACGCGCTTCAAAAACTGCAGCGGCGAGATCTGGGCACCGTCGACCTCGATCGGCTCGATGCTGGTCATGCCGACGTTCTCGAGCACCTTGAGATGGGTGATGTACTTCTCGGAGAAGGTCATCCAGAAGCGGATGCGCTCGAGCCCCTTGATGTTCTGGGAGAGCGATTCCAGCTCCTCGTGATAGAGCAGGTAGAGATCCTTCTCGCCGATGCCGTCGAAGTCGAAGGTGCGCTTCTCGGCCAGCGGCGCGGTCTCGACCCACTCGCCCTTCTCCCAGTAGCGGCCATTCGCGGTGATCTCGCGAATGTTGATCTCCGGGTTGAAGTTGGTGGCGAACGGATAGCCGTGGTCGCCGCCGTTGGCATCCAGGATATCGATGCGATGAATCTCGTCGAACAGGTTCTTCTGGCCGTAGGCGCAGTAGATGTTGGTCATGCCGGGGTCGAAGCCGCAGCCCAGCGTGGCCATGTTACCGGCCTTCTGGTAGCGCTCCTGGAATGCCCACTGCTCCTTGTACTCGAACTTGGCTTCGTCCGGATGTTCGTAGTTGGCGGTATCCAGATAAGGCACGCCGGTGCGCAGGCACGCCTCCATGATGGTCAGATCCTGATACGGCAGCGCCACGTGAATCAGGACGTCCGGCTTGAACGATTCGATCAGCGCCACGATCGCGTCCACGTCGTCGGCGTCGACCTGGGCGGTCTGGATGGGGCGCGGCAACTGCTCGGCGATCGCCTTGCACTTGGCTTCGTTGCGGCTGGCGAGGCAGATTTCCGTGAACACCTCGGGATGCTGCGCACACTTGTGCGTGACGACACCGCCGACGCCACCGGCGCCAATAATCAGGACTTTGCTCATGAGTTCGATTCCAGATCGGGAAAAGTCAACAGTGGAAGGTCTTATCGGTAGTGGGCAACTCATCTGTCGTGCAGATTCAGCGCACCCCGACCCGATGCCACCCCGGTCTTGGTCCTCCGCCGGTCACAGCGACCGATGGAAGGGCGCAGATAATGGCCCCGACGAAGGCTGGCCTCAAGTATTTTCCGCGTCAAATGTGAAACTGCGTCGACATCTACCTTCCGATACCTCCTGACGATGAAAGCCCCGGGCTGGGCCGGGGCTTTCGTGGTCAGGGAGCGGGTGGCGCACTCGAGCGTATCAGCGGCGTCCGAGCAGGATACCCAGGAACACCCCGACGCCACCGGCGATCGCCAGCGCGCTGATCGGATTCTTGACCGTCGCCTCGCGCACGCTGTCGAGCTTCTCGCCGTAGTTGGCCTGCAGCTTGCCCGCCGCATGGCGCGCGCGGCCCTCGTCGCGCAGTTCTTCGTCATCGGTGAACCGGCCTACGGCTTCCTGCGCCTGGCCCTTGAGGGACTCCGTGCGTCCTTTCATCTGCTCTTCGTACATGCGACCTCCTTGATCGTATAGGGCGCTGGGCGGGTTGCCGCCCAGACAGCCTCTAGAGCGTAGTCCGCTCATACAGGTCACACAAAGGTCATACCCCTCTCATTCTCGTCGAAAGGCCATCGTGGTGATTGCCGCCTCGACATTATGTCGATATTCTCGGACATATGGACACTAATGACGCTCTCGACGCCTTCGCCGCGCTGTCGCAGCCGACCCGGCTGGCGGCCTTTCGCCTGCTGACCCGCCACGAACCCGACGGCCTCGCCGCCGGCGAGGTGGCGCGTCGCCTCGACGTGCCGCACAACACGCTGTCGGCGCATCTGGCGGTGCTCAGCCGCGCCGGTCTGATTCATGCCCAGCGTCAGAGCCGCTCGATGATCTACCGTGCCGACCTCGCCGCCGTCGGCGCCCTGGCCGCGTTTCTGGTCAGCGACTGCTGCCAAGGCAGCCCCGAGGTCTGCGCGCCACTGGATAGCCTGCTCGGCGACTGTGCCAGCCTCACACCCAGCCCATCGACCGATCCTTCATGAGAGCCCCCCATGAACCCCGTGATCTATCACAACCCGGACTGCGGCACCTCGCGTAACGCCCTGGCGATGATCGAAGCCTCGGGGCAGACGCCCCAGGTGATCCACTATCTCGAGACCCCACCGGATCGCGCCCAACTGGTGGCCCTGCTGGCGGCCACGGGGCTGTCGCCGCGCGAGCTGCTGCGACGCAAGGGCACCCCCTACGACACGCTCGGCCTGGACGACCCGACCCTCGACGACGAAACACTGATCACGACGATGCTGGCCCATCCCATCCTGATCAACCGCCCGATCGTGATCACCGCCAAGGGTGCTGCGCTGTGCCGCCCGTCGGAGGTGGTGCTGTCGCTGCTGGATCATCCAATCGACACCTTCACCAAGGAAGATGGCGAGGTCGTGCACCCGACACCGACGTCCAGCCACCCGCCCACCGCCGAGTAGCCGCCATGTCTGCGTCATTCGACACCTTGCCCCAGCTCGATTCCGCCGCCTTCTCGCCCATCGATGGCGAGGCCCTGGCGGGAGAGGCGGGGCCCCATCATCCGCCGCGTATCCTGGTGCTCTATGGCTCGCTGCGCGAGCGCGCCTATTCGCGCCTGGTGGCCGAAGAGGCGGGCCGGATGCTGCAAGCCTTGGGCTGCGAGGTGGCCACCTTCGACCCGCGCGACCTGCCGCTGCCGGATGCCGCGGCACCGGAGCATCCGCGGGTGGCGGCGCTACGCGAGCTGGCCACCTGGGCCGAAGGCATGGTGTGGGTGAGCCCGGAACGCCACGGCGCCATGACCGCGGTGATGAAGGCACAGATCGACTGGCTGCCGCTGTCGCTGGGCGGCATCCGCCCCACCCAGGGCAAGACCCTGGCGGTCATGCAGGTCTGCGGCGGTAGCCAGAGCTTCAACGCGGTCAATCAGATGCGTATTCTTGGCCGCTGGATGCGCATGCTGACCATCCCCAACCAGTCATCGGTGCCCAAGGCGTTCAACGAGTTCGATGACGCCGGGCGCATGCGCGCCTCGCCCTACTACCAGCGCATCGTCGACGTCTGCGAGGAGCTGGTGAAGTTCACCTGGCTGACCCGCGGGCGCGCGGCCTATCTGACCGACCGCTACTCGGAGCGCGTGGAGAACGCCGCCCAGCTCTCCGCCCGGGTCAACCAGCGCGATCTGTGATCGCGCCACCTTATCGATCATCGGGTGTTCGCGTCGGGTGCTATCTCTTAGCGCCCCGCGGCGCCCCTCGTGGAGAATCTTGGCATGCTGGCGCTGGCCATTTTCGTCGTCACCCTGATCCTGGTGATCTGGCAACCCCGCGGCCTGGGTATCGGCTGGAGCGCCATCGGCGGCGCCGTGCTCGCACTGGCGACCGGCGTCGTCCAGCCGGGCGATATCGGCACGGTCTGGGATATCGTCTGGGACGCCACCTTTACCTTCGTCGGCCTGATCGTCATCTCGCTGATCCTCGACGAGGCCGGTTTCTTCGCCTGGGCGGCGCTGCACGTGGCACGCTGGGGTAATGGCCGCGGCCACTGGCTGTTCCCGCTGGTGGTGGTGCTCGGCGCGGTGATCTCGGCGTTCTTCGCCAACGACGGTGCGGCGCTGCTGCTGACCCCGATCGTGCTGGCGATTCTGCTGCGTCTGGAGTTCTCACCCCAGGCGGCACTGGCGTTCATCATCGCCACCGGCTTCGTCGCCGACTCCACCAGCCTGCCGCTGGTGATCTCCAACCTGGTCAATATCGTCAGCGCCAACTACTTCGGCATCTCGTTCTCGCGCTACGCCTTGGTCATGCTGCCGGTGAATCTGGTCTCGCTGCTGGCGACCCTGGCGGTGCTGTGGCTCGCCTTCGGTCGCCGGGTGCCCAAGCGCTACGCGCTGGAGAAGCTGGACCCGCCGCACACTGCGATCCGCGATCCGCTGGTGTTCCGCGCCGCCTTTCCGCTGCTGATCACGCTACTGGTGGCCTACTTCGTCACCCCGGCCTGGCACGTGCCGGTGGCCTTCGTCACCGGCGCGGCCGCGCTGTCGCTGATCGTCATCGCCGGGCGCTGGTGGCAAGCGGGCCGCGGCGCGGTGGTCTCGGTCGGCCACGCCCTGCGCCACGCGCCGTGGCAGATCGTGTGGTTCTCGGTGGGCATGTATCTGGTGGTCTACGGCCTCGGCCATGCCGGGCTCACGCCGCTGGCCGCCGGCGTGCTCGAGTGGCTGGGCCAGCACGGCCCGCTGGTGGCCACCGTCGGCACAGGCTTCTTCAGCGCCCTGCTCGCCTCGGTAATGAACAACCTGCCTTCGACCCTGGTCGGGGCGCTGGCGATCCACCAGGCCGACGTGCCAGCGGTGACCCGCGAGCTGATGATCTATGCCAACGTGATCGGCAACGACCTGGGGCCCAAGTTCACCCCGATCGGCAGCCTGGCGACCCTGCTGTGGCTGCACGTGCTGGCCAAGAAGGGCTACCGCATCGGCTGGGGTCGCTATATGAAGATCGGGCTGCTGATCACGCCGCCGGTACTGCTGGCCACGTTGGTCGCGCTGGCGCTGTGGCTACCGCTGATCTCCCCCTGAGCCGTGACCGGGAACATCGACGGGCACGACAGCAGGGGCGACAGCGGCCACGGCAGTGGCTCAGGGCGAGGCGGCATCCGTGCGCAGCGAACGGCGCACGTAGAGATCGTAGCGGCTGGTCTTGCCCTCGATCACGTGCTGGGGCGCCGGGCCTGCGATGGGCGGCGCCTTGCGCGGGCGCTTGACCACCACCCGGTGGGTGGCGAGATCCAGCGCCGCTGCCAGCAGCTGCGGGGCGTCGTCATCGGCACCGGCCAGCTCGCGGAACAGCCGCATCTCCTTCTTGACCAGCGCAGACTTCTCGCGATGAGGGAACATCGGGTCGAGATGGATCACCTGCGGCGCGTGCGGCCAGTCGGCGATGGCATCCGCCAGCGCCGTGGTGCCATCGGCATGGCGCAGCGCCAGCCGTGCGGCGATCTCGCCGAGTTCGTCGGCCACCGCCAGCCGCGCGAGGGCGTCGTCGAGCAGCGCATGGATCGCGGCCACGCGCTCGACCATCAGCACCTCGGCGCCCAGCGAGGCGAGCACGAAGGCATCACGCCCGAGCCCGGCGGTGGCATCCACCACCTGCGGCACCACGCCCTTGCCGAAGCCGCAAGCCTTGGCCACCAGCTGGCCACGGCCGCCGCCGAAGCGGCGCCGATGGTCGGCAGCGCCGCTGACGAAGTCCGCACGCACAGGGTGGCCGTAGAGCGCCGGATCACCGGCGATCTCCAGCCCGGCCTCGCCCTGGCGCAGGGCCAGCCCTTCGGCTGGCGGCTCGGCGCGCCACGCAAGCCCGTAGCGAGCCGCCAGCGAGCGCAGCGGCTCGCCCACCACGACCACTTCACCCGCCGACACAGCGCCGCTCAGGTCGCCCATACGAATAGCACCACGCCGAGCAGCAGACGATAGATCACGAACGGCAGCATGCCGATGCGGTCGAGCGCAGCCAGGAACAGCTTGATGCAGAGCCAGGCGGCGACGAAGGAGAAGCCCACGCCGAGGGCGATCTCGTGCCACTGGGTGGCGGTACCCGTCTGCGCCAGCTCGACCCCCTTGAGGGTACCGGCGGCCAGGATCAGCGGAATCGAGAGCAGAAACGAGAAGCGTGCCGCCGCCTGCCGGGTGAAGCCGAGCATGAGCGCGGCGGTCATGGTGATGCCCGAGCGCGAGGTGCCGGGGATCAGCGCCACCGCCTGGGCCAGGCCGATCAGCAGCGCGCGCTTTAAGGTCATCGCCCCCAGCGGCTCGACCCGGCTGCCGCGGGCATCGGCGATGCCCAGCAGCACGCCGAAGACGATCGTGGTGGTGGCGATCACCAGCACCGAGCGCCCGGCGGATTCGACCCAGTCGTCGACCAGCAGGCCGAACACCACCGCCGGTAGCGTGGCGACGATGATCGCCCAGCCCAGCCGGCTCTCGGGGCTCGGCCCGCGCGCGCCGAACTGCCCGAACCAGGCGCAAAGAATCTTGATCACCTCATGGCGGAAGGCCACCAGCACCGCGCCCAGCGAGCCGATGTGCACGGCGACATCGAACGCCAGCCCCTGATCCGGCCAGCCGAGCAGCTGCGACGGCAGGATCAGATGGGCAGAGGAAGAGATCGGAAGGAATTCGGTCAGGCCCTGGATCAGCGCCAGCGCCGCGAGATGCAACACATCCATGATGAAGCGTTTCCTTGCAGAGGGGGACAACGGCCCCGGGATAAGCGTGGAGTGGCCACTGCCGCCGCGAGTCACCTACCCAGCCGGACTCGGCCCGTCCTGGGCCTTTCCACATCGTCACGATGCTTTTCGTGACGATGTTTTCCGTGACGATGCTTTTCGTGACGGTGCTTTTAGTGACTAAGCCTTGCGCCACGCTACCTCGTTGCGCAGATAGACCGGCGTCACCGCATGCGGCGGCGCGCCGCGCTCGCCGCGCGCCCAGGCAGCGGCGGCGAGACGCGCAATGTCTTCGGCCGCCGGCAGCTCGTCGGGCAGGGTCTGGGGCAGCACGGCCTGTATTTCGACCGGCATGCGCGCCAACAGTTGCCAGCCGCTGCCGATGCCCAGCCATTCGCGGTCACCGCTCTCCGCCGGCAGGCGCAGCCGCTCGGGGGCGATCACACGCTCCTCGAGGCAGGGCGTCAGCTCGCCGTCGGCACAGCGATAGGCGCCGACGTAGATCTCGTCCATACGCGCATCCAGGGCCGCGATCACGTGACGCGCATGCCACTTGCGGTGGGCCGCCAGTGCCAGCGCCTCGAGGGTGGAAACCCCCATCAGCGGCAGCTCGGCGCCGTAGGCAAGGCCCTGGGCAATACCCGCAGCGATGCGCAGCCCGGTGAACGAACCGGGGCCATGACCGTAAGCAATGGCATCCAGCGCGGTGAGATCGAGATCCGCCTCGGCGAGGAGTTCGTCGACCATCGGCAGCAGCCGGCGGGTATGTTCGCGCGGGGCGATTTCAAAACGATGAATCAGGTCGTCGTCCCGCCAGAGCGCGCAGGAGCAGGCGGTCGAGGAGGCGTCTAGGGCCAGCAGCGTCGACATCGGTTTCCCGGGGTGACTACAAAAGGAGGGGCGAGTATAGCGTGTGAACGGCGTGACGACGACCGCCCCGCCGAGTGGCGGGACGGTCGCGCGGTCTCAGCCCTCGAGGGCGGCGAGCACGCGGGAGCGGATATCGTCGACGCTGCCGACGCCCGCAATACGGTGGTAGGCCGGCGCCGCGTCGGGGTCTTCGGCGGCCCACTCCTGGTAGTAGTCGACCAGCGGCGCGGTCTGATCGTGGTAGACGGAGAGGCGATGACGCACGGTCTTCTCGCTATCGTCGTCACGCTGGATCAGCGGCTCGCCGGTGACGTCGTCCTTGCCCGGCTCGCGCGGCGGCTTGTACTCGAGATGGTAGACGCGCCCGGAATCCGGATGGACGCGGCGCCCGGCCAGACGCTTGACGATCTCTTCGTCGTCGACCGCGATCTCGACCACGTGATCCAGCTTGATGCCGGCATCCTTCATGGCGTCGGCCTGCGGCAGGGTGCGCGGGAAACCGTCGAACAGGAAGCCGTTGGCGCAATCCGGCTGCGCGATACGCTCCTTGACCAGGGCGATGATCAGATCGTCCGACACCAGCGAGCCGCTGTTCATGGTCTCCTTGACCTTGATCCCCAGTTCGCTGCCTTCCTTGACGGCGGCACGCAGCATATCGCCGGTGGAAATCTGCGGGATATGGAAGTGCTCGCAGATGAACTGAGCTTGGGTGCCCTTGCCAGCGCCAGGGGCGCCCAAGAGGATCAAACGCATCGATACAGCTCCTTCGTGAATGGCATCGTTCTTATGTGACCTCACGGTCGCCCGAGGCGACGCCGGTGACATCGTCAGTGGCACATGACGATACCTTTCGCCACTCGGGCGCACAAGGCTCGGTTGGGCGCAGAGCGGGCCCGAGGTGAGAAATCGTGGGGGATAGGGGCGCGAAAACGCCGATGGCGGTCTATACAACCGCACAAGAAACGCCGATGGCCTTCCATAAAAAACGCCGATGGCTCCCGCAGGAGCCATCGGCGCTGGTACTGCCGACCCGCGCGCTTAGACCAGCATGCGGCGGATGTCGGTGAGCACCTGGGCCAGATAGGCGGTGAAGCGCGCCGCATCGGCACCGTTGACCGCACGGTGGTCGTAGGAGAGCGACAGCGGGCACATCAGCCGCGGCTTGAACTCCGAGCCGTTCCAGACCGGCTTCATCTGCGACTTGGAGACCCCCAGAATCGCCACTTCCGGCGTGTTGACGATCGGCGTGAAGGCGGTACCGCCGATCGAGCCCAGGCTGGAGATGGTGAAGCAGCCACCCTGCATCTCGTCGCGCTTGAGCTTGCCCTCCTGGGCGCGCCCGGCGAGGTCGATCACCTCCTTGGCCAGCTCGATGATGCCCTTCTGATCCACATTGCGGATCACCGGCACCATCAAGCCGTTGGGGGTGTCCACCGCCACGCCGATGTGGAAGTACTTCTTCTGGATGAGCTTGTCGCCATCCGGATGCAGCGAGACGTTGAACTGCGGGAACTTCTCCAGCGCCTTGGCTGCGGCCTTGATCATAAACGGCAGCGGCGTGAGCTTGGCGCCCTGCTGCTGGGCTTCGTCCTTCATCGCCTTGCGGAAGGCTTCGAGCTCGGTGATGTCCGCCTCGTCGAACTGGGTGACGTGGGGCACATTGAGCCAGCTGCGATGCAGGTTGGTCGCCCCGGCCTTCATCAGGCGGCCCATCGGCTTCTCTTCGATCTCGCCGAACTGGCTGAAGTCGACCGCCGGTACCGGCGGGATGCCCGCACCGCCGCTGGCCGCGGGCGCTGCTACCTGCCCACCGCCCTGCTTGCGTGCCTGCATCACCTGCTTGACGAAGCCGTCGACGTCATCCTTGAGGATGCGCCCCTTGGGACCGGAGCCCTTGACTTCGCTCAGCTCGACGCCCAGCTCGCGGGCCATCTTGCGCACCGCAGGGCCGGCGTGCACGTGGGCACCGGCGCTCTTGTCATCGCCGTGCTTGTGACGCGCCTCCGGGCTCGGCTCGCCGCCCTGCTGCTTCTGCGCACGCGAATCGGTCGCGGCCCTGGCATCGTCTTTCTTGGCCGCCGGCGCTTTCGACTCGGCCTTGTCCTTGCCCTTGTCACCCGCAGGCTTGGCAGACTTCTTCTTGCCGCCCGACTGGCCGGCGACTTCGACGTAGCCGATCAGATCACCCTCGGAGACGCTGTCGCCCTCCTTGACCGCCAGCTCGACCACCTTGCCCTTGACCGGGCTGGGCACGTCCATGGAGGCCTTATCGGACTCCAGGGTGATCAGGGTGTCTTCCTTGTCGATCTCGTCGCCTTCGCTGATCGCGACTTCGATGATCTCGACGCCTTCGCTGCCGCCGATATCCGGCACGCGAATCTCCTGACGACCGCCTGCGCTGTCGTCGGTATCTTCGTCGTCACCCTCTTCGTCGGCGCTATCGTCTTCATCATCGGCGCTGTCGTCGCCACTCGGCGCTTCGGCATCGTCCGCCGCGGGCGCGTCGTCTTCGGCGTCGTCGTCGCCCTCACCGGCGATCTCCATGGTGCCGATCAGGTCGCCTTCGGAGACGCTGTCGCCCTCCTTGATCGAGAGCGAGACGATCTTGCCGCTGTAGGGGCTGGGCACGTCCATGGAGGCCTTGTCGGACTCCAGGGTGATCAGCGTGTCTTCGGCGCTGATCTCGTCACCCTCGCTCACCGCGACTTCGATGATCTCGACACCGTCGCCGCCGCCGATATCCGGCACCTTGACCTCGACGGTGCGCTTGCCGCCGCCGGACTTCTTCTTCGGCGCCGCTTTGCTGGCGGCCTGCTCGGACTCAGCGTCCTGGCTCTCTTCCTGGGCGTCATCCGCTTCAGCGTCGCTCTCGTCCTGCTCGGCGTCGGCGTCACCCTCGCCTTCCGCTTCGAGTTCGAGGATGTCGTCGCCTTCGGAGACGGTGTCGCCCTCCTTCACCAGCACCTTGACGACCTTGCCGGCCTTGGGTGCCGGCACGTCCATCGAGGCCTTGTCGGACTCCAGTACGATCATGGTGTCTTCGGCAGCGATGACGTCGCCCGCCTGCACCGAGATCTCGATGATTTCGACACCGTCGCTACCGCCGATGTCGGGAACTTTGATGATTTCGCTACTCAAGGTCGCGCTCCTCTGATCATCCGCCAGCGCGTGACGCACACGCGCCGGCTCAACTGGCCGCGGTCACCGCCCCTGGAGGCGGCGACCCTGCGATGGAAACTGCCGATCAAGACACCAGCGGGCTGGGCTTGGCCGGATCGAGGCCATATTTCTTCATCGCGTCGTTGACGACCTTGCCGTCGATCTCACCGCGTTTGGCCAGGGCGCGCAGCGCCTGAACGGTGACGTAGTAGCGGTCGACCTCGAAGAAGTGACGCAGCTGCTCACGCGTGTCGGAGCGACCGAAGCCATCGGTACCCAGGACATGGAAGTCACCCGGGACCCAGGCACGGATCTGGTCGGCGTAGAGCTTCATGTAGTCGGTCGCGGCGATCACCGGGCCTTCGGTGCCTTCGAGCTGCTGCGACACCCACGGCTTCTCGCGCTTCTCGTCGTAGTCGAGGAACTGCTGACGATCGTACTCCAGCGCTTCGCGGCGCAGCTCGTTGAAGCTGGTCACGCTCCACACGTCGGCGACCACGCCATGCTCTTCGGCGAGCATCTCGGCGGCGGCTTCGACTTCGCGCAGGATGGTACCGCTGCCCAACAGCTGGACCCGCGGCTGCTTCTTCTTGGCCGCGGCCTTGCCTTCGAGCAGGCGGTACATGCCGCGCACGATGCCCTCTTCGCTGCCTTCCACCATCTCCGGATGCGCGTAGTTCTCGTTCATCACGGTCAGGTAGTAGAAGCAGTTCTCCTTGTCCTGGAACATGCGCTTGAGGCCGTCCTGGACGATCACTGCCACTTCGTGGCCGTAGCAGGGGTCGTAGGCGCGGCAGGTGGGCACGGTGGACATCAGGATGTGGCTGTGGCCGTCCTGGTGCTGCAGACCTTCACCGTTGATGGTGGTACGCCCGGCGGTGCCGCCGACCATGAAGCCGCGCGCCTGCAGGTCACCGGCGGCCCACACCAGGTCGCCGATACGCTGGTAGCCGAACATCGAGTAGTAGATGTAGAACGGCATCAGCGGCAGGTGATGGTTGGCGTAGGCGGTCGCCGCGGCGATCCACGCCGACATCGAACCGGCTTCGGTGATGCCCTCCTCGAGGATCTGGCCCTTCTTGTCCTCGCGGTAGTACATGATCTGGCCGGCATCCATCGGCTCGTACTTCTGGCCTTCGGCGGCGTAGATACCGAGCTGACGGAACATTCCTTCCATGCCGAACGTCCGCGCTTCGTCGGGGATGATCGGCACCACCCGCGAGCCCAGCTGCTTGTGCTTGACCAGACCGTTGAGCACACGCACGAAGGACATGGTGGTCGAGACTTCGCGATCGCCGGAGCCCTTGAGCTGGGTGGCAAACATCTTGTCGTCGAGGCCAGGAATCTCCAGCGCCTCGAAGTCCGACTTGCGCGCCGGCAGGAAGCCGCCGAGCCTCTCGCGCTGGAGATGCAGATACTTCATCTCCGGGCTGTCGTCTTCGGGCTTGTAGTAGGGGATGTCGCCGCTCTCGATCTGCTTGTCGGAGACCGGGATGCCGAAGCGGTCACGGAACGCCTTGAGCGCGTCGACGTCCATCGACTTGATCTGGTGCGCTTCCATGTCGGCTTCGCCGTGGCCGCCACCCATACCGTAGCCCTTGACGGTGTGCGCCAGGATCACGGTGGGGCGCCCGTTGGCGTTGTTGACCGCCTCGTGGTAGGCCGCGTAGACCTTCTGCGGGTCGTGGCCACCACGGTTGAGACGGAAGACCTCCTCGTCGGAGTAATCCTTGACCATCTCGGCGGTCTCTTCGTACTTGCCGAAGAAGTTGTCGCGGGTGTACTTGCCACCCTGGGCCTTGTAGTTCTGGTACTCGCCGTCGACCGCCTCGTCCATGCGCTTCTGCAGCATGCCCTTGGTGTCTTTCTCGAACAGCGGGTCCCACAGACCGCCCCAGACCACCTTGATGACGTTCCAACCGGCACCGCGGAACACGCCCTCGAGTTCGTCGATCACGCGCGAGTTACCGCGTACCGGGCCGTCGAGACGCTGCAGGTTGCAGTTGATGACGAAGATCAGGTTGTCGAGCTTCTCGCGGCTGGCCAGGTGCAGCGCGCCGAGGGATTCCGGCTCGTCACACTCGCCGTCGCCGAGGAAGGCCCAGACCTTGCGGTCCTTCATGTCCTCGAGCTCACGCGAGTTGAGATACTTCATCACGTGGGCCTGATAGATCGCCTGGATCGGACCCAGCCCCATGGAGACAGTGGGGAACTGCCAGTAGTCCGGCATCAGGTAAGGGTGCGGATAGGACGGCAGACCTTCACCGTCGACTTCCTGACGGAAGCTGTCCATCTGCGTCTCGTCGAGACGACCTTCCAGGAAGGAGCGCGCGTAGATGCCCGGGGTCACGTGGCCCTGGATGTAGAGCAGGTCACCCTTGTGGTCACCGTTGTCGGCGCGGAAGAAGTGGTTGAAGCCGACTTCGTAGAGGGTCGCACTGGACTGGTAGCTGGCGATGTGACCGCCCAGCCCCTTGTGCTTCTTGTTGGCCCGCAGCACCTGGACCATGGCGTTCCAGCGGATCGCCGAGCGGATCTTGCGCTCGATGAACATGTCGCCGGGAATCTTGGCTTCACGATGCACCGGAATGGTATTGCGGTGCGGCGTGGTGCCGGAGAACGGCGGCGAAGAGCCGTCACGACGCAGGCGATCAGCCAGCCGACTCAGGATGTACCGAGCGCGCTCCTCGCCCTCATGCTCGACGACCGAGGCCAGGGAGTCCAGCCATTCCGTGGTTTCGACCGGATCGAGATCTTCTCGTGTCTCCAGACTCATAGACAACTCTCCGAATGGGAAAAGGTTTGCCATTCGCCCGGCCGTGGCGGGTAGCCGCAGCGGGGCTTGGGAATATGCGCTCTTCGGTGCAGGTGCAGCTCTTTTGGGGCCGCTTTCCGAGATTGTTCGGCTGTAACTGAATTACAGCGGGCGTGCGTGACGCGGAAAATCCGGCGAAGAAGATACCGCAAACGCGCACCGCTGCCAATTCGTCGCCGCCTCTCCTGGCGTCAAACGCTCGTATAAATCCCGCTTTTTCAATCACTTGGATTTTGAGCCAGATCGATGATCGCTGCCCCACCGGGCGGTAGTGAATTTACCTCGGGGCAAACCAACGCGGAATTGACACACTCACCGCCAAGCTTCGGCCCACGCCGCCGACCTCCTCACCATAGCAGTCGGCCAGGGTTTGTCAGGCCGGGGGTATCTGGCCGAGACTTGTCAGAACCGGGTCTGTCAGCAAGCGCCACGGTAAAGGCAGCGGCGCAAATAGGCCCAATCGAAGGCCGGCCCGGGGTCGCGCTTGCGCAGCGGCGCGATCTGCGCGTGGCCCACCAGCCGCGACGGGGTGATCGCCGGATAGTGCTGCATCAGGGTCGAGAGCACCGCGGCCAGGGCGTGGTACTGCGCCGCCCGATAGGGACGCTCGTCGGTGCCCTCCAGCTCGATACCGATGGCGAAGTCGTTGAGCCCCTCACGCAGACGGCCAGTGTCGTCACGCCAGCGCGAACGCCCGGCATGCCAGGCGCGCGCATCGAAGGGCACGAACTGCACCAGTTCGCCGTCACGCCGGATCAGCAGATGCGCCGAGACACGCAGCGCGGCGATGCTGGCAAAGTACGGATGCGCCGTGGGCAACAGCGTATTGGTGAACAGCTGCTCGATCGCCGGCCCGCCGAACTCGCCCGGCGGCAGACTGATACCGTGCACCACCACCGCCGAAACCTCCCCCTCGGGGCGGGCGTTGGCGTTGGGCGAAGGCACCCGCCGCGCCTGGGTCAGCCAGTGCTGTTCGAGGGTCAGGGTCATGAATCGCCCTCCGGGTCGCGGGCCACCTGCACCAGGCGCTCATCGCGCGGGCTGATGCCGAAGTGGTGGCGATAGCTGGTGGAAAAGTGCGCCCCCGAGGAGAAGCCGTGGGCCAGGGCGATATCTCCCACCGCCTGATCGCTCTCGCGCAGCAGCCGGCGCGCGCGCTGCAGGCGCAGGTTGAGATAGTAGCGGCTGGGCACCGCCTGCAGATGCTTCTTGAACAGCCGCTCCAACTGACGCCGGGAGATCCCCAGATGCGCCGACAGTTCATGAGTGGTGAGCGGCTCTTCGATATTGGCCTCCATCAGCGCCACCGCGTCGAGCAGGCTCTCCGGGGCGTTGCCCAGCCGCGAGCGCAGCGGTAGCTGCTGGGGCTCGTCGGCCATACGGATGCGCTCGCACACGAAGTGCTCGGAGATACGCTGGGCCAGCCCCGCGCCCTGCTGCTGCCCGATCAGCGTCATCAGCATGTCCATCGCCGCGGTGCCGCCGCCGCAGGTCAGGCGGTCCCGGTCGATCTCGAACAACTGATGAGAGACATGAATCGCGGGAAAGGCGCGGCTGAAGGTGTCGGCGCTGGCATAGGGGATCGAGGCGCGATAGCCGTCGAGCACCCCGGCGCGGGCCAGCCACTGGGTGCCGCCGGCGATACCGCCGAGCATCACCCCGCGCTGCGCCAGCCGCTTGAGCCAGGCGAGCAGGGTGTCGCTGGCATCGCGAGCCACCTCGGCGGCCAGCGGCGGCGCGCACACGAACAGCAGGTCGAGATGGCGCGCATCGCTGCCGGCCACCCCATGGGGCGTCAGCGCCAGCTCGGCCACACTGGCCACCGGGCGGCCATCGATGCCGAAGGTGGTGACCCCGTAAAGGCGCCGCTCGGCGAGGCCATTGGCGACGATCAGCGGCTCGATGGCGCAGGCCTGGGCCAGCAGCGAGAACCCGGGCAGGAGTACGAACCCCACCTGCCGTGGGGCATCGTGGGCCGACGTGGTCATGCTGTCGAGACTCTCGGCATCACACCCGCGAGCCCCCGGCACCCTGCCCGCTCAACGCACGCGAATCACATCTGGACGACATCGAACTCGACCATCGGATCGACCTCGGCATCGTAATCGACGTCGTCGCGCTCGAAGCCGAACAGCTTGAGGAACTCGTGCTTATAGCCGGCGTAATCGGTGAGCTCGAACAGGTTGTCACTGGTGACCTGCGGCCACAGCGCCTTGCACGCATCCTGGATATCGTCGCGCAGTTCCCAGTCATCCAGACGCAGGCGCCCGGCCTCGTCGAGCGGCGGCTCGCCGGCGGCATAGAGGCGCTCGCCGAACAGCCGGTTGAGCTGCTCGATGGTGCCCTCGTGGACGCCCTGCGCCTTCATCACCTTGTAGACCATGGAGATGTAGAGCGGCATCACCGGGATCGCGGCGCTGGCCTGGGTCACCACCGACTTGAGCACCGCCACGTTGGCGCTGCCGCCCTGCTGGCCAAGGCGCGCGTCGATCTCGCCAGCGGCGCGGTCGAGATCTTCCTTGGCCTTGCCCAGGGCACCGTGCCAGTAGATCGGCCAAGTGATATCGGTGCCGATATAGCTGAACGCCACCGACTTGGCACCGGGTGCGAGCACGCCGGCCTTGTCCAGGGCATCGATCCACAGCTCCCAGTCCTGGCCGCCCATGACGTCGATGGTATCGGCGACCTCCTGCTCGGTGGCCGGCTCCACTGAAGCCTCGATGATGGTGTCCTTGTTGGTGTCGATGGCGGTCGCGGTGTAGGTCTCGCCGATCGGCTTGAGGCTCGAGCGCTTGAGTTCGCCGCTGTCCGGCATCTTGCGCACCGGCGAAGCGAGGGAGTAGATCACCAGATCGATCTGGCCCATGTCTTCACGGATCAGCTCGATCGCCTTCTCGCGCACTTCGTGGGAGAAGGCGTCGCCATTGATCGCCTTGCTGTAGAGCCCTTCGGCCTTGGCGAACTTGTCGAACGCGGCGGCGTTGTACCAACCCGCAGTCCCCGGCTTCTTCTCGCTACCGGGCTTTTCGAAGAACACGCCCAGGGTGTCGGCACCGTAGCCGAAGGCAGCGGTGATGCGCGCCGCCAGCCCATAACCGCTGGAGGCACCGATGACCAGCACGTTGCGCGGCCCGCCTTCGACGCCATCGAGATTGGCGCGGGTCGCCTCGATCTGTTCGAGCACGTTGCGCTCGCAGCCGAGCGGGTGAGTCGTGGTGCAGATGAAACCGCGGACCTTGGGCTTGATGATCACGTCTAACCTCGTCTTTCAGTACCGAATCGGAACGCTGCGGGAGGCTCCCCCCCACAGCGATGTTGAGCGCATTCTAACAGGGTGAAGAAAACTTGTGCGCAGGCCGCGCAGGCTTGTGTCGGCCTGCCCGCTGTCCGAAGATGGCGCGCCATATCCCCCCGAGCCCCTGCGGCCAGAGAGTCAGCATGAGCGACGAACAGGAAATCGAAACATTGATCGCCCGCCGCGGCGCGCTGTGGCTGGCGCTGTCAGCGCTGTGGCTGGAGCGCGAGCCCCGCGAGACGGATTTTGCGCGCATGATGCGCGAGATCGAGGCCAGCGGCCTGACGCTGAAAGAGCTGGAGTGGGTCTATCGGCTGGAGATGTCGCCGGTGATGGTGCGCTATCAGGTGTCGATGGCAGGCGAGTGGCGCGCCTTCGACGAGAACCTGCTGCTCTTGCGTCTGGTCCGCCATAACCGCCGCCTGAGCGGCGCACGCAAGGCCACCGCCACCCTCTTTTCCGGGCTCACCACCATGATGAGCCGCCCGCGCTTCGACGAGCTGGTGTATCGGTTGATGGTAGAACGTGGCGAACGCCCGCCGACCTGAGCGCCCACCCATCTGAGAAACTCACGTGAGGCTCACGCCGAGAACGGCGTATCCAGCGCTTTCTGGATATCCCGCCGCAGCGAGCGCGGCGAGGCGCGGGGGCCGAAGCGGCGGATGATCTGGCCATCACGGCCGACCAGAAACTTGGTGAAGTTCCACTTGATCGGCGTGCTGCCGAGAAACCCCGGCGCCTGCCGCCTGAGCTGCGTGAACAGCGGATGGGCGTCGCGGCCGTTGACCTTGACCTTCTCCATCACCGGGAAGGTCACCGAGTAGCGCTGTTCGCAGAAAGCGCCGAACTGGCTGGCCGACTCCGGCGACTGGCGGCCGAACTGATTGCATGGAAAGGCGAGAATGGTGAAGCCCTGGTCGCGGTACTCGCGATAGAGTTTCTCCAACCCCTCCAACTGGGGCGTGAAACCGCACTGACTGGCGACGTTGACCACCAGCAGCACCTGGCCGCGCAGGGCGCGCAGATTGAAGGGTTCGCCGGCATGGGTGCGGCAGTCTTGCGTGTACAGCGACATGGCGGGCCGCTCATCCTGACCTGGAACGCCGTCGCCGCAAAGCGCGACGGGCTCGTTGAACATCGAGGCGACAAGGTTGCCACGCCGGGCAGCGCTTCACCAGCCATCCTGATCCAATGCCAGTTCCAGCGCTACACGGGTATCCGGTGTGGCGTGCTCGAGTGCCAGCGCCGCCGAGGGTTGCAGCCAGCTGACCGCCGCCACCTCCTCCGGCTGCAGGCGCAGCGGGCCGGCATAGCGTACGCCGTAAAGACTGCCGTAGATGCGCAGGGAGCCGTCGACGAAACGAAACTCGCCCAGTGGGGTCAGCGGCACCCGACGAATCCCCAGCTCCTCCTCGAGCTCGCGCCGCGCCGCCGGCAGCGCCGCCTCCCCCGCCCCGACCACACCACCGGCGGCGAGATCGTACCAGCCCGGATGGGTCTCCTTGATCAGCGTGCGCGTCTGCACGCAGAGCTCACCTGCCGGGTTGCGCACCACGATGTAGGTGGCGCGGTGCCAGCACCCCAGGCGCCGCAGGGTCACCCGAGAGGTGCTGCCACAGGGGCGGTTACGCGGATCGACAAGCTGCACCTGCTCGTCGGCGATGATGGTCTCGCTCATGGGAAGCTCGTGCTCCATCGGCCAAAAGATGCGCGCCAGCTTAGCACCCTGCATCCCCCTCATCGCCTGCTGCTGCGTCTCATGGCTTCGTCTCACTGCGTCATGTCGTGCCTTCGCCAACCCCCACTTCGTGCCTTCGCCACCCCCCACTGCCGCATTGGTCGAATATCACGCCCACCCACATCGCCCAGCGCTATGCTCTAGGGTCAACGCTATCGAACCTCAGGCTTCGGAGACCGCGCATGACCGATTACGCCCCGCGCACCGAGCTTTCCACCCACCGGGTCGAGAATCAGCCGTGCGCGCCCGCCGCAGACGATCTCTGGGCCAGCGATGCCGCCCTGCGCGATGCCGTCGCCTACGCGGCCCCGGCCTGGGTGGGCGAGCGCCTGGCACGCCTGGGCCAGCGCCTGGGCCAGCCCGACATCGCCGAATGGGCCGACCAGGCCAACCGCTATCCGCCCACGCTGCGCGCCTTCGACCGTTACGGCCAACGCCTCGACGAGGTCGACTACCCCCCCGCCTACCATGCATTGATGACTCTGGCGATCGAGGGTGGCTGGCACGCCGTGGCCTGGGAGCGCGAGCATGACGGCGGCCATCAGGCCCACGTCGCCGGGCTCTATCTGCTGACCCAGGCCGAACCCGGCTTCTGCTGCCCCCTCACCATGACCCACGCGGCGATGCCGGTACTGCGCCATCTCGAAGCCGACACGAGCTGGCAGCAGCGCCTGCGCGGTTGCCACTATGACCCCCGCGCGCTGCCGGCGTGGCACAAGTCGACCAACACCTTCGGCATGGCGATGACCGAGAAACAGGGCGGCAGCGACGTGCGCCGCAACACCACCCGAGCCGAGCCGGTCGAAGCCCCGGGCAGCGGCGCCTGGTATCGGCTGAGCGGGCACAAGTGGTTCTGCAGTGCGCCGATGTCGGACGCCTTTCTCACCCTGGCGCAGACCGACGCGGGCCTCTCCTGTTTTCTCGCCCCGCGCTTCACCCCGGATGGCGAACGTAACGCCATCGAACTCCAACGGCTGAAGGAGAAGTGCGGCAACCGCGCCAATGCCTCCGCCGAGATCGAGTACCGCGGCGCCTGGGCGCAATTGGTAGGCGAGCCGGGACGCGGCGTTGCCGCGATTCTGGAAATGGTGCAGCAGACCCGGCTGGATGCCGCCACCGCACCGGCCGGGATGATGCGCCAGGCGCTGCGAGCCGCCCACACGCATGCCAGCGGACGCGCGGCCTTTGGCGCCCGCCTGGTCGAGCAGCCGCTGATGCAGCGCGTGCTCGCCGACCTGGCACTGGAGACCGAGGCCAGCCTGTGGCTGGCCATGCGCGGCGCCCGGGCCATGGATCGCGCCGCCACCGACGCCCACGAGGCGGCGCTGGCACGCCTGCTGCCGGCACTGGCCAAGTTCTGGCACAACAAGCGCGGCCCCGGCTTCATGGCGGAAGCGATGGAGTGCCTGGGCGGAATCGGCTACGTGGAGGAGTCACCGCTGGCGCGCCTCTACCGCGAGGCGCCGGTCAACTCGATCTGGGAAGGTTCGGGCAACGTGATCTGTCTCGATGTGATGCGCATCCTCGCGCGCCACCCGGAGAGCATCGCGGCAATGCGCCAGGAACTGGCACCGGCACGCGGCGGGCATCCCGCGCTGGATAGCGCCCTGGAAGAGCTCGATACCCTGCTCGCCGCCCCCGCAGAGACGCAAGCGGCGCAGGCTCGCTGGCTGACCCAGCGCATGGCCCAAGCGCTGCAGGCCGCACTGCTGCTGCGCCAGGCGCCGATAGCCGTGGCGGAGACCTTCTGTGCCACGCGCCTGGCCGCGACCACCCCGCAGTATGGTGTCCTGCCCACCGGCGCCCCGGTGGCCGAGATTCTGGCGCGGCTGGGGTGAACGCCCTGGCCAACGCCGAGGTGCGTGGCGGCGGCCACCGCTCAGCCCAGCGCGACCCTCGCCGCCAACCCCAGCAGCACCACCCCCGTGAGGCGGTTGATCCACACCGCACGGCGCTGCAGCCAGGGCAGCACCCGCGAGTGGGAGAGCAGCAGCGCCACCAGCACATACCAGCCGCCATCCACCAGGGTCGCCGTGGCCACGATCAGCCAGCGCCCGGCGGCGCTCATGTCGGCACTCACGAACTGGCTCAACAGCGCGACGAAGAACACGATCAGCTTGGGATTGCCCAGCGCCACCAGCAGGCCATCGCGCATGGCAAGCCGGCGGCCACTGGCGACCCGCGCCACGCGCAGCCCCTCGCTGCCGCCGGAACGCAGCGCCTGCACGCCAAGCCAGGCCAGATAGAGCGCGCCGCCCAGCGTCACCAGCCGGAACAGCCAGGGTTGATGCGCGATCACCGTAGCCAGGCCGAGCACGGTCAGCCCCGCATAGAGCCCCACCCCCAGCGCATGGGTAAGCGCCGCCACCACGCCGGGCGCGCGGCCGCCGCTGACGGTATGGCGCATCACCATGGCCAGGCTCGGGCCCGGCGACATCGCCCCCAGGGCGCAGATCAGCAACAGCGACAACCAGAGTTCCGGGGACACGTTGATACTCCTTGTACGACTCGACGTGACGGGCAGGTGGCGCGATGACCATGACGGCTGGCCAAGCCTGGAAGAGTGCCGACGTTACCCTTCACGGCGGCACAGGGCTAGCGCGACGGCATCACAGGCTCTCCATCGTCACGCATCCCAGTACGCCGTCTATTGCCAGGGACTATTGCCAAGAGCCATTGCCAAGAGCCATTCAGCCAGCGCTATCCAATACCAGGCGCTATGCAACACCAGGCGCTATGCAACACCAGGCGCTATGCAACACCAAGCGCTATCGCCAGGACACTTTTCCCCGTCTACGCTGTCACAGGTCCAGACACCAGGGAGGTGGACCATGAGTTTATTCAAGCGTGATGACTCGCAGGGGCAAGCCGAGCGTATCCGCGGCGATATCCACGATATTGGCGAGCAGAGCCGGGCGCTGGGACGCGACCTGCGCGATGAGACCGCGGACGCCATCGAAGAAGCCCGCCTACGCAGCGAAGAGCAGTACGCCCGCGCGGCCGCCGAAGCTCGTCGGCGCCAGCGCCGCTTAGGCCGCTCGACCCGCCGCTCTCTCGATGAGTGCGACCGCTACGTGCGCAACCATCCGTGGCGCGCCATCGGTGCCGCCGCCGCTGCAGGAGCAGTCATCGGCCTGCTGCTGGGTCGTCGCTGAACGTCACTCGATGGCGGCAACTGACTTAGACAAGCGGTCTACACAACCATAGCTTCAATGATTAACCACGATTAAACTTTCCAATCGAAGCTGTGGAATATTGAGAACGATAGTCGTTTAATCGTGGCACACCCGCTTTCAGGAGACCCGAGATGAGCGCTGACAAGTGGCAGACGATCGACGTGAAACACATCGACAGATCCGCCAGATCCCTGCATGCCTGTTCGTTGGACCCGTCGATCCGCTGCCTCGCCGAACTGCGGGCGTCTCAGATCAACGGCTGCCTGACCTGCACCCACTTCCGCCAGGAGCAGGCCGAGGCGCTGGGCATCGCCCCCAGCAAGCTCTCGGCGCTCGACGCCTGGTCCGAATCCGACGAGTTCGACGAGCGTGAAAAGGCCGCACTGGCCTGGTGTGAATCCTTCACCCGCTTCCGTCCGGCAGACCCGGCCATGCGCAAACTGGCACTCACCGCGTTCTCGGCGCGTGAGCTGGCCGATCTGACCATGGCGATCGAGATGACCAGTGCGTTGAGCCGCGCCTCGCGCCGCGCCGCGGTCTGATCACGTCGCCAGACCTCTCCAGGGCTCCCCCTCGAAGCCCCGCTCCGGCGGGGTTTTGGCCGTTGTTGGCCAGACAAATCAGCGAGAAAGCAATAAATCCGGATAAAAACGGGAGCTCACTCCACCCGTTCGATCTCATCATGCAAATGGCCCACGATGCTCCCCTCGGCCTCCAGCGCAGCGGCATCGAGCAGATGCACCCAGCCGCGCAGGCGGCGTAGTACCCCCTCCTGGCGAAAGGCGGTCAGGGTCCGGCTGACATGTACCGGAGAGAGCCCCAGCGCATCGGCGAGCTGCTGCTGTGACAGCGGCACGCGAAAGCACTCGCCTGTCGAGTCGTCGTTACGCTTGGTGCGCGAATAGAGCTCGAACAGTAGGTAGGCGACCCGCTGGCGCGCGCTACGCCGCGACAAATGCACCAGGCGCTCGCTCAACAGCGCCTGCTGGTAGGAGGCGACCGCAAAGCACAGGGAGGTCAACCGGGAAGAGTCGCGGAAGATCTCGATCAGCCGTCGGTGCGGCGTCAAACGGATCTCACCATCCTCGAGCATCGCTACGCTCGACAGCCGCTGCTTGAAGGGGAACTCGCGCAGCCCGATCACATCCCCCGGCATGAATACTTCCAGGATATGGCGGGTGCCATCCTCTAGATCACGGAAAGAGTAGGCCCAGCCCCGGCTCAACGTGGCGAACTCGCGTGCGGCATCGCCCTCGCGCCAGAACACCTGCCCCTTGGCCATTGCCAGCGCCGGACCTTCTAATCCATCGAGCCGGCGGCGCTCGCTCTCGGACAAGCTACCATAATGTTTGAAATGCTGAGATAGACAGCCTTCCTGCTGACCCATGCTTCCTTGCCTTTTGAAATTTTTCAGGCATGACAGCATGTTAGGAGAGCGAGTTATATAACACCGGTTAGATCGGCGAGCGAAATGGCCCCCGGGGATCAGGCCGACAAGCGCTCTGCCGATAAACAACCAAGCCCCTCTTCATCGACAACAGGACGTTACCCCCATGCAAGAGAGTGCAGATTTCGACTACGCAGGACTGTGGCAAACCGCGCTTCATGGTGCCCTATCCAAGCATGGTCTCTCCCGCTCGGAAGCGCACACGAACACACGGGATCCGGTTTACCAGGAAGCCCTACGCGAAGCCTTCGGCTTCTTCCTGCTCACCTGTTACGCGGCCTCGATTCGCGAACTTCGCGCCACGCCCTGGTGTGCGCTGGAGGGGCTGGATGCCGCCAGGCTGGTGGCAATGGAGAAGCTCAAGCTCCATCCTCACAACGCCCGCTCGATGATCGAACAGGATCTGCTCTGGGCACTGCATCCTGAGCTGTGCGAGTTCACCCTGCCGGAGGCCGCTCGGGACACCTGCCGCCAAACCCTGGACGCCGCCGGCCTTGCCGATTGCCTGGCCGCCACGTCCAACGCCTGAGATACGACAGACACCCGCGCTCGACCGGCTGAGCGCGGCGATGAAGAAATCCCGGGCACTGCCGATAGAACGATGAGATTGCTAACGAAAGTTAGCGATTTTTTCATGGCTGTGACAAGGAACACGTCGTGCGCTTGACGAAACACGAACTGGCGAGCCTCCCTGAACGCAAGCGCAGCCGGCGCCAACCAGGGAGCTTGGCTAGCCTGGCCGCTGAAGCAGGCATGCCGCTGGGAACCC
Source organism: Gammaproteobacteria bacterium MFB021 (assembly GCA_000737985.1). Taxonomy (GTDB): domain Bacteria; phylum Pseudomonadota; class Gammaproteobacteria; order Pseudomonadales; family Halomonadaceae; genus Salinicola. Next base: position 14,857 of record JNVT01000104.1, on the reverse strand, counting down.
TCAAAAGCCGAGTCAAGACACTGGTCGACCGCGGCTACGATCGCGACAAGGCGATCAAGCTAGCGCTGGAGACGCCGATCGGCCCGCAAGGGAGACCCCGCAACCCCTGAGCCAACCGCTAAAGAGAGGGGGCGGCGAGCCGTGCCGCGGATGGCACCGAGCAGTCGAGGTTCGTTTAGGAATGGTGGCTACACCGCAGGTTTCGAACAGGAAAGCTGGACATCTTTTGGACGAGAGGCTAATTATACTTAACAATCAACGGCTAGTTACAATTTTCCCGTGCTGCAGCGTGAAAAACCGGCGTAGACTGCCGTTGTGAATCGCACGCCGATCAGCACACGTGGGCCGGTCTGCGTTCGATTCATGACAGACACAGACGACCATGAACGGAAGTGCGCAGACAAGCGTACTCGGAGCAGTTCATAACGCAATACCGCCCGCGGCCGCCCTCCACAATCATGGGGATCAGCGCGCCGCGGGCTTTTCATTACTCCATTTCAGCGCCTCTACCCATCCTGCTTTGTGTCTTGCACCACGATTATTGGCGGGTGGTTTACACGACACAGGGTCGATATGCCTGCCCTATCGCGAGGTAAGAAAAAAACATTCAACATTAGAATGCGCTAAATAGTGCAAAACGCGCCATCTTGGCGCATGATTCAGCCATCACGATCCCATGGCGAGCGGCAAGAACAGCCCGCCCCCACCGCGTTCATGGTCGCTTCTCTGAGCGATCTTTCCGCCCGATGCCAACGCCTCGGGCTTTTTTGCGTCGGCAAAACGTTCGAATGGTCAGGCACGCACCCGACCATCATCGCGTGCCCCGGCGCCTCTTGCCCTCAGGTACCGGTATGAAGCGACATAGGGGCCTTGTGCGCCTCCTGCTCGCCTTCCAGACCGATCATCTCGTCGTACGGCGACTGCTGGACCAGATAGAGAGGCACGCCATCGCCCCCCCGGGCATAGCGCAGCCAGCGCTCCGACTGAGAGGCAATCGGGGCGCTGGTGGTCTAGGCCTCGCTAGTCGAGGGCTCGATCGTCAAAGACTTAGAGGGCGATCAGCGCGCGGCATGGCGCGACGTCATCGCCAGTAGCACGATGGCCAGCACGCAGGCGCCGATCAGCAGCGCAAAGCCGCCATCCCAGCCGTAGGCATCCACGGTGTAGCCCACCAGCGCACTGGCGGCGACCGAGCCACCCAGATAGCCGAACAGGCCGGTGAATCCCGCCGCGGTGCCGGCCGCCTTCTTGGGCACCAGCTCGAGCGCATGCAGACCGATCAACATCACCGGGCCATAGATCAGAAAACCGATGGCGATCAGGCTAAACATGTCGAGCATGGCGTGTCCCGGCGGTGTCAGCCAGTAGAGCGCGGTGAACAGCGTCACCAGCACCATGAAGGTGATCCCGGTCGCCGCGCGGTTGCCCTTGAACAACCGATCGGAAAGCCAGCCGCACAGCAGCGTGCCGGGAATGCCCGCCCACTCGTAGAGGAAGTAGGCCCAGGAGGATTTATCGACGGTGAAGCCCTTCACCTCCTGCAGATAGGTCGGCGCCCAGTCGAGCACGCCGTAGCGCAGTAGATAGACGAAGACGTTGGCCAGCGCGATGTACCACAGCAGCCGGTTCTTGAGCACGTGCTCGACGAATATCTCGCGGGTGGAGAACTCCTTCTCGTGGGAGTCGTCGTAGCCCTCCGGGTAGTCGTTCTTGTACGCCTCGATCGGCGGCAGCCCGCAGGTCTGGGGCGTGTCGCGCATGGTCAGGAAGGCGAACACCGCCACGCCCACCGCCACCGCGGCGGGCACGTAGAATGCCGAGTGCCAGTCGTTGTACCAGGCCATGCCCAGAATGAAGAGCGGCCCGATCAGCCCACCGCCGACGTTATGGGCGATGTTCCAGGTCGAGACGATACGCCCGCGCTCCTTCTGCGACCACCAGTGCACCATAGTGCGGCCGCAGGGCGGCCAGCCCATGCCCTGCACCCAACCGTTGAGGAACAGCAGCACGAACATGATCGCCACGCTGGAGGTGGCCCAGTCGGTAAAGCCGAACAGGAACATGATCAGCGCCGAGAGCAGCAGCCCGGTCGGCAGGAAGATACGCGGGTTGGAGCGGTCGGAGACCGCACCCATCAGAAACTTCGAGATACCGTAGGCCACCGAGACTCCGGCCAGCGCCACGCCGAGATCCCCGCGCGAGTAGCCCTGCTCCACCAGATGCGGAATCGCCAGGGTGAAGTTCTTGCGCACCAGATAGTAGCCCGCGTAGCCGAAGAAGATCCCGGCGAAGATCTGCCAGCGCAGCCGCCGATAGACCGGATCGATACGCGCCTCGGGCAGCCGCGCCGCCGCGCCACCCGCCTTGAAGATGCCTAGCATGATTACCTCGTGAACACGGAATGAGTGCCGATACCCCACCGGCCGACTCGCCGACAGGCAGGCGAGCACGATGTTCACTTTCGAAAGCGAACGGACGCGCAAACTGTCATATTTCTGTCATATAAGCTGCTAGGCTTTAGTCTAATGACGCTCGTGAGGCGAGCCGGAAGGCACGAAAGGTCTGACTTGCAGGGGTATGAGCTATCGGAGCGGGAGACGCGACGCTACTGTCGCCGACGGGCAGACGCGGGGCCTGGTTTGAGAACACGCTTGCGGCCAATGTGCAGAAATGAACATGGCGCAATGAGCTGGCAGAGTGTCGGAAAGCGCCGCCCTCAGTATGGCCATCCCGGATGATCAGCACCGCCACTGGTGCCTGACCGCCAGGGGCCAGAACCCACTCTTGGACACAGTCAAGGAGGCGGGAATTCAGCTCCCCAAGGGGCAGAGAACGCACGTGTTACGCCACACCTTTGCCAGCCATTTCATGATGAATGGCGGCGACGTATTAACGCTGCAAAAGATACTGGGGCATCAGACCATTACGATGACAATGCGCTACGCACACCTGTCCCCCGACCATCTCGCGGACGCGATCAAATACGCCCCGAAAATCGGTTGACACTGCGTTGACACATCGAGAAAAAAGCAGGAATCAAGCGGAGGGAAAAACGCTATAAGTGCTTGATTTGCATGGTGCCGGCGGTCGGACTCGAACCGACACACTGTTTCCAGCGGCGGATTTTGAATCCGCTGCGTCTACCAATTCCGCCACGCCGGCAGCGGAGTGGCATTATACGGACCCCGGCCTTTGCGTCAATCGCTGCGCTGACTTCGCTCCCCGCCTGCTTTATCATGGCGCCCTCGCTTGGGTCGCCCGGCGGCCTTCGATGCCGCGGCAGCGGCTCGCTTCGAGTGGCCGCGCCAGGCTGCGGTCACGTCATCCCTTTTCGCCGATTCATGAGTGCCATGCAGCGCGCCGACTTCCATTTCGATCTCCCCGACGAGTTGATCGCTCGCTACCCTTCCGAGCAGCGCACCGATTGCCGCCTGCTATGCGTCGATGGCCCTTCCGGGGCGCTGGCGCATGAACGCTTCCCCGATCTGCTCGGGCATCTCGAACCCGGCGACGTGGTGGTGTTCAACGACACGCGGGTGATCCCGGCGCGCCTGTTCGGCCAGAAGGCGAGCGGCGGCAAGGTGGAGATGCTGCTGGAGCGCCCGCTGGATGCCCATCGCGGCCTGGCTCATCTGCGCGCCAGCAAGTCGCCCAAGCCTGGCACCGAGCTGATCTTCGAGGGCGGCATTCACGCCGTGGTGGAAGGCCGGCAGGACGCCCTGTTCGAGCTGCGCTTCCTCGGTGAGACGCCGCTGATCGCGCTGCTCGAACAGCACGGGCATATGCCGCTGCCACCCTATATCACCCGCGAGGACGAACTCGCCGACCGCGAGCGCTACCAGACCGTCTACGCCCGCCGCGAAGGCGCGGTCGCCGCGCCCACCGCCGGCCTGCACTTCGACGAGGCGATGATGGCGGCGCTGCGGGCCAAGGGGGTCGAGATCGCCTTCGTCACCCTGCACGTGGGCGCCGGCACCTTTCAGCCGGTGCGCGTCGACGACATCCGCGAGCACCATATGCACAGCGAGTGGCTGGAGGTCGACGAGCAGGTCTGCGCCAGCGTCAATCGCGCGAGGGAGGCGGGCAAGCGGGTCGTCGCCATCGGCACCACCAGCGTGCGCTGCCTGGAGAGTGCCAGCCAGGAAGATGGGCGCCTGGCGCCCTACCGCGGCGAGACCGACATCTTCATCTATCCCGGCTATCGCTGGCGCTGCGTGGATGCTCTGGTCACCAACTTCCACCTGCCGGAGTCGACGCTATTGATGCTGGTCTCCGCCTTTGCCGGCTATGAAAGCGTGATGCGCGCCTATGCCGCCGCGGTGGAAGAGGAGTACCGCTTCTTCAGCTACGGCGATGCCATGTTCCTCACGCGCCGAGACGCGTGATCGCCAGGGCACGCATCGCGAAAGTGCCGGCGACCTGAGCAATAGAAAGCCGCTCGCTCACCGAGCGCTAGCGAGATGGCCAGGTCGCCGAGCGTAGAGAGATAGAAAGAAAGACATCCAGCGGCCCCGAGGGGCCCGAGCGTGGCGTGCGATTGCCGACGCGCCGAGAGACAGAGAATCCTATGCGACAAGAGTGCTTCATGAAGTTCGAACGCCTGGGTCAGGATGGCCGCGCCCGGCGTGGCCGCCTGACCTTCCCCCGCGGCACGGTGGAGACCCCCGCCTTCATGCCGGTGGGGACCTACGGAACGGTCAAGGGGATGACCCCGCGTGACGTCGAGGCGATCGGCGCCGAGATCATCCTCGGCAATACCTTTCATCTGTGGCTGCGCCCGGGTACCGAGGTGATCGAGGCCCACGGCGACCTGCACGACTTCTCCCAGTGGCAGGGGCCGATCCTCACCGACTCCGGCGGCTTTCAGGTCTTCTCGCTGGGCGCCATGCGCAAGATCACCGAGCAGGGCGTGCACTTCCGCTCGCCGGTGGATGGCGCCAAGGTGTTCATGGGGCCGGAGGAGTCGATGGCGGTCCAGCGCTCGCTGGGCTCGGACATCGTGATGATCTTCGACGAATGTACTCCCTACCCGGCCACCGAGCAGGAAGCGCAGAAGTCGATGGAGCTCTCGCTGCGCTGGGCCAAGCGCTCCCGCGAGGCCCACGGCGACTCGCCCTCGGCGCTGTTCGGCATCGTCCAGGGTGGCATGTACCCGGAGCTGCGCAAGCGCTCGCTGGAAGGGCTGCTCGAGATCGGCTTCGATGGCCTGGCGATCGGCGGTCTCTCGGTGGGCGAGCCCAAGGAGGAGATGATCGGCGTGCTCGACTATCTGCCCCAGTGGATGCCGGAGGAACAGCCGCGCTACCTGATGGGCGTGGGCAAGCCGGAGGATCTGGTCGAGGGCGTGCGCCGCGGGGTCGATATGTTCGACTGCGTGATGCCGACCCGCAACGCGCGCAACGGCCATCTGTTCACCGCCGAAGGTACGGTGAAGATTCGTAACGCCACCCACCGCCACGACACCCGGCCGCTGGAATCGGACTGCGACTGCTACACCTGCCAGCACTTCTCGCGCGGCTATCTGCACCACCTCGATCGGTGCGGCGAAATGCTCGGCTCGATGCTCAACACCATCCACAATCTGCGCTACTACCAGCGCCTGATGGCCGGTTTGCGCGGGGCTATCGAAGCGGGTACATTGGCCGACTTCGTAGCACAATTCTATCGGCGGCGGGGGCTTCCCGTACCGCCCGGGGTCGACTGACAAGAGACGCGCTGGCCGGTGGCGACGCCGGCGGGCCGGATAAGTCTCGTAACGTATCACCCGTTCACATCGCAACTCTCGCGACTTCCATCGCGCAACTTCGGAGAACCATCCATGCTGGACTTTTTCATCCCTGCGGCCCACGCCCAGGATGCAGCCGCACCTGGCGGTGGTGGCATTGCCCAGATCATCATGCTGGTCGGCTTCGTGCTGATCTTCTATTTCCTGCTGTGGCGCCCGCAGTCCAAGCGTGCCAAGCAGCACAAGCAGTTGATCTCCAACCTCTCCAAAGGTGACGAAATCGTCATCGGCGGCGGGCTGATGGGCCGCATCACCGAGGTGACCGACGACTTCATCAGCATGGAAATCGCCGAAGGCACCGTGGTCAACGTGCAGAAGAACGCCGTGGCCTCCGTGCTGCCCAAGGGTACCCTGAAGTCGCTGTAATCCTTCGGGCCACCGGCATCGTCGCCGGTGGCCCGCCTCATTTCCGCGACAGTCTTCGCACGACGATCCCCCCGATCGTCATTGAATGAAAGGACAGGGCTTCCATGCTCAATCGTTACCCCCTGTGGAAGTATCTGCTGATACTCATCGTCTTCGTCGTCGGTGTCATCTACGCGTTACCCAATCTTTATCCGCAGGACCCCGCCGTTCAGATCAGCACGACCAATGGCACCCTGGACAGCCAGCAGCTCGAGCGTGTGACCCAAGTTCTCGCCGACGACGGCATTGAGGTCAAGTCGGCCAGCATGACCGGCAACTCGACCGCCCTCATTCGTCTCGACAACGCCGAACAGCAGTTACCCGCGCGCGACGCGATCGACAAGGCGCTCGACGACAACTACACCGTGGCGCTCAACCTGGCCGACTCCACCCCCGAGTGGCTGACCAGCCTGGGCGCGACCCCGATGAAACTCGGCCTCGATCTGCGCGGCGGCGTGCACTTCCTGCTCGAAGTCGATATGCAGGCCGCGGTCAAGCAGCGTCTGGAAGCCACCGCCAGCGCCATCCGCGCCGACCTGCGCGACCAGCACATCCGCTACCGCGGTACCGAGATCGACGGCAACGCCCTGCATCTCGAATTCGCCAACGTCGAGGATCGCAACGCCGCCCGCGATCAGATCCGGCAGAGTTTCCGCGAGTTCCAGCTGCAGAGCCGCGAAGAGGGCCGCCGCGCCTTCCTCGACATGTCGCTCACCGAGCAGTCGATCAAGGACATTCAGGACTACGCCGTCGAACAGAACCTGACCACGATCCGCAACCGCGTCAACGAGCTGGGGGTTTCCGAGCCGTTGGTCCAGCGCCAGGGGCCCAACCGTATCGTGGTCGAGCTGCCGGGGGTGCAGGACACCGCCGAGGCCAAGCGTATCGTCGGCGCCACCGCCAACCTGGAGTTCCGCCTCGAGGCGCGCCCGGATGCGCCGGCTTCCGAGACCGAGACCTTCCCGTTCCGCAACAACCCGCAGCGCACCGCGACCCTGTCGCGTGACGTGATCATCACCGGTGACCGCGTCTCCAGCGCCAGCCAGGGCTTCGACCAGAACGGCCGCCCCCAGGTCAACATCAACCTGGACGGCACCGGCGGTTCGCTGATGAACCAGGCCACCCGCACCAACATCGGCCGCAGCATGGCGGTGCTCTATATCGAGCACAAGACCGACACGCGCACGGTGATGAAGGATGGCAAGCAGGTGGTGGAGCACATTCCTTCCACCGAGCGCAGCATCATCAGCCTGGCGACCATCCAGAGCGCGCTGAGCAACCGCTTCCGCATCACCGGTCTGGACTCCCCGACCGAAGCGCGTGAGCTGGCCCTGCTGCTGCGTTCCGGCTCGCTCGCCGCGCCGATCTACTTCGTGCAGGAGAGCACCATCGGGCCAAGCCTGGGCGCGCAGAACATCGAGCGCGGGATCTTCTCGGTGATCGTCGGCGGGCTGCTGGTGGTGGCGTTCATGCTGATCCGCTACAAGGCGTTCGGCGTCATCGCCAACGCCGCCCTGGCGGTCAACCTCACCCTGCTGATCGCGATCATGTCGCTGCTGGGCGCCACCCTCACGCTGCCCGGCATTGCCGGTATCGTGCTCACCCTGGGGATGGCGGTGGATGCCAACGTGCTGATCTACGAGCGCATACGCGAGGAGCTCAGGCGCAAGACGCCGGCACAGCAGGCGATTCACGCCGGCTACGGGCGCGCCTTCACCTCGATCGTCGACGCCAACCTGACCACGCTGCTGGTGGCGGTGGTGCTGTTCTCCATCGGCACCGGACCGGTCAAGGGCTTCGCGGTGACGCTGTCGATCGGCATCCTGACCTCGATGTTCACCGGCATCATGGTGTCGCGTGCCCTCGTCAACCTCTCCATCGGCGGCAAGCCGTTGAAGAAACTCTGGATCTAGGAGACGCGAGCCATGCGCCAATTCGATTTCATGGGCAAACGCCGCATCGCCTTCATCGTCTCGATCGTCCTCACGATCGTCTCGGTCGGTGCGCTCGTGCTGCTCAACCTCAACCTGGGTCTGGATTTCACCGGCGGCACCGTGGTCGAGCTGCACTACGCCGCCGCGCCGTCGCTCGACGACGTGCGCGCCCTGCTAGCCAGCCACGGCTTCGAGAACTTCCAGGTGCAGACCTTCGGCGCCGCCAACGAAGTGCTGGTGCGCCTGCAGCAGACCTTCAACAACGATGTCGGCAATCAGGTGGTCGCCGCGCTCGACGCCAACGGCGCTTCGATCGAGCTGGTCCGGGCCGAGTTCGTCGGCGCCCAGGTCGGCGACCAGCTGCGTGACCAGAGCGGTCTGGGCATGCTGGTGGCCATGGCCGGCGTCGCGGTCTACGTCGCCTTCCGCTTCCAGTACAAGTTCGCCCTGTGCGCGCTGATCTCGCTGGCCCACGACGTGGTGATCGTGCTGGGGCTGTTCGCGCTGTTCCAGTGGGAGTTCGACCTCACCGTGCTGGCCGGGATCATGGCGGTCATCGGCTACTCGCTGAACGACACCATCATCGTCTACGACCGTATCCGCGAGAACATCCGCCTCTCGCGCAGCGACGACATGGCGCAGATCTTCAACGAAGCGATCAACCAGACCCTGTCCCGTACCCTGGCGACCTCGGGAACCACCTTGCTGGTGCTGTTCGCGCTGTTCTTCCTCGGCGGTGACATGATCCACAACTTCTCGATCTCGCTGATCCTGGGGATCGTCGCCGGTACCTTCTCCTCGGTCTATGTCGCCGCAGCACTGCTGCTGGTGTTCAAGCTCGAGCGCCAGGATCTGATCCCGGCGAAGAAGGAGAACGTCGAGGGCGAAGAAGAGCTGCCCTGAGCCGCGCCGTGACCGCTGCTGGACCCAAGGCCTCTCCTCGGAGAGGCCTTTTTCGTGGTCGCCTCCCCGCCCCCGGCGGCCTCATTTCACTGCGACGCTCCTGAGACCGCGCCAGGGCGCGCGAGACTCGACGCCAGCGCGCCGAGCTGGGGTATGATGAGTCGCCCTCCACGCTTGCCATCAGGGAGATCCATGGCTCCTATCTTTGCCGATTCCAGCGTCGCCCGCTGGCTGCTGGTGCTGGTGATGATCGCCGGCGTCTACTTCTTCATCGACTTCCTGATTCCGGTGCTCGCCGCGCTGATCATCTGTGTCGCCAGCTGGCCGCTCTACCGCTGGCTGCTGGCGCACTGCGGCCAGCGCCGCACCCTGGCCGCGAGCATCGCGCTGGTGCTGATCATCCTGTGTCTGGTGATCCCCATCGTGATGGCCTGCACCTACGCCTTCCAGGAGCTCAAGGGCTGGATCGGCTGGCTACTGGCCGCCAACCAGCACGGCATTCCGGTGCCGTCCTGGGCCGCCCAGTTACCCGGGGTCGGTAGCTGGGTGCGCGAGCAGTGGCAGACCTACCTGGCCGAGCCCCACGCGCTGGAATCCTATCTCCAACTGGTGGGTGGTGAGCACATCGGCAACATCTCACGCTGGGTGCTGGCGCTCGGCAGCAATGCGGTGCATCTCGCCCTCACCCTGCTGTTCATGCTGATCACGCTGTTCTTTCTCTACCGCGACGGGGTGGGCATGGCGCGCCAGCTGGATATCGTCGGCGAGCGCATCCTGCCGGCGCGCTGGCAGCGCTTCTCGCGGGTGGTACCGGCGACCATCAGCTCCACCGTGGTCGGCATGGGCCTGATCGCCCTCGGCGAGGGGTTGGTGCTGGGCACCGCCTACTGGATCGCCGGGGTGCAGTCGCCGGTGGTGCTCGGCGTGATCACCGCCTTCATGGCGCTGGTCCCCGGCGGCGCCCCGCTCACCTTCACCCTGGTGTCGCTCTATCTGATCGCCACCGGGCATCTACCCAACGGCATCGGGCTGTTCCTGTGGGGGGCGATCGAGCTATTCATCGTCGACAAGACGCTGCGCCCGCGGCTGGTCGGCGGGCCGATCAAGCTGCCCTTCCTGCCCACCTTCTTCGGGCTGGTCGGCGGGGTGAAGACCATGGGACTGGTGGGGCTGTTCGTGGGGCCGGTGCTGATGGCCCTGCTGGTCGCCAGCTGGCGCGAATGGCTGCACGACGACGAGGCCCCGGACGCCCCCAGCGAAGCGGAGCGCTGGGGCTACGGCAATCCGCGGCTGATCGCCCGCTATACCGGTCAGCGACCGGACTGATCGCGCCCCAAGGCGATGGCGTAGCGCTTCAGCTTGCGCACCACGCTGGGCTGGCTGATACCCAGGCGCTCGGCCAGCGCATAGGTGGAGCCGTGGGTCTCGGCGAGCTGGGCCAGAATACGCCGCTCGTGGGCCGCCAGCGCCGCCTTCAACCCCTCGCCCTCGGCCAGTAGCCCGCCGTTCGTCGGGTCCGTCGGATGCCGCGACGGCGGCGCCCCGGCGGTGCCCGGCTCGCTACCCGCCGGGCCGCCGATCACACTGCTCTCCGCCGCCAGCCAGGCGCGCTCCAGCCAGTTCTCCAGCTCGCGTACGTTGCCCGGCCACTCGGCGCTCATCAGCTCGGCCCAGGCCCGCGGGTGGAGCATCTTGTCATCGCCGTAGCGGCGGTTGAGCCGCTCCAGTTGGCGCTCCGCCAGACCGCGAATCTCTTCGCGGCGCTCGCGCAGCGGCGGCAGCGTCACCGGGATGACGTTGAGCCGATAGTAGAGATCGAGCCGGAAGGCGCCCTCCTCCACCTGCCGCGCCAGGTCGCGATTGGTCGCCACCACCAGGCGGAAGTCGACCCGCCGCGAGCGGGTATCGCCGAGCCGGGTGAGCGAGCCATCCTGGATCACCTTGAGCAGCTTGGACTGCATGGTCAGCGGCAGCTCGCCGATCTCGTCGAGGAACAGGGTGCCGTTGTGCGCCTGCTCCAGAAGCCCCGCCTTACCCTGCCGCGCCGCCCCGCTGAAGGCGCCGGGCTGGTAGCCGAACATCTCCGACTCGAACAGCGACTCGGGGATCGCCGCGCAGTTGACGTCGACGAAGGCGCCATCGCGGCGGCGGCTCCAGCGGTGCAGCTGGCGCGCGAAGGCGGTCTTGCCCACCCCCGACTCGCCCAGCATCAGCACCGTCGCATCGGTCGGCGCGCTGCGCTTGAGCAGTTGGGTGATCTCACGCATCACGCGGCTCTTGACCACCAGCTCGCCGGCCTCGGCCGGGGTCTCACCCGGCGCCTCGTGATGGCGCTTGAGATGCTCGGTGAAGCGCTGCTGCAGCAGCGCGTACTCGTCCTGCAGCAGGCGCAGATCGGTGAGATCCCGCGAACGGCTGATCACCCGCACCAGGCGCCCGCCGACATACACCGGATGCGCCTCGGCGATCACCTGGCGGCCGGTGCCGGTACGCTGCATCAGCTGCGCCGGCTGGCCGCTGCGGATCACTTCCAGCGACACCGAGGGCGAGAGCACGCCGCTGGCCTGCAGCGCCTGCACGGTGGTCGCGCACAGCGCCTCCCGTGGCATGCCGTAGACCGTCGCGGCGCCGGGGCTGACATCGAGGATGCGTCCCTCGGCATCGACCACGAACAGATGGTCCTGGGCGGTCTCGACCATCGCCTTCAGGGTGGCGAGGTCCGCTTGGGCCTCAGTCATCGTCGTCTCCGATTCGATTTTGCATCATTGATACTTATTTGGATCAAATGCCGCAAGCCATCGATACAAAAACGCATCATGCCTCGCTAGCGATCACCCAAAATCAATCAGTTACGGTTGGCACGCTTTATGCGTGGTGATCAGTGACCCTTAGACAATCACAATCCAGGAGACGGTATGTCCCACCAGCCCGAGGATCGCACCCCGCTCAACCAGCCGCTGGGCGGTAACGAGATGCCCCGCTTCGGCGGCCCGGCGACCATGATGCGCCTGCCGACCCAGCACAGCGCCGCCGGGCTCGATGCCTGCTTCGTCGGTATCCCGCTGGATATCGGCACCTCCAACCGCCCCGGCACTCGCTTCGGACCGCGCCAGATCCGTGACGAGTCGCGCATGCTGCGGCCGTTCAACATGGCGACCCGCGCCGCGCCCTTCGAGAGCCTGCAGGTAGCGGATATCGGCGACGTCCCGATCAATACCTTCGATCTCAAGAAGAGCGTCGGCATCATCGAGCGCTTCTACCACGAGATGCTCGGCCACGACGTCATCCCGCTGACCCTGGGCGGCGATCACACCATCGCCCTGCCGATCCTGCGCGCCATGGCCGCCAAGCACGGGCCGGTGGGGCTGATCCATGTCGATGCCCATGCCGACATCAACGACCAGATGTTCGGTGAGCAGATCGCCCACGGCACCCCCTTCCGCCGCGCCGTGGAAGAGGGCCTCCTGGATACGAATCGGGTCGCCCAGATCGGCCTGCGCGGCACCGGCTATGCCGCCGACGAGTTCGACTGGGGCCGCGAGCAGGGCTTCAGGGTGGTGCCGGCGGAGGCGTGCTGGCACCAGAGCCTGACGCCGCTGATGGCGGAGATTCGCGAGAAGGTCGGCGGCGGGCCGGTCTATCTGAGCTTCGACATCGACAGCCTCGACCCCGCCTACGCCCCAGGCACCGGTACGGTCGAGATCGGCGGACTGACCATTCCCCAGGCGCTGGAGATCATCCGCGGCTGCCACGGCCTGGATCTGGTCGGCTGCGACCTGGTCGAGGTCTCGCCGCCCTACGATGCCCACGGCCAGACCGCGGTGGTCGCGGCCAATCTGCTGTTCGAGATGCTCTGTGTGCTGCCCGGCGTGAAGCGCCGCTGACGCCGCGCGCCGGCCGTTCACATCTGGATTCACAACAACAATCGCCGCCGGCACGGCGGCAGGATGACACCTCATGATGCTGGATCTTCTCGTCGTCGCGCTCTACGCGGCGGGCATGCTGCTCCTCGGCTGCTGGGGCATGAAACGCGCCCGCAGCAGCGACGACTATCTGGTGGCTGGCCGGCGCCTGGGCCCGGGGCTCTATCTGGGCACGCTCTCCGCGGTGGTGCTCGGCGGCGCCTCCACCGTGGGCACGGTCAAGCTGGGCTACGTCTACGGTCTCTCCGGGCTGTGGCTGTGCGGCGCCCTGGGCCTGGGGCTGATCGTGCTCAGCCTGGTTCTGGCCAAGCCGCTGGCCAAGCTCAAGCTCTACACCATCACCCAGCTGCTGGAGCGCCGCTACACCCCGGCGGCCAAGACCGTCAGCTCAGCGGTGATGCTCGCCTACGATCTGATGATCGCGGTCACCTCGACCATCGCCATCGGCACCCTGGTGACGGTGCTGTTCGCGCTGCCCTCCTGGGTCGGGGTGGTGATCGGCGGCACCATCGTGGTGGTCTACTCCACCCTCGGCGGCATGTGGTCGCTGACACTCACCGACATCGTCCAGTTCGTGATCATGACCGTGGGCATGCTCGGCCTGATGCTGCCGCTGACGGTGCACTATGCCGGCGGCTGGGACACGCTGGTCGCCAGCGCCGCGCCGGGGCACTTCTCGCTCACCGGGATCGGCTGGTCGACCATCGTCACCTACTTCGTCATCTACTTCCTGGGCATCCTGATCGGCCAGGACATCTGGCAGCGGGTGTTCACCGCACGCTCGACCCGGGTGGCCCGTTTCGCCGGCACCGCCGCGGGGATCTACTGCCTGATCTATGGCGCCATCGGCGCGCTGGTGGGGGTGGCCGCCAGCGTGCTGCTGCCCGATCTCGCCGATGCCAACAACGCCTTCGCCGCGGTCGCCCAGCTGGCGCTGCCGGACGGCCTGCGCGGGTTGATCATCGCCGCCGCCATGGCCGCGATGATGTCCACCGCCAGCGCCGGCATGCTCGCCGCCTCGACCCTGATGACCCGCGATCTGCTGCCGGCGCTGCGCGGCGGCCGGCAGAGCGAGCGGGTCTCGAGCTACCGCCTGTGGACGCTGCTGATGGGGCTGGTCACCATCGCCATCGCGCTACTGGTGGATGACGTGATCGGCGCGCTGACCATCGCCTACAACCTGCTGGTCGGCGGCATGCTGGTGCCGATTCTGGGCGCGCTCTACTGGCGCCGAGCCTCCAACGGCGGCGCCATCGCGGCGATGGCCGCCGGCTCGCTGGGGGTGGTGGCGTTCATGCTCAAGGATGGCCTGCTGGCCAACTCGCCGATCTACGCCGGCCTGGTGGCGAGCCTGGTGAGCTTCGTCGTGGTCAGCCTGCTGCGTCCGGATCACAGCCGCCCCGTGGCCACCCAGGCACAGCCGGAGCCGCACGCATGAGCGTGGCACGCTGGCTGGTGCGGGCGCTGGAAGCGCTCGGCATCGATACCGTCTTCGGCATTCCGGGTGTCCACACCATCGAGCTCTATCGCGGGCTCGAGGGCAGCCGGCTGCGCCATGTCACCCCGCGCCACGAGCAGGGTGCGGGCTTCATGGCCGACGGCTACGCCCGCGCCAGCGGGCGCCCGGCGGCCTGCTTCATCATCACCGGCCCGGGCATGACCAATATCGCCACGGCGATGGGTCAAGCACTCGCCGACAGCGTGCCCATGCTGGTGATCTCCAGCGTCAACCGGCGCGCCGAGCTGGGCATGGGCGAAGGCCGGCTGCACGAGCTGCCGTCGCAGCAGCAGACCCTGAGCGGGGTCAGCCTGTTCAGCCATACCCTGCTCGACCCGGCCAACCTGCCGCGGGTGCTGGCGCGGGCCTGGACGCTGCTGCACACCGCGCGGCCGGGGCCGGTGCACAT
>JNVT01000103.1 GCA_000737985.1 Gammaproteobacteria bacterium MFB021 | reverse complement strand
CCCGCGGACTACGCCGACGTGCCCGCCGGTGACCCGCCCGCCTGGCTCGCTGGCGAGATCGAGCGCGCCAAATGGGATGCAGTGGTGCCCCAGGACCCCAAGCTGGACAAGCTCACGCCCTACCAAGACGCCTCGACCTACAACAACTTCTACGAGTTCGGCACCGGCAAGGGCGACCCGTCGAAGCGCGCCGGCTCGCTCACCACCCAGCCGTGGAGCGTGGTGATCGACGGCGAGGTCGACAACGGCGGGCGCGTGGCGCTGGAGGACCTGATCACCCCGTCGCGGCTCGAAGAGCGCATCTATCGCCTGCGCTGCGTCGAGGCGTGGTCGATGGTGATCCCGTGGCTGGGGATTCCACTGGGCGACGTGATCGCCCGTGCCAAGCCCACCGCCAAGGCCAAGTACGTGCGCTTCGAGACTCTGGTGCGGCCCCAGGAGATGCCGGGGCAGGACTCCGCCTTCGCGCTGATCGACTGGCCCTATACCGAGGGGCTGCGTCTGGACGAGGCGATGCATCCGCTGACGCTGCTCGGGGTGGGCATGTACGGGCGCGAGCTGCCCAACCAGAACGGCGCCCCGCTGCGTCTGGTGGTGCCCTGGAAGTACGGCTTCAAGAGCATCAAGTCGATCGTGCGCATCTCGCTGGTGAGCGAGCAGCCGGTCAACTCGTGGCAGGCGATCGCCCCCGACGAGTACGGCTTCTATGCCAACGTCAATCCCCAGGTCGACCACCCGCGCTGGAGCCAGGCCACCGAACGGCGCCTGCCCAATAGCCTGTTCAACCCCAACATCATCGATACTCGGATGTTCAACGGCTACGCCGACCAGGTGGCGAGTCTGTATCGCGGCATGGACCTGAGGAAGCAGTTCTGATGGCCTCATCGCGCTCTACGCTGACGCTGTGGCGCGTCGCAGTCTTCTGCCTGGCCCTGGCGCCGCTGCTCTACTGGAGCTATCAGGTCGCGCTCAATGCCGCCGGCCCCGAGCCCGGGCGCTACCTGCTGCTCAATATCGGCCAGGGCACGCTGTGGATGCTGTTCGCCACCCTGAGCCTGACCCCGCTCGGCAAGCTCACCCGCTGGAAGGGCTTTACCCTGATCCGGCGCCAGCTGGGGCTGTGGACCCTGGCCTACGCGGTGGCTCACCTGCTCTGCTATGCGCTGTTCATTCTCGGCCTCGACCTCAGCCGGCTGGGCAGCGAGATCGTCCGCCGCCCCTATATCATCGTCGGTATGCTGGCGCTGCTCGGCCTGGTGGCGATGGGGGTGACCTCCAACCGGGCCTCGATGCGCAAGCTCGGCAAGCGCTGGAAGACACTGCACAAGGTCGTCTATCTGGTGCTGGCGCTGGGCCTGCTGCACTTCTTCTGGGTGGTGCGTGCCGATCTTGGCGAATGGAGCCTGTACGCCGCGATCGGCGCCGGCCTGATGCTGCTGCGCCTGCCGCCGGTGGCACGCCAGCTGCCCCGGTTGCGCCAGCAGATCAAGCGCGAGCATCGCCAGCCTGGCTGAACCACCAGCCGCCGGCACGGCATTGCCCGGCGGCCGCGCTTGAGGCACGCTGCGCCCAGGTGTTGTCTGCAAAGTCGACGAGCGAAGTCCAGGCAAGACAAAAATCGGCGAAAACGCGGAGTTTACGAAATGTAAATGAGCATTTTGAGCCGATTTTTAACGCCGCATGGGCGAGCGCAGTACTTTTCAGACAGTGCCCGGCCGCTCGTCAGATCCCCGGAAACCCAATGCCCAGCGTCGACATCACGCTCTCTCTCAGCCTCGACCAGTGCCGAAGCTACTACGCCGGCGCGGTGGAGAGCATCCAGACCTACACCCTCGACGGGCGGCGGGTGCGCTTTCCCGCCCGCGCCCTACACCGCCTGGTGAGCCACGACGGCGTGCACGGCCACTTTCGACTGTATTTCGATGGCCATGGGCGTTTCACCACCATCGTGCCGCTCTAATCGTACCGCTCTCGCACTGGCGGGCTCCGGTCGCCGAATGAAGCGCACAAAAAAGCCGGCTTGCCCTGAGGGCCAGCCGGCTTTTTCGCGTCGACCGCGACGCGGGCGCGTGGATTAGCCCACCCATACCCGCGCATTGCGGAACAGCCGCATCCAGGCGCCGTCCTGGGTCCATTCGGCGGGCCGCCAGGAGTTGGTGACCGCGCGGGCGACCCGCTCCGGGTGGGGCATCATGATGGTGACGCGTCCGTCCGGCGTGGTCAGCCCGGTCACCCCGGAGGGCGAGCCGTTGGGGTTGGCCGGGTAGCGGGTGGTCACCTGGCCGTCGTTATCGACGTAGCGCAGCGCGATCTGACCGCTGCCCTGCATGCCGCGCAGATGGCTGCTGTCGGCGAACAGCGCCCGGCCTTCACCGTGGGCCACCGCCACCGGCAGGGTCGACCCGGCCATGCCGGCGAACAGGATCGAGGGGGTCTGCTCGACCTTGACCATCGACACCCGCGCCTCGAACTGCTCGGAGTGATTGCGCACGAAGCGCGGCCAGCGCTCGGCCCCGGGGATCAGCTCCTTGAGCTGCGAGAACATCTGGCAGCCGTTGCACACGCCGAGCCCGAAGGTGTCCTCGCGGGCGAAGAAGGCGGCGAACTGGTCACGCGCCCGCGGGTTGTAGAGCGCCGACTTGGCCCAGCCGCCGCCGGCGCCGAGCACGTCGCCGTATGAGAAGCCGCCACAGCCGACCAGCCCCTTCATCTCGTCGAGGGTAACGCGCCCGGCGAGAATGTCGCTCATGTGCACGTCGACCGCCTCGAAGCCGGCGCGGTCGAAGGCCGCCGCCATCTCGACATGGCCATTGACCCCCTGCTCGCGCAGGATGGCGACCCGCGGGCGCACGCCCTGGTTGATGAAGGGCGCGGCGACATCGTCGTCGACGTCGAAGGTGGGGTTGGCGGAGAGCCCCGGATCGCGCAGGTTGAGCAGGCCGTCGAACTCGCTCTTGGCACTCTCCGGGTTGTCGCGCAGCGCCTGCAGGCGGTAGCTGGTCTCCGCCCAGGTACGCTGGGCCATGGCCCGGGTGGTCTCGAGCAGCGGCTCTTCGAACAGTGTGATACGCACCTGATCGTCGTAGCGCGGGCGCGCGATCACGCCGCAGGTGTCGATACCCGCGGCGGCGAACTGCGCCAGCACGAACTCGGTATCGCGGCGATTGACCTGGATCACCGCCCCCAGCTCCTCGGCGAACAGCGCATCCACCGCGCCCACCGCGTCGTCGGTGAGCCAGTCGAGCTTGATCTCCAGCCCGCCGTGGCCGGCGAAGGCCATCTCCAGCAGGGTCACGATCAGCCCGCCGTCGCTGCGGTCGTGATAGGCCAGCAGCTTGCCGTCGGCGTTGAGGCCCTGGATGACGTTGAAGAACGCCACCAGATCCTCGGCCTCGTCGAGATCCGGGCAGACGTTGCCGACCTGACCGTAGACCTGGGCCAGCGCCGAGCCGCCGAGGCGGTTCTGGCCGCGGCCCAGATCGATCAGGATCAGATCGCTCTCGTCCTGGTCGAGTCGCAGCTGCGGGGTCAGCGTTGCCAGCGCATCGGTGACCGGGGCGAAACCGGTGATATCCAGCGTCAGCGGCGCGGTGACGCTCTTGTCTTCGTCATCGGCCTGCCAGGCGGTGCGCATCGACATCGAGTCCTTGCCCACCGGCACGGCGATGCCCAGGGCCGGGCACAGCTCCATACCGACGGCATGCACGGCATCGTAGAGCGCCTGGTTCTCGCCGACATGGTCGGCGGCGCTCATCCAGTTGGCCGAGAGCTTGACATCGGAGAGCGCGGCGATCGGCGCCGCCGCCAGGTTGGTGATGGTCTCGGCCACCGCCAGACGCGCGCTCGCCGCCGGGTCGATCAGCGCCACCGGCGGGCGCTCGCCGGTGGCCATCGCCTCACCGGCGTGGGTGTCGAAGCTGGCGGTGGTGACCGCGCAGTCGGCCACCGGCACCTGCCACGGCCCGACCATCTGGTCGCGCGCCACTAGCCCGGTGATCGAGCGGTCGCCGATGGTGATCAGAAAGCTCTTCGAGGCCACCGTGGGCAGCCGCAGCACCCGGTCCAGCGCTTCGCGCAGGTCGAGATTGTCGAGCCCCAGGCCGGGCAGGTTGAGCGTGTGACGCTCGAAGCTGCGCTGCATCTTGGGCGGCTTGCCGAACAGTACGCTCATCGGCAGATCCACCGGGTCGGCCTCGAACTGGCCGTCGCGCACGCTCAGATGGTGCGCCTCGGTGGCCTCGCCGACCACCGCGTAAGGGCAGCGCTCACGCTGGCAGATGGCATCGAACACCGCGAGCTGCTCCGGCGTCACCGCCAGCACATAGCGCTCCTGGGCTTCGTTGCACCAGATCTCCAGCGGGCTCATGCCGGGCTCGGCGTTGGGCACCGCGCGCAGATCGAACAGCCCGCCGCGGCCGCCATCCTTGACCAGCTCCGGCAGCGCATTGGAGAGCCCGCCGGCGCCGACGTCGTGGATGAAGGCGATGGGGTTGGCATCATCCAGCGCCCAGCAGCGGTCGATCACCTCCTGGGCGCGACGCTCGATCTCGGGATTGTCGCGCTGCACCGAGGCGAAATCGAGATCCTCGCTGGAGGAACCCGAGGCCATCGACGACGCCGCGCCGCCGCCGAGGCCGATCAGCATCGCCGGTCCGCCCATCACGATCAGCTTGGCGCCGACAGGGATCTCGCCCTTGAGCACGTGGGCGTCACGTACGTTGCCGTAGCCGCCGGCCAGCATCACCGGTTTGTGGTAGCCACGGCGTTCGATACCCGCCGCACCCACGGCGTCGAGCTCGAAGGTACGGAAGAAGCCATTGAGGTTGGGCCGGCCGAACTCGTTGTTGAACGCCGCGCCACCGATCGGCCCTTCGAGCATGATGTCGAGCGCCGACTGGATACGCTCGGGCTTGCCGTAGTCGAAGGCTTCCCACGGCTGCACGAACTCGGGAATACGCAGATTGGAGACGGTGAAGCCGGTCAACCCCGCCTTGGGCTTGCCGCCGCGGCCGGTGGCGCCCTCGTCGCGGATCTCGCCGCCGGCACCGGTGGCCGCGCCCGGGTGCGGGGCGATCGCGGTGGGGTGATTGTGGGTCTCCACCTTCATCAGAATGTGGATCGGCTCCTGGGTCGCGGCGTAGACCTGGGTCTCGGGCGCGGGGAAGAAGCGTCCGGCGCGGCTGCCCTCGATGATCGCGGCGTTGTCGCTGTAGGCCGAGAGCACCTTGTCGCTGGACTGCTCGAAGGTGTTCTTGATCATCTTGAACAGCGAGTGGCTCTGCGCCTCGCCGTCAATCACCCAGTCAGCATTGAAGATCTTGTGACGGCAGTGCTCGGAGTTGGCCTGGGCGAACATCATCAGTTCGACGTCGGTCGGGTTGCGCCCGAGCTCGCCGAAGGCCGTGACCAGATAGTCGATCTCGTCGTCGGCCAGGGCCAGCCCCAGCTCGCCGTTGGCGTTGGCCAGCGCCGGGCGCCCGCCGCCGATCACGTCGACCGTGGCCAGCGGCACCGGCGCCTGCTGCGAGAACAGCTTGGCGGCATCGCTGGCATCCTGCAGCACGCTCTCGGTCATGCGGTCGTGCAGACACGCCACCAACGCGGCGAAGGCCTCCGCCTGAGGCGCCTTTTTGAAGGTCACGCGGTAGTCGATACCCCGCTCGAGTCGGGCGACCTGGGTCAGACCGCAGTTGTGCGCGATATCGGTAGCCTTGGACGACCACGGCGAAATGGTGCCGATCCGCGGCACCACCAGAAAGCGATGGCCGTGCGCAGCGGCGTCGTTGCCCGCCGGCGTGGCGCGATCCGCCAGCGTGTCATGGCCATAGTCGAGCAGCCGCGCGAGGGTGTCGCGGGCGGCGGTGTCGAGATCGTCGCGATGATCGACGAAGTGGACATAGTGGGCTTCGAGGGTCTCGACTTCGGGCACCGCGTCGCGCAGGTCGGCGAGCAGCTTGGCGTGACGGAATGCAGATAGCGCGGGAGCGCCTTGCAATTCGAGCATGGCGAGGAAAGCCTCCAGGACGGTCAGGGATCGCGTGGCTGTCTGAGCGCGGATCGATCGGGCGAATCGGGGCAGCGCGGCCGAATCAGGGCGCCATGATACTGGAAAGCGGCGCCGCTCGCTAAGCCCGCGCCGCGGGCGACGCCGAAAGCGCGCACAGCGTGACAAGCCTCTTGATTAGCGCCCGCCGAAGTCTCCGCCAGGAGATGACAGCGGCGCCGCGGCCGGCTATGGTGTGGCGTCACGCCGTGACCGATCCCTTCGCATGCTCCATCTCTCAAAGCGCCTGCGTGCTGCGTTGACGGTACTGCTGGCCCTGGCCACCCTCTTGTGTCCCGCCGAGCTGCTGCCACGCCTGGGCGACGGACTCGATTCGATCCGTCAGCGCGACTTTCTGCAGGTCGCCACCCGTAATGGGCCAATCACCTTCTATCAGGGCGGCCACGGCCCCACCGGCTTCGAGTACGAGCTGGTACGGCGCTTCGCCCATTCGCTGGGGGTCAGCCTGGCGGTCAACAACGATAGCCGCATCAATGACGTGCTCGATGACGTGCGCCGGGGCGAGGCCGACCTCGGTGCGGCCGCGCTGACCCTCGATCAGCACCGCAGCGGGCTGCGCTACAGCCAGCCGATCCTGACCCTGCAGCCGCTGGTGGTCTATCGCCGCGGGCTGCCACCGGTGCGCACCCTCGACGATCTGCTCGATCTGCGCATCGGGGTGATCGCCGGCTCCGGCAACGCCGCGGCGCTGCGCGCCCAGCAGCAGAATCTGCCCGGTCTGGGCTGGCGCGAGGCCGACGATCTGGCCATTGCCGACCTGCTGGAGATGGTCGAGCGCGACGATCTCGATGCCGCGGTGGTCTATACCCATCAGTTCAAGCTCAACCGGCTGTTCTTCCCCAACGTCGAGCGCGGCTTCGCCCTGGGCAAGCCGCTGACGCTGGTCTGGGCGTTCTCCGCCAGCCAGCCGCTGGCGCTGCAGCAAGCGGCCAATCGCTTCATCGCCGCACAGCGCCGTAGCGGCGAGCTCGACGAGCTGATCGGGCGCTACTTCGGCCACGACGACTATCTGGAGTACGTCGGCGCACGCCTGTTCATCCACCATGTGCGTAACCGCCTGCCGCGCTTCGTGCCCTACTTCAAGGAGGCCGCGCGGGATACCGGTTTCGACTGGCGTCTGCTCGCCGCGCTGGGTTATCAGGAGTCGCACTGGCAGCCGGATGCCACGTCGCCCACCGGGGTGCGCGGCCTGATGATGCTGACCCGGCCTACCGCCGACGAGATCGGCATCGACAACCGCCTGGACCCGCGCCAGAGCGTCGACGGCGGGGCGCGCTACCTGCGCCACGTGCGCGAGCGGCTGGATGCCTCGATCCCCGAGCCCGACCGCACCTGGATGGCGCTAGCGGCCTACAACGTGGGTCTCGGCCACCTCTTCGACGCCCGCGCCATCGCCGCTCAGCGCGGCGGTGACCCCGACCGCTGGCTCGACGTGCGCGAGGCGCTGCCGCTGCTGGCGCAGCGCGAGTGGTATTCGCAAGCCAACCATGGGTATGCTCGGGGCGGGGAGCCGGTGATCTACGTGCGTAACGTGCGCCGCTATTACGAAATATTGAAGTACGTCAATCGCAGTCAGCAGCAGTTCGATCAGTTGGGTCAGCGCACCTTGGATAGCGACACCATGACCCCGCTGGAAATCGTCACGCCCCTGATGTAAGCCTTGGCCGGTGCGGCCACGGCTTGTGTGGCTGCACCACGAGGAGCCGTCGATCGCCTATGCCCTTGGTGTCCAGTCTCATGCTCTACCTGAGCCTGCCGCTCATCGTCTGGACACTCTGGTCGGGCGAAGATCCTGCCCAGCGCTGGGTGCTGGCGCCGCTGCTGGGGTTGCTGGCACTGGGCCAGTGGTTCACCTGGCAGCGCTGGCTCACGCTCAGCCGCTGGCTGCTGATCCCCACCGCGCTGGTGACACTCGGCATTCTCGCCAGCTTCATGCTCAGCGAAAGCTGGGTCGCCACCAGTACCTGGCAGGGCTGGCTCGATCATCTGCCGGGTGGCTTGACTCTCTATCAGGTGCGCCCCTCGCCGCTGGCGCTGGCCGCACTGTTCACGCTGATGCTCAACCTGCTGCTGCTCAGCCGGCTGGGACTGGGTTCGCCGGCACTGCTACTGCTCGTCGCCGGCTGCACGGCGCTGTTGAGCGCGCGTTCGCTGCTGCCCGCCCCGCCCCATGCGAGCGCGCTGATCGGAGCGCCGCCGGCGCTGCTGGCGGCGCTCGGGCTGCTCTGGGGCGGCCAGCTGGCACGTCTGGTAGCGCCGTTGCTGCGCTACTGGCAGCGTATTCTGCCACCGCTGGCGATCGCCGGCACGATCATGCTGGCCGTGCTATTCGGCTGGCAGCAGCAGCGCCAGAACGACAATGATCGGCTGTTCACGCAGATCGCCAACGACGGTGACCGCATCGCCACCCTGCTCGCCACGGAGACCGATGCCCACCTCAAGGCGATGCGCCGCTTCGCCAGCTTCTGGGACATGCTCGGACAGATTCCCACGCGCTCCGAGTGGGAGCGCCAGGCCAAGCGCTATTACGAAGATTTCGGCTACTTCCGCGATATCGCCTTCATCGATCGCGACGGCAAGGTGATCCGCGTCTACCCGCTGCGCGGCAATCAGTCACTGCTCGGCATCAACCTCTATCGCAGCCAGCTCGAAGCCAACGCGGTGCTCGACCGGCCACTGGTCTACGGCATCGAAGGGCAGACCGGGATCATCGACTTCCTTCAGGGCGGGCGCGGTGTGATCAGCTATCTGCCGGTGCGTGATATCGTCGATGGCGAACTGCTGGGGGCGGTGGGCATGGTGGTCAGCGTCGACAACCTGCTCAGGTCGCTGCTGCGCCAGACCCACAGCCGCGACCGCGCGATCATGGTACTCGACCATCAGCAGGTCTATTTCCACGGCGGCCCGCTGGCCAACCTGTCCAAATGGCGCTATCAGCGCCCGGTGCGGATGGGCGCCGACACCCTGACGCTCAGCGTGCAACCCGATCTCGATCTACTGCTGCGCCAGCGCGATCGTGTGCCGGAGATCACGCTGGTGTTCGGCCTGGTGCTTGCCTACCTGGTCTACATGGTGCTCTACGTCTATCGCCGGCTGGCCCAGCAGCACCGCCTCGCCAGCCAGGCCAACGACTCGCTGCGTCACGAGATCGCCCAGCGCGAGCGGCTGCAGAGCGAGATCGAATGGCTGGCGCGCCACGACGAACTGACCCAGCTACCCAACCGCCGCCAGTTGATGAACTGGCTGGACGAACACCAAAAGATGCTGCCACTGGCGCTGATGATCTGCGATCTGGATCACTTCAAGCGTATCAATGACCATTTCGGCCACCTCACCGGTGACCGCTACCTGGCCACCGTAGCGGCTTGCTGCCGCGATAAGATCGAGGCCGCCGGGGGGATCTTCGCGCGCTACGGCGGCGAGGAGTTCGTCGCCTGCATGCCCCGCTGCGACCGCCAGCAGGCCAAGCGTCTGGCCGAATCGCTGCGTCAGGCGCTGGCCGCCAGCGAACTGGTGCAGCCCGACGGCCAGCCGGTGACCCTGAGCATCGGCGTCAGCGTGACGAGCGGCGGCCCGCTGCAGCGCGAGGCGCTGTTCCAGGCCGCCGACGAGTCGCTCTATCGGGCCAAGCAGAATGGCCGCGACCGGGTGGAGATGGACGGACTGGTACTATGAATTGGTACTATGAGTTACCCGCCCGACGGGCCTGGAAGAAGCCCTTGAGCAGGCGCCGCGAGGGCGCCGCCAGCACCCCGCCGCGCACCTCGATACGGTGGTTGAACCAGGGCTGAGCGAACAGGTTGGCGCGGGACTCGGCCATGCCGCCCTTGGGCTCGGCGGCGGCATAGACCAGACGCGTCAGGCGCGCATGGATCATCGCGCCGGTACACATCAGGCACGGTTCCAGGGTGACGAACAGGCTGCAGCCATCGAGACGGTAGTTGCCCTGCGTGAGACTGGCGTCACGCAGTGCCTGGACCTCGGCGTGGGCGGTGGGGTCGTGGCTGGCGATGGGGCGATTGTAGCCGCGCCCGATCACCTCGCCGGCGGCATCGACCACCACCGCGCCGATCGGCACCTCGCCCGCCGCCAATGCCAGTTGCGCCTGCTCCAGCGCCCGATGCATGTAGAATTCGTCACTCTGGGTCATGCGCTGCCCGCTCGTTGGATCGCCCTCGCCGCGCGCCCGGGCGGGCACGTCAGCCGTCATTTACTGCACGCAAGGATACGCGAATGAGCCAAGCGTTGGATGATCTCGTCGCCCTGCTGGGTCTCGAGGCTCTCGAGGAGAACCTGTTCCGTGGCCAGAGCCAGGATCTGGGCCTGCCCCAGCTGTTCGGTGGTCAGGCGCTGGGGCAGTCGGCCGCCGCCGCCACCCGTACCGTGCCCGAGGATCGTTACCTGCACTCGCTGCACGGTTACTTCCTGCGCCGCGGCGACGCCGCCCTGCCGGTGGTCTACTCGGTCGACCGCGTGCGTGACGGTGGCAGTTTCACTACCCGCCGCGTCACCGCGATCCAGAAAGGCCAGCCGATCTTCTTCTGCAGCGCCTCGTTCCAGGGGCGTGAGCAGGGCATCCACCATCAGCCGAGCGCCCCTGAGGTCGACCACCCCGAGGCGCTGCTGGCCCGCGGCGAAGCGGTGCATCAGCGCTTTCGCAACCATCCGGTGGAGTTCATCACCGTCGAGGAGCGCCACGATTGCCCGCCGTCGCGGATGATCTGGTTCCGTCTCGCCGGCGGGCAGTTGCCCGCCGACCCGGCCCTGCACCGCTATCTGCTCGCCTACGGTTCGGACTTCAATCTGCTGCTGACCAGCCTGCTGCCGCATGACGTGACCCTCGGCGACCCGCAGCTGCGCATCGCCAGTCTCGACCACGCGCTGTGGATCCACGAGGACCCCAAGCTCGACGACTGGCTGCTCTACGTGATGGAGAGCCCGTGGGCCGGTGGCGCTCGCGGCTTTGCCCGCGGCAGTTTCTATGACACCCAAGGGCGTCTGATCGCCTCCACCGCGCAGGAGGGCATGGTGCGGGTCGGCGGAAACTGAAGCTCGGCTTGACTGAAACGCAAGAGCGCGCGACCCGAAGGCCGCGCGCTTGGCACGCTCACGCTATCCGAGTACGGGTCGCGTGGCAGGTCTGGATAAGGCCAGAGCCAGAACTAGAGCCAGGCGATCAGGCCGCCTCGGCATCCTTCAGCGATGCCATGTCGATGACGAAGCGGTACTTGACGTCACCTTTCTGCATGCGCTCCCACGCTTCGTTGATCTGATCGATGTTGATCATCTCGACGTCGCAGGTGATGCCATGCTCGGCGCAGAAATCGAGCACTTCCTGGGTTTCCGGCATGCCACCGATCAGCGAGCCCGCGAGCACACGGCGACGGAACACCAGGTTGGCACCGGAGATCGCCGGGTCGATCGGCTCCAGCAGCCCCACCAGGATATGCGTGCCGTCGGGCTTGAGCGCTTCCAGGTAGGGGTTGATGTCGTGCTGCACCGGCACCGTATCGAGCATGAAGTCGAAGGTCTCGGCGACCGCCTGCATCTCTTCGTCGCTGGTGGAAATGACCACGTGGTCGGCGCCCTGCTTCTTGGCCTCGGCCTCCTTCGACTCGGAGCGGGTGAACAGGGTCACCTCGGCGCCCAGCGCCTTGGCCAGCTTGACGCCCATGTGGCCCAGGCCGCCCATGCCGATCACGCCGACCTTGTGGCCCGGCTTGACGCCATAGTGCTTGAGCGGCGAGTAGGTGGTGATGCCGGCGCACAGGATCGGCGCCGCGGACTTCAGGTCGAGGCCGTCGGGCATGCGCACCACGAAGCGCTCGCTGACCACCACCTTGTCCGAATAGCCGCCCTGGGTCAGGGTGCCGTCGTGCTTGTCGGGGCTGCCGTAGGTCATCACGAAACCGTCGGCGCAGTAGTTCTCCAGACCGTCCTGGCACGCCTTGCACTCGCGGCAGGAGTCGACCATACAGCCGACGCCGACCAGATCACCGACCTGATACTGGCTGACATCGTCGCCGACGGCGGTGACGCGGCCCACGATCTCGTGGCCCGGGATCACCGGATAGGAGGCCATGCCCCAGTCGTCGCGGGCGAAGTGCAGATCGCTGTGGCAAACGCCGCAGTAGAGGATCTCGATGGAGACATCGTCGGGACGGGGGGCGCGGCGTTCGAAGTTCCAAAGCTGCAGCGGGGAACTGTCGGAGTGGGCGGCATAGCCTTTGGCCGGGGTCTTCTCGCTCATGGGAAAGCTCCTTTTCCGGGGTCGCTCTCGACCCGTGAATAACGGCGAGAAGTGTGGTCCATCGCGCGCCACACTGCCATGCTCGATCCTGCCAAAGGTCTGCCGGATTCTGCTTAGCGAAAGCTGAAATTGGCACGCCGTCGACAACAATCGTGCACAATACCCTGAAAGCTAACTACACTTAACTCTCCCAGGGGGCCATGATCCGGTCCGCCGGGCCAGCAGATACCGCAGCGCAGGGGACTCGCCGATGCTCGACACACGCTCACCACTGCTCGATCGTGCGCCCGCCGCGCCGGCCGCCGCCACGCCAAGCGAGGCGGTCTCCGCGCGCCGGCTGGCCGAGGCGATCACCCCCTTGGTCGACGGTGAAGGTTTTCTCGATACCGCGGTGGAGGGGGTACGCCTGATCGCCTCGCACTGTAGCTATGCGCGCACGCCGCTGATCTACGAACCGGGCATCTTCGTCATCGCCCAAGGCGACAAGATCGGCTACCTGGGCGAGCGCGTGATCCACTACGGGCCGGGCAACTACCTGGTCCAGGCGCTGCCGATGCCGTTCGAGTGCGAAACGCGCACCCCCGAGAACGCGCCGATGCTGGGGATCAATATCGCCTTCGATCCGCTCACCCTCAGCGAACTGGTGCAGCAGCTTCCCGCCTCGGGGCGTGAACTCGGCGACCCGGCCCCGATGGCAGCGGTGGCACTGAATGCGACCATGGAAGCGTGCGTGCTGCGCCTGATCGACTGCCTCGGCGACGCTACCGAGAGCCGGGTGCTCGGCCCGGGGCGCGTCAGGGAGGTGCTGTTCGCCGCGCTGCGCGGGCCCCAGGGCGCCTCGCTACGTCAGTTGGTGCAGCGTCAGGGGCAGTACGCGCGGATCATCGACGCCCTGACCTACCTGCACCGCCACTTCGCCAGCCCGCTGACGGTGGAGGCTTTGGCCGCCCAGGCCAACATGAGTGCCTCGCACTTCCATCATCACTTTAAGCGCACCACGCAGCAGTCACCGCTGCAGTACCTCAAGCGCCTGCGTCTGCTCAAGGCGCGGGCAATGCTCGGCCAGCAGCGCATGAACGTGGCCCGTGCCGCCAGCGAGGTGGGCTATCGCAGCACCTCCCAGTTCAGCCGCGAGTACAAGCGCTACTTCGGCGTCAGCCCCTCCCGCGGGTGAACCGCGGGGCCGGGGTCAGAGGCCGGCCAGGCCACGCACCAGGTAGTAGCCGCCAACCACGGTGACGATCCAGCGCGTCCAGGTGCGAAAGCCGCCGTCACTCAATCGGTTGAGGATCAGATTGCCGCTGCGCGTACCGAGAAAAGCGAGCGGCAGCCCCAGCAGCACCCAGCCCCACTCTTGCGCGCCCATGGCCGCCGCGGCCTGCCAGTAGAAGACGATCTTCAGCGAGTGCGCGATCACCTGAATCGACGCCTTGCTCGCGACCACCGTGCGGCGGTCTAAGTGGGTACGGATGAAGCCGATATCGATGGTCGGCCCCGACACCCCCACGGCGATGGTCAGGCCACCGGAGACCACCCCGCAGAGCACCGCGTGCCCGGGGCGCGAGACGTCCAGATGGAACCAGCGCCTGGGGATCCACACCAGCACCGGCATCAGTCCGAGCACGATCAGCACCGCCGTCTCGCTGGGGTGATAGCGCACCAGCGCCAGCGCCAGTGCGGCGATCACCACCCCGACGGCAATGCCGCCGACGATGCGCCAGTCGATGAAGTGGCGCGACAGCCATGCTCGCGAGGCGTTGGCGGAGAGCTGGACCACCCCGTGCACGGCGATCGCCGTGGCCGCCGGCAGCCAGGCGAGCAGAAAGCCGAGCAGGACCAGCCCGCCGGCCATACCGAACACGCCGGAGAGCACCGAGGTGGCGAAGACCACGCCCAGGAACAGCAGTGAAATGGGTAGGGTCATGAAGGGTCTATACTCCAAAAATAGTCCTGCCCCGGCTCGGCCTCGCGCGCCGACAGGCCCTAGGGTTTAAGCCTAGCCCCGACAGTCGTTCACTGAAGGATGATCCGCATGCCCTGCCCCACCCGCTCGCAGCACCCGCTTTGCCGCTTCTCGCAGGCTTCCCTGGCCCTCGCCGTGGCGGCCTCGCTGGCCCTCACCTCACTCTCCGCCCAGGCCTCGAGCCCCGCGGCCTGGGAAGACCAGACCCGCGACGTGATCGCCCAGTGCGCCGACGCCAGCCAGTTCCCGGACGCCGAACCGGCCGGCGCGCCGGTGCTGTTCGACGACGAAGCCGGCACCACCGCCCTGCTGCTGAAGGGCCACTACCCGCAGCAGCACATGAATGGCCGTGCGGGACAGGAGCTCTGCCTCTACCTGCGCGCCAGCCAGGAGGTCTTCATCGCGCCGGCCGACAAGCTCACCGCGGGCCCGGATGCTCTGCCCGACGCGCCGACGGACACCGCTGACGACTCCGGCAAGAGCGATGGCGCCGGGGGCAACGACACGGCAACCGACGATGCCGCGACCGCCCCCATGGACAGTGATGACAAGGCGCCCTGAGCGGCCCGCAAAGAGTCGCTAAGCATCCCCCAGCAGGCGCTGATAGAACGCCAGATCCAGCCAGCGCTCGAACTTGTAGCCGGCCTCGCGCACGGTACCGACATGGCTGAAGCCGAGGCGCTCATGCAGCGCGATACTGCCGGCGTTGGCGGCGTCGATGCCGCCGACCATGCTGTGATGGCCCTGCGCCTCGGCGCGCGCGATCAGCGCCTCCATCAGGCAGCGAGCCACGCCGCGTCCGCGATAGTCGCGATCGACGTAGACCGAGTGTTCGACGCAGTAACGAAAGGCGGCCTGGGGTCGAAAAGGTCCATAGGTGGCAAAACCCATCAGCCGACCGCTGGCGTCGTCGAGCACGCCGAGGATCGGCAAGTCACCTTCATGCTTGGTGTGGAACCACTGCTCGATAAAATCCAGCGTGCGCGGCTGATACTCGTAGAGCGCGGTGGTATTGAGAATGGCGTCGTTGAAGATCGTCATCACGGCGTCGCCGTGGGCATCGAACTGACACTCGATCGGGGTCATGCGAACACTCGTTCCCATCATCGTTATTGGATAGACGCGCCACCGGGGTCAGTAGAGTGCCGTCGCCTGCAGCGTGGCCAGCGGACGTTCGCGGCTATCTTCCAGCACCAGTCGATCACCGCTGCGCGCCAGATGTCGGGTGCGCGAGAGCACATCGAGCCAGTCCTGCTCCTGCGCCTGCAGCGGGCCGCTACAGGCGCGCCGGGTGGTGCCCAGGGCCGAGAAGCTCAACGTGTCGTCGGTGTGCTGATAACGCCCCATCAACCGATTGCAGCCGGTCGAGCCGCGCACGTGGCCGGCGGCGTTGAACACCAGATGCGCCTCGCGCTGCTGGTCACCTACCACCGCCGCCTCGCCGCCCAGGCTATCCAGACGCCAATAAGTACCCACCAGCGGCTCGCTGGGCGCCGGCGCGGTATGCCCGGCGCAAGCGGTGAGCAGGCTGCTGAGCCCGACGACGGCGAATACCGCCAGGGCGAGACGCAGAGACTGGGGCAACGTGAACATGGCGAGAGATCTCCGGCGAAGGACAGGACGGCGCGCCGCCTCGGCGACGCGCCAATCAAAGTGTCATCTTCGCCCGATTCGACCAGTGTCGACAACTCGTGCCCCGCACCGGGTCACCTCAGTGGCGCTCGATCATTGCCGTCAGATCCTCGGCGATCAGCGGCAGGCTCTCGCGCCAGGAGAGATAGGGGGTCGAGGCAGTGCCGTTGATCAGCACCGCGAAACTGCCCCAGCGCCCCTCGCGGGTGCGGAAGTAGCCAGCGACGGCGCGTACCGTGACCGGCTCGTTGAGGGTCCCGGTCTTGAGCATCACGTGGTCCTGGAACACCTCGCTGCCACGACGGATGAAGTGCATCGGCCCGTTGGTGGGCACCTGCATGCCAGCGACGAAGGTGGGGAACAGCGAGGCGTTGGCGTACATCGCTGCCAGCAGCGCATCCACGCTGCGCGCCGAGACGCGGTTCTCCGGGGTCAGGCCGCTGCCGCTCTTCAGCGTCGCCGCACCGTGCCCGGGCAGGCCGGCGGCAAAGCGCTGGAGCATCGCCCCGGCGTCTGCCAGCTGCTGCTGGGAACCGACGGTGAGATCCATCGCCAGGGTGTCGGCCATGAAGTTATTGGAGTAATTGAGGGTGCGCAGCAACAGTTCCTGCAGCGGCTTGCCCTCGACCGCGGCGAGCTGCGTGGCGGTCACCGGCGGCGGCTGCTGGCTCACCGCATAGCCGCGGCTCACCGCCACCCCGGACTGCTGCAGCAGTGCCAGCAGCGTCTGGCCGGTCTGGTCGGCGGGGTCGGAGCTGGCCTTGTAGATCGCCTGGGGGAAGCTGTCGGCCGGGATCTGGCCGCTGACCTTGAGCGTATCGCCCTGGCTGTCGGTGATCCGCGTAGCGGAGAGGCTCTGCGCGCCGTTAGCGGCGACCGTGCGCACCTGGTTGTCGACCCGCAGGGTCGGCGTCACCGTATCGCAGCTGGTGATCCGCGCCGGCTGCCCCACCGCGCCCGGTGCCACCGTGGCGCACCAGCTGCCGTAGTTGATCGCCGCCGACGACAGCAGCGCGCTGTAGGCATTGGTGCCGCGGGTCTGCGTCTTGCAGCGGTCGGTGGTGGTGCAACGCACCGGGCCGAAGCGCCACTGGCTGATCACCAGCTGGCCGTCGACCCGCTTGACGCCGCTCTCGCGCAGCTTCTGGATCAGCCGCCACAGCTCCTCGGAGGTGAGCGCCGGGTCGCCGCCGCCCTCGAGTACCAGGTCCCCATGCAGAGTGCCGCTGGGGTCGACCCTGCCGACCGAGACGAAA
Organism: Gammaproteobacteria bacterium MFB021; assembly: GCA_000737985.1. GTDB lineage: Bacteria > Pseudomonadota > Gammaproteobacteria > Pseudomonadales > Halomonadaceae > Salinicola. The sequence continues at coordinate 41,320 of JNVT01000103.1, read as the reverse complement.
CGCGTGGTGAAGCGGTGCTGCGGGCCCCAGCGGTCGAGCGCCGCCGCCGCAGTGTAGAGCTTGGTCACCGACGCCGGCGACAGCGCGCGGTCGGGGTCGAGCGCCCCGAGCACCTCTCCGCTGCCCAGCAGACGTGCCTGGGCGCTGATCGCAAAGCCCTTGTTGGCGAGCTGGGCGACGTGATCGAAACCCGCCGCCTGTGCGGCCATGGAGAGCGTGGAGAGCGACACCAGACATGACGCCAGAAAACCGCGATACAACGCTTGCCGCATGATGAGAACGTCCGCACTGAGTGAAAGAGAAAAGAGGTAAAGCATCAGCCAAGACCGATGCACCGAGACTAGTCGAGATCGACCGCGTAGCGCCACAGCGTCTGGCCACTCTCGGTGTACTTGCGCTCGAACGGGGTCAAAAACGTCTCCTCGGGTTGGAACGCGCCCCACTCACCGCGCCGGTCGCACAGCGCCTCTACCGCCAGCGCGAACTCCTCGACATAGATCGCCCAGTTGGAGCGCAGCTCCAGGCGCCCACCCAGCGCGACCAGGGTGGGAAAGACCGGATGGCCGTGCCAGCGCTTCTTGAGCTGGGCGCTCTTGGGGTAGGGGTTCGGGTAGAGCAGATAGTGGCGCGCCGGACGCCAGCCGGCCTCGTGGGCCAGACGCCAGAAGTCGACCAGGTCGGCGCGCACCAGCAGCGCATTGCCCGGCAGTGCGCCGTGATCGCGGGAGAGCCGCTGCTCGCTGCGGTCGACGCCGATCACCGCGTGGTCGGGATGGGCCAGCGCCAGGCGCCGGGTGGAGAGCCCCACGCCGCAGCCGGCATCGAGGATCAGCGGCTTGTCAGTGGCGGCGAGCCAGGCGGCGGCTGCTGGCTGGCGGCGCTGGTGTGCTGGGCCGGCGGGCGCTGCCAGACACTGGCACTGGCACGCGCGACGCGCCGCGCGAGGTCGCGATGGGGGCCGCTCTGGTTACTGACGATGGCGCGCGAAGACGATTGCATGGCGAAAACACTGACGACCGGAAAGACCCGCCAGTCTACCAGCCCTGAAGCCTGCGATCTCGCCACGCCAACCCGCCACTCACCGTGGCCGCGGCATGACGCCACGCACGCGCGGGTGTATCATCCCAGCCCACATTCAGCCAATCTTGGCAATACGCCCTTCGAAGGCAGGCGCGGTTCACCACGTTTCGTCGATTCCCGCGATCGGCACGCGCCCTGTCGGGAGACGCCCTTTCTCGTCGCTGCGTCACTCCCTGTCTCGAAGAGCCCGATTGCCCCCAACTCTCACGAGGGACGTGGCTTGTCACATTTACCGGTGATCGTCGGCATGGGCGGCGTCAATGCCGCGGGAAGGACCTCCGGGCACCACGCCTACCGCCGCACGATTCTCGAAGCCCTGCCGGAGACGGCACAGACCCAGACCCTGGTGGCCCTGGCCGCACTCATGCGCCTGGTCACCCGCAGCGCGGACGGCGGCTGGGAGAGCGCCGAGGGTGAATCCCTCGACGCCTCCCAGATCGTCGCCCGCTATCGCGAGCACATTCTCGCCCACACGCTGATCCGGCGCATCGAGGACGACGCCTTCGGCCCCGCGGGCATTCCCGGCAACCGCGAGCTGGCGATGACCTTCGCCGAGCCGGTGCGTTTTACCACCTCGCGCCGGCAGCTACCGCAGCCGCTGCCGGCGGGTTGGGAAGTGCGCGAGATCGACCGTCACACGGTCGAGGTCGCGCAGTGGTCCGCTGCGCTGCAGGCGCTGCTGCCAGGCATCCGTGCGCCCGCCGTGCGCGCCGCCGGCCAGCTGCCGTTGGGCTTTGCCCCGGACACCTTCTATCGCAGCGTGCACCATCCGCGCGGGCTGTCGATGGCGATCTTCGGCGTCAGCGACTGTCTCGGCCAGAGCGGTCTCGACTGGGAGCGCGTGCGCGGCCAGCTCGACCCCGATGCCATCGCGGTCTACGCCGGCAACTCCATCGGCCAGCTCGACGACGCCGGCTGGGGCGGCATGCTCAAGAGCTTCGTCACCGGCAGCCGCACCACCTCGAAGCAGATGCCGCTGGGCTACGGCCAGATGCCGGCCGACTTCCTCAACGCCTACGTGCTCGGCAGCGTGGGCGCCACCGGGGCGATCCAGGGCGCCTGCGCGACCTTCCTCTATAACCTGCGTCTCGGGGTCGAGGATATCCGCCAGGGCCGCCGCCGCATGGTGATGGTGGGTACCAGCGACGCGCCGGTGACCCCCGAGATCATCGAGGGCTTCCGCGCCATGAGCGCGCTGGCCGACGACCAGAGCCTGATGGCGCTGGATGCGCTGGAGCTGCTCACCGACGCCGACTACCAGCGCGCCTGCCGGCCGTTCGCGCGCAACTGCGGCTTCACCATCGCCGAGGCCTCGCAGTTCGTGCTGCTGATGGACGACTCGCTGGCGCTGGAGACCGGCGCCCAGATCCTCGGCGCGGTGCCGGAAGTGCACGTCAACGCCGACGGCTGGAAGCGCTCGATCTCGGCCCCGGGCATCGGCAACTACATCACCCTGGGCAAGTCGGTCGCGCTGGCACGTTCGATCCTCGGTGACGACAGCGTGCGCCAGCGCACCTATCTGCACGCCCACGGCACCAGCACGCCCAAGAACCGCACCACCGAGTCGCACATCTTCGACCAGGTGGCGCGCGCCAACGGTATCGAGAACTGGCCGGTGGCGGCGATCAAGGCGTTCATCGGCCACTCCCAGGGCAGCGCCGCGGGGGACCAGATCGCCAGTGCCCTGGGGACGTTCGCCCACGGCTACATCCCGGGCATTCCGACCCTGGATGCGGTGGCCGACGACGTCTTCGCCGAGCGCCTGCGCTTCTTCCGCGAGCCGCTGGCGTTCGAGGCCGACGCCAGCTTCATCAACGCCAAGGGTTTCGGCGGCAACAATGCCACCGGACTGCTACTCTCGCCGGCAGTGACCGAGCGTCTGCTGGTCAAGCGTCACGGCCAGCGCGCGGTGGACGCCTGGCGCGGGCGCCGCGAGCAGGCACTGGCCGCGTCGGAGCAGTATCGTGAAGCCGCCGACAGCGGCCGTTTCGAGGTGATCTATCGCTTCGGCGAGGGCGTGCTCGAAGGCCCCGAGCTGGAAGTGGGGGCCGAGGCCATCCGCATCCCCGGCTATGCCCAGCCGGTATCGCTCAAGGCCGACAACCCCTTCGGCTCGCTCGAGTGATGCTATCGGGTGGCGCTATCGAGTGGCGCAGCCGAGCGATGCGGCGGCAACCGGCAGGAGAGTGAGCGCATGAACACCGTGGTCTATCCCGGCACCTTCGACCCCATCACCAACGGCCATCGTGACCTGATCCAGCGCGCCGCGCGGATCTTCGACAAGGTGGTGATCGCGGTCGCCGCCAGCCCGCGCAAGCAGCCGGCGCTGGCGCTGGCCGAACGCGAGGCGCTGGCGCGCGAGGTGGCCGCGGACTGGTCGAATGTCGAGGTGGTGGGTTTCGACGGCCTGCTCACCGAGCTGCTGGCCCGGCTCGACGCGCGCATTCTGCTGCGCGGGGTACGCGGCGCCACCGACTTCGAGTACGAGCTGCAGCTGGCCAACATGAACCGTGCCCAGTCGCCGGACGTGGAGACGCTGTTTCTGACCCCGGAGATCCAGAACTCCTATCTCTCCTCGACCTTGGTGCGCGAGATCGCGCGCCTCGGCGGGGACGTTTCCCAACACGTATCGCCGTGCGTGGTCGACGCACTTCGCCGGCGCTTCGCGACTGACGGCGCCTGAGCGCCGCGAGGAGAGCCACATGGCCCTGATGATCACCGACGAATGCATCAACTGTGACGTCTGCGAGCCGGAGTGTCCCAACGACGCCATCTCGCCCGGCGAGGAGATCTACGTCATCGACCCCGCGCGCTGCACCGAGTGCGTCGGCCACTTCGACGAGCCCCAGTGCCAGCAGGTGTGCCCGGTCGACTGTATCCCGCTCGACCCCGAGCGCCCGGAAACGCGTGAGCAGTTGATGGAGAAGTACGAGATCATCACCGCCGCCTGAGAGGGCGTTTACAAAATGCCTGCGCTCGGCAATACGGCGTTGAAATCAGCCTCAAAGTACTCATTTACTCCAATGTAAACTCCGTTTTTTCGGCCGATTTCGCCTTGTCTTGCCTTCGCTCGTCGAATTTGTAAACACCCTCTGAGCGGGGTGGTTAACGCCTACCCGCTTCCTCGCCTGCAAGGATGCCCGTGGCCAGCCAGGACACCCCCCGCTACTCCACTCGTCACGTCTGGACGCTGGCGTGGCCGATCATTCTCTCCAATATCACCGTCCCCCTGCTGGGGCTGGTGGATACCGCGGTGGTCGGCCACCTGCCGGATTCGCGCTATCTCGCCGCAGTGACCCTCGGCGCCACGCTGTTCAGTTTCCTCTACTGGGGCTTCGGCTTCCTGCGCATGGGCACCACCGGCCTGACCTCGCAGGCGGTGGGCCGCGAGGACGACAGCGACGTGCGTCTGCTGCTGGCCCAGTCGCTGGTGATGGCAACGGTGATCGGAGTGGCGCTGATCCTCTTCTCGCGTCCGCTGATCGCCGGCGGGCTGTGGCTGCTCGACGGCAGCGAGGCAGCCATGCAGCTGGCCGCCGACTACGCCCATATCCGCATCTTCTCGGCCCCGGCGGTGCTCGCCAACTACGCCATCCTGGGCTGGTTCATCGGTCAGCAGAAGACCCGTATCACCCTGGCGATCCTGCTGCTGACCAACGGCGTCAACATCGTGCTCGACCTGCTGTTCGTGGTCGGCTTCGGACTGGCCAGCGATGGTGTCGCCTGGGCCTCACTGCTCGCCGACTACGCCGCCCTGGCGTTCGGCCTGTGGCGGGTCGCGGTGCACTGCCGCCAGCTCGGCGGCTCGCTGTCGCGCCAGGCGCTGCGGGCGTGGGCACACTACGCCGCGCTGATCCGGGTCAACCAGCACCTCTTCGTGCGCACCTTGGGGCTGCTGTTCGCGCAGGCGTTCTTCACCGCTCAGGGGGCCAACTTCGGCGATACCACCCTGGCCGCGAACGCGGTGCTGTTGCAGTTCATCATGCTCACCTCCTTCGCCCTGGACGGCTTCGCCAACGCCGCCGAGGCGCTCACCGGCCGCTCGGTGGGCCGGCGCGCCTGGGACGACTTCGGCGACGCGGTGCGCGCCGCGGGCAAGCTCTCGCTACTGGTGGCGGGGGCGGCGATGGCGCTGTTCGCCGTCGGCGGCGACTGGCTGGTCGCACAGCTCACCGATCTGCCGGCGGTACGCGCCACCGCCAGCGACTACCTGCCGTGGATGATCGCCATGCCGCTGCTGGCGGTGTGGAGCTATCTGCTCGACGGGGTCTTCATCGGCGCTACCGAGAGCCGTGCCATGCGCAACTCGGTATGGCTGGGGCTGGCCGTCTACCTGCCGGTGTGGTGGCTGACCCAGGGCTTCGACAACCATGGCCTGTGGTTCGCGTTTCTGGTGTTCACGCTGGTGCGCTCGGCCACCCTCGGCGCCTGCTATGTGCACTACCGGCGCACGCGCTGGTGCGCTACCGCCACCGACACGCCTGAAGGCATCGAAAGTGCCAAGAAATCAGTCAGCTAGTCGTCGACCAAGGTTGACTAATCGCGACAGGGGGAATGCGCTAAGCTGCGCTCAAAACAACAGCGAGCCCCGCCACCATGCTGCAGAAACTCTCCCGCCCCGCGGTCAAACTGGTCGAACGCTACCTGCCCGACCCCTATATCTTCGTACTGCTGCTGACGCTGGTCGCCGCGCTGGCGGCGATGCTGTTCGAGCAGCAGTCGCCGCTGGCGGTGATGCGCTACTGGGGTGACGGCTTCTGGGGGCTGCTGGCGTTCTCGATGCAGATGCTGCTGGTGCTGGTCACCGGCTTCATGCTGGCCAGTTCGCCACCGGTCAAGCGCCTGCTCGACGCCCTCGCCGGCCTGGCCCGCTCCCCCGGTAGCGCGATCGTGCTGGTGACTCTGGTCTCGCTCGCCGCGAGCTGGATCAACTGGGGCTTCGGGCTGGTGATCGGGGCGCTGTTCGCCAAGGCGCTGGCGCGCCGGATACGCGTCGACTACCGCCTGCTGATCGCCAGCGCATACTCCGGCTTCGTCGTCTGGCACGGCGGCCTGGCAGGCTCAATTCCGCTCACTATCGCCACCCCGGGCCACTTCAGCGAGGCCCAGATCGGTATCATCCTCACCTCGCAGACGATCTTCTCGCTCTACAACCTGCTGATCGTCGGGATCCTGTTCGTGGTCATGCCGCTGATCAATCGCTGGATGCTGCCGGACGCGCAAGAGAGCGTCTATGTCGAGCCGTCCCAGCTCGCCGAGCCCGACAGCGCGCGGCCAACGGACAACACGCGCCCCGCCGACCGGCTCGAGAACAGCACCCTGCTGTCGTGGCTGGTGGGCATCCCGGGGCTCGTCTATCTGATCCACTACTTCGTCTTCGCCGGCGGCGGGCTCAACCTCAACAGCGTCAACTTCCTGTTCCTGTCGCTGGCGATCGTGCTGCACCGCACCCCGCGCAGCCTGCTGATGAGTCTCCAGGAGGCGATCAAGGGCGGTGCCGGCATCGTCATCCAGTTCCCCTTCTATGCCGGCATCATGGGCATCATGATGGGCTCGGGGCTGGCCCAGTCGCTCTCTGAGCTGTTCGTCGCCATCGCCAGCGCCGACACCCTGCCTTTCTGGTCGTTCATCAGCGCCGGCGTGGTCAACCTGTTCGTGCCCTCCGGCGGCGGCCAGTGGGCGGTGCAGGCGCCGGTGATGCTGCCCGCGGCCCAGGCGCTGGGCGCCGACGTCGCGCGGGTGGCGATGGGCGTGGCCTGGGGCGACGCCTGGACCAACCTGCTGCAGCCGTTCTGGGCCCTGCCGGTGCTCGCCATCGCCGGGCTCAACGCCAAGGACATCATGGGCTTCTGTCTGATCCAGCTGGTGGTGACCGGGGTGATCATCGGGTTGGGTCTGACTTTCTTCTAGACCCCGTTCGAAAAGGACTACGCTCGGCAATACGGGCAGTCACGCCCGATCTGTGGTACATCTGGCCCACGACAATAGTGGGTCAGACAACGCCGAGGACACCGTGACGCCCGACGATTTTCCGCGACAGCACGAGCTGTCGATGACCGTGCTGATGACCCCCGACATGGCCAACTTCAGTGGCAAGGTGCATGGCGGGGCGATCCTCAAGAAGCTCGACGAAGTCGCCTACGCCTGCGCCAGCCGCTACTCCGGCAGCTATGTGGTGACACTGTCGGTGGATCAAGTGCTGTTCAAGCAGCCGATTCATGTCGGCGAGCTGGTCACCTTCCTCGCCATGGTCAACCATGTCGGACGCTCGTCGATGGAGATCGGCATCAAGGTGCTGGCCGAGTCGATCCAGGAGCATGTGATCCGTCACACCAACAGCTGCTACCTGACCATGGTGGCGGTGGACAGTGCCGGGCATCCGGTCGAGGTGCCGCCGCTGGCGTTGAAGACCCCGTTGCAGAAGCTACGCTTCGAGAAGGCCGCGATGCGCAAGAAGCTGCGCAAGCAGGAAGCCGAAGAAGAGCGCAACGCCATGACCGCCTACCGCCAGGGCCATCACGACGTGTGAGCCCGGCGGCGGCACCGACAAGGAAGTCCGATGCCCGCAAGCGCGCCCCACGCCGCCCCCACCAAGCGCCCGATCAGCCGCTTCAGCGAACGCCTGCTGCTGGTCTGGGACATCGCTGTGGTGGTGCTGGTGGCAATCAACCTGGCCCTGCTGCTGTTCGACAGCCTCTATCTGATACCGCCGCTCAATGAGGCTTTCGAGGCGCTGGCGCCGGGGCTCCACCACGCCTATCAGGTCAATGTGCGCGAGCACTTCTTCCGTATCGATCTGTGCTTCGTGGCGATCTTCATCCTCGATGTGCTGCTGGGCTGGGCCATCGCCATCGCCCAGCGGCGATACGCACGCTGGTTCTTCTACCCTTTCGTGCACTGGTACGACGTGCTCGGCTGTATCCCGCTCGCCGGTTTCCGCCTGCTGCGCGTGCTGCGCGTGGTCTCGCTGCTGATCCGGCTACAGCGGCTGGGGGTGGTCGACGTGACCCGCTGGCCGCTCTACCGCTTCTATCGCACCTACTACGGGGTGGTGATGGAGGAGCTCTCCGACCGCGTGGCGATCAAGCTGCTGGGGGATATCCAGCACGAGATCGCCCAGAGCGAACACCTCACCCGGCGCGTCTCCGAGGAGGTGATCCAGCCACGCAAGGCGGCCCTGGTGAGCGAGATCGCGGCACGCCTGGAGCGCACCATCGACAAGAGCTACGCCGAGAACCATCGTCAGGTTCACCGCTACGTCTCGGCGCTGGTCGCGCGCACCCTGGAAGAGAACGCCGAGCTGCGCCGGCTCAAGCGGCTGCCCATGGGCGATGCCGTGGCCGAGGGGCTCGAGCGCAGCCTCGACGATATCGCCAATCGAGTGGTCCACGAGGCGATCGACGGCCTGCGCTCGCCGCACTTCCACTCGCTGCTGGCGGATCTGGTCGGCAGCGGTATCGACGCCTGGCTGCGTGTCGACAAGACCACCGATCAGGTCACCCAGCAGGTGCTGATCGACGTGCTCGAACTGCTCAAGCAGCAGGTCGCGGTGCAGCGCTGGAAACTCGAGATGGACCCGGAGCGCACCATGCGCGAGCGCGACGCCGCACGCCAAGCTGCCGGCGAGCAGCGCTAGGCACGCCGCCAGCCAACGTGGGCGAGATCGGGCAACGCGGGGGGCAAAGGGCCGCTGTCCAGGGCGCACGCGTCGCCCTGAACAGTGGAGGAGACAGTGAAGGAAGAGTCGGGCTATTGGCAGATGAAGCGGCCTACTGAGGGCCGTCAGGACGCCCAACCATGCGCCTCAGGGTATCGTCACGACGTCCGAAGTGGTGATGCATCGCCATCGCCACATGCCCCAGGATCATCAGCGTGATCAGCCAGGCGATCGGCTCGTGGACCACCCCCAGCGCTGCTGCCCAGGGTACGTCGGCGCCCGGCACCAGCACGCTGCCGAAAGCGTGTACGCCGTAACCGGAGCCCCAGGTCATGAGCACGCCGGAGAGTGGCATCATGATCAGCAGCGCATACATCAGCACGTGCGCCCATACCGCCAGCCGCTGAAGGCTGCCTTCATGCACCGGGCGATGGCCGAGCTGGGACAGCGCCCACAGCGTGCGGATCGCCATCATTGCGAGCACGCTGACACCGATGCTGGTGTGCCAGGGCAGAATCAGCTGACTGAAGGCATTGCCGTCCCACACTTCGTGCAGGAACACGCTGGTGAGCTGAACGATCACCAGGGCGGCCACGACCCAGTGCAGAAAGCGGGTCGCCGAGCCGTACACCTGAGGGGAGTCCTGCAGCATGGTGGGTATCCTCTGTGAGGTAGTGTGTCGTCTGATCGCGTCGCGGCGTGCGGGTCACGCGCGCTCGCTGACCCGCAGCACCGTATAGGGCGCTTCGCAGGCGTGTCGCTCGTCACGCGCATCGATCGAGCCCAGGGCCATGTCACGGTCGTTGTCGTAGGCCACGAAGAGCCGCTCGCGATCGATCACCGCCAGCCCCTCCGCCTTGTGCTCGAACGTCAAGACCTCGCCATGGGCATCTTCGACGATGGCCGGCGCCGCGCCCGCAGCAAAGTCGTCGAGCGACAGCGCCCACAGGTAGCCACCGATCGTGGCGGCCGTAGCCTCCTCGATCTCGAAGCTCGCCATCAGATAGAGCCGCGCGTGGTAGGGGTCGTACTCGAGGCTGGAGAGCCCGCAGACATGCCGCACCCCGGCGTAGTCGCCGGGTTCGAAGCGATAGCGCTCGCACAGCTCGTCGACGAACTCGAGATTGTCATCGGCGCCAATCCGGTAGTGAGCGCCCACCACGCGGCAGACGTAGTCGAAGTCGTCATGGGCCTGGCCCTGCTCACGCACACCGAACAGCAGCAGGCCGTCACTGTCGGGCGAGGCCTGCGTCGGTGGCACCGCGGCCAGCCCTTCGATCTTGTAGTAGGGCAGGCCGATCGCCGCATCGAGCTTGCGCCGCAGCTCCAGCGAGCCTTCGACGCCATCCCGCGGGTCGGGGTCGACCACCCGCACCCGCTCGGGCTCACCCACTGGCCAGATCAGCAGATGGTTATAGGGGTTGAGCGCATGGCTGTCGGCGGCAATCCGGTCGAAGCCGGTGGTCGCCAGCACGTGGCGGCCGTCGACGGTGAGCGCGAAGTCCTCGTACTTGATCGCGTTCTTGATCGCCGCGGCGGTCAGATAGACGAGCGAGTCGGGCTGCGGAAGCGCGTCCCCATCGAGCGTCACGGCAAAGGCCGCCGAGCGCGCCTCGCCGGGGATCGGCTTGTCACTGGCCAGGATCAGGCGGCGGCCATCGAACACTGCCGCCGACACCTCGACGTTGACCAGGGCGCCGTCGGCATCGCGCAGTCCCGGCGGAAAGCAGTCGAGGGTGCCGGAGGCGACGATCTCGGTGCGTAACATCGCGCGCTCCTGTGGGTGTCGGAGAGTCATTTCGGCACGGCCTCAACCGCAGGCGAGGGAGAGGATCCGGCGCTGGTCGTCGATCCGGATATCCAGCCGCCCGGGGCGATGATCCATGGTGACCTGCTCGTCCGGCTGGATCACGCGGATCTCGCCGGCCCGCGAGCGATCCTCGATCCAGCGCCGGGTAGTCTCGTCGAGAATCTGGCCGTTCATGCTGCCGACCGCCTGCGCCCCACAGCTATCCGCGGGCAGCGGTTCCATCATCGGCGGCGGGGGCGGTGCCTCGTCCGGCGCCGGCGCGGTGCTGCAACCGGTCAGAAACAGACTGCCGAGCAGCAGGGTAGTGGCGGGGATCTTCATCGATAGCTCCTTGTAGGGGTAAGCATCCTTGATGCGCTTCAGATTAGCACCTGCGACGCGGGAGAACAGCGGTTGGTCGCTCGGCGGTCGGCCCGCTAGACTCTGCTGAGGCATGGCGCGGTGTGCACCGCGTCCATCGACAATGATATCGATGACGACCGCGATATCGGCAACATCGACAACGACGACAACATCGGCGTGCCGCCACGGCCGCCCAGCCAGGGATGACATCATGCGCAAGTTACTCGCCATCGGCCTCGCCGCCGCCACCCTCACGGCCGCTACCGGCGCCGCCCAGGCCGCCGACGCGCCGATCCGCGTCGCCTCCAAGATCGATACCGAGGGCTCACTGCTCGGCAACATGATCGTCGAGGTGCTCGAGAACGCCAACCTGCCGGTGGAGAGCCGTCTGCAGCTGGGGCCGACCAATATCGTGCGTCAGGCGCTGATCTCCGGCGATATCGACCTCTACCCCGAGTACACCGGCAACGGCGCTTTCTTCACCGATACCACCGACGATCCGGCGTGGAAGAACGCCGCCGATGGCTACGCCAAGATCCGCAAGATGGACCTCGAGCAGCACCAGCTGGCATGGCTGACCCCGGCCCCCGCCAACAACACCTGGGCGATCGCGGTGCGCCAGAACGTCGCCGATGCCAACGACCTCTCCAGCATGGCCGACTTCGGGCGCTGGGTGGACAATGGCGGTGAGGTCAAGCTGGCCGCCTCGGCGGAGTTCGTCGAGAGCGACGCGGCGCTGCCCAGCTTCCAGCGCGCCTATGACTTCACCCTCGACGAAGATCAGCTGCTGGTGCTCTCCGGCGGCAATACCGCGGCGACCATCCGCGCCGCCGCCGAGGGCACCAGCGGCACCAACGCTGCCATGGTCTACGGCACCGATGGCGCCATCGCCGCCGCCCAGCTCAAGGTGATGGACGATCCCAAGGGGGTGCAGATGGTCTACGCCCCGGCGCCGGTGGTGCGCGAAGCGGTGCTCGAGGCGCATCCGCAGATCGCCGAGCTGCTCGAGCCGGTGTTCGAGTCCCTCGATCGCGAGACCCTGCAACGCCTCAACGGCAAGATCCAGGTCGACGGGCTGCCGGCCAAGCAGGTGGCGCACGACTATCTGAGCCAGCAGGGCCTGCTGGACTGAGTCCGACATGCCTCGGGAACACACCCCGCGGGTGATCGGCAATCGGGTACTGCTGACGCTATGGCTGGCCGCGGCCATTGGCGTGGCGCTGCTGCCATTCGCCACGCTCTCGCCCAACCGGCTGGTCTCGGGCCAGCCGGTGATGCTATGGCAGGCGCTGCCCGGCTGGCAGCTCGGTGCACTGGGCCTGATCGCGGCCGGCCTGCTGCTGGCCGCGCTGGCGCGGGGGCTGGCGTCGCGTACCGCCTGCTGGTTGGGGCTGGCGCTGACGCTGCCGCTGCTGGGTCTGACCCTGTTCGCCCTCGGCGACTATGCCCAGCGCGCCCTGGCCGAAGCCTCCCCCGCCGCCCGGGTCTCCCAGGGCGGCGCCTTCTGGCTGCTGCTGTTGGCGGCGGCGCTGATCGCCGTGGATGCGCTGCAGCGCCTGCGCCTGGCGCTGCTGGCACGGGCGCTGTTTGCGCTGCTGGCGCTGGGCCTGATCGGCGCCTGCCTGGCCAGCGACCTGCTCGCGCCGCTGTCGCTGATGCGCGAGTTCGCCAATCAGCGGGACATCTTCGTCGCCCAGGGCCTGCGCCACCTGGCCCTGGTCGGCGGTGCGCTGCTTCCGGCGCTAGCGCTGGGGTTGCCGCTGGGGCTCGTGGCAACCCGCAGCCGACGCTGGCGCGATGGCCTGTTCAGCGTGCTCAACGTGTTCCAGACGCTGCCCTCGATCGCGGTGTTCGGGCTGCTGATCGCGCCCCTGGCGGCGCTCGCCCACGCGGTGCCGTGGCTGGGCGAGCTGGGGGTCAGCGGCATCGGGGTGGCACCGGCGATCATCGCGCTGGTGCTCTACTCGCTGCTGCCGGTGGTGCGCAACACCTACGCCGGCCTCGCCGGGGTGCCAGCGACGACGCTGGAGGCGGCCCGCGGCATGGGCATGACCTCGCGCCAGATCCTGTGGCGGGTGGGGCTGCCGCTGGCGCTGCCGGTGATCCTTTCTGGGCTGCGCATCGTCACCGTGCAGGCGATCGGGCTCACCGTGGTGGCGGCGCTGATCGGCGCCGGCGGCTTCGGCGCCTTCATCTTCCAGGGTCTGGGGCAGTACGCCATTGACCTGGTCCTGCTCGGCGCCATCCCCACCATCGTATTGGCGGTGATCGCCGACTTCCTTCTGCAACTGCTGGTGGCCGCGAGCCGCCCGCCCGGCACCCGTTGACCCGGGGGAACCCCATGATCGAACTGCAAGGGCTGACCAAGACCTACGCCGGCAAGCGGGTGGTCGACGATGTCTCGCTGACGCTTCAGAGCGGCGAATTCGGCGTGCTGATCGGGCCTTCGGGCTGCGGCAAGTCGACCACGTTGAAGATGATCAACCGCCTGATCCCGCTGAGCGAGGGGCGCATCCTGATCAACGGTGACGATGTCACCCAGCTGCCCGTGGAGCAGCTGCGGCGGCGGATCGGCTACGCCATCCAGTCCACCGGGCTGTTCCCGCACTGGAGCGTGGCGCGCAACGTGGCCACCGTGCCGCAACTGCTGAAGTGGCCCAAGGCACGCATCGATGACCGCGTCGACGAGCTGATGACGCTGTTTCAACTCGACCCGGCCGAATTCCGCGACAAGTACCCTCACCAACTCTCCGGCGGCCAGGCACAGCGGGTCGGGGTGGCCCGGGCGCTCGCCGCCGACCCCGAAGTGCTGCTGATGGACGAGCCGTTCGGCGCGGTCGATCCGCTCACCCGCGAGACGCTGCAGGCGGAGATGAGGCGCGTCCACGCCCAGACCGGCAAGACCATCGTCTTCGTCACCCATGACATGGACGAGGCGCTGGCCCTGGCCACGCGTATCGCTCTGCTCAACGGCGGCCGCCTGGTGCAGTACGAGCGCCCCATCGAGATGCTGGTCGACCCCGCCGATGACTTCGTGCGCGAGTTCATCGGCCAGGCCGATCTGGGTCTCAAGCTGCTGTCGCGACGCTTTGTGCACCAGTACCAGCGCCGCGCCCGGCTGGCGCCGGAGACCGGGCTGGAGCGTCTCGACGAGCACGCCTGGCTGGTCGACGCCGAGGGCCGCCCCAGTGCCCTGGCCGGCGCGCGGCTGGATGACGCCGACGCCATCACCCGGGTCAAGCCGGAGTGGATCGCCACCCCGGAGATGAGCATGAAGGAGGCACTGTCGCGCATGGTGTGGTACCGGGTGACCGCGCTGCCGGTGGTGGACCGCGACGGACGTCTGATCGCCGAAGTGGGCATGCCCGGGGTGATGGGCATCGAAGGCGACGGCGCCGCCCGCGAGGCGGCGTCATGAGCGTTGCCGCCGAGCGCTCTGGGCGGCTGCGTCGCGCCGCCACCGGTAACCTCACGCTGGCGCTGCTCACGCTGCTGCTGGTGGGGCTGACGCTGGGCATGAGCCAGTTGGAACCGCTGTTCCGGGCGCTGTTTCCCGATCTCAGCCAGCCGCTCTACAGCCGCGACAGCTTTCTCAATCTGATGCTGGCGCACATCGGCCTGGTGCTGGTGTCGTCGCTGATCTCGGTGAGCGTCGGCGTGGCCGCCGGGCTCTTCGTCACCCGCCCTGCCGGGCGCGAGTTCGAGCCCATGGTGTCGTCACTGGCCGCGATCGGGCAGACCTTCCCGCCCGCGGCGGTGCTCGCCATCGCCGTGCCGCTGGCCGGGTTCGGCTTCACCCCGACGATCATCGCGCTGTCGCTCTACGGCCTGCTGCCGGTGATCCAGAACACCATCGCCGGGCTCGGCACGGTTCCCGCGAGCACTCGGGAAGCGGCGCGCGGCAACGGCATGAGCGCGTGGCAGATCCTGTGGCGGGTGGAGCTGCCGCTGGCGATGCGGGTGATCATCGCCGGGGTTCGGGTGTCGGTGATCATCAACATCGGCACCGCCACCATCGGCTCCACCGTCGGCGCCAAGAGCCTGGGCACGCCGCTGATCGCCGGGCTGGTGGGCAACAATCTGGCCTACGTGATCCAGGGTGCGCTGCTGGTGGGGCTGCTGGCGATCGTCACCGATCTGGCGTTCGAGCGCCTGGAGCGGCGCTACACCTTCGGCTGAGGCAGAGCCGATGCGGACTCGCGGTCGGCAGCGATCTGCTTGCGCAGCTGGCGCAGGAAGGCCGCCAGCGCCGGCGAGTCGTGCAGCGGCTTGCGCCGCAGAATGCCGATCTCGCGCGGCTCGCGCAGCGCCACCGGCAGCCGGGTCATGTCGCTCAGGTCGAATACCGCGACGCTAGAGGCCGGCAGCAGCGCAAAACCCAACCCCGCGCGCACCATGGCGATCGCCGAACTCATGAAACTCAGCTCCCAGCTCGGCGGGCGGGTCGTGCCGGCGTCGCGCATCGCCAGCTCGGCGAAATGGCGCGCGCTCGACCCCGGCGCCATGGCGATGTAGGGCATGTCCGCCAGGCCATACCAGGGCGACTCGCTGGCGCGCACGACCCGCGGCGGGGTGATCAGGATCAGGTCATCGTGGAACAGCGGCTCGAAGTCGAGCTCGCGGTCGTCGCCCAGCGGCGAGGCCAGCCCCATCTCCACCTCGCCGCGGCGTACCCAGTCGTCGACCTCCCCGGCGAGGCCGTCACGCAGGCTCAGGGTCACCCCGGGATGACGCTTGCGAAAGGCAGCGATGGTCCGCGGCAGCAGCGACGAGGCCACCGAGGGCAGCCCCGCCAGGGACAGGTGCCCCTGGGCCAGCTGGCGCACGTTCTGGGTATCCTGCAGCGCCAACGCCATGTCGGCGAGAATGCGCCGGGCATGCCCCAGAAAGAGCTCGCCGGCTTCGGTCAGCACCACCTTGCGCGTATTGCGCGCAAACAGTTCGACCCCCAGTTCCCCTTCCAACTTTCGTATCAGGTAGCTCAGCGCCGGCTGGGTCAGGTGAATCGCCTGCGCCGCCCGGGTGAAGCTCGCCAGCTCGGCGGTCAGCACGAAAGCCCGCAGCTGTCGCTGGTGAAACATGGCGCTCTCGCATCAAGGATTTTTATCAATTCATAAGATATATGGTTTTGCCTGATGACGACACGTCGGGCCATGGTCGGCACAACGCTATCAGCAGGAAGCTCCCATGCTCGATTCACCTTTCCCCTCACCGTCTACCGCTGCAGGCCGCGCCTACATCGGCTGCGGTGCCGGTTTTGCCGGTGATCGCCCGCGCGCCGCGGTGGCGCTGGTCGAGGCGCTGGCGGCCTGTGATGGCCCGCGCTACCTGTTCTTCGAACTGCTCGCCGAGCGCACCCTGGCCGAGGCGCAGCTGCGCCGTTTGAGCGACCCCGAGCGCGGCTACGCCAGCCAGCTGTTCGCCTTTCTCGAACCGGTGGTGGCGCGCTGCCTTGCGCTAGGCATTCCGATCATCACCAACGGCGGCGCGGCCAACCCGACGGCCGCGGCTCGACGCCTGCGCGATCAGCTATCGGCCCTGGGGCTGACGGCGCGTATCGCCTGCGTGCTCGGCGACGACCTGGTTGGCGAAGCCGCCGACGCCGACTGGCTGCCCGCCGACTGCCCAAGTGACGAGATCGTCTCGTGCAATGTCTATATCGGCGCCGAGGCGGTGGCCCAAGCGCTGGCCGAGGGCGCCGATATCGTGATCGGCGGACGCCTCGCCGACCCCTCGATGGTGGTGGGCGCGCTGCGCCACGCCCACGGCTGGGCCGGTGACGACTGGGCCAAGCTAGCGGTGGCCACCGCCGCCGGCCATCTGCTCGAGTGCGGCACCCAGGTCAGCGGCGGCTACTTCGCCGACCCCGCGCACAAGCCGGTGGTCGACCCCGCCCATCTCGGCTGCCCGATTGCCGAAGTCGGCAGCGACGGCAGCCTGGTGATCACCAAGGTGCCCGGCAGCGGCGGTGGCGTCAGTGAGCGCACGGTCAAGGAGCAGCTGCTCTACGAAGTCCACGATCCGGCAGCCTACCTGACCCCGGACGTCACCCTCGATCTCTCCGGCGTCCACCTCGAGCGCCTGGGTCCCGACCGAATCGCGGTGCACGGCATCACCGGCCACCCGGCGCCGGCCACGCTCAAGGGCAATCTCGGTCTGCGCGGGCTGTGGTTCGGCGAGGCGGGTATCTCCTATGCCGGCCCCGGCGCAGTGGCTCGGGTGCGCCTGGCGCTGGAGATCCTGCGCCAGCGGCTGGCCGAGGAGACCCCGGCGCTGCACCCACATTTTGACGTGATCGGCGTTGCCAGCCTGTTCAACGACGGCGACGGCACGTGGCTGGATCAGGCGCTGGCGGCGGCCCCCGAGGTCGCTGACGTACGCCTGCGCGTGGGAATCGTCGACCGCGATCGGGAGGCGATCGAGCGCGCGCTGCAGGAGGTCGAGGCGCTCTACCTCAACGGCCCAGCGGGCGGCGGCGGAGTTCGCCGGCAGCTCGGCGAGTCGCTGCGCACGCAGGCCTTCTTCATTCCCCGTACGCGGGTCATCCCCTATCTGACCTGGCACTGAGGAGCCCTTGCATGCATCCGAAGATTCTACTCGCCGATGTCGCCCACGCCCGTGCCGGCGACAAGGGCAACACCCTCAACGTGGCGGTGTTCGTGTTCGAACCGGCCCACTATGCGTGGCTGGAACGCACCCTGACCGAAGCGATCGTGGCTGAACGCTTCGCCCATCGCCGCCCGCACAAGGTGACCCGCCACTGCCTGCCCGGCCTGCACGGCATCAACTTCGTCATCGACGGTGCACTGGAGGGCGGGGTCAACCAGAGCGCCACCCTCGACCGCCACGGCAAGAGCCTCAGCTATCTGCTGCTGGGGCTGCGCCTGCCCTCGCCCGCGGCCTGAAAGGCCCTTCGACACACGCCAACGCACGGAGCCACTATGATAACAACGCTCGGATTCGTAATGATGCTGGGCATCATCGCGCTGATACTGCTCAAGCGGCTGACCCCGGTGGTCGCCTTCGCGCTGGTGCCGGTCGCGGCCTGTCTGCTGGCCGGCTTCTCACCGGCCGAGACCGGCGGCTTCATCAAGTCTGGCCTACTCGCGGTCGCGCCCACCGCGACGCTGTTCATCTTCGCCATTCTCTACTTCGGCATCATGCGCGAGCGCGGCCTGTTCGATCCGCTGGTCAATTTCTTGATCCGGCGCACCCGTGGCGAGCCGCTGCGGGTCGCCGTCGTCACCGTGCTGGTGGCCGGCATCGCGCATCTCGACGGTGTCGGCGCGGCCACCTTCCTGCTCACCATTCCCGCCTTCCTGCCGCTCTATCAGCGTCTGCGGATGAGCCCGCTGATCCTGCTCTGCCTGGTCGGGCTGACCGCCGGGGTGGTCAACATGGTGCCCTGGGGCGGACCCACCGCGCGTGCCGCGGCCACCGCCGGGGTCGATGCCTCCGCGCTGTGGCTGCCGCTGGTGCCGGTTCAGGCGCTGGGGATCGCGCTGCTGCTGGGCCTGGCCTGTGTCTTCGGCATACGTGCCCAGCGCCGGTTGCGCGCCGAGGGCCACAGCGCCGGCGGCGACATGTCGGCCTATCTGCTGCCACCGCGCGAAACCGCACTCGCCCTCGGCGACTGGCGCTACTGGGCCAACGTGGCGCTGACCCTGATCATCCTGCTGATCCTGTTCACCGGCGCCTTCCCGCTCTACGCCAGTTTCATGGTCGGGCTCGGCATCGCCCTGCTGCTCAACTATCCGCGCCCGGACGAACAGGGACGCCAGCTCGCACGCCATGCCAATGACGCGCTGCAGATGGCGCTGGTGATGCTGGCGGCGGGGATTCTGCTCGGGATTCTGGCCGGCGCCGGTATGTCCGACGGCATGGCTGCGGCGCTTATTGCGCTGCTGCCGGCGGGCTCGGCCGGGGTACTGCATCTGATCGTGGGCTTCTTCGGCGTCCCGCTGGGCATGCTGTTCTCGCCCGACGCCTACTACTTCGCGCTGATGCCGATCGTGCGCGACATCGCTACCGCTGCCGGCGTACCGGTGGACGCGGTGGCCCGCGCCATGCTGATCGGCGAGAACACCGGCTTCAGCATCAGCCCGGTGGTGCCCAGCGTCTATCTGGCCATCGGGCTGGCCCAGGTGGAACTGCGCGAGCACCTCAAGTTCACCTTCCTGTGGGCGTGGGGCATCGGCATCGTGCTGCTGGCCTTCGCCTGGGCGATCGGCGCCATCGGTGGCTGAGGTCATACCCGCGGGCGGTGTCCTGGTGGCACTGCCCGGCACGCTGCTGCCACCGACGATCTTCGCCGAGGTGGCACTGCCCGACGGCTGGCACTGGCATGGCGTCGACTGGCTCAACGGCCCGGGTGATGGCGACCTGATCCAGGCCGCCGACCAGCTCCTGCGCCACTGGCCGCAGAGGACAACGCCGACGCTGCTGGTCGGCCACTCCGCCGGCGGCGTCATCGCGCTGCAGCTGGCCGCCGCCCTGGGCACGCGTCTGGCCGGACTGGTGCTGATCGACACCGGCGCCAGCGCGGCCGGCCACGGCGACCCGCAGCTACCCCAACGGCTGCGCGCGCAGTGGGGCGAGGGTTTCATCGAGGCCTTCCTGCGCCGCTGCGTCGGCGAGGCGGCGCTGGCACGCCATGGCGAGCGGCTGCGCGAGTACGCCCGCGGCTGTGACCCCGAGCGCGCCTATCGGGCCATGTGCAGCCTGCGCCGGCTCGATCTCCGCGCACGGCTGAGCGAGATTCGCTG
Organism: Gammaproteobacteria bacterium MFB021; assembly: GCA_000737985.1. Lineage (GTDB taxonomy): Bacteria > Pseudomonadota > Gammaproteobacteria > Pseudomonadales > Halomonadaceae > Salinicola. Next base: position 21,666 of record JNVT01000103.1, on the reverse strand, counting down.
CCCCACCTTGGTGGTGCATGGCGAGCGTGACCCGGCGCGCAGCTGGCAGCACGCCGCCACCCTGGCAGACGGTATCGCCGACGCCCGCCTGCGGCGCCTCGACGCCGGCCACACCCCGATGCTCGACGGTGCGGGACCGCTGTCACAGGCGCTGGGCGACTTCCTCGCCAGGCTTGGTGCGAAAAGTCGGTGAGCGCCGGCAGTGTCTGACAGGGGCTAGCCGAAATACTGGGCGCCATTGATGTCGACAATGCTCCCCGAGACGAAGGCGGCACCGTCACTGGCCAGCCACAGCGCGGCCGAGGCGACGTCCTCGGGCACGCCGGCGCGCCCGGCGGGAATGCCGGCAACGGTGTCGCGCTTGGACGCTTCGCTGGTGAAGGTGGCGTGGAACGGGGTCGCCTCGATGAAACCCGGCGCCAGCGCGTTGACGGTGATGCCGCGTGCGGCGACCTCCTTGGCCAGCCCGCGGGTGAAGCCGAACAGCGCGGCCTTGGCGGTGGCGTAGGCGGTGGCCCCGGGGTGGCCGCCATTGCGCCCGGCCAGCGACGACAGCGTGATGATGCGCCCGCCCTCGGCGCCGAACAGCGGCAGCAGGTAGTGGGTCATCAGAAACACCGAGTCGACGTTGAGCGTCTGCACCTGGCGCCACAGGGTGTAGGGCATCTCCTCGATGCTCGAGCGCTGCACCAGACCGCCGGCGTTGTTGATCAGAATGTCGACCCGGCCGCATTCGGCCCGCAGCCAGTCGGCGAACTCGGCCACCGCCGCCTCGTCGGTGACGTCGAGCGCCCGTGCCAATGCCGGCTCGCCCCCGCTGGCACTGAGCGCCTCGAGTGCCGCGGCGTCAGGCTGGTGGGAGCGATAGGTGACGACCACGCGGGCGCCGGCCGCCGCCAGTGCTCGGGCAACGGCGTAGCCGATACCCACGCCACCACCGGTGATGACAGCGATACGGCCCTGCAGCTGTGATTCAGACATCGGTTCCTCCGGATGAAGCGCAAGTGATAGGCGCCGATACGCTCGCGCGAGCGCATCGGCGCCATGCGCTCAGGATAGCGCCAGATAGGAGTTGCGACGTCGGAGCGCGGGGGGCGTTTGAGTGTCAGGCGTCGACGTCGGCGAGCAGTCGCAGCCCCAGTGCCGGGCTGGCGCCACCGCGGGCCTGGGTGGCGATCCAGCCGGCGGCTTCGAGCTCGGCGGCGGCGCGGCGCACCAGGGCATGCTCGATGCCCAGATGACGCGACAGCCGCGCGCTGGAGAGCGGCGGGTCGTTGACGTCACGCAGCGCCGCCAGTAGCACCAGCGCCAGCGGGTCGAGTTCGGGATGCGCCGCCTGGAGCGCCGTGAAGCGACGCTCGAGGCCGACGACATCGAGCTCGGATGACCCACGCTCAGGCAAGGCGAGCGCTCGCTGCCAGGCGCACGGCCACCGACTTCGATGCCGGGGTGTGGCTCTGCTCGCCTTTGTGGTCGAGCGGGATCAGCGGGTTGGTTTCCGGGTAGTAGGCGGCGGCGCAGCCGGCGGGCGTATCGTAGGCGACGATCTTGAAGCCGTCAGCACGCCGCGTCACGCCGTCGTCCGACTCGCCGATCAGGTCGACCCACTGCCCCACGGCAAACCCCAGCCGGTCGATATCCTCGGGATTGAGAAAGATCACCCGACGGCCGTTCTCGATGCCGCGATAACGGTCGTCGTAGCCGTAGACCGTGGTGTTGTACTGGTCGTGCGAGCGCATCGTCTGCAGCGTGATCCAGCCCTCCCGGGCTGCGAGCCGCTGATGCATCACCTCGCCCGGCAGTGCGTCGTCGGAGAACTCCGCCTGGCCGCTGGCCGTCGGGAACTCGCGGCGTGCCACCGGGTTGGCCAGCCAGAAGCCCCGCGGCGCGCGCACCCGGGTGTTGAAGTCGTCGAAACCGGGGATCACCGCGGCGATATGCTCGCGAATGCGGTCGTAATTCTCGCGCAGCGCCGCCCACTCCACGCTGTCGCCGTCGCCGAACAGGCGCTCGGCGATACCGGTGAGGATCGCGACCTCCGAACGCAGCGCCTTGTCCGCCGGGCGATTGATGCCCGCCGAGCCGTGCACCATGCTCATCGAATCCTCGACCGTGATCAGTTGCGCCTTGCCTGCCGCGTTGCGGTCGATCTCGCTGCGCCCCAGGCACGGCAGGATCAGCGCCTCGCGCCCGGTGATCAGATGGCTACGGTTGAGCTTGGTGCTGATGAAGGCGGTCAGCGCGCAGTTGGCCATCGCCTGCTCGGTGACACCGCTGTCGGAGATGGCGCGGGTGAAGTTGCCGGCCAGGCCGACGAAGACCTTGCCCGGCTGGTCGCGCATCGCCTTGACCGCAGCCACCGAGTCGACCCCGTGATGGCGCGGCATGGGGTGCTGATAGTAGGCCTCCAGCGCGTCGAGCAGCTCCTCCGCGGGCTTCTCGAAGATCCCCATGGTGCGGTCGCCCTGGACGTTGGAGTGGCCGCGTACCGGCGAGGTGCCGGCGCCGGGCTTGCCCAGGTTGCCGCCCAGCATCAGCAGATTGACGATCTCGCGCACGGTGGCCACCGAGTGCACGTGCTGGGTGATGCCCATGGCCCAGCAGGCGATGGTGGCACGCGAGCGGGCGTAGAGATTCGCGGCCTCGCGCATTTCACGCTCAGACAGCCCCGACTGGGCCTCGAGCTCGGCCCACTCGGTGGCCTCGACCCGTATCCGATAAGCTTCGAGATGCGCGGTATGCGCGGCCAGGAAGGCGTGGTCGAGCACCGCTTCACCGGCGGCATCGCGCTCGAACAGCGCCTTGGCCATGCCGCGCACGGCGGCCATGTCACCGCCCAGCTTGGGGCGGAAATAGAAGGTGCTGATGCGATGGCTACCGTTGTGCAGCATCTCCAGCGGCTTCTGCGGGTCGGCGAACTTCTCCAGCCCGCGCTCCTTGAGCGGGTTGAAGGAGACGATGGTGGCGCCGCGCTCGGCCGCTTCGCGCAGCACGCCAAGCATGCGCGGATGGTTGGTACCAGGGTTCTGGCCGAACACGAAGATCGCCTCGGCGCGCTCGAAATCCTCCAGCCGAACACTGCCCTTGCCGGTACCCAGAGCCGCGTTGAGCGCGACGCCGCTGGCCTCGTGGCACATGTTGGAGCAGTCCGGCAGGTTGTTGGTGCCGAAGCGCCGCGCCAGCAGCTGGAACACGTAGGCCGACTCGTTACCGGCCTTGCCCGAGGTATAGAAGATGGCGTCGTCGGGGGTCGGCAGCGCCTCGAGTTCCTGCGCCACCAGTGCGAGTGCGTCTTCCCACGCGATCGGCTCGTAGTGATCGGTCTCGGCGTTGTAGCGCATCGGCTCCACCAGCCGCCCCTGATCCTCGAGCTGGTAGTCGTCCCAGGTCTTGAGTTCGCTGACGCTGTGGCGGGCGAAGAACTCGCGCGTGACGCGCTTGGCGGTGGCTTCCCAGGTCACCGCCTTGACCCCGTTCTCGCAGAACTCGAACGACGAGCCGTGCTCCGGGTCGCCCCAGGCACAGCCGGGGCAGTCGAAGCCGTCGGGCTGGTTGAGCTTGAACAGCGAGCGCGCATTGAGCGCCGGCGAGCGGCTATGCCACAGATGCTTGCCCACCGACTTGAGCGCACCCCAGCCACCGGCCGGGTTGCGGTAGGAGAAGACCTTGGGGTCGCGGGCGAGGCCCGCCTGCGGCGGCTCGTGAGAGACCGGAGACTCAGGGGCTTGGCGAGACTGGGACATGGGGTTCCTTGCTGCGTGAAGGCGTGCGCTCGGCCGGATCACCAGCGCTCGCGCGCGGGCACGCGCTGACGGGAAATCGCCTCGAAGGCTGGGCGAGACCGGCTGGAGATCGGGGCACGTGGGCGATCGGCGCGGAGTCGCACCCGGCGCCCGGGCATCGCTCCATACCAAAGCCTAAGGTTAATACCAAAGTATAATACGAAAGCATAGTACGCCCGCTAACTAGTGGCTGTCGATACAGCCACCACTGAGGGCGTCAAGGCAGGGCTTATCGGCCTCGCGGCGGCGCGCTTGAGGACGGCGGCCCGGGGCTTATGGATCGACGTGGATGAACGGCGTAGAGGAACGGCGTGGAGCTAGCGGGTCAGACTAGCGGATCGAACGGATCAGCGGTCGCCTCGGCTCAACAGTTCGAGCCGGCGTCCACGGTGGCAGTTGATCAGGGTGAGATTGCAGGCTCGCGCCACCTCTACCGCCAGGCGCGAGGGGTAGGAAAGCGTCGCCAGGGTCGCGATACCCGCGCGCACGCTCTTCTGCACCAGTTCCAGGCTGCAGCGGCTCGAGGTCATCGCCCAGGCGGCCTGACGGCCCTGGCGCAATCCCTCGCCGATCACCTTGTCGAGCGCATTGTGACGCCCGATATCGCGCCCTGCGGCGATCAATTCGCCGTCGGCGGCGAAACTCAGGGCCAGGTGCATACCGCTCTCGGCGCGGTCTTGGAGCGCTGCAAGCCCGCTGCGCAGCGCCGCCGGCGCCGGTGGGTTGGCCGGTGCCAGTCGCGTCAGCCCGAACAGCAGCTGCGACTCTTCCTGCACGCCGCAGGCGCCGCAACCGCTGGTGGTGGTGGTGGCCCGCGCCTGCCCCGCCGCGCGCCGCTCGATCCGCGCCGCCACGTTCAGGCGCACGCGATGGCCATGGCGGCTGCTCTCGCAGGCGAGCGACGCGATATCGGCATAGCGGTCGATCACCCCTTCGCTGAAGGCGAACCCGACGGCCAGCGCTTCGAGCTGATCCGGCGTCGCCAGCACGGTGGCGTAGGCGGTGTCGTTGAAGAGAATCGAGACCGGGCGCTCCTGCGGCCCCGGCAGTTCCCCGAGATCGGTCTCGCTGCTGTCGTGGTAAGCGTCGGTAGCGCCACTGCCCTCGGGCGAAGGCTCGGTGTGGGGCGTGGCGTGAGGTGAATCTGGCGTCATCGGTTGTCGCAGCTCTCCACGGTAAACACGGATCGAACCGCGCAAAATTCGGTGGGTGATTGAGGGTGTGCGCAGAGATCGAGCGTAGCGGAGAAGTCGACCGGAGGGATAGCCCCAAGGCGCGCTGTACGAAGCGTATCCTCGGCACGGCAGGGCAGGCGACGACGCGCACACAGCCAGAGCGTCCGGCGGCTCGCCGCCGGACGCCTCTCACCTCAGTTGGCGGCGTCCTGTACCGCTTCGCCACCCTCTTCGATGTCCTGGCCCGCACCGCTGACGGTGTTGCAGCCGGACAGGATACCGGCACCCAGCAGGGCGAGCAGAGACAGCGCAATCAGTCGTTTCATCGTTGTCGTCCTCCATAACGTTTCTTGGTGAGTGGCCCGAGATGCCACCGAGGCCGGATTCTGGCCGACCCACTGTCAACATAGCAGAGGCGCCCCCGCTGCGCGCTGTCTACCCGCCAACGCCCCGCCGTGGCCGCGACGCTCGGCGTCACGGCGCTCGGCGTCACGGCGCTCGACGTCCCGGCGTAGCCGCCCGTAGAGTAGGCGCTTTCTGCCGCCGATCCCCGGAGCCAACATGCCGACCTTCACCCTCGACCCGCGCCTCGAACAGGACAGCCTGCACGTCATCGACCTGCCGCTGTGCCAGCTGCGCCTGAGCCGCGACGCCCGCTACCCCTGGGCGATCCTGATTCCGCGCCGCTCCGAGGTGGTCGAGCTCTACCACCTCGATAGCGAGGCGCAGGCCCAGCTCTGGCACGAAGGCACCCGCCTGGGCGAGGCGATGATGGGCCACTACGGCGGTGACAAGCTCAATGTGGCGACGCTGGGTAACATGGTGCCGCAGCTGCATCTGCACGTGATCGTGCGCACCCGCGGAGACGACGCCTGGCCGGGGCCGGTGTGGGGCCAGGGCGAGCCGCGCGCCTATACCGAAGCCGCCCTGGAGAGCCGACGCGGCGAGCTCGAACAGCTGGCGCGCGGAGCCGGCCTCGTCGACTGAACTCAGGAGGCGTCGCGCGCGCCCGGCAATAGAGGCGAACCCGCGGCCGCCCCCGGCGAGCCCAGAAAGGGCGCGCCGGGGGCCGGGCCCTGCTGCCACTGGGCCAGGGTGAGCGAGAGCCCCAGCGCCAGGATCACAGCGCCACCGGCAAAGCCGACCCAGGCGCCCCACGGCCGCCGCCCGGAGAGCGGCGCCAGCCGCCGTTGGGTCCACTCCCGCGCCAGCACGCTCGCCAGCGCCAGCGACGACACTGTCAGCGCCGTGCCCAGCGACATCGCCAACACTGCCACCACACCCTTGCCGAACTGATCCAGCAGCGCCGAGGCGCCCAGCAGCAGCACCGCGCCGCTGCAGGGGCGAATACCGATGGAGAGCACCGTCAGCGCCGCCGTGCCCCAGGCCTGGGCGCGCTGGGGTGAAACGTGATGGTCATGGCCACAGCCGCAACCGGCGCCGTGATCATGGGTATGCTCATGGGTGTGATCATCAGCGTGATCATGGCCGTGAGCGTGACCAGCCGCCGCCCGAGGCGCGGCGTGCCAGCGCCACAGCCGGCGCAGCGAGCGCCAGCACAGCCATAGACCGACCAGCGCCACCATCACGAAGCTCGCCAGTTCCGCCTGATCGACGCTGGCCATCGCCTCGCGGGTCAGCCAGCCGAGCCCGAACACCAGCACCGCGACCAGGGCGATCGCCACCAGCCCCTGCAGCAGCGAGGCGAGCGCGGAGAGTACGATGGCGCGCCGCCAGGCCCCACCCTGGGAGGCGAGATAGGTGCTCAGCACCACCTTGCCGTGCCCCGGCCCGGCGGCGTGGAAGACGCCGTAGCCGAAGCTGACGCCGAGCAGCACGCTCCAGGTAGCAAGCCCTGGGGCGCGGTCGATGGCGGTGATCGCCGCGGTCAGGGCGTGATAGAGATCGCGCTGCCACAGCACCACCTGCACCGCTGCCTGCTGCCACCAGCCGAGCCAATAGATCGTTCCGGCGGCGAGCAGCACGCCGCAAAGGGCCAGCGCCACGCTGCGCCAGGGGCTCAACCGGGGCATCGAATCTCTCCGGTTTCGGCGAAGAAGCGCCCCAGGTTGGGCTCGCCGGTGTCGGTCTTGTCGAGCATCGCCGCTTCCATCACCTTCTGCGGATCGGGTTTGGCCTTGACGATACGCGTGGTGCAACCGGGCGGTGCGCGATCCAGGGTGAGCGCCTCGGGTAAAGGCTGGGAACCGTCGGCGTTGGCCTCGTGGACCATCTCGATATAGTAGGTGGGGTCGAAGACCCGGTAGCGCAGCAGATGCCCGCCCAGCGCCACCGGCTGGGCCAGCGGCAGCACGAACTCGAACACCAGCCGCTCACCGTCGATCTCGGTGTTGGTGTCGACCACCTCGCCCTGGGCCAGCTCGCGGTTATCGAGATCGATCCAGGTCAGGTTGTGCTGGGTGGCGAGGTTGTTGCGGATCTCGCCGCCCAGGGCATCCAGCCGCTCCGCCATGCTGCTGTCGTCATCGACGCTGGCCAGCTCCTCCATCACAACCTGGCTATAGAAGGGGTCCATGCGCCACTGCTGGCGCAGCGCTTCCAGTCGCCCCTGGGCATCGAACTCACCGCGCACGCTGATATCGACCCAGCCGTGAGGATGAGCCGAAGCCAACGGCGCCCAGCCCAGCATGCTCAGCCCCAGGCCGATGCCCAGGCTCAGGCGCCAGCCCCGTTGCAGGCTCTGACTCAACAAACCCTGGATCGCCATCAAACGAGTCCGATGACGCGGATCTGCGTATGACCCGCGGTTCACGGCAGCAGCCCCAGGCGGCGCTGCACGTCGATGAACAGCGGATCGAGCGACACGGCGTCCAGCGGCTGGCCGCCGCGGCGACCGCTCAGCGTGAGATAGGTATCCCCGTTCTGCAGCACCAGCCCCGGCGGGCGCTGGCTGCCGCCGGTCACCTCGGCATGTATCTCGTAGCCGCTGCGCGAGGCGAGCACCGCATCGATCTGGCGCAGGTCGCCGTCGGCCTGACGAATCACGAAGCCGCGCTCGGCGAGCATCGCCAGCGTCGCGCGTAGGGTGGCATCCTCGCTGGCGGTGACGGCGATACTGCGCGGCTGTGCCGGCGGGTTCACCGAGCAGCCGGCGAGCCCCAGCAGTAAAATCAGCGTCAACGAAAGCCCATGGCGCGGGATACGGGGTAAGCGGGGACTCATGGGCTTGCTCCTGGCGCGGCCGAGGCCGCCAGCTGGGACTCGATCGACTGGCGCAGCTGGGCGCAGAAGCCGGGCTGATTGTAGCTGCGGGCATCGATCAGATAGCCGTTGTGGTCGACGACCACCGAATCGCGGTCGACGTAAGTGGTCGTCTCGGGCGTGACCACCGAGACCCGCTCGATCTGCACCGGGTCGGTGTTGTAGCCACCGCCGAAGCCCTGGAACACCCCCAGCGAGTAGCCGTGGCTACCGCCGAGGCCGAAGCCGCCCCAGAACCCGGTACGCCCGAAGGGGCTGTCGACCGCCCCCAGCCCGGGCTGGGCGGTACGCCGCTCGGCGCTGACCAGGCCCAGCTTGGCGTCGGTGTCGAGCACTTGATAGCCCTGCTGCTCCAGCGCCTGGCGGGTGGCACGCAGGCGCGCCAGGGTCTCCCCGGTAGCCGGCCACTGACAGGCGGCAGGCAGTGAATCCGAGCGCGTGGCGGCGAGTGGCTCCGGCGTGGCCAGCGACTGACAGCCGCTGGTCAGCGCGACCACCGCGCCGACCACGAACCAGCCCGCGGGGCTGGAGCGCGTCGCGCGGGGCAGCCGGCGACGCCAGGATGATGGTTTCATGGCACTCTCCTCGAGAGGCAACGGCGAACAGCGTGAGCATGACAGTTGGTCTGTCGTCGGTCCATGTCCATTAGGCTTTGCCTGAGAAAGTGTCCGCGCCCAGCCACCCAACCGCGGGCGGGGCCGTCGCCGCTGGCGGCGAACGGCGCTATGCTGGTCGCGCCGCCCTACCACGCCCAGGCCTGCACCCACGTCCGCACCCACGCCGTCAGCCATAACCGAGGATTCGATGAAGATCGTCATTGCTCCCGACAGTTACAAGGACGCGCTCAGCGCCCGCGAGGCCGCTGCCGCCGTAGCCCGCGGCATTGCTCGCGAGTGGCCCGAAGCGAGCCTGCACGAGTGCCCCATGGGCGATGGCGGCGAAGGCACGCTGGATGCGCTGTCCGCCGCCCAGTTGGCCGAGCGCCGCCGCGCGCGCGGGCTCAAGCTCACCTGGCGCCCGGCGGAGGCGATCCAGGGCTGGCTCGCCGAGTCGCGCACCGCCTTCATCGAACTGGCAGAAGCGAGCGGACTGCAGGCCCTGACCCGGGATGAACGCACCGCCCTGCACAGCACCACCCACGGGGTCGGCGAACTGATCCTGGCCGCGCTGGACGCCGGCGCCCGTCACCTGGTGCTGACCCTGGGCGGCAGCGCCACCAACGACGCCGGTGCCGGCATGCTGGTGGCCCTCGGCGCCCGCCTGCTGGATGAAGACGACCAGCCGCTGCCAGCGGGCGGCGCGGCCCTGGCGGCGCTGGCGACACTCGATCTCGCGGGCCTCGATCCGCGGCTGGCGAACTTGACGGTTCAGACCGCCGTCGACGTCGATAACCCGCTACTGGGCCAGCGCGGCGCCAGCGCCATCTTCGGCCCGCAGAAAGGCGCCAGCGACGCCGATGTCGAGCGCCTCGACGCCGCACTCGCCCACTTCGCCGACCACGCCGCCCGCGTCCTCGGCGAAGACCACCGCGAGCTGCCCGGCGCCGGCGCCGCCGGCGGCATGGGCTTTGCCGCCCGCGCCTTTCTGGGTGCCGAGCTGCGCCCCGGGATCGAGCTGGTCATGGCGCAGGTGGGATTCGACGCGCTGCTCGCCGACGCCGACTGGGTGATCACCGGCGAGGGCCAGCTCGACGGCCAGAGCCTCTCCGGCAAGACGCCGATCGGCATCGCCCGGCGCGCGCAGCAGCACGGGGTACCCAGCGTGGTGCTGGCCGGGCGTCTGGGCGAAGGCTGGCAGGCGGCCTTCGACCACGGCGTCACCGCCGCCTTCGCCCTCGCCGACGGGCCGCTCAGCCTCGACGCCGCGCTGAGCCGCTGCGCCGCCCTGCTGGAGGACAACGCCCGCAGCCTGGCGCGGGTGTGGCGCGCAGAGCGCGGGCGGGCCTGAGAGGGTGTCACCTTTTCCGAGACGGCTCGGATAGTCGCCGCCTATGTCGGCCATACCCAGGCTTGGCTGGGCAGCGACGACATGGCGACATACACTTTGGTCGCGCCCATCGCTTTTTAAGGAGGAATGTCATGTCGGATACCAATGCCATCGGCCTGCACGCATCCGCAGCCGAACAGCTCGCCGAGAAGCTCAACGCGCTGCTGGCCAACTACCAGATCTTCTATATGAACGTTCGCGGCTACCACTGGAACGTCAAGGGCGAGCAGTTCTTCGAGCTGCACGCCAAGTTCGAGGAGATCTACACCGACCTGCTGACCAAGGTCGACGAGGTCGCCGAGCGTATCCTGACCCTGGGCTATCAGCCGCTGCACGCCTACAGCGACTACTTCGCGGTATCGAAGATCCAGGAAGACACCAAGGTTTCCGACGGCAAGCAGTGCGTGCGCGGGCTGGTGACGGGCCTGCAGGTGCTGATCGAGCTTCAGCGCGACCTCCTCTCGCAGGCCAGCGACGCCGACGACGAGGGCACCGCCTCACTGGCCAGCGACTATATCCGCGAGCAGGAAAAAACGGTCTGGATGCTCAACGCCTATCTCGGCTGAGTCCCGTTCGCTGTCGGCCACGCTGCTGCCATCGATGCCGCCCTACGGGGCGGCATCGTCTTTTGGGCCCAGTTTATTTCGACGATAGTCGCGTTTAATTAAACTTCGCCCTTGCCCCGCCGATGTTGTGCGGTACCCACCATGAGCTTTGCCGAGCGGCAGGCTCGCGGCCCTCATCCCGCTCCGCGGAGGCACTGCATGTCCCTGGAAACTTCTGCTTCTGGCACCGACTCACTCACCGCGCCGCCGCTGGAGGCGCTGTGGCAGGCGGTCAACCGCTCCCAGGCCGTGATCGAGTTCGATCTCGATGGCCACGTGCTCGACGCCAATGCGCGCTTTCTCGAGGCCATGGGTTATCGCCGCGACGAAGTCATCGGACAGCATCACCGCCTGTTCTGCGACGAGCGCCATGCCCAGAGCCGCGCCTATCAGGAGTTCTGGGGGCGGCTGGGACGTGGCGAGTTCGTCAGCGGCGAGTTCAAGCGCGTCACCCGCCAGGGCGAAGAGATCTGGCTACAGGCGACCTACAACCCGGTGCTCGATGGCGAGGGCAAGCCGCACAAGGTGATCAAGCTGGCCACGGACATCACTCTGCAGAAGCGCGCCGTCGCCGAGTACGAGGGCAAGGTCAAGGCGATCGATCGCGCCCAGGCGGTGATCGAGTTCGATCTCGACGGCCATGTGCTCACCGCCAACCAGCACTTCCTCGACACCGTGGGCTACACCCTGGAGGAGATCGAGGGTCGCCACCACGCGCTGTTCTGTCAGCCGGACTACGCCAAGAGCGACGACTACCGTCAGTTCTGGGCGCGCCTGCGCCAGGGCGAGTTCTACAGCGGCGAGTTCCGCCGTCTCGACAAGCACGGCCGTGACATCTGGCTGCAGGCCACCTACAACCCGATCCTCGACGCCAGCGGACGCCCCTACAAGGTGGTCAAGTTCGCCCACGACGTCACCGCCGAGCGCCAGCGCAACGCCGAGTTCAAGGGCCGGATCAACGCCATCGACCGCGCCCAGGCGGTGATCGAGTTCGATCTCAAGGGCAATATTCTCGCCGCCAACCAGAACTTCCTCGACACGCTGGGCTATCACGCCGACGAGATCGAGGGCCAGCATCACCGCATGTTCTGTGCACCCGACCATGTGGTCAGCCGCGAGTATCGCGACTTCTGGTTGGCACTGGGCCGCGGTGAGCTGTTCGACGGCCGCTTCATGCGCCTCGGCAAGCATGGCCGCCGGGTCTGGATCCAGGCGACCTACAACCCGATCTTCGATGCCGACGGCAAGCCCTACAAGGTGATCAAGTTCGCCACCGACATCACCGCCGAGGTCGAGCTGGAAGAACACATCCAGGCCCAGACCGAGGCCATGAGCCAGTCGATCCATGCGCTCAACGCCTCCATCGCCTCGATCGCGGAGAACACTCAGTTGACCCGCTCGCTGGCCCGCGAGACCCAGCAGGAGGCCAATCGCGGCACCCAGTCGCTGAACGACTCGCGCGAGGCGATGGCGGCGATCCAGAAGTCTTCCGAGGATATCGATGCCATCGTCAAAGTGATCGACGAGATCGCCTTCCAGACCAACCTGCTGGCGCTCAACGCCTCGGTCGAAGCCGCCCGCGCCGGCGAGCACGGCCTGGGCTTCTCGGTGGTCGCCGACGCGGTGCGCAAGCTGGCCGAGAAGTCCGCCGACGCCACGCGCCAGATCAACCGTCTGCTGGGCGAGTCGCTCAAGCGCATCGACAGCGGCAATAGCGTGACCCAGCGCGCCACCGACTCCTTCGCGCGCATCGTCGAGGGCGTGACCCAGACCACCGACTCGATCGAGGAGATCGCCACCACCGCCAGCGCCCAACTCGAGACAGCCAATCGGGTCGACGGCGCGATTCGTGAACTGGCCCGGGCGACCCGCGGCGAGGAGCGGGCCAGATCATGAGCGGGCAAATCTTCGGCATCCTGCGCGTCGGGGCCGCGGATGTCGCCCTCGATGCCCACGTGCTGCGCGAGGTGGTACGCCTGGAGCGCCTGCCACCACCACGCCCGCGGGCGCCGGCCTGGTCGCGGGGCACGCTGTCGCTGCGCGGCCAGCCGCTACCGCTGGTCGATCTGGCGCGGCTGCTGCAGCTCGATCATGATTCGCCTCTCGAGTCCCGGCGCGAAGGACCGGATGATCCCCAGGCAAGCTTCGTCGCCGTGGTGGCGCATCGCGGCGCGCGGTTCGGTCTGTGCGTGACTCAGATCGTCGACGTGATCGAGGTGGGGCCGCATCAGCAGCATGCGGTGAGCCAGGGCGACGGCAGCACGCTGGCGCTGACGCCTTCGCTGATCGATCACCCGAGTCTGGCGCACCCGGCTTATCGGCTCGACCTGGATGCGCTGTTCGCGCTGGAGGAGATGGTCGCGGTGACACCGGCGGCCGCGCAGACCGAGCACCAGTCGCCCGAGGCCTCGAGGTCGCCGACAGTCACCAGTGACGCCACGCCGACGCTGATCAACGCTCGGCGCTGGCTGATCGTGGAGAGCGGCGGCCAAGCGCTGGCACTGGATACCGCGATCGTCGGCGAGGTCGCCAACTGCCCCGAGATCGAACCGCCGCCGATCGAGCTCGATGCCTACCTCGGCAACGTCACCCTGCGCGGTGCGCGGCTGCCGCTGTTCGACCCCGGCGAATTGATCGGCCGCGCGCCCCAACGGGCGCGCCCCAGCTACATGGTAGTGCTCGATGGACCCGAGGGGCGTCTGGCACTGGCCCTGGAGCACGTCGCCGCGCTCAGCGCCGACGGCACCCTGTCTCCGGCCGGTCCGGGCCAGGCAGCGGCGGTGGCCGGTCTGGTCGTCGGCCCCTCGGGGCGCGATGCGCTGGCGCTCGATCACCGGGTGCTGCTGTCGGCGCTCAATCTGAGTGCCCTGGCGCGCCTGCACGCGCGGCTCGACGGCGCCCAGGCAGGCAACGCAGCCGCCGAGCATCGGCCCCGGCAGCGCTTCGCACTGGTGCGCTTCAACTGCGCGGGCGACTACACCACCCTGCTCGACCAGCTCGACGCGGTCGATACGGCCCCCACCGACTATCTCGCCAGCGGTGGCGACCCGCGCTTCGTTGGCGTCTGGCGCCGTCATGGGCGCAGCGTGGCTCTGGTCGATCTGCGTCGTCTGCTGGGCCGCGACGCCTCGCGCCCGCCCCAGCACGTGCTGATCGCCGACAGCGGCCAGGGGCTGATCGGCTTTCTCATCGACGCGATGCAGCGCATCGATTACGTCGAGGCGGCCGAAGAGAGCCTGGTGGTGCGCTGGCGCGGCGACATCGACCCCGAGGCCCCGGCGATCGAGCGCGCCAAGCGGCTGATCGCCCTTGGCGACGGCGCGCACCACCAGGTGATGGCGATGATCTGTCTGCAGGGGCTGGCGATCGACCTGGCGGCGGGCAGCGCAGCGCTAGTGAACACCTCAGAGCCCCTCTAGCCCGGCCCGCTCTGGCCGGGCGCGTCGTCGCGACTCACGCCATCGCCAGCATCGGCGCCGGGCGCGGTGCGATCTAGCGCCGCCTCGTCGGCATCCGTCCCGGCCTCCCGGGTCAGGTGCTCGGGCAGCGCGCGCTTCATGCGCACACCGAGCTTTTCCAGCGCCAGCGCCTGACCGACCAGGCTACCCTGGCCGGTGGCGAGCCGCCCCATGGCCTGATCGTAGCTGCCCCGGGCACGGCCCAGATGGCGCCCGACATCCTCGAGACTCGAGACGAAGCCCTGGAACTTGTCGAGCAGCTTGCCGGCACGCTCGGCGATATGGCGCGCGTTCTCGTTCTGGCGCTCCAGATTCCACAGGCTCGCCACGGTGCGCAGGCTGGCCAGCAGCGTGGTCGGCGTGACCACCACGATGTCGCGCGAGAAGGCGTCTTGGAACAGAGTGTCGTCGAACTGGAAAGCAACCGCGAAGGCAGGCTCGATGGGCATGAACAGGAACACGAAATCCGGAGAACGCAGCCCCGGCAGACGCGGGTAGTCGCGCCCCGCCAGGCCGTCGATATGCGCACGGATCGCCTGCACGTGGGCGCGCAGCGCCTGCTCGCGCTCGGCATCGTCCTCGGCGTTGACGTAGCGCACGTAGGCGTTGAGTGAAACCTTGGCGTCGACGATCAGATGCTTGTCGTCGGGCAGGTAGATCACCGCGTCGGGGCGTTGACGGCCCTGATCGCCCTCGATCGAGACCTCGCGGCGATACTCGATGTCGCGGCGCAGCCCGGAGCGTTCGAGCACCGACTCCAGCATCACCTCGCCCCAGTTGCCCTGCATCTTCTTGTCGCCCTTGAGCGCCCGGGTCAGGTTGGCGGCCTCTTCGGTGATCTGGCGGTTGAGGGTGGCGAGCTGGTCGATCTGCACCTTGAGCGTGGTGCGCTCGCGCACCTCTTCGCCATGGATCTCCTCGAGCCGCTGGCGAAAGCCGCTGACCTGCTCGCGGAAGGGCTTGAGCAGCGCTTCGAGGCTATCGCGGCTCTGGGCGCTGTAGGCACGCTGGCGCTCGTCGAAGATCCGCCCCGCCAGCGCCTCGAACTCCTGCGCCAGGCGCGTCTTGGTCTGCTCCAGAAGCTCCAGGCGCTCGGCGTGCTGGCGCTGCTGCTGCTCGTTCAGGGTCTCGAGCCGGCCGTAGCGCTCGCGCAGATCCGCCAGGCGCGCATTGAGGCTCTCCACCTGCTGATCGCGCTGGTTCAGTTGGCGCTTGAGCTCGGCCTCGCGCTCGCGCAGCTCGTCCTGCTGGGCATCGCTCTGGGCCAGCTCCTGTTCCAGACGCAGGCGCTGGCTCTCCACCTCGCGCAGCCGCGTGCCGAGCCCCTCTGCTCTCGCGCTTGCCTGACGCCACTGCCACAGCGCCATTCCGCCAGCCAGCGCCAGCACACCGGCCAGCCCCCAGGCGAGCGCCAGCGTATCCATGTTCATCGCGCTCTCCCTTTGCTCATGCGTTCCATGATTTTACCGCCGCCCGCCAGGGCCGGCTTGCACTCTCGCCCTCATGTTCCACACTGAGGGGCGGGCAACACGTGGACCGGGATGGCCCACGTGCCCACACACTCCATGACACATCACGACCAGGAGGTCACGATGGCTCAGCAACTCAACGGTAAACGCGTCGCCATTCTCGCCGCCGACGGCTTCGAGGAGTCCGAACTTGCCTCGCCCCGCGCCGCACTGCAAGGCCAGGGCGTGGAAACGCACGTCATCACCCCGGACGGCAAGGGCATTCGCGCGTGGGCCGAGACCGAGTGGGGTGACACCTACGAGGCCGACAAGGCACTCGATGCCGCCGACCCCAGCGACTACCACGCGCTGGTGCTGCCGGGCGGTCTGTTCAACCCGGACACCCTGCGCATCAACGACAAGGCGCTGGCCTTCGTCAAGGCGTTCTTCGAGGCCGGCAAGCCGGTCGCGGCGATCTGCCATGCGCCCTGGATCCTGATCAACGCCGGCGTGGTCGAGGGGCGCAAGCTCACCTCGGTGCCCTCGGTCGCGCAGGATCTCAAGAACGCCGGTGCCCACTGGGTGGACGAATCGGTGGTGGTCGACAGCGGCTTCGTCACCAGCCGCACGCCGAAGGATCTCGATGCCTTCAACGCCAAGCTGCTCGAGGAACTGGCCGAAGGCCGGCACAGCCAGCAGCACGCCTGAGCGTCATCCCGCACGAGACCGAACGCCCGCCGCCAGGCGGGCGTTTTCGTGTGCTTTGCGGGATCGCCCGAGGCTTCCCATACTCAAGGCACTCGATTCAGGAACCGCCAACCCGTGACTCACTCCACCTCTTCGCGCCGCCTGCCGCGCCTGTTCGTCAGCAAGCTGGCCCACTTCGCCAAGAAACTGGTGCGCCTGTTCACGCGCCCGGTGCGCCGCGACAGCGGCCGCGGCGGGGTCGTGGTGCACCCGTTCCGCGGCTACGGCTCGCAGCGCGAAGCCTTCATCATGGGGCGCGTGTTCCGCCAGCCGGGGCGCCTGCTGGCGTGGCAGGAGGGCGGCATGATGCAGGATCTGGTCGATATCGCCCGCCGCGTGGTGCGCCGCGGCATCGCCGAGGCGCAGGTCGACATCCGGCTCGGCGCCACCCACGCCTCGGTGACCACCGACCGTGACGGCTATTTCTACGCGCATATCGACATCACCCACAGCCTGCCCGGCGACGCGATCTGGCACACCGCCAAGCTGCAGGTGCTCTCCGAGGCGGATGCGATCAGCACCGAGACCGAAGTCTATATCCCGCCGACCAGCACCGACCTGATCGTGATCAGCGACATCGACGACACCGTGATGTACACCGGGGTCGCCAACAAGCTCAAGATGCTCTATCGGCTGTTCGTCGAGAAGGCCGACCAGCGTACCGCCTTTCCCGGCGTCGCCGCGCTCTACCGCGCGCTCTACGGCGGCATCGAGGGCAACCGCAAGCGCCCCATGCTCTACGTCTCGCGCGGGCCCTGGAGCATCTACGAGATGCTCGAAGCGTTCTTCAACCTGAACCGTATCCCGGTCGGGCCGATCCTGTTTCTGCGCGAGTGGGGCATGACCCTCAAGCGCCCGTGGC
Source organism: Gammaproteobacteria bacterium MFB021 (assembly GCA_000737985.1). Classification (GTDB taxonomy): domain Bacteria; phylum Pseudomonadota; class Gammaproteobacteria; order Pseudomonadales; family Halomonadaceae; genus Salinicola. Next base: position 4,381 of record JNVT01000103.1, on the reverse strand, counting down.
CGCGCAAGGCCGAGGAGCACAAGTCGAATGTGATCCGCAACATGCTGGCTCTCTACGATGACCTGCCCTTCGTGCTGATCGGCGACAGCGGCCAGCACGACCCGGAGGTCTACACCGAGATCGTCAAGGCGCACCCGGAGCGGGTCCGCGCGATCTACATCCGCAAGGTGGACGACGACCCGGCGCGCGACGCCGCGATCGAAGCACTGGCCGAGGAGCTGCGTCAGGCCGGCTGCGAGCTGGTGCTCGCCCGCGACAGCGTGGGCATGGCCGAACACGCCCACGCCAAGGGGCTGATTTCGGAGGAAGGTCTGGACGCCGTGCGCGCTGATACCCGCGCCCAGCAGCAGCGCGAGTGAACCGCCGCTGCGGCGCTTCGACACCACCGCCGAGTCGATTCGTCAGGCGTGGGGCGAGCAGGCTACCAGCGCCTCGATATCACCCGCGACGATGTGTTCCAGGTGTTGCGTGATCTTCTCGATGGGCCAGTCCCACCAGGCCAGCGCCTCGAGCCTGGCCACGTCTTCCGGCGCGAAGCGCTGCTTGATGGGTTTGGCCGGGTTGCCACCGACGATGGTGTAGGCTGGCACATCGGAGACCACCACGGCGCGCGAGGAGACGATGGCGCCATTGCCGATGGTGACCCCGGGCATGATCAGCGCGTCGTAACCGATCCAGACATCGTTGCCGATGACAGTGTCGCCCTTGAACGGCAGATCCCCCGCTTCGGGCATGACCTTTTCCCAGCCATAGCCAAAGATCTGAAAGGGATACGTGGAGATGCCCGAAAGCTTGTGATTGGCGCCATTCATGATGAATGTCGCACCGCGCGCGATAGCGCAGAACTTGCCGATGACCAGCTTGTCGCCGATGAATGGGAAGTGATAGAGGACGTTGCGCTCGAAATCCCCCGGCGCCTCGGGATCGTCGTAGTAGGTATAGTCGCCGACGACGATATTCGGATTCCGCACGGTATTCTTGATGAAACAAACCTGCGGAAACCCCTCCATGGGGTGCTTGGTGTCGGGATTCGGACCGTTCAAGGTTTCTCCAACGAGTTTTTCCAACGCGTTTCACCGATGCGCTTCCCCAAAGCGCTTCCCAAACCCCAGGGGAGCAATCGCAGTCCGCCGCGGGGCGTCGAGGCGCGCTGGCGTAGTCAGGCCGGCGTCATGGCGCCGCCGGCCCGAGGGCCTCTGCCCGGCAGCGGCTGATCAGGCCGCGCGGCCCGAGCCGATATCCGCCACCAGCGCCTTGAGCACCTGCCAGAACTCCTCGACCGAGGCGATTTCGGTGCGCTCGGTGGGCGAGTGGGCGCCGCGGATCACCGGGCCGAAGGAGATCATCTCCAGCTGCGGGTACTTGCTGCCGATGATGCCGCACTCGAGCCCGGCGTGGATCACCTTGACCGCCGGTTCCTGACCCAGCGTCTCCTGGTGCAGGCGCTTGAAGCGCGCCAACAGCGCACTGTCGGCGCTCGGCGTCCAGCCAGGGTAGCCGTTCTCGACCCGAGTGCGCGCGCCGATCAGCCCGAACAGCGCGGTGAAACGGTCGGCCAGATTTTGCGTGGCGCTATCGCGCAGCGAGCGCACCAGCGCGCAGAGGTGGAAACGCCCGTTCTCCAGCGTCACCACGCCGAGGTTGTTGGAGGTCTCGACCACGCCCGGCACTTCCACGCTCATGCGCTCGATGCCGTAGGGCGCAGCGTGCAGCGCCGCCACCAGCAGGTCGGTAGCGGTGTCGGTCAGCGCCTCGGCGTCGTCGCAGGAGAGCTCGCCCGGCGAGAGCGTCAGGCTGACGCCGTCGTCGACGCCGGCCAGCTCGTCGCGGTAGAGCGCCTGCAGTTCGGCCAGGGTCGCTTCCAGTGCCGGCAGGTGGCTCTCGTTGACCACGATGGTGGCGAAGGCCTCCCGCGGCAGGGCGTTGCGCAGGGTGCCGCCATGGTAGTCGACCAGACGGATGTCATACCCCTCCAGCGCCCGCAGCGCGCGTACCAGCAGCCGGTTGGCGTTGCCGCGCTCCTTGTGGATATCGACCCCGGAGTGGCCGCCGACCAGGCCGGTGAGCGCCAGACGCCGCATCACCTCTTCCTCGTCGCAGCCGCGCATCGGCAGGTCGGCATCGATCACCACGTCGGCGCCGCCGGCGCAGCCGATATAGACCTCGCCGCGATCCTCGGAGTCCAGATTGAGCAGATAGCGCCCTTCGAGCCAGCCCTCCTCGAGGCCCAGCGCGCCCTTCATCGAGGTCTCTTCTTCCAGCGTGAACAGCGCCTCGATCGGCCCATGGGCGATGTCGTCGGTTTCCAGGATCGCCAGCGCAGCGGCCACGCCGAGACCATTGTCGGCGCCCAGGGTGGTGCCACGGGCGTGCAGCCAGCCATCTTCGACGTAGGTGTCGAGCGGGTCGTTGAGAAAGTCATGCGGGCGGTCGGCGTTGGCCTGGGTGACCATGTCCAGATGCCCCTGGAGGATGATCCCCGGGACCGACTCGCAGCCGGGCGTGGCCGGCTTGCGGATGCGCAGGTTACCGCTGCTGTCGCGATCGTGGGCGAGCCCCTGGGCGTCGGCCCACTGCTCCAGCGTTGCCACCAGCCGGGCTTCGTGCCCCGAGGGCCGCGGCGTGTTGCACAGGGTACGGAAATGCCGCCAGACGGGTTCGGGAGAGAGCGTTAACAGATGATCGTTCATGTCGATTCCGGCCTCGCCGACACCCGCAGGCGGCGGCAGGCTTGCAACGGTGATGGAAGAGAAAGGCCCGGCCCGCAGCGCGGCGGGCGGCCTGTTTCAGTGTGCCAACACCTTACTCGCCCGGCGCCGGCTTGACCATATCGCCGCCTTCACTGGCCGCCGCAAGCAGGCCGCGGGCGAGCGAGCGCGCGCGCGCCTGGCGCCCGCGCCGGCCATCATCCGAGAGGCGTTCGTCATAGCCCTGGAACAGTGCCGCCACCGCGGTGGCAATGGCTGCCGACGTGCTCAGCGCGGCGGCGTCAGCGCTGCCCCGCACGCGTTCCGCCGGGGTATCCGCCAGCGCCGACTCCGCACCCGGGGCAGGCTGGTGACGCCACCAGTCCAGCCACGCCTGACGCAGCCAGGGCCGCACCAGGGCCAGCTCGCCCCCACCCTCCGCAAACCAGGCCAGCCGCGCCCTGAGGGCGCTTGAAGCCTGCCCGGGCGCGCCTTCCCAGAGCAGTGACGCCGCCACCTCGGGGTCGAGATCCCGTGCCGCCTGGCTGAGCAGATCCGGCAGCAGCAGACGGAAATCCGCCGCCATGGCGGCCAGCGTAACCCGCGCCGCAGGCGTCAGCCCCCGCCCCAGCATCAGCGCCGGCTCGCCGCTGGCCGCCTCGCGGGTCAAGCCCAGGCGCAGGGTCACGAATCCGGCGCGGCGCCAGAAGGCGATCAGCCCCGGCTCGGCGCCGAAGCTCACACCGAGGCGCTCGATGCCTGCCGCCACGGCAGCTTCTTCCACCGCGGCGAGCAGCTGGCTGCCCACCCCGCGGCGGCGCAGGGCCGGATGCACGGCAATGCGCATGAGCCGCCACCAGCGCGCGCACGCGGCGTCGAGATGGCCGCCATGAAAGGCCAGCGATTGCGCCATCAGGTGCCCCCGCGGGCGGCGTCTACCGTGATGAATCTCCGCAGCCAGAGCAGCATCGAAGCCCCCCTCCGGCTGGACCACGGCGATCGCCACCAGCGTCTCGCCCAGCATGATTGCCGGCAATGCGACCTCGGGGCCGTCGAGCAAATGGCGCAGATCGCTGGGCGCCGTGCGGTAGTGGGCCTGTACCAGCAGCCCGAACGCCTGAGTCAGCAGTGCGGCATTCGCCGCCAGCGCCTCGCGGTCGAGCCAGACCACGCGCGGCGCGTGGTGCTCGGCGCGGGCCGCCACCGTCTCGGCGCTTGCCGCCTCGGCATCGAGACACAGCAGATCCCGGGTCAGCGCCTCCAGCGGGTCGCCCTCGGTCCAGCGCACCGGTTCGCTCAGGCGCAGCCGCCGCCAGCCCGGCGTCAGCTGGTCGAGACGCTCGCGCAGGCGTACCTCGAAGCCGCGCCCAGTGCCTTCGTAGCCGTGCACGGTGGTGGCAAAGGCGAGCCGCGGAAAGCGTTCGAGCCAACGGATCAGGCGGGCAGCGGGGATCGCCGCCGCTTCGTCAACCAGCAGGGTCGGCGGCGAGTGCGGGTCGATGTCGGCACCCTCGAGCGCAGGCAGCACCCGCTCCGGCGGCAGCCAGGTGACCTGCGCCGGCTGCCCCGCCAGGGTCAGGGTGAAGCCCGTCTCGTCCACGCGGCCTTCTGGCAGCAGCGCCGCAAGGCGCGCGAACAGCGGCGCCACCGCCTCGCGGCTGGGCGCGCTCACCCACCCTTGCCGCTCGCCCTGC
>JNVT01000102.1 GCA_000737985.1 Gammaproteobacteria bacterium MFB021 | reverse complement strand
TGATCTTGCCCAGCAGCAGTGGACACCCCGTTAAGGCAGTACACTAAGACGAGGTGACCCATGGCAAGGCAACAGGACTATAAGGCCGAGGCGCTGGCACTTGCTGACCGCGTTGGCATTAGTGCCGCCGCCCGAGAGCTTGGCCTTCAGTCCAGCCAGCTCTACCAATGGCGAGCCAAGGCCCAACAGCAGCAAAGCGCTTCAGCACGTGAGCAAGCACTGGCCGACGAGAATGCCCGGCTCAAGCGGCAACTGGCCGAGAAGTCGGAAGAGCTTGAAATCACAAAAAAGGCGGCCGCGTACTTCGCCAAACACCTCAAGTGAAGTACGCCTTCATCCACCAGCATCGTCAGGCATTCAGCATCCAGCGGATGTGCGGAGTTCTCGGGGTGGCTCGCAGTGGCTACTACGCCTGGCGACAGTGTGGCGGTGAACCGTCCCCGAGATGCCGCCAGCAGGCGGTTCTCGACCAGCGAGTGGCCGAGGCCTTCAAGCGCCGGAAGGGGCGCTCAGGCGCCCCCAGATTGGTGCCGGACCTGGTTCACGATGGCCTGGCGGTGAATCGCAAGACCATCGCTGCCAGCCTGCGACGCCAGGGGCTTCGTGCCAAGGCGGCGCGCAAGTTCAAGGCRACGACGAACTCGCGACACTCGCTGCCAGTGGCACCCAACCTGCTGGAGCAAGACTTCACCTCCATGGCGCCGAACG
>JNVT01000101.1 GCA_000737985.1 Gammaproteobacteria bacterium MFB021 | reverse complement strand
AGGCTCGCGCCGAGGGCGATGATCACGATCACCACCAGCAGTTCGATCAGCGAGAAGCCCCGGGTCGCGCGCGTGCTCACAGCATCCAGTTGCCGATATCGGCATCGATGCCCTCGCCGCCGGGCTGGTCGTCGGCGCCCAGGCTGTAGAGATCGATCCGGCCGTGCTGGCCGGGGCTGGCATAGTGGTAGGGGTGGCCCCAGGGATCCTCGGGCAGGCGCCGGATATAGCCGCCTTCGCGGTAGTTGTCCGGCTGCGGGTCGCTGGTGGGGGGGCTGACCAGCGCCGCCAGCCCCTGTTGGGTGGTGGGGTAGCGATAGTTGTCGAGACGGTACATGTCGAGCGCCTGCTCGAGGGTCGAGAGATCGGCGCGCGCCTTCTGCTGCATGGCGTCGTCCTGGTTGCTGAGCACGTTGGGGGCGACGATCGCCACCAGCAGACCGATGATGAAGATCACCACCATGATCTCGAGCAGGGTGAAACCGGACTGGTGGCCGGGGCGGGGAGCGCGTGTCATGCCGTTGCCTCTCTCGTCGTTGTCGTATCAGTCGTTTGCGTCATGGCTTGCGTGTCTGCCGGGGGCTATAGCGCCACGCTGCTGTTGAGCTGCATGATCGGCAGCAGGATGGCCAGCACCACGGTCAGCACCACCGCGCCCATGACCAGGATCATCAGCGGTTCGAATAGCGCCAGGGCCATGTCGACGCGGCGGTTGAAGGTGCTCTCCTGGGCGTCTGCGATGCGTTCGAGCATGCGGTCCAGGGTGCCGCTGGCCTCGCCGCTGGCGACCATGTGCAGCAGCGAGGGCGAGAAGCGCCCCGACTCCTGCATCGCCCGGTGCAGGCTGATTCCGCTCTCGACGCGCTGCTCGATCAGCGCCACCGCCTCGCGCATGCCGTGGTTGCCCAGGGTGTCGCGGCTCACCCGCAGTGCTTCCAGCAGGGCGATGCCGCTACGCGTGAGGATCGCCAGGGTGCGGGTCAGGCGCCCGGTGTCGAGCAGCCGGATCAGCTCGCCCAGGCGTGGCAGGCCGAGCAGCAGGGCGTCGAGCCGCGCCCGCGGCGCCGGACGGCGCAGCACGCGTAGCGCGAGCGGCAGGCCCAGCAGCAGGAGGGCGAGCAGCCACGGCCCCAGGCTCAGCGTCAGTTGGGAGAGACCGATCATCAGCCGGGTCAGCCACGGCAGCGCCATGTCGGAGCGCTCGAACTGCTGCGCCAGGCGTGGCACCACCCAGGTCATCAGCCCGCTCACCACCGCCAGCGACACCCCCGCCAGCACCAGCGGATAGATCAGCGCGGTGCGCGCCTTCTGACGCTGCGCCTGGACCCGTTCCAGATGGTCGGCCAGGCGTTCGAGCACCAGCGCCAGGCGCCCGGCACGCTCGCCGGCGGCGACCAGCGAGCGGTAGAGCAGATCGAAGCTCGCGTGGGGCTTCAGGCTGTCGGCCAGCGAGTGGCCCTCGCGTACCCGGTTGCCCACCGCCAGCAGCAGCGCGCGCTCGCGCTGGCGCTCGGCCTGGCGGGTGAGGGCGTCGAGGGCGTCGCTGAGCGGGATGCCGGCATCGATCAGGGTCGCCAGCTGGCGCGTGAGCAGCGCCAGGCTGGTGGTATCGAGGCGCCCGCGGCCCGCGCTGCGACCCGGGGCCTCGGCGCCCCGTACCAGCGCCAGGCGGCGCGGGAACAGACCGCGTTCGTGCAGTAGCTGGCGCGCCTGACGCTCGCTCTCGGCCTGCAGCACGTCGCGCTGGCGGCGGCCGTCGGGGCTCAGAGCGACATAGCGATAGGTGGGCATCGACTCTCCCCCGTAGCGATGTCGATATGGCGCCCGTCACGCATCGCGACGGTCATGACGGGCATCGATGGCGCCGTAGTCTGACTGACGCTCGATGGCAGTTTGAGGTCAGCGCGGGCCGCGCGCTCAGCGGTGGATCGCACGCAGTACCTCGTCGAGGGCGGTTTCGCCTGCCGCCAGCCGCGCCAGTGCCGCCTGCGCCAGGCTCTGGGCGCCGGCCTGGCCGAAGGCGTACTCGGCCAGCGCCGCCTCGGGGGCGCGTTCGTGGATCAGGCCGGCCAGGTGGGTATCGATGGGGATGAACTCGTAAAGGCCCAGGCGCCCGCGATAGCCGCTGTGGTCGCAGCTCTTGCAGCCCCTGGGCTCGGCCAGCCGCGCTAAGGTCTCGATGCCGGGCAGCCACTGGGCATCGTCGGCATGGCGCGGGCGCCACTCACTGCACGCCGGGCACAGCCGGCGCACCAGGCGCTGCGCCATCACCCCCTTGAGGCTGGTCGCCAGTAGGAATGGCTCGATGCCCATGTCGCGCAGCCGCGCGATTGCCCCCAGCGCGCTGTTGGTGTGCAGGGTCGAGAGCACCAGGTGGCCGGTCAGGCTCGACTGCACCGCGGTGGCGGCGGTCTCCAGGTCGCGGATCTCGCCGATCATGATTACGTCCGGGTCCTGGCGCAGGATGGCGCGCAGGCCGCGGGCGAAGGTGAGTCCGGCGTGGGGATTGACCGGGGTCTGGCCGATACCCGGAATGGCGTACTCCACCGGGTCCTCGACGGTGAGGATATTGCGGCTGCGGTCGTTGAGCGCATTGAGGCTGGCGTAGAGCGTGGTGGTCTTGCCCGAACCGGTGGGCCCGGTGTTGAGCAGAATACCGTTGGGCTGCTGGAGCACCCGGCGGTAGCGCTCGAGCACCGCCGGCGGCATGCCCAGGCGGTCGAGGTCGAGCAGCGCGGCGTGCTTGTCGAGCAGACGCATCACCACCCGCTCGCCGTGGATGCCGGGCAGGGTGGAGACGCGGATATCGACGTCACGCCCGGCGGCGCGCACGGTGATGCGGCCATCCTGGGGCTGGCGCTTCTCGGCGATGTCGAGCCGCGCCATCACCTTGATCCGCGAGATCAGCACCGGCGCCAGCACCCGCGGCGGCCGCAGCGCCTCGCGCATGGCACCATCCACCCGCAGGCGGATCACCAGCTCGCGCTCGAACGGCTCGACGTGGATGTCCGAGGCGGCCAGGCGCAGGGCCTCGGAGAAGACGCCGTTGATCAGCCGGATCACCGGCGCTTCGTTCTCGCTCTCGAGCAGATCCTCGGCCCGCGGCAGCTCCTGCATCAGGCTGTCGAGGTCGACGTGCTCGGCCAGCCCCTCCAGCAGCGCCGCGTTGTCGGCACGCTCGCCGTCGTGCAGCGCGGCCAGACGCGCCTCGAAGGTGTCGCCGTCGAGCCACTCGCAGCCCTCGGCGCGGCCCAGGCGGCGCTGGATGTCCTGCAGCACCTCGAGCTGCAGCGGCGACGGCGTGTCGCGGCACAGCAGGCGGTAGCCGTGCTTGCCCGGTGCCAGCGCCACCCCGGCGCGCTTGGCCAGCCGGTAGGGCAGCGGCGCGAGATCGTCGCCGGCGCTGAAGGCCGCGGTCGCGGTCATGGCGCCAGGCTCCCCAGGCGGCTGCGCTGGTCGGGGAAGAAGGTGCTCCAGCGCGGCTGGCCCGGCGTGCTCGGCGCCGCACTCGCCATCCCCGGTGCAGAAGCCGCCGTGCCGCCGGCTGAGGTGGTGGCCGCTTCCCACGGCGCCAGCGCCTGGTCGTCGTCGAAGCCGGCGAGCAGCTGCTGGGCGCGCATATAGCGGTACTTGTCGGCGGTGGTGCTGTCCATCTGGGCGGCGTCGCGCAGCACCCGGGCGCGAATGAACACCATCAGGTTGCGCTTCTCCTGCTCGTCGCGGTTGTACTGGAACAGCTTGCCGATCAGCGGGATGTCGCCCAGCAGCGGTACCTGTGCCGAACTCGAGTTGCCGGCGTTGCTGATCAGCCCGCCGAGCACCACGATGCCGCCGTCGCGGGTGATCACCGAGGTCTCGATCTCGCGCTTGTTGGTGACCACGTCGGAGGCCTGGACGTTGGGGTCGATCGACGACACCTCCTGAACGATATCCATGCGGATGGTGTTGTCGGAGCTGATCGAGGGGCGGATGCGTAGGCTGACCCCGATGTCCTCGCGCTGGATGATCTGGTAGGGGTTCTCGTTGAAGGTGGTGGAACCGGTGACGAAGGGCACCTCCTGGCCCACCAGGATATAGGCCTGGGCGTTGTCGAGCGTGGTCAGCGAAGGCGTCGACAGCAGATTGGTCTCGCTGTCGCTCTGCAGCGCGCCGAGCAGGGCGGCGAAGCTCACCCCGCTGTCGCTGACCCGGCCGACCCCGGCGCTGACTCCGGTGATGCTGCCGAGCAGCTGCGCCAGCTGGCTGGTGTCGTTGCGCGCGGCGGCGCCGGCGATGGCGTTGATTCCCGGCTGGCCGTCGGCGGCGTAGTTGAAACCGCCCACCGGCACGGTGCCACTGCCGGAGAGATCGCCGAACAGCCACTGCACGCCCAGGCGCTTGGCGCGGGATTCGGTGATCTCGGCGATGATCGCCTCCACCGCCACCTGGGCGCGGCGGATATCGAGCTTCTTGATGATGCTGGCGTAGGCGTCGAGCCGCGCCGGCGGGCCGATCAGTACCAGGGCGTTGGTCGAGGGATGGACGGCGAAGCCGACCGCGTCGTCGCCGCTGCCGAGGGTGCCGGCGAGCGCGGCGTTGCGGCTGGTGGCGTCCGGTAGCGCGGGCAGCCCGCTGCCGCTGCTACCCATGCCGCTGCTCGCGCTGGTGAGGCTGCCGCCCTGCAGCGCGCTATAACCACCACCGGTACCGCCACCACCGCCGGCACGCTGCAGCAGTTGCTGCACCTGACTCTGGGGATTGGCACTGCCCGCGTTCTGGGCGCGGTCGCCGGTCAGCCCGCCGAGCACCGAGACCACAGACTCGGCGCTGACGTTGTCCAGATAGATCACCCGGGTGTTGCGCTGCTGCGCCTCGGCCTGGGGCTTGTCCAGCGAGGCGGCGAGCTGGCGCACCCGCGCCAGCCCGGCGGGGTCGCCGTAGGCCACCAGGGCGTTGGCACGCGGGTTGGCCACCACCTTCACCTGGCCGCCGCCCTCGCGCTGCATCAGCGTATCCAGGGTGCCGGCGAGTTCGTCGGCGGAGGCGTGCTCGAGCGGGAGTACCGCGGCCTGGAGATCGCGCTGGCGGTCCAGGCGCTCGGCCAGCTGGGTCAGCCGGCGCAGGTTGTCGCGCCAGTCGGTGACCACCACCAGGTGGCTCTCCGGCCACGGCGTGACCGTCCCCACCTGGCTGTCGACCAGCGGCTGCAGCACGCCGGCCAGGGTGGCGGCGTCGAGGTTGCGTGTGGCGATCACGCTGGTGGCGACATTGGCCCCCTGGGCATTGTCGCCGAGCGGCAGCGGCTGGGTGCGCGAGGCCTGGGCCGGCACGATGCGCACCTGGCCGTCGGCGAGCGGTACCGTGGCGTAGCCGTTGATCTGCAGTTCGTTCTGGAACAGGCGGTAAAGCTCGTCGGCGCTCAGCCGGCGTTGGCTGGTCAGCGAGATGTTGCCCTGTACCCGCGGGTCGACGATGAAGGCGTGGCCGGTGATCCGCCCCACGCTGTCGATGAATTCGCGCAGGCTGGTCTGCTGAAAGTCGACGTCGTAGCGCGGCGTGGTGTCATCCGCGGGCGTTTGGGTCTGGGTCTGTGACTGGGCAAGGGCCAGGGCCGGGGTCGGGAGCAGCAGGGCCAGCAGCAGCGTGACCACCAGTCGATACGGCAGGGGCCTCATGGGGATGACTCCGAAAGCGTGGATGAAACGGCGGCCGGTGTGCCCGGCTCGGTGCGGAGGATGGCCCCGCGGGGCGCGGCGTCTGGCTCGGGCCAGGCCAGGCGTTCCAGACGCCCGCCTCGCGAGAGCACCACGCCCTCGCCATCGATACGCGCCAGCGTGATGCCCGGGGCGATGCGATCCCCCGGCATCAGCGCGCGCTGGCCGTCGGGGGTTGCCAGCACCACCAGCGAGTTCGCGCCCTGACTCAGCGCCCGGCCGACCACCTGATAGGGCAGGTCGGTGAGCGGGATGCGCGTGTCCGCCGCGACAGTCCGCGACTGCCAGGCGGCGGGTACCGGCGGCAGCGCGGCGGGGTCGAGAGTGAAGGTCGGCGGCGCCGCGACAGGGTCGGCAGGCGCCAGCAGTCGCGCCGTGCCGCTCAGCGCCTGGGCCGCCAGCCACGCCAGCAGACATAGCGCCAGCCACCGTGCCGGGGCGCTCAGCCAGGCCGGGGGCGTCATACGCTCAGGCGCGCCTGCGGATGCCAGCCGGGATGGCCCTCGACGTAGCGCGCCTCGACGCTCGGCGGCGTGGGAGCCGGCGGGGTGCCGCCGTGGTCGCCGAGATAGCGCTCCAGGCGCTGCCACAGCGGCTCGCCGCCGGCCTGGGGGCGGGCGCTGAAGCTGCGCCAGGTAAGCCCCGCCGGCAGCGCCCCGAGATGCGCACGTTCTCCCGCGGCGGCGCCGTAGTCGAGCGTCCAACGGGTCGCCGAGAGGCGTGGCAGGTCGCGGCTGTCATTGAGAATCAGCGGCAGGCCCAGACTGCTGTCCAGCGCGCGTTCGAGCAGGCGCTTCAGCGCGTCGGTGTCCGGCGTGAGGTCGACGACCCGCGCCGGATGGCCGCCGCTCAGGCGCCACAGATGATCGCGGGTGATCGTCTCGCCGGGGGCCAGCAGGATGTCGTGGCGCAGCCCCGGGAGCAGCGCGCGGGTGGCGTCGCTATCCGCGCTGAGGGCGGCGGCGATCAGGCCGTCCCAGGTGCCGCCGACACTGTCGCGCCGCCACAGCCAGCCGGGGGCACTGCCCAGCGGGCGGTCGAGCCAGCCGGCGTAGGGGGCGCGCAGGGCGTCAAAGCGCGCCTGGTGTTCCGCTGCCGTGGCGTCCGGCGTGGCGTCGTTGCGCTGGAACTCGGCGTGGATCTGCCAGCCGCTCCGGGTGCTGCGACAGCTGAGATGAAAGAAGCCGCTGGCGTGGCTGCCGGGCAGACACAGCGGCACCGGGGCGCCGTGGGGGTTGTCCACCGCGATCAGCGTGGGCCAGAAATCCTGACCGCGGGCCGCCAGCACCAGATCGACCCGCGGTAGGCGTCCGGCCAGCCAGCGTGCGGTGACGCTGCCGGTGTCGGCCAGCAGCACCACCAGATCGGCGCCCTCGGCGGCCTTGGCCACGTTCTCGGCCAGGGCCTGGTACCACCGATCGAGCGGGCGGGTTTCATCCAGGGCGTTGGGGTCGCTGGCGCCGACCACCGCCACCCGTACGCCGTCGCGCTCGAAGCGGGTCGCCGCGCTGACGCCGGCGGGCGGCGCGGCCAGATTGCCCAGCACCGGGCGCGCGTAGTCGCGGTAGAGCGCCGGGGCACGCTGCGGCCAGAGCACGCGCTCGTCGCTGCTGACCCGGGCATCGCTGGCCAGCAGGCGGCTGGCGGCGACACCGGCGCTGCCGTTGGCGAGATGCCCCAGGCCGCTGCCGCTCCAGCACTGGCCGTTCTCCAGGGTCAGGGTGCGCTCGGCGCCGAGTTCACGCCGCAGCTGCGCGAGCCGGGCGGCCAGGCCGCCATAGCCGGCGGTGTGGCGCCGCGCGGCGCGGCGTGGGGTATAGAGGTCGGCCCATTCGGCGCCGGCGCTGCCGACCAGCGTGGTCACGCCGTTCGCGGTGGCCCAGGGGGCGGCGCCGAGCAGCTCCGCCGGGCCGAGATAGGTGGCGGGGGCGACGATGCGCGTGGGTCCGAGGCACTCCAGGGTATCGGCGACATAGAGCAGCTCGACCTGGCGTCCCGGGGCCGGTGCGCGTGCGGCGCCTGTCAGCGGCGTGGCGCAGCCGCTCAGCACGCCGCCGACACCGGCACCGAGCCCCGCGCCCAGTAGGGCGCCGATCAAGCGGCGGCGGGCCGGGTCGGGTCGCCGGCCACCGGTGGCCTGAGCTTCAATGGCTGGGGCATTGATGGCCGGGGCGTCGATGGCCGGAGCATTGATAGAGAGGGGATCGGTCATGGGGCTCCCGCGAATGATCCAACGCGGCGCACGGTCTTCGCCGCCGCCGGACTCGGCATCCTAATGACTGGGAGATGACGTTTTCGTGACCGCGCAGCGGGCGCGGCGCTGCCGCCAAGTCGTCATGGGGTTGTCACGTTGCTGCTCTAAGTTGCCTCCGGGTAACGCAGCCCGGTGACCGCATTCACCGGGACGCCAAGTGGCCGGCGGCGCGCATCGCCGGCTCGGGCGCCATGGCATCAGTCGACCGTCATTAGTGGATCACTCACAGAGAGGGGACACCCCATGAGCAAGGAAATCGAGGATCATCGCGTTCTCAACCAGAGCACCAACGAGCCGTTCTCGTCGGTACTCTCCCGCCGTGTCTCGCGTCGCGGCATCATGCAGGGGGGCGCCGGGCTGGCCGCCATGGGCCTGCTCGGGGGCTTCGGTCTGGCCGGTTGCAGCAGCGACGATAGCAACGACAACGGCAGCGCCGGCGGCGGCTCTTCAGAAGCCACGCCGCTGGCGCTGGCGTTCGCCTCGATTCGCGGTTCGCGCACCAATGGGGTGGTGGTGCCCGAAGGCTATGTCGCCCAGGTGCTGATCCCCTGGGGGACGCCGCTCGACAACAGCGTCGGCGCCTGGTCCGCGGACCGCAGCGTGACGCCCGACTACCAGGCTGCCAGCGTGGGCATGAACCACGACGGCATGCACAACTTCGCGTTGAGCGAAGAGAGCGCCTCGCGCGAATTCATCATGGCGCTCAACAACGAGTACATCGATCAGGGCGCGCTGTGGGCCCCTCAGGGCGGCCCGACCAATGCCGATAAAGGCGCGCGCCCTGCCGACGAGGTGCGCACCGAGATCAACGCCCACGGCGTGACCCTGGTCAAGCTGATGCTCGATGCCAACGGCCAGTGGCGTGAAGAGCGCGGCTCGCGCTACAACCGTCGTATCACCTCGGCCACGCCGATCGAACTCGCCGGCCCGGTGCGCGGCAGCGACTACGTGGTCACCGCCTACTCCACCAACGGCACCCGCACCCGCGGCACCAACAACAACTGCGCCAACGGCTACACCCCCTGGGGCACCTACCTCACCTGTGAGGAGAACTGGCCCGAGGTCTTCACCAAGTCGAGCGATCGCTACCCCGACGACGAGCGCCTGGGTCTGCCCGAGGGCCGCGGCCGCTACGGCTGGGAGACCGCCCAGGGCGGCACCAACGGGGAGTTCGCGCGCTTCAACGCCACGCCGAGCGCGGCTTCCGCCGCCGGCGATTACCGCAACGAGCCGCGCACCTTCGGTTACGTGGTGGAGATCGACCCCTACGGCAACACCGCCAGCGTGGGCACCGAGACCGCCGCGCTCAAGCGCACCCATATCGGCCGCTTCCGCCACGAGGGCTGCTGGCCGGGCAAGGTGATCGAGGGTGAGCCGGTGGTGTTCTACTCCGGCCACGATTCGCGCAACGAGTACATCTACAAGTTCGTCTCCAAGGCCAAGTGGGACCCGCAGGACGCCAATCGCCCGGGCCAGGACTACGACCGCCTGGCGATCGGCTCCAAGTACCTCGATGAGGGCACCCTCTACGTGGCGCGCTTCAACGCCGATGGCAGCGGCGACTGGCTGCCGCTGACCCCGGACGCCACCACCCAGAACGGCCGGCCGCTGTGGCAAGCGCTCAATCTGGCCAACGAGCGCGATCTCGCCGGGGTCATCATCAATACCTGCGACGCCGCCGACTTCATGGGCGCGACGCCGATGGACCGCCCCGAGTGGGGCACCGTCGACCCCTCCTCGGGCGAGGTCTACATGACTCTCACCAACAACTCCAAGCGCACTGCCGAAGGCACCGCCGCCACCTACACCGATAGTGGCAGCGACATCGAGGCGCTCGGCGCGGGCTACGCCACGGCCCCGGTCAACGCCGCCAACCCGCGGCCCGACAACGAGGGCGGTCAGGTCATTCGCTGGCGCGAGCCGTCACCGGCAGCCACCGATTTCGAGTGGGAAGTGTTCGTCTTCGGCGCCGCCGAGAACGATCCCGACAACTTCTCGGGTCTCACCGAGCTCAACCAGTTCGCCAGCCCCGATGGCCTGTGGTACGACGATCGCGGCGACGGTCGCGGCATCCTGTGGATCGAGACCGACAACGGCTACGACAACGTCACCGACTACACCAACGACCAGGTGCTGGCGGTGGTGCCGGGCAACGTCAGCCGCGGCCCGGGGGACAAGGCGGTGATCGACGCCGCCGACCAGGCCCAGCTCAAGCGCTTCGCCGTCGGCCCCAACGGCTGCGAGGTGACCGGTATCTTCGCCACGCCGGACAAGACCTCGCTGTTCATCAACATCCAGCACCCGGGCAACTGGCCGGCCGATCCTGACGCCAACGTGCAGGATGCCACGGTCGCCATCCCGGCTTCGGAAAGCGTGCGCGCACGTGCCGCCACCGTGGTGATCCGCAAGCGTGATGGCGGCGAGATCGCGGTCTGATCCACGGCGATACCGTCACGCAACTCGCTCGTCGTTCGAGCCCAGGGCCGCGCACTGCGCGGCCCTTTTTCGTTCAGAGCGCGCATTCAGCGTGACCCGATGGTCCGGGTAGGCGGGATCTGAGTGCTCGCGACGCGGGCAGCAGCGGAGAAGAACGGCGGTGGGAGAACACAGACGTGGCGACACCGACGTGCGAACACAGGCGTGTCAATCTGACGAGCGGTAGAGATGATCGATGGTGCTGGACCGGGAGCGGGCTGAGCGCCCATTGCCAACCCCACTCCCTGCCGCCGGATAAGCCGACTTCGGCTATCGGCTGTGACAGGCTTGCCGGGTGTCGGGCTGGCGGACGCGTTGCGGCAGGCCGGTCGCCGCGCCCGAGAGCGCGGCGACCGGCGCATCAAGCCTGGCTGGCGTAGGCGTAGAGCAGGGTCTCCTGGGCGCTGATCGGCTCCGCGTCTCCACTCTCCTGCAGGTGGTACTGGCCTTCGCTGTCGAGCACCCAGCTCTGGCAGTTGTCGAGCAGGTAGGTGTCGAGATCCTTGCGCACCTGCTGGGCGACCTTTTTGTCGAGCAGCGGGAAACAGGTCTCGACCCGGTGGAACATGTTGCGCTCCATGGCATCGGCGCTGGAGCACCACACCTCGTGGGCACCGTCGTTGCTGAAGTAGTAGACCCGGGTGTGTTCGAGGAAGCGGCCGATGATCGAGCGCACGCTGATGTTCTCGGAGATACCCGGGACGCCGGGGCGCAGGCAGCACATGCCGCGGATGATCAGATCGCAGCGCACGCCGGCCTGGGAGGCGCGGTAGAGCGCGCGGATCAGCTTGGGCTCGGTGATGGCGTTGCACTTGATCACCAGGCGCGCCTTCTTGCCGCTCTCGGCCAGCTTGGCCTCGCGCTCGATCATCGCCACCAGGGTGTCGTGGAGGGTGAAGGGCGCGTGCAGCAGGGTGTTGATCTTGCGCGGCTTGCCCATGCCGGAGAGCTGCTGGAAGACGCGGTGGACGTCCTCGCAGAGCGCCTCGTTGGCGGTCATCAGGCTGTAGTCGGTGTAGAGCTTGGCGGTCTTGGCGTGGTAGTTGCCGGTGCCGAGGTGGGCGTAGTGGCGCAGCTCACCCTTCTCGCGGCGCACGATATGCATCATCTTGGCGTGGGTCTTGTAGGCCATCACCCCGTAGATGACGATGGCGCCGGCCTCCTGCAGGCGCGAGGCCAGCGCCAGGTTGTCGGCCTCGTCGAAGCGTGCCCGCAGCTCGATCACCACGGTCACTTCCTTGCCGCCACGCGCCGCTTCCACCAGGGCGCTGACGATCGAGGAGTCGGCGCCGGTGCGGTAGAGCGTCTGCTTGATCGCCATCACGTCGCTGTCGCGGGCGGCCTGGCGCAGCAGCTCCTCGACCGGGGTGAACGACTGGAACGGGTGGTGCAGCAGGATATCGCCCTGGCTGATCATCGAGAACAGATTGACGTCGCCACGCACCTGCTTGGGCAGCCCCGGGGTGAAGGAGCGGTAGCGCAGGTCGGGGCGCTGGACGTCATCCAGCACCGACATCAGCCGGGTCAGGTTGACCGGCCCGTTGACCCGATAGAGATCCGCCTCGCCGAGCTCGAACTGCCTGAGCAGGAAGTCGATCAGGTTGTCCGGGCAGTTGTCGGCCACTTCCAGGCGCACGCCGCTGCCGTAGCGCCGCGCCAAGAGTTCGCCGCGCAGCGCCGAGGCCAGGTCCGAGACCTCCTCCGGGTCGACCGAGAGATCGGCGTTGCGGGTCAGGCGGAACTGATAGCAGCCCTCCACCTCCATGCCCGGGAACACCTCATGGGCATGGGCGTGGATCATCGACGACAGGAACACATAGTCGGTGAAGCCCGCCTCGCACAGCGCTTCGGGCAGGCGGATCAGGCGCGGCAGCGAGCGCGGCGCGGGCAGGATCGCGAGCCCCCCCTCGCGGCCGAAGGCGTCGGTACCGTCGAGCTCGACGATGAAGTTGAGGCTCTTGTTGACCAGCCGCGGGAAGGGGTGCGAGGGGTCCAGCCCGATCGGACTGATCACCGGCGCGATCTCCTCCTCGAAGTAGTCGGCGACCCAGGCCGCCTGGGCCGGCGTCCACTGTGAACGGCGGCGGAAGCGGATGTTCTGCTCCTCCAGCGCCGGCACCAGAGCGTCGTTGAGAATATGGTACTGGCGGTCGACCTGCTCGTGGGCGATGCGCGAGATCTCTTCCAGCGTGCGCGCCGGGGGCAGGCCGTCGGCGCCCACCTCTTCGTTGGCCAGCGCCAGCTGGTGCTTGAGGCCGGCGACCCGGATCTCGAAGAACTCGTCCAGGTTGGAGGAGAAGATCAGCAGGAACATCAGCCGGTTGAGCAGCGGATGCGAGGGGTCCAGCGACTGCTCGAGCACGCGGATATTGAACTGCAGGTGCGACAGCTCGCGGTTGAAATAGAGCGTGGGGTCGCTCAGGTCCGCCTGCGGCGAGGGGGTCGCCTTGGCATGGATGCCCTTGCGGGTGCGGTTGACCCGCAGGGGTGGCGAACTGCCGTCGTCGACCAGCCCGGCGGGGCTGGCGAGTTCTCGACCTGGGCCGGGCGTGTCCTGGGTGTCCGTCATCGTCTGTTCTCCACAATGATGATGTCCCGCACCCGGGCGGACGCGCCCGCGGTGGTCAGGCGTTGAGTAGTTGCGCTGCGCGCTTGGCGAAATAGGTCAGAATGCCGTCGGCACCGGCCCGCTTGAAGCAGGTGAGCGACTCCAGGATCACGCTGTCGGCGTCGAGCCAGCCCTTCTCGAAGGCGGCCATGTGCATCGCGTATTCGCCGCTGACCTGATACACGAATGTCGGCACGCCGAAGGATTCCTTGACCCGCTGGACCACGTCCAGATAGGGCATGCCCGGCTTGACCATCACCATGTCGGCACCCTCCTGGATGTCGAGGGCGGTCTCGTGGAGCGCCTCGTTGGTGTTGGCCGGGTCCATCTGGTAGCTGAACTTGTCGGCCTTACCCAGATTGCCGCTGGAGCCGATGGCGTCGCGGAAGGGGCCGTAGTACTTCGAGGCGTACTTGGCCGAGTAGGCCATGATCTGGGTCTCGTGGAGCCCTTCGCGCTCGAAGGTGGCGCGAATCTCGCCGATGCGGCCATCCATCATGTCGGACGGCGAGATCACGTCGGCGCCGGCCTCGGCGTGGGACAGCGCCTGCTTGATCAGCGCCTCGATGGTGCGATCGTTCTGCAGATAGCCGTGCTCGTCGGGAATGCCGTCCTGGCCGTGGGTGGTGTAGGGGTCGAGCGCCACGTCGGTGATGATGCCGAGCTCGGGGAAGCGTTCGCGCAGCGCGCGGATGGCGCGCTGGATGACCCCGTCAGGGTTCCATGCCTCGGCGCCGTCGGCGCTCTTTTTCTCCGGCGGAGTGAACGGAAACAGGTCGATCGCCGGAATCCCCAGCGCCACCAGCTCTTCGGTTTCGCGCAGCAGCTCGTCGATCGACAGCCGCTCGACGCCGGGCATCGAGGGGACCGCCTCGCGGCGATTCTCGCCGTCGAGCACGAATACCGGCAGGATCAGGTCGTCCGTGGTCAGTGCCGACTCCCGCGCCAGGCGGCGGGAGAAATCGCGCTTGCGCAGTCGACGCATCCGGGTGGCGGGGTACTGACGGGACAGAGAATGACGCATGAGAATCTCCACAGAAGCGACGAGACGAGTGTGAAACCGCCCCGCGACGCCGAAGGCAACGCTATCAGCGTCGAATGACAAAACGATGACATGAGCATCATGGGGTCTGCCCAGTATAACAACCCTGTGCCGGACGGGGCGGAGAGAACCGGGCGGAGAGAATGAAACGGAGAGAATGAACCGGAGAGAGCTGCCGCGCGGGACCCATCGGCCACGG
This sequence comes from Gammaproteobacteria bacterium MFB021, assembly GCA_000737985.1. GTDB lineage: Bacteria > Pseudomonadota > Gammaproteobacteria > Pseudomonadales > Halomonadaceae > Salinicola. The sequence continues at coordinate 105,671 of JNVT01000101.1, read as the reverse complement.
CCATCGAGTCCCGCGCGGTGATCGGACCGCCAGGTCGGCGCTAGGCGTCTGCGTCAGCGTCGACGTGGGCGCGGCGCCGACGTACCAAGCGTGCGAACACGATGCCGACTTCGAACAGCAGCCACATCGGCACTGCCAGCAGGCTCTGCGAGATGACGTCCGGCGGGGTCAGCAGCATGCCGACGACGAAGCAGATCAGGATCACGTAGGGACGCTTCTTGGTCAGGCTCTTGACGTCGGTGATACCGGTCCAGATCAGCAGGAAGGTGGCGATGGGGATCTCGAACGCCACGCCGAAGGCGAAGAACATCTTCAGCACGAAATTGAGATAGGCGTTGATGTCCGTCATCACCTGCACGTCCTGCGGGCCGGTGTGGACGAAGAAGCTGAACAGCAGCGGAAACACCACGTAGTAGGCGAAGGCCGCGCCGCAGTAGAACAGTACGATGCTCGATGCCAGCAGCGGAAAGGCGATCGCCTTCTCGTGGCGGTAGAGCCCCGGGGCGATGAAGGCCCAGGCCTGATACAGGATCACCGGCACGGCGGCGAAGATCGAGACCACCATGGTGAGCTTGAACGGGGCCAGGAACGGCGAGGTCACCTCGGTGGCGATCATGCGCGAGCCCGCCGGTAGCAGCGCGATCAGCGGCTCGGCGACGAAGCGATAGATATCGTTGGAGAAGGCATAGAGCACGGCGAAGATGGCGATCACCACGATCACCGCCTTCATCAGGCGCGAGCGCAGTTCGATGAGATGCTCGATCAGCGGGGCCTGCGGCTGCTCTTCCTCCGGTGGGCGTGAGGCGTCACTCATCGGCTACTCGAATCCTTGTCCTCGGTACGGCTCGCTGGCGCGGGCCGCTCATCCACCGCGCGCGGCGCCGGATCGACGGGGGGCGTCGCGGCGTCGAAGTGCTTCGCCGGGGCAGGGTCATCCGGCGGTGGCGACTGTGACGCTGATGCCGTTTCGGGCGAGGCGTCATCGGGCGCGGCGGCGTCTGTCGATGTCGCCCCCGCCGCTGTAGCGCGCGCCGTACCGGGGCGGGCTTCGTCGCTGCTGCGGCGAGCCTCGTCGGTACCGAGGGTCTTCTCGACCTCGTGGCGAGCTCGACCTACGCCTTCGTCGAGCTGGCGCTGGCCCTGCTCGAGCTCCTGCCTGACCCGGCCGACCCCTTCGTCGAGCTTGCGCTGCTGCTCGGCGAGTTTCTGGCGCAGCTCTTCCGCCTCCAGCTGGGAGGTGATCTCGCGCTGCATGTTGGCGACGCTGCGGCGTATGCGGCCGATCCACAGCCCGGCGGTGCGGGCGGCAATCGGCAAGCGCTCCGGCCCCAGCACCAGCAGGCCGACGATGCCGATCAGCAGCAGTTCGAAAAAGCCAATATCGAACATCGCCGCTTACTTGCGCTCGGCCTTGTCGTCGGCGCCCGACTTGATCTCGTCGCTATCGAAGCGGCTGTCCTGGGACGCCTGCTGGGAGTGGTCGATGCGCTGCTGAGAGGTGCTGTCCGCCTTCTCCTTGTCGTCCTCGTCGTGCATCGCTTTCTTGAACCCCTTCACCGCGCCGCCCAGATCGCTGCCGACGTTGCGCAGTTTCTTGGTGCCGAAGATCAAGATGATGATCCCGAGCACGATCAGCAGTTGCCAGATACTGATACCACCCAACATAACCTTACTCCTTGAGGCGTGCGCCGAGGCGCTTACACGATTGATGCTTGATAGAGCTTACCGGCTTGGCTGCCGCGCCGCCTTCTCGTCCAGGCCGGAGACGCCGAAGCGTCGAGCCAGCTCGTCGAGCACGGCACGATGGTCGACCTCCAGATGCGAGAGCATGACCAGACTGTGGAACCACAGATCGGCGACTTCGCCGACGAGTGCCTGCCGACTCTGCTCATCATCGGCCTTGACGTCCTTGGCGGCAAGCAGCGTCTCGGTGGCCTCTTCGCCCACCTTCTCCAGGATCTTGTTGAGACCCCGGTGATGGAGCTGTGCGACGTAGGAGCTTTGCGGGTCGGCGTCGCGGCGCTCGGCGAGCACGGCGGCCAATCGTTCGAGAGTATCACTCATGAGATGACAATCCTGAGTCTAGGCTTTGTACGAAAACTGTCTGCGCTCGACAATACGGCGTCAAAAATCAGCTCAAAGTGCTCATTTACAGCTCGTAAACTCCGCTTTTTCGCCAATTTTTTCCTTGTCTTGCCTTCGCTCGCCGACTTTTCGTGCAAACCCTAAATAAGCGGTTCGCAGGCGCGGCCGCCGTGGGCGGCCCGCGCTCAGCGCCAGGCGAGCAGCGCCACCCCCAGCACGGCGGCGACCACTACCGGCCACGGCTGCTGCTCGGCCCAGCCGAGCATCGGCTGCCAGCCCAGCGCCAGCACCAGCAGCAAGAGCCCCAGGCGCAACCGTCGGGCGCGCGCGCTGGCGCGTTCGAAGCGCTGCTGCAGGCCACTCAGCGCGGCGGTCTGCTGGCGCCGCTGGCGGCGCTGCTCGTCGCGCTCGGAGAGCGCCTGGTGCGCCAGCACCGGCAGCTCCGGCAACTGATGGGCCAGCTCCGGGGCGTGTTTCTTGAGCGTCTCCCAGAAGCCCTTGGGCCCGGCACGCTCGCGCATCCAGCGCTCGAGATAGGGGCGCGCGGTGCTCCACAGATCGAGATCCGGATAGAGCTGGCGCCCCAGCCCTTCGATATTGAGCAGGGTCTTCTGCAACAGCACCAGCTGCGGCTGCACCTCCATGTGGAAACGCCGCGCGGTCTGGAACAGGCCCAGCAGCACCTGGCCGAAGGAGATGTCCTTGAGCGGCTTCTCCAGGATCGGCTCGCACACCGCACGGATCGCCGAGGCGAACTCGTTGGCCCGGGTACCTTCGCCGACCCAGCCGGACTCGATGTGCAGCACCGCCACCTCGTAGTAGTCCTGGCGGAAGAAGGCCAACAGGTTGCGCGCCAGGTAGTCCTGGTCTTCCCGGGTGAGACTGCCGACGATGCCGCAGTCGATGGCGATATAGCGCGGCTCGGTGGGGTTCTCGCGGGAGACGAAGATATTGCCGGGGTGCATGTCGGCGTGGAAGAAGTTGTCGCGGAACACCTGGGTGAAGAAGATCTCCACGCCGCGCTCGGCGAGCTTCTTGAGATCGGTGCCCTGGGCCTTCAACGCCTCCACGTCGGCTACCGGAATGCCCTCGATGCGCTCCTGCACCATCACCTGGCGATGGGTCAGCGACCAGTAGATGCTGGGCACGTAGAGCAGCGGCGAGCTCTGGAAGTTGCGCTTGAGCTGCGAGGTGTTGGCCGCCTCCTTGTTGAGATCGAGCTCGTCGAACAGCGTCGCTTCGTAATCCTGGACCACCTCGACCGGGCGCAGGCGGCGCGCTTCCGGCACCCGGCGCAGCAGCCGGGCGAAGGTGTAGAGCAGGCCGATGTCCTCGCGCATGGTGCGCTCGATACCCGGGCGGATGATCTTGACCACCACGCGCTCGCCGCTGTGCAGCTCGGCGGCATGCACCTGGGCAATCGAGGCCGAGGCCATGGGTTCGGTCTCGAAGCTGGCAAAGGCCTCGGCGACCGGCTTGCCCAGCTCCTTCTCGACCATCGCGCGGGCGGTCTCGCCGGGGAATGGCGGCACCTGGTCCTGCAGCCGCTTGAGCTCGTCGGCGATATCCGGCGGCAGCAGATCGCGTCGGGTCGAGAGCATCTGGCCGAACTTGACGAAGATCGGCCCCAGCGACTCCAGCGCCAGCCGCAGCCGCTCGCCGCGGGTGTGGCTGCCGGTGGGGATAAGCCGGGCCGGGGCGAAGCGCCATAGCCAGCGCAGCACCGGCGGTAGGCGCTCCTGGGGCACCAGGGTATCGAGACGGTAGCGTGAGACGGTCCAGGCGATACGCAAAAGCCGCAGACTCATGGGCGCGGCTCCTGTGCGGCACTGGCCGTGTGTGCGCGCTCGAGACGGGTGACCCGTGCCGAGAGACGGTCGACGCGCAGGCGCAGCGCGCTCAGGGCATCACGCGCGACCTCGAGCTGATCCTGCCCGGCCATCAGCCGCGCCTCTTCGAACAGATACTCGCGCCAGTCCTGCTGCCACTCACCGGCACTGGCCCGCGCCTGGCGGGTCAGATAGCCGAGCGCGCGGGCCAGGCCGTGGGCCGGCGTGGCGCCTAGGGCCTGGGCCAGCGCGCCCTCCCAGTCGAGATCGAGATCGAGCAGCAGCGCCTGCAGCGGCGCCAGCATGCCGGTATCGCCACTGACGTCGAGATCGCCGTTGAACAGTAGGCGTTCCAGCGAGTCGCCGGCGACCCAGCGCTCGAGCACGTGGCGGTCGATGCCGATCAGCAGGTCGTCGTGCTGCTGCCAGTCGCTGATCCGGGAGAGGCGCATGCCGGTGTCGGTGAAGCCCACCCGCAGCGCCAGCGGTGGTGCCTTGCTCACCAGGCGCAGGCTGCGGCCGTCGAGGGCGCGCAGACGTGCAGGCGTCGCCGGATCCCGCGCCAGCAGACGCGCGATGGCCCGCTCCGCGGCCACCAGCGTGAAGTTGTCGACCACGCCAGCCATGCTCAGAGCTTGATGCCGCGGTGCAGGGCGACGATGCCCCCGGTCATGTTGGTGTACTCGACGCGTTCGAGTCCGGCGGCCTGCATCATGCCCTTGAGCGTCTCCTGGTCCGGGTGCATACGGATCGACTCGGCCAGATAGCGGTAGCTGTCGGCATCGTTGGCGACCAGCCGCCCGACCTGCGGCAGTACCCGGAACGAGTACTGATCGTAGGCCTTGGAGAGCAGTCCGTTGACCGGTTTGGAGAACTCCAGCACCAGCAGGCGCCCGCCGGGCTTGAGCACGCGGGTCATCGAGCGCAGCGCGGCGTCCTTGTCGGTGACGTTGCGCAGGCCGAAGGCGATGGTGATGCAGTGAAAACTGTTGTCGGGGAACGGCAGACTCTCGGCGTTGGCCTGTACATACTCGACGTTGTCGCCGACGCCGCTGTCGATCAGCTTGTCGCGCCCGACCCGCAGCATCGAGGCGTTGATATCGGCCAGCACCACCCGGCCGCTGGGGCCGACACGCTTGGCGAACTGGCGCGTCAGGTCGCCGGTGCCGCCGGCGATATCGAGCACCCGGTGGCCGGCACGGACGCCGCTGCGCTCCAGGGTGAGATGTTTCCACAGCCGATGGATACCCAACGACATCAGGTCGTTCATCACGTCGTAGCGCGCGGCCACCGAATGGAAGACGTCCGCCACCCGGGCGGCCTTCTCTTCGACTGCGACCTGCTCGTAGCCGAAGTCGGTCGTGCGCTTGTCCATGTGCTTCTCCCCGAAAAGACGCTGTAGATCGCCGCACGAACGCCGTCAACGGCGGCCGCGGCGAGGGCAGGCGGGTCGAGTCTTCGCTGACTCGGTCGATGGTGCATTGTAGCGTCTGGTCCGGGCCTTGTCTTTGCGCCGAGGCGCCGCGCCTTCACACCTGATGGATCTGGATCGTGCTTGGCTCGCGCGAGGCCCCGGCCTGTGCCAGCCGCGCCAGATAGTCGGCCCAGCGCGCCTCCTGTTCGGTCGCCAGCTCGTAAAGGTAGTCCCAGGTGTAGAGACCGCTGTCGTGGCCGTCGTCGAAGTGCAGCTTGAGCGCATAGCGCCCGGCCTGAGTGACGTCGAGCAGCCCGACGTGGCGCTTGCCGGTCTGCAGTACCGCTTCGCTGGGGTGATGCCCCTGGACCTCGGCCGAGGGCGAGTAGACCCGCAGCAGCTCGATCGCCAGGCGGTAGCTGCTGCCGTCGGCATAGCCGAGTTCGAGTTCGCGGTCACGCTTGTGGTAGTGCACGCGGGTGGGGACGGGGGCGGACATGGCGAAACCTCCTGGCGCGGGGCAGGCGCCGATGGGAAGAAGACGAGCGGCGCGATGCACGCGGGCTTCGAGACGTCGCAGGCCCCGAGACGCCGCAGGCCATAGAACGTTTTTCACAACTGCTAGAAGACATGGGCTTCTCCGGCGGCAGGGCGTCGCGAGGGCGCTGTGAACCCCTCCTTGGGCGCTACCTTTGCCATCCCTGGCGAAGGACCCTCGCTTGACCCTGCCCCCGGTGCCCATCGTCAGAGTGGCTGGAAACAGGCGCTATATGTATCGAGTCCTGCGGGCGTCGAGGCCGCGTGGCGATATGGCTGCGGGCACGCGATGCGTGTGCCCGCAGCGCTCGGGATTACAGAATATAGCGCGACAGATCCTCGTCCACCGCCAGCTCGCCGAGCTGGGCGTCGACGTAGGCGCCATCCACCACCAAGGGGCTTGCGAAGTCGCCGCCCTGGTAGGAGGCCTCCTCGAGCAGCCGCTCCATTACCGTGTGCAGGCGGCGTGCGCCGATGTTCTCGGTGCCGTCGTTGACCTGCCAGGCGATCTCGGCGATCCGCGCGATGCCGTCTTCGGTGAACTGCACCTCCAGCCCTTCGGTGCCGAGCAGTGCCTGATACTGCTTGGTCAGCGCCGCCGAGGGCTCGGTCAGGATGCGCTTGAAGTCGTCCGGGGTCAGGGCGGTGAGCTCGACCCGGATCGGCAGGCGCCCCTGCAGCTCGGGGATCAGGTCCGAGGGCTTGGAGAGGTGGAAGGCGCCGGAGGCGATGAACAGGATATGGTCGGTGCGCACCATGCCGTGCTTGGTGGAGACGGTGGAGCCCTCGATCAGCGGCAGCAGGTCACGCTGCACGCCCTCGCGGGAGACGTCGCCGCCGCTGCCGCCGGACTCGCCGCGCTTGGCGACCTTGTCGATCTCGTCGAGGAACACGATGCCGTTCTGCTCCACCGCTTCCAGCGCGCGCTGCTTGATCTCCTCTTCGTTGACCAGCTTGGCGGCTTCCTCGTCCTGGAGCAGCTTCCACGCCTCCTTGACCGTGACCCGGCGGCTCTCGGTCTTCTGCTTGCCCATGTTGGCGAACAGGCTCTGCAGCTGGTTGGTCATCTCCTCCATGCCCGGCGGGGTCATGATATCGATGCCCTGGCTCGCCGGGGTGACCTCGATATCGATCTCCTTGTCGTCGAGCTGGCCTTCGCGCAGTTTCTTGCGGAACACCTGACGCGTGCCGGAGTCGTCGCGGCCGCTGTCGTACTCGCTACCCCGCGGGCGCGGCAGCAGGGCGTCGAGAATGCGCTCCTCGGCGGCGTCCTGGGCCTTGTTGCGGACCTCGGTCTTGGCCTGCTCGCGCACCATCTTGATCGACATTTCCATCAGGTCGCGCACGATCGACTCGACGTCGCGGCCGACGTAGCCGACCTCGGTGAACTTGGTCGCCTCGACCTTGAGGAAGGGCGCGCCGGCGAGCTTGGCCAGGCGTCGCGCGATCTCGGTCTTGCCCACCCCGGTGGGGCCGATCATCAGAATGTTCTTGGGCACGATCTCGCCGCGCATGTCGGCGTCCAGGCGCATGCGGCGCCAGCGGTTGCGCAGGGCGATCGCCACCGCGCGCTTGGCATCGTGCTGGCCGATGATGTACTGGTCCAGCGAATGGACGATCTCGCGCGGGGTCATGGCCGACTGGGTGTCGGTCGGTGCCGGGAGGGCGTTCTGGGTATCCTGGGTCATGGCACTCGCTCTCGTCACAGCTCTTCGAGCGTGATGTGGTGATTGGTGAAGACGCAGATGTCGGCGGCGATGTTGAGCGACTTCTCGGTGATGTCGCGGGCGCCGAGCTCGGTGTTCTCGAGCAGTGCGCGGGCCGAGGCCTGGGCGAAGTGCCCGCCGGAGCCGATGGCGATGATGCCGCGCTCCGGTTCGACCACGTCGCCGTTGCCGGTGATGATCAGCGAGGCGCTCTTGTCGGCCACCGCCAGCATCGCCTCGAGGCGGCGCAGGGCGCGGTCGGTACGCCACTCCTTGGCCAGCTCCACCGCGGCCTTGGTCAGGTGGCCCTGGTACTTCTCGAGCTGGGCCTCGAAGCGTTCGAACAGGGTGAAAGCATCGGCGGTGCCGCCGGCGAAACCGGCCAGCACCTGGCCGCGATAGAGCCGGCGCACCTTGCTGGCGTTGCCCTTCATCACCGTGTTGCCCAGCGAAACCTGGCCATCTCCCGCCAGCGCGACCTGGTCGCCACGGCGCACGGATACGATTGTGGTCATCAAGCTACTCCTTGTGGCGCGCCGTCGGGAGCCGATCTGAAACGCCCCGCCGCGACCGCTGTGGGTCGGGCGGCCGGCAACCACCCGACGGCGCCGAAAAAGACGCGCGGCATCGCGAGATCGCGATGCGCCGTGCTGGCAGAGGTGCGGGCAGTCGGGACGGAAATCAAGCGAAGCGGGCTATCTAAGGTGGCGGGGCGGCCAACCGCTAGACGACGTGGGCTTATCCGGCGGCAGGGCGTCGCGAGGGCGCTGTAAACCCTTCCCTGGGCGCTACCTTTGCCATCCCTGGCAAAGGCCCCTCGCTTTGCCCTACCCCCGGCGCCCATCGTCGGATGGAGTTGGAAATGGGCTTTAATCTGGACAGATAGGGCGAAGGCGGGAAAAGAGCTGGTTGGGTAGGAGCGTGGGAAGGTGCGTGGGCAAGCGCCTCTCCGCCCCGGATCGGTGTGCGTGACCGATCCGGGCAGGCGAGCGCACCGTTTTTAAGGCAGTGCCTAGTTCTGCAGCCGGATCATCAGCGGCTCGATACCCTGAGTCACCATCAAATCCTGGGCCCGATTGAGCTCGCGGGTATCGCGATAGGGGCCGACCTGGACCCGGTGCCAGATCTGGTTGCCGTTGGCGCGAACGTCGGTGATCTTGGCCAGCAGGCCGAAATCCTTAAGCCGGTTGGCGAGCCGTTCGGCATCGGCGATATCGCGGAACGATGCCGCCTGCAGCATGTAGCTGCCGGTCGCGGCGGGCTGCTTGGTCTGGTTGGCGGCGTCGTCGGCTGCCGCCTCCTGGCTGGCCTTGGCGCTGGCCTCGGGGCTGCTGCTACTGCCACTGCTGCTGTTCGGCGCGATCACCTCGGTTTCCGGCAGCAGGGTGTAGAACTCGAAGGTGGGCGTGGCCGGCTGGGCGCTGCTGGTGCCTGCCTTGCCGCTTTCGCTGCTGCCGGCGCCGCCGCTGGTCGCGCTGCTGCTCGACTGGCTGGCCGGCTTGGGTACCACTGCGGCCACCGGTTCCGGCGAGGTGTGGTCGAGATACTGCGACAGCGCGAAACCGCCGATCAGGCCGGCGATCGCCCACAGCCAGCCGGGGATACCGCTGACCCCCTGGCTATTGCCTGAACTGCGCGCGCGGGCGCGGGTGGTCGCGCCCTTGGGCGCGGCACGTGAGTTCTGCGCGGGGCGTCTGGCCATCCTCTACATCTCCTCGGGAGCACTGACGCCGAGCAGCGCCAATCCATTGCTGATCACCTGGCGCGCGGCCAGACCCAGGGCCAGGCGCGCGTTGCGCAGTCCGGCATCGTCGACCATGACTTTCTGGGCGTTGTAGCAGGTGTGGAAATCGCTCGCCAGATCGATCAGGTACTGGGCGATCTGGTGCGGTTCGCGGGCCTCGGCGGCGCGCTCCACGGTGTCGGGATAGCGCGCCAGGCGGTTCATCAGCGCCTTCTCCTGCTCGGCGTCGAGACGCTCCAGATTGGCCATGGCGGTGGCGTGGTCGAAGGCCAGACCGTCGCGCTCCGCCTTGCGCAGCACGCTGCAGACCCGGGCATGGGCATACTGGATGTAGTAGACCGGGTTGTCGTTGGTCTGCGAACGGGCCAGGTCGATATCGAAGGTGAGCTGCGAATCGGCGCGGCGCGCGGCGAGGAAATAGCGCGTGGCGTCACGCCCGACCTCGTCGATCAGATCGCGCAGGGTGACGTAGCTGCCGGCGCGCTTGGAGAGCTTGACCTCGACCCCGGAGCGTGTCACCAGCACCATCTGGTGCAGCACGTAGTCGGGCCAGCCCTGGGGGATACCGACCTCGAGCGCCTGCAGACCGGCGCGCACCCGGGTCACCGTGGAGTGGTGGTCGGCGCCCTGCTCGTCGATCACCCGGGTGAAGCCGCGCTGCCACTTGTTGTGGTGGTAGGCGACATCCGGCACGAAGTAGGTGTAGCTACCGTCGGACTTGCGCATCACCCGGTCCTTGTCGTCACCGAATGCGGTGGTGCGCAGCCACAGGGCGCCGTCGGCTTCATAGGTGTGGCCGTTGGCGATCAGTTGCTCGACCGTCTCCTCCACCCGGCCCTCGGCGTAGAGCGAGGATTCGAGGAAGTAGACGTCGAACTCGACCTCGAACGCCTTGAGGTCGAGATCCTGCTCGCGGCGCAGGTAGGCCACGGCGAAGGCGCGGATCGCCGCCTCGTCCTCGGGGTCGGCGGCAGCGGTCACCTCGCGATCGTCGGCGGTCACCGTCTCGCCGGCCAGGTAGGCCTTGGCCACGTCTGCGATATAGTCACCGCGATAGCCGTCCGCCGGCCACTCGGCATCCTCCGGGGTGAGGCCGTGGACGCGCGCCTTGACCGAGCGCATCAGGTTGTCGATCTGGGCCCCGGCGTCGTTGTAGTAGAACTCCGAGGTGACATCGTAACCGGTGGCCTCGAGCAGACGGCTCAGGCAGTCGCCGATCGCCGCGCCGCGGCCGTGGCCGACGTGCAGCGGGCCGGTGGGGTTGGCCGAGACGAACTCCACCTGCACCTTCTCGCCGGCACCCTTGAGGCTGCGACCGAAGGTGTCGCCGGCATCGAGGATGGCGCTGACCACGCCGGCGATGGCGTCGGTGGCGGCGAAGAAGTTGATGAACCCGGGCCCGGCGATCTCCACCTGACGTACGGCGTCGCTCGCCGGCAGCGCCGCGACCAGCTTGTCGGCCAGCTCGCGCGGCTTGAGGCCGGCAGGTTTGGCCAGCACCAGGGCGAGGTTGGTGGCGTAGTCGCCGTGGGCCTTGTCGCGGGCCGGGTCGACCTTGATCGTCGGGCTGACGTCGGCCGGCAGCTCGCCGCGCTGTTTGAGTGCCGCGACGGCGTCGTCGAGCAGTTGGATGATCGTCTCTTTCATGGCCTGCTTCGTAGTCGTGGGGCCTGTCGCCCGGGGCATGGTCACCCGGGCTTGGCGCGGGTAAAAGGCCGCCATTATCGATGATTGCGCACGGGCTTTAAACCCTGATGCGCCGGCCATCGGCGAGATGTCGAGCGAATACGGGGCCGCTCAGCTCAGGCTCATCGGGTCGACATCCAGCGACCAGCGCACCCGGCGCGAGGTTTCCTGCTCCAGTCGCGCGACCAGCCAGGCGGCGGCCTCGTGCAGTGCGCTGCGGCGCTCGGCGCTCAGCATCAGTTGGACATGGTAGCGGTTCTGGCGCCGCTCCATGGGCGCCGGCACCGGCCCCAGGGCGTGCACCGGCGAGCCGCGCGCGGCCAGCCATTCGCGCAGAGCCTCGCCGGCAGCCTCGGCGGTGGCCTGGGCATCGGCCTCCTTGACCGCCTCGAAGCGCGCCAGCGCCAAATGACGATAGGGCGGCAGCGCGGCCAGGCGGCGCTCCTCCAACAGCTGGTAGGCGAGGGCGTCGTAGCCGCTATCCGCCAGCAGGCGCAGGTTGGGGTCGTCCGGATGCAGCGTCTGCACCAGCACGCGGCCGGGGCGCTCGGCGCGGCCGGCGCGGCCGGCGACCTGGATCAGCAGCTGGGCGCTCTGCTCCAGGGCGCGGAAATCGCTGGCGTAGAGCCCGGCATCGGCGTTGACCACCACCACCAGGGTGACGTGGGGCAGATGGTGGCCCTTGGCCAGCATCTGGGTGCCGACCAGCAGGCTCGGCTCGCCGCGGCGGATCTCGCCGAGCACCTGATCGAGCGCCTCCTTGCGCCGGGTGCTGTCGCGATCGATGCGATAGATCGGCGTCTTGGGAAATAGCGTCGCCAGTGTCTCCTCGGTGCGCTCGGTGCCGGCGCCCAGGGGGCGCAGGTCGGCGCTGCCACAGCTGGGGCAGGCGTCCGGCTGCGGTTGCTGGTGCTCGCAGTGGTGGCACACCAGGCGCGGCGGCTGGCGGTGCAGGGTGAGGCGCGAATCGCAGTGACTGCATTCGGCGATCCAGCCGCACTGATGACAGGCCAGCGAGGGCGAGAAGCCGCGCCGATTGATGAATACCAGCACCTGCCCCTCCGCCGCCAGGGCCTGGCGGATCGCCTCGATCGTCGGCGGAATCAGCCCGCCCTGGCGCACGCGGCCGCGCAGGTCGGTCAGCTCCAGCCGTGCCGGGGCGTGGCGGCTGGCGCGAGTGGTCAGGCGCAGATGGCGGTAGCGCCCGCTGCGCGCCTGGGCCAGGCTCTCCAGCGACGGGGTGGCACTACCCAGCAGGATCGGGATGCCCTCGCGGTGGGCACGGGCGATGGCGAGATCGCGGGCGTGATAGCGCAGGCCATCCTGCTGCTTGAACGAGCCGTCGTGCTCCTCGTCGACGATGATCGCGCCGGGACGCGCCAGCGGGGTGAAGATCGCCGAGCGGGTGCCGATGACCACTGGCGCGCGGCCGCTGCGCGCGGCCTCCCAGGCGTCCAGGCGCTCGAGGTCGGTGAGCCCGGAGTGCAGCGCCACCACCGGCACCCGGAAGCGCTTGCGAAAGCGCGCCAGGGTCTGCGGGGTGAGGCCGATCTCCGGCACCAGCACCAGCGCCTGCTTGCCCTGGCCGAGCACGGCTTCGATCAGTTGCAGATAGACCTCGGTCTTGCCGCTGCCGGTGACGCCGTGGAGCAGGCAGGGGTGGTAGCGATCGAGACCTTCGTGCAGTGCCGCCAGTGCCGCCGCCTGCTCGCGGTTGAGGGTCAGTGCTGGGGTCGCCAGCAGCGGCCCGGAGGGCGCCGCCGATGCGGTCAGCGGTTCCTCGTGGCAGCTGACCAGGCCGCGCCGGGCCAGGCCCTGGAGCTGGGCGCGGGTGAAGCCCTGGGCGCTGACCGCGCTGGTGACCAGGCCGTGGCGATGCTGGGCGAGCAGCGTGACCAGCTCGCGCTGGCGCGGCGCGCGACCGAGCTGTTCCAGCGCCGTCGCCTCCGGGGTCTCCAGGCGCCAGCGTTCGCGGGTGCGCGCTTCCAGCGGGCGCCCCTGGCGCAGGGGGCCCGGCAGGGCGTTGTGCAGAGTGTCGCCCAGCGCATGCTGGTAGTAGCGCGCGGTGAATTCGCACAGCCACAGCCAGTCCGCCGGTAGCGGTTCGGCATCGAGGCAGGCGACGATCGGCTTGAGTTGGGCCGGCGGCAGGTCGCTCTCGGCGGCGCAGGCGATGACGATGCCCACTAGTTCGCGGCGTCCGAAGGGGACCTTGACCCGGATGCCCGGGCGCCAGCCGCCGGCAGGCGGGGCGCCGGCGGGGCGGTAGTCGAACAGCCGGCGCAGCGGAGTGGGTACGGCGACCCGCAGCACGCGCGCCTGCGGGGCCGGCGCTACGGCGTCGGGCTTGAAATCTGCCAATTGGCCTCCATTCAGAACAGTGCTAGAATGCTGCGCCTTCCGACGTAGGGTGCGTCTTTTATCCGAGGTGGCGCCGCCGGGCAAGTCCGGTGCCGCGAAACTTCGGGATTCCAGGCGTTCCGGTCGCGCGGGAGTCAACCGCTAATCCCTATCCGTGTACGGTGCCTGGCAAACGATCAGGTGGCGGTACACTGCCAGCGAGGCTTCACGATGAAACAGGCTATCCACCCCGAATACAAGAAGGTCACCGCGACTTGCTCCTGCGGTGCGACTCACAGCGTCGGTACCACGGCGAGCGAAGATTTCCATATCGACGTCTGCTCCCAGTGCCACCCGTTCTACACCGGCAAGCAGAAGCAGGCGACCACCGGTGGTCGCGTCGAGCGCTTCAACAAGCGCTTCGGTGCTGCCGTGCGCCGCGGCTGAACGACGCCACGCCGAGCGCTCGCGCTCGGCCCGGTCGCTGACCGCAAACGTCGCTGACCGACAACGATGCCCCGGCCCTGGCCGGGGCATCGTCGTTCTGGCATTCTTGTCTCTCTGGTCCTCTTGCCTCTCTGGTCCTCTTGTCTCTCTGGTCCTCTTGTCTCTCTGGTCCTCTTGTCTTTCTGGCTCTCCCGTCTTGTTCGGTGCGACTCGTGCTCGGCTCGACTCGCCTCTCTTCGCGGGCGCTTTTCTCGCTTGTTGCCTTCTGTCCACCCAGCTCCCAGCTCTCTTCCCCCCTTCTGGGCAGCTTCCTCTGCTGGTGCCGGCTCTGCGATACCCAGTAGCCCAAGGCGCGTGGGCGTCTTGATAAGGGATGCTCTATGGCTGGTCGCCTAGATATAAGTTGCAGCAAATGGCTGCGATATGAGTCAAAAAAGTATTCAATGGTCGCCAAGCTCCATCAACGTGTTCGCGTTGTCCGGGGCGGGGTTTTCCGTTAGGCTGGCGCCACCCAATGACCTGGATACGAGAAAAAGCCCATGAGTGACGACAAGCGCCAGGCTGCGCTCGACTACCACGCCAAGCCTTTTCCGGGGAAGCTCTCGGTCGAGCTGACCAAGCCGACGCAGACCGCCAAGCATCTGGCGCTGGCCTATAGCCCGGGCGTCGCCGAGCCGTGTCGCGAGATCGCTGCCAACCCCGAGGATGCCTATCTCTACACCGGCAAGGGCAACCTGGTCGCTGTGGTGTCCGACGGTAGCGCCATTCTGGGGTTGGGCAATCTCGGGCCGCTGGCGAGCAAGCCGGTGATGGAGGGCAAGGGCGTGCTGTTCAAGCGCTTTGCCGGCATCAACTCGGTGGATATCGAGGTCGAGGCGGATTCACCCCAGGAGTTCATCGATACCGTCGCCAACATCGCGCTGAGCTGGGGCGGGATCAACCTCGAGGACATCAAGGCCCCGGAGTGCTTCGAGATCGAAGCCGCGCTCAAGGCGCGCTGCAACATTCCGGTGTTTCACGACGACCAGCACGGCACCGCCATCGTCACCGCGGCGGGGCTGCTCAATGCCCTCGACATCGCCGGCAAGACCCTGGATGCGGCGCGTATCGTGTGTCTCGGCGCCGGCTCGGCGGCGATCGCCTGCATGAAGCTGCTGCTGGAGTGCGGTGCCCGCGCCGAGAACATCTATATGCTCGACCGCAAGGGGGTGATCCATGCCGGGCGTGACGATCTCAACGCCTACAAGGCGCAGTTCGCCACCCCGACCGATCGCCGCACCCTGGATGATGCCATCGAGGGCGCGGACGTCTTCGTCGGGCTCTCCGGCCCCAACCTGCTCAACGCCGAGCAGCTCAGCCGGATGGCCGCCGACCCGGTGGTGTTCGCCTGCTCCAACCCGGACCCGGAGATCCACCCGGATCTGGCGCGCCAGACCCGCAGCGACGTGATCATGGGGACAGGGCGCTCTGACTACCCCAACCAGGTCAACAATGTCCTCGGCTTTCCGTTCATCTTCCGTGGTGCACTCGACGTACGCGCCACCACGATCAACGAAGCGATGAAGATCGCCGCGGTGCATGCGCTCAAGGATCTGGCACGGGAGCCGGTGACCCAGGAGGTGCTCGACGCCTACGAGCTCGACGCGCTCTCCTTTGGCCGGGGTTACATCATCCCCACGCCGGTGGATTCTCGCCTGCTCGAACGCATCCCGGCCGCCGTGGCCCAGGCGGCGATCGACAGCGGCGTGGCGTGCAAGCCTTATCCGGCGCACTATCCGCTGAAGAGCGTCAAGGAGATCTACGGCTAGTAAGACCGCTGTGCAAGCGGATACACGACTGCCGCCCTTCGGGGCGGCAGTTGCGCTTTGGGGCATTCGCCTACTGGCTATGCGCTGAACCGCTGTGCGCTCACCAGTTATACGATCACCAGCTATGCGCTCACCAGCTATACAACAGCGACACCGAGGTGGTGGTGTCGGTGCGGGCGTCGGCATCCGGCGGTGGATGGGTGTTGCTCTTGACGTCGTAGGCGACACGCAGCGCCAGGTGCGAGTTGAGCTGCGAGGTGATGGTCGAGAGCGAGCGCGTGGTCACGCTGATATGGGTCGCTTCCACCGACATCTCCTGGTCGAAAGAGATGTCCTCGCTGAAGTTGTAGGTGTAGTCGAGCGCCGAGTAGGCCAGCGGCAGGTCGTCGCTGGCCTTGCTTTTGTCGGCGTAGTCATCGTGGCGATAGCCGGGGCCGACCTCGGCGGAGAGGGTGTGGGTGGGGCCGTTGAGCAGCTGGCGCCCGTAGCCGCCAATGGTGGTGAACTGCCAGGCGTAGCCGCTGAAACGGTCGCGCTCCCAGCGGGCGAAGCCGAACAGATAGTTGTCGTCGCTCAGCTCGTAGCGCTCGCGGCCGGCAACCAGATACTGCTCGCTGGTGGTGTTCTCGTTGTCCTGCACGCTGCGCGTCTCGGCGCGAAACGTGTGGGTGAAGCGTCCGGTCAGCCAGGTCAGGCGCCCCTTGGCCAGCAGCGTCTGGGTATTGCTGTTGCCGGTCAGGCGGGTGTAGCCGAGTTCCGCGCTGCCGCTGAAGTTGGGCGTGTCGTCATCGGGCGCCGGCGGCGCATAGAACAGATCGGCGGACGCGCTCGAGGCCAGCAGGCAGGTGGCTAGCAGCAGCCAGCGGCAGCGTGGCAGGGGCATGACATCTCTCCCGGCATGGGGGCGACGAACGGTGGCACTGAAAGCGGCCCTCGGGCCCGACCCGAGGGCCGCCACGACGGGCGCGGCGGTGCCTGCGGCGGGGCGGCAGTGACGCCGCCCGAGACGCTTCAGAAGATCGCCTCATAGGTGCCGGTACCCTGGGAGCCGCTCTGGTCTTCCAACTCCGGCTTGATGCCGCGGGGCTGGTAGTCGGGCACGTTCTGCTTGCGGAAGATCTCGTTGATGCCGCCGGGCTGGTCATCATGCAGGCGCTTGCCGGTATCGGGGTCGATACGCACGCTGACGATATCCGCCGGCGCTTCGGGGATCACCTGCGGGGTGCCCTTGAGCGCCGGGCCCATGAACGCCTTCCAGATCGGCAGGGCGGCCTGGGCGCCGTACTCGGCGGTGGTCGAGTTGTCATCCTTGCCCACCCAGACGGTGGTCACCAGCGAGTTGTTGAAGCCGGAGAACCAGGCGTCGCGCTGATCGTTGGTGGTGCCGGTCTTGCCCACGATGTCGGCGCGATTGAGCGACAGTGCGCCGCGCCCGGTGCCTTTCTCGATCACGTCGCGCAGGATGCTGCGCAGGATGTAGAGCGCATCCGGCTCGACCACCCTCGGGGCGAGGCGACGCGGTTCGCCGTCGACTTCGGTCTGGGTGGCGTCGGCGGCGCAGTCGCGGCAGGCGACCAGCGGATTGGCCTCTTCGACCACGGTGTTGTGGCTGCCCTGAGTGATCTTGTCGATGTACCAGGGCGATACCTGGAAGCCGCCGTTGGCCAGCACCGCATAGGCGTTGGCGATCTCCAGCGGGGTCAACGAGGCGCTGCCCAGCGCCAGCGACAGGCCGTGGGGCAGGCGGTCGCGGGAGAAGCCGAAGCGCTCGAGGAAGTTGAGCGCGTTGTCCAGTCCCAGCGACTGCAGCACGCGGATCGTCACCAGGTTGCGCGAAGTGTAGAGACCCACGCGCAGCCGGGTGGGGCCGAGGAAGCGCTGCTCGGCATTCTCCGGGCGCCAGTCGTCGGCGCCGAACTGCTCCATCACGATAGGGGCATCGTTGATGATCGTCGCCGCGGTCATGCCGCCCTCTTCCAGCGCGGCCAGATAGACGAACGGCTTGAAGTTGGAGCCAACCTGGCGCTGGGCCTGGATGGCGCGGTTGAACTTGCTGGCGGAGAAGCTGAAACCGCCCTGCAGTGCTTCGATCGCACCGGTATTGGGGTCGAGCACCACGATCGCGCCCTCGGCACCCGGGCGCTGGCCCAGACGCCAATGATCGCCATCGCGCAGGATGCGCACCAGATCGCCGCGGCTGGCAATCGCCGCGGCATTGGCCGGCACGCCGCCGCGCCACTTGGCGCTGTGATATTCCCGCGCCCACTTGAGTCCGTCCCAGTCGAGTGTGATCACCTTGCCGTCGGCATCGAGCACGCGCATCTGCTTGCCTTCGGTGGAGACCACGATCGCCGGCTGCAGCGGGCCGTAGGCCGGCGTGCGCTCGAGCACCTTGAGCCAGTTGCTGACGTCACCCTCGACGCCCTGGATCGTCGCCTGGCTGCTCTGGGCCGCCTGGCGTGCGGTCTGGATCACCTCGGGGGACTCCGACAGCTCCTCCTCCAGGCCCTTGCGCTCGGTGCGGTCCTGGGCCTCGACCAGACTCGGCGGGACGTCTTTCTCTTCCGGTCCGCGCCAGCCGTGGCGGGTGTCGTAGTCGATCAGCCCCTGCACCAGGGCATTGCGCGCCTCGGTCTGCAGCCGGCTGTCGAGGGTGGTGGTGATGCGGATATTGTCGGTATAGGCCTTGTCGCCGAAGCGTTCGACCGCGTAGCTACGCGCCATCTCGGCGACGTAGGGGGCATCGACCTCGGTCTGGGCGATGTGCCGGCTGGCGGTGATCGGCGCCTTGACCGCCTTGTCGTAGGCGGCCTGATCGATGAAACCGAGATCGCGCATGCGATAGAGGATCCAGTTGCGCCGGATCAGCGCGCGCTCGGGGTTGGCCAGCGGGTTGAAGCTGGAGGGCGCCTTGGGCAGGCCGGCGATCATCGCGTACTGCGGCAGGGTCAGCTCGCCCAGGGGTTTGCCGTAGTAGGTGTTGGCGGCGGCAGCGACACCGTAGGAGCGGTTGCCCAGATAGATCTTGTTGACGTAGAGCTCGAGGATATCGTCCTTGCTCAGAATCTGCTCCATCTGCAGCGCCAACAGGATCTCGCGGATCTTGCGGGTGAAGGTCTGATCGAGCGTTAGCAGATAGTTACGCGCCACCTGCATGGTGATGGTGCTGCCCCCGGACTGGATGTCGCCGCTGGAGGCCAGCTCCACGGCGGCGCGTGCCAGCCCCTTGGGGTCGACCCCGGGATGGGTGAAGAAGCTGGCATCCTCGGCCGCCAGCAGGGCATCGATCAGCGGCTTGGGAATCTGGTCGAAGCTCACCGGCATGCGGCGCTCCTCGCCGTACTCGCCGATCAGCTTGCCATCCTCGGTATAGATGCGCAGTGGCGTCTGCAGTTCGTAGTTCTGCAGCTGGTGGACATCCGGCAGCCCCGGGGCGAAGTAGAGCGCGGCACCGACCACCGCCAGTAGGGCGCCGGCGCCGAGCGAGAGCAGCAGCCAGAAGGCGGTGGACAGGAGTCGGGTAAAGAGCTTCATGGGCAGAGTGCTATTCCTTGACGGAGGTCGGTGCGGCCGGTCGCGCGTCAGCCATCCCTGGCCTTGAGGATGTCGAACCAGTGAGCATTATCCAGCGGGCATTATATGGACGCGACCGAATCGGGGCCAGTTTCCACCCCCTCGGTTCCTGCAAGCAGCGCGCAATCTGTGTAACGAAATGTCTCAAGTCGATCGCGGACTCGCCGTTAAACGGGATTGGGATGATCGCGTCTTCCCCCCATTCTCGCGTTCCGCTAATGGTTTCATGGCGAGGTAGGACAGTGTTGCGCCCGAAAAGGTCCCTGAAGTGTTACGCCTGAAACGATCCCAGAGAGGCCTGGTCGGGGTCGATATCACCTCCGCCACGGTCAAGCTGCTCGAACTCGAGCGCCACGCCGGGCGCCTGCGCATCGACAGCTATGCCGTGCGTCCGCTGCGTGAGGGGGCGGTGGTGGAGCGGCGTATCCGCGATCAGCGCGAGGTCGTCGATACCCTCAAGCGGGCGGTCGAGCACGGCCGGCTGAAGTCGCGTCGAGCGGTGGTAGCGGTGCCCAATTCGGCGGCGATCACGCGCAAGCTGACGCTGCCCGCCTCGCTCAGCGATGAAGATATCGAGGCGCGCATCCAGATGGAGTCGGAGAAGTACGTGCCGTTTCCGCTCAACGAGGTCGCCTTCGACTTCCAGCGTCTGGGCCGCCATCGGCGCTACGACGACCAGCAGGAGGTGATGCTGGTGGCCTGCCGGGTGCAGGATATCGAGCTGCTCACCGCGACCCTGTCCGAGGCCGGCCTCGAGGCGGTGGCGGTGGACGTCGAGGGGTTCGCGCTGGAGCGCATGTGGGGCGACATGGCGAGCCAGTTCGACAGCGCCGACGCCGTGGCGCTGGTCGATATCGGCGCCAACCTGTGCGCCTTCCACGTGCTCAAGGGCGGCCGCATCGTCTATAGCCGCGACAACCTGTGCGGCGGGCGCCAGCTCACTGACGCCATCAGCCGTCGTTATCGCATCAGCTTCGAGGAGGCGGGGCGGGCCAAGAAGCGTGGCGGGCTGCCCGATGACTATCGCCAGCAGGTGCTGACCCCCTTCATCGATACCTTGATCCAGCATATCGGGCGTTCGCTGCAGCTCTACTATACCGCCGCCGGCCAGCAGGAGATCCGCCAGCTGGTGCTCGCCGGTGGCTCCTGCGTGCTGCCGGGCTTCGTCGAGCGGCTGCGCGCTCAGAGCGGGCTGGAGGCGACGCTGGCCAACCCGTTCGGCGATATGCGCGTGCATCCGCGCCTGGATGTCGATGCCCTGGCCGCCGACGCGCCGGCGATGCTCACCGCCTGCGGTCTGGCCATGCGGGTGCGTGCATGAGTATTCAGATCAATCTGCTGCCGTGGCGTGAGCGCGAGCGCCAGCAGCGCACCCGGCGTTTCCAGAAAGGCGTGCTGCTGGCGCTGTTGCTGGGGCTGGTCGCCGGCGGTCTGATCGCCTTGCACCAGCAGGCGCTGGTGCGCGCGCAGCAGGCCCGCCTGGGGATGATCGAACGCCATACCCAGCAACTCACCCGGGACATCGAGTCGGTGCGCGACTTCCGCCACCTGCGCCAGCGCATGCTCGAGCAGATCGACCTGATCGGCAAGCTGCAGGCGAGCCGGCCGCTCACCGTCGAGGTGTTCGACCAGCTCACCGCGACGCTGGTCGATGGCGTCCACTACACCAAGCTCGTGCGCCACGACCACACGCTCGAGCTCGATGGTGTGGCTGCCTCCAATCGTCAGGTCTCCGAGCAGATGCGGCGTCTCGCGGCGAGCCCTGCGCTGGGGGTGCCGCTACTGTCCGACGTCAGCGCCGGTGACGGCGTCGATGCACCGCGGCGCTTTCAGATGAGCGTCGAGGAGCAGTCGGCGGCGGACGCCACCGACGTGCCCGCGGCGTCGGCGCCATGAGGGTGCTGCGGCGTTGCCAGCAGCGCCTGCGTGGCTGGATGCAAGAGCAGGCGCGTCAGCTGCGCGAGCTGCCCTGGCGCGAGCTCGACCTCAAGGAGTCGGGCATCTGGCCCACCAGCCTGCAGGCGCTGATCGCGCTGGCGGTATTCACGCTGGCCCTGCTGGCCGTGCAGTGGCTGCTGGCGTCATCGCCGCGGGCCGAGCACGCTCGTCTCGAAGCGCAGGAGGCGCAGGCGCTTTCGCGCTTCGAGACGCTCTCCTATCAGGCGGTCAACCTGCCGATGATGCGCCAGCAGATGGGCGAGCTGAAGGCGCGCATGCAGCGCGTGCTCGAACAGCTGCCGAGCGACGCCGAGGTGCCCGCGCTGCTCGATGCGATCAGCGATGCCGCCCGCGAACAGCAGTTGAGCATCGACAGTATCAAGCTCGAGCCGGCGGTGGCACGCGAGTTCGTCTTCGAGCAGCCGTTCGATATCCAGGTGCGCGGCGGCTACCACCAGATCGCTGCCTTCCTGGCCGAGGTCGCTGCCATGCCGCGCATCGTCACGCTGCACGACTTCACCCTGGCGCCGGTGGCGGACTCACCCACGCTGCGCCTGACGATGCTGGCCAAGACCTACCGCTACCGCGAGACGGATGACGCCGCCGGCACGGAGACCGGCTCATGAAGCGCTGTCTGCGTCTGGGGGGGGCGATGGTCGGCTGCCTGATGCTGGCCGGCTGCGGCGATGCGCATCTGGATGCGCTCGAGCAACACCTGCAGACGCTGCGCCAGAAGCCGGAAGGCAAGATCGCGGCGCTGCCGGAGATGCCCAGCTACACGGTGGCGAGCTATCACGGCAGCGCCCTGCGTAGCCCCTTCGCGCCCGCCGGGCAGGTGATCGAGACGCCGGTGGCGCCGGCTGCTCCCCAGGAGCAGCGCGAGCGTCAGCCGCTCGAGGCGTTTTCACTGGAGAATCTCGCGCTGGTGGGCACGCTGAGCGTGGGCGACACGCCCTCGGGGTTGATCCGAGCCCCGGACGGGCGTCTTTATCGGGTCTTCGTCGGCGACTATCTGGGGCGCGATCAGGGGCGTATCACGCAGATCACACGGCGCACTCTGAGCCTGATGGAGCGGGTGCGCGACAGCCAGGGCGCGTGGCGCGAGCGTGGCCGCCAATTGAGCCTGGCCGCGACCGCCGAGCCGTCGCGGAATTCGGGATGAGGGCCCAGGCGCCGTCCGCAGAGTCGACGCGCGCCAGCCGCCGCGGCGATGGCCCAAGCACAACAGCAGGAGAGCAAGAATGATACGTCGATGGCGCTGGATGAGCGGGCTGCTGGCCTGGCTTTTGCTGGGACTGGCCGCGCCGGCCTGGGCGGCGCCAAGCCTGACCGCGCTTGACTTCACCGAGCGGGGGCCCGGACGTCTCGACGTCGAGCTGCGCTTCAGCGGCGGGGTGCCGCAGGTAAACGGTTACCAGACTGCCGCGCCGCCGCGGCTGGCGCTGGATCTGCTCGATACCACCAGCGCGCTGGCACAGAACCGCTTCGCGCTCGCCAGCGGTGGGGTCGAGTCGCTGCGCGTGCTGGCCGCCCAGGGGCGTACGCGGCTGGTGTTCGCCCTCGACGAGGCCCACGACTACCGCCTGGAGCGGCGTGCGGATCGTCTGGTGGTGCATCTGGGCGCCACGCCGGCGGCCAGCACCTCGTCGGCGGCCAGCACCGACGCCGCGACGCCGGGGTTCGTCGCCGAAGCCGGGCGCGAAGCGCCAGGCGTGAGCCACGTTTCCGCTGCTTCTACCAGTCGGCCGCGGGTGGAGGCGCTCGATTTTCGCCGTAGCGACACCGACCACGGCGAGCTGCTGGTGACCCTCGACCGACCCGGGGTGGCGGCCTCGGTCTCCGGCAGCGGGCGTCAGGTCACCCTGACGTTACCCGGTGTAATGCTGCCGGACGCCCAGTATCAGACCCTCGATGTGAGCGACTTCGGCACCGCGGTGACCCGTATCGTGCCGCGGCGAGACGCCGAAGGGGTGAGCTTCGAGATCAGCGCGACGCAGGCGGTGGAGCCGCTGGTGACTCAGAACGGGCGCGAGTTGCGTCTGGAGCTCGCCCCGCAAGAGCAGAGCCCGCGCGTCGCGACCAGCAACAGCGCCGGCGGCGCCACGCCGAGCTACAGCGGCAAACCGGTGACGCTCGACTTCCAGGACATTCCGGTACGTGACGTGCTCTCGATCATCGCCCAGGTCTCGGGGCTCAACGTGGTCGCCAGTGACAGCGTGCAGGGCAATGTCACCCTCAATCTGGTCGACGTGCCCTGGGATCAGGCGCTCGATCTGGTGCTGCAGAGTCGTGGCCTGGCGGCGCGGCGCACCGGCGATGTCATGGTGGTGGCGCCGGCGGGCGAGCTGGCCAGCCTGCAGCGCCAGACCCTGGAGAGCCGCGAGCAGTCGCAGCAGCTGGCGCCACTGGTCACCGAGTTCGTGCCGATCCGCTATGCCAAGGCCGACACCCTGGCCGGGCTGCTGCGCGGTGGCGAGGGCGTGGGGCTGATGTCCGAGCGCGGCCGGGTGACCGTCGATGTGCGCACCAATACGTTGATCCTGCAGGACACCCGCGACCAGCTGGAGGCGATCCGGCGCACCATCGAGCAGCTCGACGTGCCGGTGCGCCAGGTCCAGATCGAGGCGCGCATCGTCATCGCGCGTGACAGCGCCACCCGCGAGCTGGGGGTCAACTGGGGCATGTCGTCGCCGGCCGGCGGGCGTTTCAATCTGAGCGGTGCCGCCGATGGCGACCCCTCCAGCGTGCCCACCACCAGCGACGACCCGCAATCCTATGGCGGCGGTCTGGCGGTCGATCTGGGCAACGCCACACAGCCCGCCAGCGCCTTCAGCTTCGGCTATCTCTCCGGTGACGTGCTGATCGACCTGGAGCTGCGCGCGCTGGAGAGCGAGGGCAAGAGCCAGACCATCTCCCAGCCCAAGGTGATCACCGCCAACCAGCGCACCGCGGTGATCAAGCAGGGGCAAGAGGTGCCTTACCAGGAGGCGTCCTCCAGCGGTGCCACCACCACCGAGTTCAAGGAGGCGGTGCTGTCGCTGGAGGTGACTCCGCAGATCACCCCGGACGACCGCATCATCATGGATCTGCGGGTCAACAACGACGACATTTCGGACACCCGCTTCGATGGCGCGCCGGCGATCGATACCAACGAGATTCAGACCCAGGTGCTGGTCGACAACGGCGAGACCGTGGTGCTCGGCGGCATTCTCACTTCGGAGCAGCTGCATACGCTGTTCAAGACGCCCTTCCTCGGCGACATCCCGGTGATCGGGCAGCTGTTCCGCTATACCCAGGAGAGCAATGAAAAGGTAGAATTGCTGATCTTCATTACGCCCAAGATCATCGAGGACAGACTGGCCATTCGCTGATGCGGTCGCTTCCCAATCTTTTTCTCATCGGCCCTATGGGGGCCGGCAAAAGCACGATCGGCCGCCTTCTGGCGGCCGAATTGCAGCGTGAATTCCTGGATAGCGACCATCAGATCGAGGCGCGATGCGGGGCGAATATCCCGTGGATTTTCGACGTCGAGGGCGAGCAGGGGTTCCGCGACCGCGAGACGGCGATGATCGACGAGCTGACCCAGCGCAGCGAGGTGGTGATGGCCACCGGCGGCGGCGCGGTGATGCGCGAGCTCAACCGCCAGTACCTGCGTGAGCGCGGCACCGTGATCTACCTGGCGACCACGGTCGAGCAGCAGATCCGGCGCACCGCCCGCGATCGTAACCGTCCGCTGCTGCGCAATGCCAATCCCGAGCAGGTGCTGCGTGATCTGTTCGCGCTGCGCGACCCGCTCTATCGTGCTACCGCCGATCTCGTCGTGCGTACCGACCGCCGCAGCCCCAAGAGCGTGGTGGCGGATATCGTGCGCCGGGTCACGCGGCTCAGTCAGCCGCTCCAGGCCGAGGCTTCGCCGCCGCGTTAGTCGTGCCACACCGCCAATTCGTACGAGGGTCATCCGTCATGACGCAGTCTCCTTCCGCCGCCATGGAGTCGCTCGACGTCGCGCTCGGCGAGCGCGCCTATCCCATCCACATCGGCGCCGGGCTGCTCGACGAACCGGACTGCCTGCTGCCCTATCTGGCCGGGCGTCAGGTGATGATCGTCACCAACGACACCGTGGCGCCTTACTATCTCGACCGGCTTCGTCACACCCTGAGCGGGGCGGATCTCGAGGTCTGCGAGGTGATCCTGCCCGACGGCGAGGCGACCAAGACCCTGGCCTCGGTGGAGCGCATCTGGGATGCACTGCTGGCGGCCGGCTTCAATCGCCGCTGCACCCTGATCGCCCTGGGTGGCGGCGTGATCGGCGATATGGCCGGCTACGCCGCGGCAAGCTACCAGCGCGGGGTCGCCTTCATCCAGGTGCCGACCACGCTGCTGGCCCAGGTCGACTCCTCGGTGGGCGGCAAGACCGGGGTCAACCACCCGCGCGGCAAGAACATGATCGGCGCCTTCTGGCAGCCGCGTGCGGTGCTGATCGATACCCAGACGCTGGCGACACTGCCCGAGCGCGAGCTTTCGGCAGGGCTGGCCGAGGTGATCAAGTACGGCCTGATCTGGGATGCGGCCTTCCTCGACTGGCTCGAACGCGAGATGCCGGCGCTGCGCGCACTGGATGCCGCGGCGATTCGCCATGCCATTCGCCGCAGCTGCGAGATCAAGGCGGAGATCGTCGCCGAGGACGAGACCGAGCAGGGCGTGCGTGCGCTGCTCAATCTCGGCCACACCTTCGGTCATGCCATCGAGGCGCACCAGGGGTACGGCAACTGGCTGCACGGCGAAGCGGTGGGCGCTGGCATGGCGATGGCCGCGGCGCTCTCCGCCGAGCGCGGCTGGCTCAGCGCGGCCGAGGTCGAGCGCATCGGGACCCTGCTGACGGCGGCGGGGCTGCCGCAGACCGCGCCCGACGCCATGGGTGTCGCCGATTTCCTCGAGCGCATGCGTCTGGACAAGAAAAATCTCGACAGCCGCCTGCGGCTGATCCTGCTCGAAGCGCTGGGGCGTGCCGCGATCCACGACGATACCGACCCGGCCATGCTCGAACGCCTGATCGAGCGCTTCCCGCGCGCCTGAGGGCGCCATGCCGCCCGCCTGGCGCGGGCATGATACGTCCGCCCGACAGGGCGGACGTCTTCCTGGGTTGGTGCGTCCGTCTCGCGTGAGGCGATGGCCGCTCGGCCTGATGTGGTGCCGGCTCGCTCCGCCGTTCGCTCGTTCTGCCGCTGCCCCGTGAGCGCCGGCGTTCCTCGCGTTGTCGTCTTCGTCGCGTCACACTCGCCACCGCGCTTCGGTTGCCGCCCTTACCGTCGCCGTGACTATCTCCCTTGCCACCGCGCTACCGTCACTACCTGTACCGCCGCGTCTCAGGGCACTGTTCATGCCTGTTGCGTCGAGAAGGCTGGTGCCTCGATGTGGGGTGGGTCATGCCTGCAATTGGCATGCACTATGTCGTATCGGCATGGGGTGGTGAGGTGGTTTTGGGGTGTCAATGCGCGGCAAGTGAATGACTTAGACTTTGGTCTAAAGCGCTGGGCTAAGCCGTTGAGCTGTCAGGGTATTTTTTTAGTTATAAATATAAGTCACAGATTTTCAATGGTTTTATCGCTTGGGTCAGGCCAGGGCGCGATTGCGTTGGGGCGGGGGAGTGGCTATTCTGGGCGGCCTTTTGACGCCGTTTCGTGGCGCCAGCGTCGGCGCGGGGTGACGCTGAAAACCGGCTTTAAGCCCGGTTCAGAATAATAAAAAACCTTGCATTATCTCCCTGTATTTTACCGAACGCAAGTTCCCCTGTTCTGTGAGGCACGCCCATGATGAGAGGTCTTCACCAGCCCGGCGAATTCCGCGACAACTGCGGCTTCGGACTGATTGCGCACATGGAGGGGCAGGCCAGTCACGATCTGCTCGAGACGGCGATCGAGTCGTTGACGTGCATGACCCACCGTGGCGGTATCGCCGCCGATGGCAAGACCGGCGACGGCTGCGGGCTGCTGCTCAAGATGCCGGTCGGCTTCATGCGTGAAGTCGCCCAGGAGGCGCTGGGCGTGGCGCTGGGTGAGCGCTTCGCCGTTGGCTGTGTGTTCTTCGCCGATGACGATGGGCGTGAAACCGAGGCGCGCCAGGTGCTGGAGCGCGAACTCGAGGCTCGCGGCCTAGCCGTCAAAGGCTGGCGCGACGTGCCCACCGATCCCAGCGTGTGCGGCCCGATGGCGCTCGACTGCCTGCCGCGCATCCGCCAGGTGTTCGTCGAGGGCGACCCTTCTCAGTCGGACGCGGCTTTCAACGTCGAGCTGTTCATGGCGCGGCGTCTGGCCGAGCAGGCGCTGCGCGGCGATGAAGAGTTCTACGTCTGTTCGCTGTCGTCCAAGGTGGTCTCCTACAAGGGCCTGATGATGCCCGCCGATCTGCCCACCTTCTTCCAGGACCTGGGCGATCCGCGGCTGGAGACCGCGATCTGTGTCTTCCACCAGCGCTTCTCCACCAATACCGCACCGCGCTGGCCGCTGGCGCAGCCGTTCCGCTTCATGGCGCACAACGGCGAGATCAACACCATCGAGGCCAACCGCGGCTGGGCCAATGCGCGCAAGGCCAACTTCGTCAGCCCCCTGCTGCCGGATATCGAAGGTCTCGACGAGGTCGTCAACACCACCGGTTCCGACTCGTCGAGCATGGACAACATGCTCGAGGTGCTGCTCACCGGCGGCATGGATCTCTACAACGCGGTGCGCATGATGGTGCCGCCGGCGTGGCAGAACGTGGAGACCATGGATGGCGACCTGCGCGCCTTCTACGAGTACAACTCCATGCACATGGAGGCGTGGGACGG
Organism: Gammaproteobacteria bacterium MFB021; assembly: GCA_000737985.1. GTDB lineage: Bacteria > Pseudomonadota > Gammaproteobacteria > Pseudomonadales > Halomonadaceae > Salinicola. The sequence goes on along the minus strand of JNVT01000101.1, from coordinate 77,738 downwards.
CCCCGCCGGTATCGTCATGACCGAAGGCCGCCATGCGGTGTGCATGCTCGACCGCAACGGCCTGCGTCCGGCGCGCTGGGTGATCACCGACAACGGCTATATCACCCTCTCCTCCGAGATCGGCGTGTGGAACTACGCCCCCGAGTCGGTAGTAGCCAAGGGCCGTGTGGGCCCGGGGCAGATCCTGGCGGTCGATACCGAGACCGGCGAGGTGCTGCACACCGACGATATCGACCAGCGGCTCAAGTCGGCCTATCCCTACAAGCGCTGGCTCAAGGAGCACGCCCACTATCTCGAGTCGGCGCTGACCGAGCTGGCGCGCTTCCAGCCGATGTCCCTCGACGAGCTCAACGTCTACCAGAAGATGTTCTCGGTGACCTTCGAGGAGCGCGACCAGCTGCTGCGCCCGCTGGCCGAGAGTGGCCAGGAGGCGGTGGGGTCGATGGGCGACGACACGCCGATGGCGGTGCTTTCGCGCCACAATCGCCTGCTCACCGACTTCTTCCGCCAGAAGTTCGCCCAGGTCACCAATCCGCCGATCGACCCGCTGCGCGAGGCGATCGTGATGTCGCTGGAGACCTGCTGCGGGGCCGAGCTCAACGTCTTCGAGGCGACTCCGGAGCACGCCAACCGGCTGATCCTGACCACGCCGATCCTGTCGCCGCGCAAGTTCACCGCGCTCATCGAGCAGGAGGACCCGGCGTTCGCCGCGGTGCGGCTGGCGCTGCACTACGACCCCGAGACCACCACGCTGCGCCAGGCGCTGCACGCGCTGTGCCAGCGTGCCGAGCAGGCCGCCCGCGACGGCAAGGTGCTGCTGGTGCTGTCGGATGCCGAGCTGGAGCAGGGCAAGCTGCCGATCCAGGCGCTGCTCGCCACCGGCGCGGTGCACCACCACCTGTCGCGGCTGGCGCTGCGCCCGCGGGTCAACCTGATCGTCGAAACCGGCTACGCCCGTGACGCCCACCAGATGGCGGTGTTCTTCGGCGTCGGTGCCACCGCGATCTACCCCTACCTGGCCTATCAGGTGATGGCCGACATGCACCGCACCGGCGAGCTGGTGGGCAACCCGGCGGATACCCGCGAGAACTATCGCAAGGGCATGCAGAAGGGGCTCTACAAGATTCTGTCGAAGATGGGGATCTCGCAGATCTCCTCCTACCGCGGCTCGCAGCTGTTCGAGGCGGTGGGGCTCGGCAGCGAGGTGATGCAGACCTGCTTCACCGGGATGATGTCGCGGATCGAGGGGACCGGCTTCAGCGAACTGCAGATGCAGCAGGAGCTCTCCGCCCGCGACGCCTGGATTCCGCGCAAGGGACTCAAGCAGGGCGGGCTGGTCAAGTTCGTGCACGGCCACGAGTACCACGCCTACAACCCGGATGTGGTGATGAAGCTGCAGCAGGCGGTGCAGCAGGGCGACTACACCCAGTGGAAGGCGTTCGCACGCCTGGTCAACGAGCGCCCGGTGGCCACGGTGCGCGATCTGCTGCGCCTGAAGCCGGCCCCCGAGCCGCTGCCGCTCGACGAGGTCGAGCCGGTCGAGGCGCTGCTGCCGCGCTTCGACAGCGCTGGCATGTCGCTCGGCGCGCTGTCGCCGGAGGCCCACGAAGCGCTGGCCCAGGCGATGAACGAGACCGGTGGCCGCTCCAACTCCGGTGAGGGTGGCGAGGATCCGGCGCGCTACGGCACCATCCGCTCCTCCAAGATCAAGCAGATCGCCTCCGGGCGCTTCGGCGTCACGCCGGCCTATCTGGTCAACGCCGAGGTGCTGCAGATCAAGGTCGCCCAGGGCGCCAAGCCCGGCGAGGGCGGCCAGCTGCCGGGCGGCAAGGTCAACGAGATGATCGCGCGGCTGCGCTATGCGGTCCCCGGCGTGACCCTGATCTCGCCGCCGCCGCACCACGACATCTACTCGATCGAGGATCTGGCGCAGCTGATCTTCGACCTCAAGCAGGTCAACCCGGCGGCCCAGGTCTCGGTCAAGCTGGTCTCCGAGCCGGGCATCGGCACCATCGCCACCGGCGTGGCCAAGGCCTATGCCGACCTGATCACCGTCTCCGGCTACGACGGCGGTACCGCGGCGAGCCCGATCACCTCGATTCGTCACGCCGGCAGCCCGTGGGAGCTGGGCCTGCCCGAGGTGCACCAGGCGCTGCGCATCAATGGCCTGCGTGACAAGATCCGGCTGCAGACCGACGGCGGGCTCAAGACCGGCCTCGACGTGGTCAAGGCGGCGATTCTCGGCGCCGAGAGCTTCGGCTTCGGCACCGCGCCGATGGTCGCGCTGGGCTGCAAGTACCTCAAGATCTGCCACCTCAACAACTGTGCCACCGGGGTCGCCACCCAGCACCAGGAGCTGCGCGACGAGCACTTCCGCGGCACCGTCGACATGGTCAAGCACTACTTCCGCTTCATCGCCGAGGAAGTGCGCGAGCTGATGGCGCTGCTCGGGGTGCGCAAGCTCACCGATCTGATCGGGCGTACCGATCTGCTCGAGTGTCTCGAGGGCGAGACCGCGGCACAGCGCAAGCTCGACCTGACCCCGCTGCTGGCCAATGACTTCGTCCCTGCGGACGCGCCGCAGTTCTGCCAGGTCAGCCGCAACGTGCCGCACGACCCCGGTGCCAAGAACCAGGAGCTCTACGACGCCCTGATCGGCGCGATCGAGGCCAAGTCCGGCGGCGAGTTCAGCTTCACGATCACCAACTGTGACCGGTCGGTGGCCGCCCGGGTCTCCGGCGAGATCGCCAAGCGTTACGGCGAGGCGGGGCTCGAGGATGCGCCGATCACGGCGCGCTTCACCGGCGTGGCGGGGCAGAGCTTCGGGGTGTGGAACGCCCGCGGCCTGCATCTCTACCTGGAAGGCGACGCCAACGACTACGTCGGCAAGGGCATGAACGGCGGCAAGGTGGTGATCACGCCGCCGCGCGCCAGCCGCTTCAACAGCCACGAGACGGCGATCATCGGCAACACCTGTCTCTACGGCGCCACCGGCGGCAAGCTGTTCGCCGCGGGCACCGCCGGCGAGCGCTTCGCGGTGCGCAACTCCGGTACCCACGCGGTGATCGAGGGTGCGGGCGATCACTGCTGCGAGTACATGACCGGCGGTCTGGTCTGCGTGCTCGGCAAGACCGGGATCAACTTCGGTGCGGGCATGACCGGCGGCTTCGCCTACGTGCTCGACGAGGATCGCGGCTTCGTCGATCGCTACAACCACGAGCTGGTGGAGATCCATCGCATCAACACCGAGTCGATGGAGGCCTATCGCCGCCATCTGCGGGAGGTGATCACCGAGTACGTGGCAGAGACCGGCTCCCGGCGCGGGCGCGAGATCCTCGAGGATTTCTCCGACTTCATCCGCCACTTCTGGCTGGTCAAGCCCAAGGCCGCGAGCCTCAACGGCCTGCTGGCCCAGTCCAGGCGCCAGCCGGAATAAGCAGCGGCGTCAGCCAGAATGTGAGCCGGCGCAAGCCCGAACAAGCCCCGGCGCCGCCCGCCTGACGCGGCGGCGCCCGATCCCGCCCTATCGGCAGCGGGAGTGAGGAGAGAGATCATGGCAAACCGTTTGAGCAACGATTTTCAGTTCATCGACGTCGGCCGACGCGATCCGCAGAAAAAGGATGCCCGCAGCCGCGCCAAGGAGTTCGCGGAGATCTACGAGCCGTTCCGCCCCAGTGAAGCGGCCAGCCAGGCGCACCGCTGCCTGCACTGCGGCAACCCCTACTGCGAGTGGAAGTGTCCGGTCCACAACTACATCCCCAACTGGCTCAAGCTGGTCAGCGAGGGCAACATCCTGGAGGCGGCGGAGCTCTCCCATCGCACCAATTCGCTGCCCGAGGTATGCGGCCGGGTGTGCCCCCAGGATCGCCTGTGCGAGGGCGACTGTACCCTCAACGACGGCTTCGGCGCGGTCACCATCGGCTCGGTGGAGAAGTACATCACCGATACCGCCTTCGCCATGGGCTGGCGCCCGGACATGTCCAAGGTGAGCTGGACCGACAAGCGCGTCGCCATCGTCGGTGCCGGCCCGGCCGGGCTCGGCTGCGCCGATATCCTGGTGCGCAACGGGGTCAAGGCGGTGGTCTATGACCGCTACCCGGAGATCGGTGGCCTTTTGACCTTCGGTATCCCCGAGTTCAAGCTCGAGAAGCACGTGATGGAGCGCCGCCGCGCGGTGTTCGAGGAGATGGGCGTGGAGTTCCGGCTGGGTACCGAGATCGGCCGCGACGTCACCTTCGAGCAGCTCCACGACGAGTACGATGCGGTGTTCCTCGGCATGGGCACCTACAAGTACATGGTCGGCGGCTTCCCCGGCGAGGAGATGGAAGGGGTCTACAAGGCGCTCGACTTCCTGATCGCCAACGCCAACCACTATCTCGGCTTCGAGAAGGACCCCGCGGACCATGTCTCCATGGCCGGCAAGCGGGTGGTCGTGCTGGGGGGTGGCGACACCGCCATGGACTGCAACCGCACCTCGATCCGCCAGGGCGCGGCGAGCGTCACCTGTGCCTATCGGCGTGACGAGGAGAACATGCCTGGCTCCAAGCGCGAGGTGGCCAACGCCCGCGAAGAGGGAGTCGACTTCCTGTTCAACCGCCAGCCGGTGGCGGTGGTCGGCGAAGGCAAGGTGGAAGGGGTCAAGCTGGTGCGCACGCGCATGGGCGAACCCGACGCCAACGGCCGTCGCAGCGCCGAGGTGGTACCGGGCTCCGAGGAGATCCTGGCGTGTGACGCGGTGATCATCGCCTTCGGTTTCCAGCCCAGCGAGATCGAGTGGTTCGATACCCACCAGATCGAAGTCGACGAGCGTGGCCGGGTGCTGGCGCCGGAGATTCCGGCGCAGATGGAGCGCTTCGCCTATCAGACCAGCAATGAAAAGGTGTTTGCCGGTGGCGACATGGTGCGCGGCTCCGACCTGGTGGTCACCGCCATCTACGAAGGGCGTCAGGCCGCCGAGGGGATTCTCGACTATCTCAAGGTATGATAGCGAGAGCGCGTGATCCGGCGGCGGTGTGAGGGCATACGTCGCCGGACGCTGGCGGCGCGGCAGATAGCCCCACGGGGTGGTGTCGGCGGCGCCGAATCGCTAGAGTGGCGCGCTTTCCCTGCATCGCAAACCCCAGAGGTGACCGCATGATCCGACTCGAACGCAACATTCTCGACCAGGCCAACACGCTGATGCGCACGCTGGAAGATCACGTGCTCGACAGCGATGTCGACGACGCCGAGCAGGCGAGCGCGGTATGCCGCCAGCTGGAAGCGCTGCTGGCACTGGGCAAGACCCGCGACAGCGGCATGTCCGACGAGTGCGCCGGCATGCTCGAAGAGATCGAGCGTCGCTCCCGGGTAATGGCTGCTCGCCTGCCGACGGCCTGAGCCGCCGGCAGTCCGCGGCGCGCCTCGCGCGCGCCGACTACACTGCTCAGCCCAGCGAAATGCGTCCGCTGAGCGTGGTGGCATCCTGCGGCCCGGGCTCGGCGAGCACCTCGCGTGCGGCGTCGAGCGGGGCCTCGTCGAAACCGAGCAGCAGTACCCCCACCACGCGGCCTGACGCTAAGCGGTCCGGCTCTACGCGGTCCGACTCTAGGCGGTCCGACTCCAGATAGTAGTAGACCCCTTTGTCAGCGTGGCTGTCGGCGACGATGTCGAGCGTGCTGTCGAGCCGCCCCAGCGCCTTCCAGGCGATATCGAAGACGTTGGAGTAGAAGTAGGGCGTGTGGGTGTAGGTCTCGTCGCTGCCGGCCATGATGCGCCCGACCGCAGCGCCCTGACAGTTGGCGTTGTCGACGTGTTCTGCGTGCCAGCGCCCGAGGATGCGATCCGGGTAGGTGGCGACATCGCCGGCGGCGTAGATCGCGGCGTCGGCGGTGCGTAGCCGCTCGTCGACCAGGATACCGCCGTCGATCTCGAGTCCGGCCGCCTGCGCCAGTTCGGTGCAGGGCTCGACCCCGAGCCCGAACATCACGCCGTCGGCGGCGAGCTCGCTGCCGTCGTCGAGTTCGAGCGTGACCGTGCTATCGGCCTCGCGACCCGCCTTCACCTTGCGTCCGCTGAGCAGCGCCACGCCGTGGTCGAGGTAGGTCTGGTGCAGGCGGTCGGCGACCTCCGGCGGCAGCATGCCGCCGCCCAGCACCGGCTCGGGGCAGATCAGGGTGACGCGACAGTCGTTCTGGATCAGCGCCGCGGCCAGCTCGCTACCGATATAGCTGCCGCCGACCACCGCGATGTGGCGATTCTCGCCGGCCAGCCGGCGCAGATGGTCGTAGTCGTCGACGCTGCGGAAGTAGCGCACCCGCTCGCTCTCGGCCAGATCCAGACGAATCGGATCGCAGCCGGTGGCGAGCAGCAGCTGGCCGTAGCCGAAGGTCTCGCCGTTGCGGGTGGTGACCTTGCGCGCCTGGCGATCGATGGCGCTGACCCGGGTATCGACATGCAGCGTGGTGCCGGGGTCCTGCTCCGGCTGCATCCAGATCTTGTCGTAGCCGAACTCGGGGTCGGTCCAGAGCTTCTTGGAGAGCGCCGGGCGGGTCACCGGCCCGCGCGGCTCGGCGCCCAGAATGCCGATGCTGCCCTCGCTGTCGCGCTCGCGGATGCCGTCGACGGCGTTGGCGGCGACCATGCCGGCGCCGACGATGAGATAGTCGTAGCGTTGCATATCCACTCCCTGGTTGGCTGGTGGCGGGCGTCCCATCCTTCCCCGATGGTGACGCCGGAAACTCGCGCTCGGGCCGCGTGACGGCACCGATAGCCTCAGCGTAGTTCACCTGTGCCGGCCTGGCGTGAAGCCACGGGGGAGAGGCAGCGACCCACGACTGCGCTAGAATGCGCGCCGGCCCGTCGATTCGCCGGCCACGCCGACAACAATCGCTTTCGCGCGGTCGAACGCCGCCGGCGCCCCCGGCCGCTGCACTGGAGAACAAACCCGATGTCATCCTGGTTTCCGCACTGGCGCCGCGTCGACGCCAAGCGCGTCGCCCTGGTCGCCCCCGACGAGACGCTAGCTGCCCCCCAGACCCTGCTGATGGGAATCCAGCACGCCGTGGCCATGTTCGGCTCCACCGTGCTGGCGCCGCTGCTGATGGGCTTCGATCCCAATCTGGCGATCCTGATGTCGGGGATCGGTACATTGCTGTTCTTCCTGGTCGTTGGCGGCCGGGTGCCCAGCTACCTGGGCTCGAGTTTCGCCTTCATCGGCGTGGTGATCGCGGCCACCGGCTATGCCGGCAGTGGTGCCAACCCCAATATCGGCGTGGCGCTGGGCGGCATCATCGCCTGCGGGGCGCTCTACGCCCTGGTCGGGCTGGTGGTGATGGCGCTGGGCACGCGCTGGATCGACGTGCTGCTGCCGCCGGTGGTGACCGGCGCCATCGTCATGACCATCGGGCTCAACCTGGCCCCGGTGGCGGTGTCCAGCGTCGCCGGCTCCACCTTCGATTCGCTCATGGCGCTGATGACCGTGCTGTGCATCGGCCTGGCGGCGGTGCTCACCCGGGGCATGCTGCAGCGGCTGCTGATCCTGATCGGGCTGATCGCCGCCTATGCGATCTATGCCCTGGTCACCAACGGTTTCGGCTGGGGCACGCCGATCGATTTCTCGGTGATCGGCGCCGCCCCCTGGCTGGGGCTGCCGACCTTCAGCGCGCCGCAGTTCGATCCCCACGCCATGGTCCTGATCGCCCCGGTGGCGGTGATCCTGGTGGCCGAGAACCTGGGGCATATCAAGGCGGTGGGGGCGATGACCGGGCGCGATCTCGACCCCTACATCGGGCGCGCCTTCTTCGCCGACGGCGTGGCTACCGTGGTCTCGGGCAGCGCCGGAGGCACCGGCGTCACCACCTATGCCGAGAACATCGGCGTGATGGCGGTGACCAAGGTCTACTCGACGCTGATCTTCGTCGCCGCCGCCGGCTTCGCCATCCTGCTGGGTTTCTCGCCGCGCTTCGGCGCGCTGATCCAGACCATCCCGGGGCCGGTGCTGGCCGGGGCCTCGATCGTGGTGTTCGGGCTGATCGCGGTAGCCGGCGCGCGCATCTGGGTGCAGAACGCGGTCGATCTGGGCGATACCACCAACCTGATCGTGGTGGCGGTGACGCTGGTGCTGGGTGCGGGCAACTTCTCGCTGGCCCTGGGGGGCTTTACCCTGGACGGCATCGGGACCGCCACCTTCGGCGCCATCGCCCTGCATGCGCTGTTGCGCTATGGCGTGGGCGCGCGTAAGCCTTGAGGTTGGCATAAAAAAACGGCCCGCCGCGGTCGCCGTGCCGGCGGCCGCTCGATCACTGTCAGGGGTGACCCGCATGAGAGATTCCCAATCCAGCGACCCGCAGTCCGGCGAGCAGTCGCTCGCGATGACCCGCGACGTGCTCGAACAGGACCGCCTGCGCCGCTACTTCGAGCGCACCTATCCCGAGGTGCCGCTGACCTCGCCGGCGGCGCTCGACGCCTCCGTGCGCGAGATGCTGGCGAATGTGCCCGAGCCCGCTCGCGACCTCGACGGCGTCTATCTGTTCGCCTATGGCTCGTTGATCTGGAACCCCTGCGTCGAGGTCGCCGAGCGCCATACCTGCCGGCTCTACGGCTATCATCGCGACTTCTGCCTCAAGCTCGAGCACGGACGCGGCACCCCCGACTCGCCGGGGCTGATGCTGGCACTGGCGCCGGGTGGTTCGTGCCGTGGAGTGGCGCTGCGGGTGCCGGCGGCCAATCTCGAGCGTGAGCTGACCCTGGTGTGGCGCCGCGAGATGCTGACCGGGGCCTATCAGCCGCGCTGGGTGCGTCTGAGCAGCGATATCGGCGCGCTGTGGGGCATCGCTTTCGTGATCAATCCGGCCCACGACCGTTACATCGGGCGTCAGTCGGACGAGACGGTGATCCGACTCCTGCGTACCGGCCGCGGCGTGCTCGGCTCGTGCCGCGAGTATCTCGACAACACGGTCAGCGATCTCCACGCCCTGGGCATTCGCGATCATCGTCTGGAGCGGCTGCAGCGGGCGGTGCACGGCTGAGCGCTGCGGTGGCCGCGCTTTCGCGCAGCGCAAATTGAGCCGGCGGCCGCTCTCTGGTAGTCTGGCGTCCCATCCTGGCCCGACTTTCTCCCCCGGGTCTTTCTCACGGCTTTACGACCACGATTCGACAGGTTTTCCATGACACGATATATCTTCGTGACCGGCGGCGTTGTGTCCTCCTTGGGCAAGGGCATTGCGGCGGCCTCGCTGGCGGCCATTCTCGAGGCCCGCGGCCTCAAGGTGACCATTCTCAAGCTGGATCCGTACATCAACGTCGATCCGGGCACCATGAGTCCGTTCCAGCATGGCGAGGTGTTCGTCACCGAGGATGGCGCGGAAACCGACCTCGACCTGGGCCACTACGAGCGCTTCATCCGCACCAAGATGACCCAGGGCAACAACTTCACCACCGGGCGCGTCTACGAGCACGTACTGCGCAAGGAGCGCCGCGGCGACTATCTCGGCGGTACGGTGCAGGTGATCCCGCACATTACCGACGAGATCAAGCATCGTGTGATCAAAGGGGGAGAGGGGTACGACGTGGCGCTGGTGGAGATCGGCGGCACCGTCGGTGACATCGAGTCGCTGCCGTTTTTGGAGTCGATCCGCCAGCTGCGCAGCGAAGTCGGGGCCAGCCGTGCGCTGTTCATGCACCTGACCCTGGTGCCCTACATCAAGACCGCCGGCGAGACCAAGACCAAGCCGACCCAGCACAGCGTCAAGGAGCTGCGTTCGATCGGTATCCAGCCGGACATCCTGATCTGCCGTAGCGAAGTCGAGCTGGAGGAGAGCGAGCGGCGCAAGATCGCGCTGTTCACCAACGTCGAGGAGCGCGCGGTCATCCCGCTGCAGGATGCCGACACTATCTATCGCATTCCGCTGATGCTGCACGAGCACGGCCTCGACGACATCGTCTGCGACAAGCTGCGCCTGGACGCGCCGGCCGCCGACCTGGCCGAGTGGGTCCACGTGCTCGATGCCAAGCTCAACCCGCTCAAGTCGATCAACATCGCCATGGTCGGCAAGTACATGGAGCTGCTCGACGCCTACAAGTCGCTCAATGAAGCGCTGACCCACGCCGGTATCCAGACCCGGGTCAAGGTCAACGTCGAGTACATCGACTCCGAGCTGATCGAGCGCCACGGCACCGAGCGCCTGGCCGGCAAGGACGCCATTCTGGTGCCCGGTGGCTTCGGCGAGCGCGGCGTCGAGGGCAAGATCGCCACCGCCCGCTTCGCCCGCGAGAACGGCATCCCGTATCTCGGTATCTGTCTCGGCATGCAGGTGGCGGTGATCGAGTTCGCCCGCCACGTGGCCGGCTGGGCCGATGCCAACTCCACCGAGTTCACCCGTGATACCCAGCACCCGGTGGTCGGCCTGATCACCGAGTGGATCAATGCCGAGGGTCAGATCGAACTGCGCGACGAGGCCTCCGACCTGGGCGGCACCATGCGCCTGGGCGGTCAGGAGTGCCAGCTCGCCTCCGGCTCGCGGGCGCAGGCGATCTATGGCCTGGATACCATCACCGAGCGCCATCGCCACCGCTTCGAGGTCAACAACCAGTTCATCGGCGAGCTGGAGCAGGCCGGCCTGGTGATCTCCGGCAAGAGCGGCGACCAGTCGCTGGTGGAGATGATCGAGCTGCCCGATCACCCCTGGTTCGTGGCGTGTCAGTTCCACCCGGAGTTCACCTCCACGCCGCGCGACGGCCACCCGCTGTTCACCGGCTTCGTCAATGCGGCGCTGGAGCACAAGGCGAGCCGCCAGCGGCAACAGGGCGCGAGCCACCAGGAGTGACCACGGCGGGGGATGAAGCGATTCATCCCCCGCTCTCGTTGTGCAGGGCTCATACTCTTTCGTCCGGACTCGTGCTGCCTTTCCGGGCCCATGCTGCCTTCTTTCCGGACCCGTGCTGCCTTTTCGGGATGCGTATTCTTGTCGGTACGCGTACGGGAGCATGAAACGCCACGCGGCGTCTCGTCGCGCCGGCGAAAGCTGGTAACATGAATCCGCTTTTCCGCATCCGGCGCACGCCGTGCCGGACGCTTCACGCTCACTGCTTGAGTTTTTCAACCGACAGGACGACGTAACATGGCTGAGATCGTTGATATCCGCGCCCTCGAAGTGCTCGATTCCCGAGGTAACCCGACCGTTCAGGCTCAGGTCGTGCTGAGCGGTGGCATCAGCGCCAGCGCCTGCGCGCCGAGCGGTGCCTCCACCGGCTCGCGGGAAGCGCTCGAACTGCGTGACGGCGACAAGGGCCGTTACCTGGGCAAGGGCGTGCTCAAGGCGGTGGAGGCCGTCAACGGTCGGATCCGCGAGCGCCTGGTGGGGATGGATGCCAGTGACCAGCGTGCGCTGGACCAGGCCATGCTCGACCTCGACGGCAGCGACAACAAGGCCAACCTGGGCGCCAACGCCATCCTCGCGGTGTCGCTGGCGGCGGCCAAGGCGGCGGCGATCGCCAAGGGCGTGCCGCTCTATGCGCATATCGCCGAGCTCTACGGCCAGCCGGGCCACTACCTGATGCCGGTGCCGATGATGAACATCCTCAACGGCGGCGAGCATGCCGACAACAACGTCGACATTCAGGAGTTCATGGTCCAGCCGGTGGGCGCGCCCAACTTCCGCGAGGCGCTGCGCATGGGCGCGGAGATCTTCCACGCGCTGAAGAAGGTGCTGTCGGCCAAGGGGCTCTCCACCTCGGTGGGTGACGAGGGCGGTTTCGCCCCCAACCTGGCCTCCAACGCCGAGGCGCTGGCGGTGATCAAGCAGGCAGTCTCCGACGCTGGCTACACTCTGGGCAAGGACGTCACCCTGGCCCTCGACTGCGCCTCCAGCGAGTTCTACAAGGACGGCACCTACGACCTGTCCGGCGAAGGCAAGTCCTATGACGCCGCCGGCTTCGCCGACTACCTGGCCGAGCTGTGCGACGCCTACCCGATCGTCTCGGTCGAGGATGGCATGGACGAGTCCGACTGGGACGGCTGGAAGGCCCTCACCGAGAAGCTCGGCGACCGCGTGCAGCTGGTCGGCGACGATCTCTTCGTCACCAACACGCGCATCCTCAAGCGCGGCATCGACGAGCAGATCGGCAACTCGATCCTGATCAAGTTCAACCAGATCGGCTCGCTCTCCGAGACCCTGGATGCGATCAAGATGGCCCAGGATGCCGGCTTCACCGCGGTGATCTCACATCGCTCCGGCGAGACCGAGGACACCACCATCGCCGACCTCGCCGTGGGCACCGCCGCCGGCCAGATCAAGACCGGCTCGCTGTGCCGCTCCGACCGCGTGGCCAAGTACAACCGCCTGCTGGTGATCGAGCAGGAGCTGGAAGGCAAGGCGGCCTATCCGGGGTTGAAGGCGATCAAGGGCCAGTAACGCTCGTCAGCCGGGCACGTTCCAGACGGCCCGGCTCGCCCACAGTGCCCATGACCGGGCACTGTTCGCCCGGCGCAGGACCCAACGCAAGAAGGCCGCTCGATGAGCGGCCTTCTTGCGTTCTTCGGCGGCAAGCGTCCGAGGGAGTCCGATTTGCGTAATGGCAAATCAGCGTTCGAGCAGCTCGATCTTGTTAGGCTTGCCATCCCACTCCTTGGCATCCTCCGGCGGGTCCTTCTGCTCGGTGATGTTGGGCCACACCTCGGAAAGCTCCGCGTTCAGCTCGATGAACTTCTCCTGGCCCGCCGGCAGCTCATCCTCCGAGAAGATCGCCTCGGCGGGGCACTCCGGCTCGCACAGGGCGCAGTCGATGCACTCGTCCGGATGGATGACGAGGAAGTTCGGGCCCTCATAGAAGCAGTCCACCGGGCAGACTTCGACGCAGTCGGTGTATTTGCACTTGATGCAGTTCTCGGTGACGACGAACGTCATGGGTGATCTCTCCTATTGCCGGGGCGGATACGCGGCTGGCCCCTCTTTTTCTCGGTCACGGTCACTGGGTCGCGGCCTCTGCCGGCCGCTGTTCTTGCGTTTGCTGCCCGCTCACGACGCTCCACGCCGGTCGTGGCCGGGTATCCGCCATGCGCACGCGGATGCCACGCTGGAATGGCGCCATATTCTAGGCGTCGCCTGCCGGAAGCGGCAAGTTGAGGCTGGGAACGTCTGGGAATGGCGTTATGCCACGGCGGGCCGGGCCGGCCCGCCGCGGGGTTACTGCTTGGCCTTCCACTCGTAGAGCAGTTCCAGCGCCGCGCGCGGCGTGAGCGCGTCGACGTCCAGCGACTCCAGCGCCTCCACCAGCGGATGCACCGGGGCCGCGAACAGGTCCGCCTGCTGCGGCGCGGCGGCGTGGGTGGCCGAGCTGCGCTCGGCGGGGGCGGTCGGTGGCTGCTCGAGGCTGGCCAGCTTCTCGCGGGCACGCGCGATCACCGGCTGCGGCACGCCGGCCAGCTGGGCCACCTGGAGGCCGTAGCTCTGGCTCGCCGGCCCCTCTTCGACCCGGTGCATGAAGACGATGCCCTCCTTGTGCTCGGCGGCGGTGAGGTGGACGTTGGCCACCGTCTCCTGCTGCTCGGCCAGCGCGGTCATCTCGAAATAGTGGGTGGCGAACAGGGTGAAGGCGCGTGCGCGGGCCAGATGCTCGGCGCTGGCCCAGGCCAGCGAGAGGCCGTCGAAGGTGCTGGTGCCGCGGCCGATCTCGTCCATCAGCACCAGGCTCTCGGCGGTGGCGTTATGGAGGATGCTGGCGGTCTCGGTCATCTCGACCATGAAGGTCGAGCGGCCGCCGGCGAGATCGTCGCTGGAGCCGATACGCGTGAAGATGCGATCCACCGGGCCGATCTCGGCGCGCTCGGCGGGTACGAAGCTGCCGGTATGCGCGAGCAGGGCGATCAGCGCGGCCTGGCGCATGTAGGTCGACTTGCCGCCCATGTTGGGGCCGGTGATCACCAGCATGCGGCGGGCGTCGTCGAGTACCAGATCGTTGGGCACGAAGGGGTGCTGGCTGACGTGCTCGACCACCGGGTGGCGGCCGCCGATGATCTCGAAGCCGGGCGTCTCGCCGAGCTGCGGACGCACGAAGTCGAGACTCCGCGCGCGCTCGGCGAAGGCGCACAGCACGTCCAGTGCGGCCAGCGACCGGGCGGTGGCCTGCAGCGCGTCGAGCTCGGCGTTGAGGGTCTCGATCAGCCCTTCGTAGAGCAGCTTCTCGCGGGCCAAGGCGCGCGACTTGGCCGACAGCGCCTTGTCCTCGAACTCCTTGAGTTCGGGAATGATGAAACGCTCGGCGTTCTTCAGCGTCTGGCGCCGGATATAGTCCACCGGCACCTCGCGGGCCTGGGCCCGAGGGATCTCGATATAGTAGCCGTGGACCCGGTTGTAGCCGACCTTGAGCCCGGCCAGGCCGGTGCGCTCGCGCTCGCGCAGCTCGAGCTGCACCAGATAGTCGCCGGCGTGCTCGGCCAGGCCGCGGTACTCGTCGAGCTCGGCGTCGAAGCCCTCGCGGATCACGCCGCCGTCGCGGATCACCACCGGCGGGTTGTCGATCAGCGCCTGGCTGAGGGTCGCCGCCGTCTCCGGGTAGGGGCGAATGTGCCGGGCCAGATCGTCGAGCGCGCTCTCTCCCTCGATCGCGCCCAGCGCGCTCTGCAGCTGGGGCAGCGCATTGAGCGCGTCGCGCAGGCGGGCCAGATCCCGCGGGCGGGCGCTGCGCAGGGCGACCCGGGCGAGAATGCGCTCGACGTCGCCGACCTCGCCCAGGATCTCGCGCAGTGCCAGATGGTCGTCCTGTTCCAGCAGCAGTTGCACCGCTGCCTGACGCGCGCTGACCTGGGTGCGATCGCGCAGTGGGCGGTTGAGCCAGCGCTTGAGCAGGCGTGAACCCATCGGCGTGGTGGTGGTGTCGAGCACGCTGGCCAGGGTGTTGTCGCCGCTGCCGCCGAGATTGATGTCGATTTCCAGATTGCGGCGACTGGCGGCATCGATCACCACCGCGTCGTCGCGGCTCTCGATGTTCAGCGCATTGACGTGGGGCAGGCGCGAGCGCTGGGTGTCGCGGGCGTAGTCGATCAGCACCCCGGCGGCGACCAGTGCGACCTCCAGGTGGGTGCAGCCGAAGCCGCGCAGATCGGCTACCTGGAACTGGTCGCACAGCAGGCGGTTGGCGGTCTCCAGGTCGAAGTGCCAGTCGTTCTGACGGCGCAGACCGGTGCGCTCGGCCAGCGCCGGGGGCAGGTTCTGGGTCTCGGCGGCGAGCAGCTCCGCCGGTTGCAGGCGATGGATCTCGGCCTGCATGTCGGCCTCGCCGTCGACCTCGAGCACGGCGAAGCGGCCGCTGGAGAGCTCCAGCCAGGCGATGCCCCAGCGTTCGCCGTGGCGGTGCAGGGCCACCAGCAGATTGTCGCGGCGCTCGTCCAGAAGCGCCTCGTCGTGCAGCGTGCCGGGGGTGACGATCCGCACCACCCGACGCTCCACCGGCCCCTTGCTGGTGGCGGGGTCGCCGATCTGCTCGCAGATCGCCACCGACTCGCCCGAGCGCACCAGCCGTGCCAGATAGGACTCGGCGCTGTGGTAGGGCACGCCGGCCATGGGGATCGGCGAACCGGCTGATTGACCGCGCGCGGTCAGGGTGATGTCGAGCAGCTTGGCGGCGCGCTTGGCGTCGTCGTAGAACAGTTCGTAGAAATCGCCCATGCGGTAGAACAGCAGCACCTCGGGGTGCTCGCGCTTGATCTTGAGGTACTGCGCCATCATCGGCGTATGCTGGGTGCTCTTGCTGGAGGCCGCGTCCTGCATGGGTTTCAGGGTTACTCCGTTTTTCTATGGGGCATCAATGGGGCAAAAGCGCCGCGTTTCTGCATCTCGATCCAGATGCGTTCCGCCTCGGACTGGCTCTCGGTGTCGATCCATTTCGCATAGACCTTCACCAGCATCGAGTAGTCCTTGTGCCCCATCTGCTTCGCGATGAATGCGAGGTTACCATGGGCAGTGAGCGACCAGCACGCGAAGGTGTGGCGAGTCTGGTACGGCCGGCGGCGGCGCACCCCGGCACGGCGCATGATCGCGTGAATCTTCTTGTTCCAGCTGTGGGGATTGAAGAACGGGTGGATGTTCTCCTGCCGCGCCTGGATGGTCGGCGAGAGCAGCGGCGCCACGGTTTCCTGCCGGGTCTGGTGGCGGTTGAGCGCAACGACGATCTCGAGTGGTTCGATGCTGGCGGTCATCTCGAGTAGCGCTTTGCATGCCTCCAGCGCTGGCGGCAGCAGCCAGATGACACGGTCGCGACTGGTCTTCGTCTTGGGCACCTTGAACATGCGGTGCTTCTGGACCGATCGGCGAACGGTCAGGCAGCCCTGGGCGATGTCGACGTCCTCTCTCGCTAAGCCGCAGAGCTCGCCCGGGCGCAGGCCGGTGTAGATGGCCAGCGTCACGGCGGCGCGATCCTGCAGGTGCAGGCAGCCGTCGCCGATGAGCGCCTCGAATTCATCGTGAGTGAAAGGATCCGGGTCGACGTCCTCGGCTTTGATGCGCTCGCACGCCGGCGATAGATCGCTGGCGGTGTACTCGTTCTGGTGGCACCAGGCCAGCCAGCCGGCGGCCACGGCGAGGTAATGGTTGGCGGTCGATACCTGCCGAGTCGCGGCGAACTCCCCGCGCATCAGTTGGATATCCTCGGGCATCAGCGTCGTCGTCAGCACGCTGGCGCCCAGTGCCTCCACGACCATGTCGATGGCGGTCTGGTAGCGGCTGGCGGTCTCGTCCGTGATGTCGATGCTCTTGAGCTTCATGTAGCGCTCGGCAGCCTCATCGACTCTCAGGTTGCGATTCGATTTCGCGATGCCCTTGGCGTTCTCGGACTCCGGGAACCAGTCGGCATAGTTGAAGGAGCCGATCTTGATCGCGTGGGTAATGGACGCCCGAAGGCCGACGGCGTGCTTGATATTCGCTTTTGTCGGCTCCAGGCCGAGCGTCTCCCGCCAACGCTTGTTCCGCCACATGAACCAGATGCGCAGGCTTGGGCCGTGCATCTCAACGCCGGATGTCTGCGCGAGAAGCTCGGCAACTGCCGGGCTCAAGCGCTTAGGGGACGGCTTTCTACCCACCGGTCAATCTCCTCGACATTGAAAAAAATCCTACCGTCCGGTGCCTTGCGCCAGATACGACCCTCCGCCCAGATGCCATCCTTCCGCTTGTGCTCCACGGCGTCCTCGCTGTAGCCGAACAGCTCAACCACCCGGTTCTTCAGAACCCATCGATTCCTGGCCATCTCAAACTCCTCTCAGTCGCTTGCGTAGCGCCATGTCTTCGTCACGCTGCCGCTCTTCCTCTCGTTGCTGCTGAGCGGCGAGCGCTTCTCGGACCCCAGGTATCTGCAGCAGCTGCCGGTAGTGCTGGCGGGCACTTTCCAGATCGGCGACGGCTCTGTCGCGCTGGCGGCGCATCGTCGGCAGCAGCTCCTCTGGCTTCAGCGGCTCGCCGTTTTCGCCGACGAGTCCGGTGCCGTCGCAGTTGGCACAGGGGCTGCTGTAGAACATCCCGAGAAACTCGCCAGAGCCTTCGCACTGCGGGCATACCGTGGTCGCCGGCTCCTGCCAGTGGAATGGCTTCGACTTAGCCATCGGCGCCCTCGGTGGCTTTGGTATCGCTGTATGCCCAGGTCTGCACCGGCCCATCCTCGGTGTCGATGATTGCCAGCAGAAACCAGCCAGGGTCTTCGCTGGGCGGTTGCAGGGGCCAGGCGCTGAGATCTACTGGCGCGCACGCCTCGAGCTGGGCAATCAAGGGGCTGTCGGGGTCTTCTTCCAGCGTTCGGGTTTCGACGACGAGCTGATGAGTCACGCACCACTCGTCTAGTTCGTCGGCATCGATGTAATCGCGGTCGTCGAACAGTGCCTCCCATGCGGAGTGAGTCCACATGCCGTCGCTGTCGCGCTGGATCTCTTCGGGCTGAATCATGGTTCTCTCCTTGCTGTTGTCCTTCAATCGCGGTTGTCGTCGGCCCACTGCCGGTTGCTGGCGGCCACCTGGCGGCGGCACCACCCGGCCGCCCTGGCAGCCAGGGCGACGCAGAGCGGGGCGACGATGTAGAGCGTCACCGGGCGCTCCTATTGCCGCGGGCCGCTGCAGGGCGGCGGGAGCGGAGGCCTGCCATTCTCGTCAGGCAAGAAGTCGGTGGCGCGGCGCTGGCCTGTCGCGGTGATGTATTCGACCTCGACCCGTGCGGTGTCAGTGATGTTCTGCGCCACGGCGCCGATGGCCTTGGCACGCTTTATCTCGGTTTCCAGCGCCTCGCCGGTCAGCGATTCGTCGCCCAGGCGCTCAAGCTCGGCAAACAGGTGGTTACGGAGATCTTCGATTCGATTCTTCATGGTCTCGCTTCCGCTTGTTGATCTTGCGCGTGAGCACGCCGCGCAGCTGGATCAGTGGCGCGTACTCAGGCGGCAGGAGGGTGTGGTAGCTGTTTCGCCGCATGAGTTCTTCGCGGGTGATCAGCTCGAGGTTCGATGGGTCCGAGTTGCGCCCGTCGCCGTCGATGAACGCGACGGCATGGCCTGGCGGTATGGGCTTGCCGTTTGCCTCCTCCCACTTCAGGTGGTGGACATAGCGCCAATCCTGTTTGGCTTTGCCGGTGTCGGTCACCTTGCGCTGCAGATAGCCGTCCGCGATGCGATGAGATCCGATCGGCACCCAGTTGTGAGGCTTCTGCCCTTTGCGAAACTGGGTCTGGGTAGAGCGCCCGGTGGAGGGGTGCGGCTTGCCTTTGTTCCATGTCGCCTGCCCGGGTCGAAACTGTCCTGGCTTGTGCGTCTGCATGTAGCTGGCGCTTTTCACAAGCCCCAGCTTCTGCGCCTCGTTCTTGATTCCAGCCATGGAGCGTCGAAAGATCTTCGCCAGCGTCGCGTTGTCGGTATCCGGGTAGTGCTTTGCGAGCGCTATCCGGTCTTCCTGTGTCCAATACCGCCGCTTGCGTCGTACCTGCATGGCACAGCCCTCACTCCTTGATGCCCAGGTACTCGCGCCAGGGCACCTTTTGCCCGCCGACGAGAAAGCCCCAGGTGCCCCGGTGCGCGCCGGAGATGAAGAGGGTGTAGACGCCGTCGCGGCTGACGCTGGTGATGCGGTGGAACTGCCCATAGCCGATCCGAGCGGTGTCGCCACGCTGGCGGACTCGAAGTGAGCCCAGCCCTGGGCGGAATCGTCCGTTCATGTGCGGGCCGCTGTCCGGCGCCACCTCCTCGAGATAGCTGCCGCGGAGGATGATCGTCCGAGCGTTCCACGGGTGGTCATGCAGGTGGCGATCATCGTCGGGCTTCATGATGTGGTGGACGCGGATCGAGATTGGGCACCAACGGTGTCGCGGTTTCCGTGTCTCGTGGTCGTAGGGATTGAACAGCCACCAGCGGCGCATATAGGTCTCGCCGCTCTTCACGATGTCGAAGTAGGGTGTGTGCTGGCTGCGTTCGATGAGCCAGTCAGCGATGCGGCGGCGGCTGGCCAGCCATGCCGTGATCTTCCATACGATGTTCATTGCTACTGCCCCTCCTGCTGGCGGCGGGCGTCCCGCGCTCGTTTGGCTTGGCGCCGGGCCCGCTTCTCTGCCGCGGCGCGCTGGCGGTCTGTGTCGTTCCGGTCGCTGGTGGTGGGTCGGGGTTTGCTCGCCGGCTGCTTGGGGTGGTGCTGTTGGTCGCCGTGGGCCAGCGCCAGAGCAAGGCCGCGCAGCCAGCCGCCGGGGGCGTTGCGTTGCACTTCACGGTTCATTCGTCGATCTCCTTGTTTGGCGTTTGACTGCTTGGCACCAGCCGCCGCAGGGCTTGCCCTCGTTGCCGGCGGCGTGGCAGTTGAACTGGGCGCGGCTTCGGACCGATTCCGCGAAGTCTCGCTGGGTATGCAGTGATCGTGATGCGTCAGAGCCTTTCCGCGCTGCGCACCCATCGCACATCGGGACGGATTTGCGCATGGCCTGGCGGAGGCGTTGACGAGATAGGGGTAGGCGGGGCTTGGGCTCGTAGCTCAGGCAGGTGACGGCGGCGCCGGGATCGGTAACCCATCCGCCCTGGGGCCATTCGCCACCGTCTTTCATCTCGATCATGCCTTCGATCACATCGCAGCGGCCGAGCCGGTCGCAGTGCATGCAGAGGTTGTTGAAGAGCCCCTCCCACTCGGCGTTGGTTGGCGCGTAGGGTTCGCGATCGGTGCTCATTCGTCGGGCTCCTCTTCTGGATATATCGCATCTGCTAACCCCCGTAGGCGCTTCATCTCACGAGTAAGCGCCATCTCCACCGATCCGAAGTGGCTTTCGTCTGTGGTGTATCCGCGGTGGAAAGCCGCAATCTCGTTTGATCGGCGCCGCAAAATCTCTGCAATTTCTTTCCGGTCATCGTCGCCCACAACCCCTCCATTCACTGATCTTGTCCGGGCGAAATCCCGACCATTCGTCGAGCGTCTCGCCGGAGTCGTCTGTGACGACGACCACCGGCAGCGTGCGATGGCCAGCAGCACGGAAGCGCTCGCGGTGAGCTTCGGTCGCGGGAGTGTCGGTGTACCGGATTCCGGCCTTGTCGAGATCGCGCTTGGTCGCGGCGCAGCCCGGGCAGGCCGGGCCGGTGTAGACGGTGATGGTCATGAGGCCACCTCGCTCGGCTCGATAACGCGGAACTCGACGACCCAAACCCAGGGGTTGGTGGCCCAACTGCCGGCGCCGTTGATGGATTCCCAAAGCAGAGCGTAGGCGCCGGCTGGCGTCGGTGATGACTGACCGTCGGCGCCAGACCACCACCCTCCTGGTGCAGGCTGAATTCCTTCAGCCTTGGCGTCCGCCTCGCTGATCTCTTGCAGCCGCTCGACGCGGACGGCGGTGACTTCGAGCAGGATGCGCGATGCCCAGCGGGGCATGTGGATTGAGGGGCGCCACGCGCCGTCGTAGTGAAGATCGTTGGTGTACGGCTTCCAGGGCGCCTTGTCGGGGATGCGCCAGAGACCGTATTCGGCGCGCTCGCAGCTGGCTCGATAGATTCTTGCCGCCGCGCGTTCGTCGCCTTTCTGCAAGTTGTCGTCCCAGTCGACACAGGCACCGTCTTCGTTGCCCAGCAGGGCGAACGCTTCCCGCACCCACAACCGATCGCCGGGCTGGCCGTAGGGGCATTTGACCGACCACTCGCCATCCTCCGAGAATGCGCCGAACACCTCTGGCCCGGGCTGCTCTTCGCCGCGTACGTAAACGGTAGGAGCGAACATCTCTGGACCTTCGATAGCGCCGCAGCCCTTCGGCGGTTGATGTTTCAGAGCCCGCCGCGTCTGCGTCTTCCGCCCATCGAGTATGGCGCGCACCATGCCGTCATTGAATAGAATCGGTCGCTCTGCCATGTCGTCTCCCTGCCGCCGGGCGCCCTGGGCGCCCGGCGCTGTCGTTACGGTGTCGGCGTGTGTGCCTCGGCCTCGCCGCCGAGCCACTCGATCAGCTGTTCGATGAAGGTGGCGAGTGCCCGGGACATCAGCGCGAAGTCGGTCTCCATCGCCACCACCGGGTCGTCGCCGCCTTCGGTCTGGCTGGCTTCGTCGAGCAGCGCGTCGTCGAACTGCAGCGACTTCAGCGCCAGGTCGTCGTGGAGCACGGCGCGCAGAAGGCCCTCGCTGCCGATGCTGAGCTTGCTGGCCTGGCGGCCGCCTTCGAGCAGTGACTGGATCTCCTCGCTATCGAGGTCGACCTGGCGGGCGCCCAGCACCCCGTCATCCTCGGCGGCGCGTAGCTCGGTGCGGTCGCCCAGCAGCAGGCTGGCGGGGCGGCTGCTGGCGTCGCTCAGCCATTGGGTCATGCCGCGCGACGGAGGCGTGCGGGTGGCCAGCGGCGTGACCTTGAGCGAGCCCAGGGTCTGGCGCAGCAGGTCGAGCACCTCTTCGGCGCGCTTGCGGCTGGAAGCGTTGATGCCGATCAGCCGGCGGCGGGTGTCCCACCACAGCTCGACGCGCTTGGTGGTCGTGAAGGCCTGCGGCAGCAGCTCCTCCATCACCTGCTCCTTGAGCAGCTGGCGCTCGCGCCGCGGCAGCGGCTGGCCTTCCGCCTGTTCGCGGGCCTCGACACGCTCGGCGACCTCTTCATTGACCACCGACGCGGGTAGCAGGCGCTCCTGGCGCAGCATGGCCAGCAGCCGGTGGCCCTGGATCTCGTGCACGCGCCGCTCGCTGCTTCGGCCGCCCGGGGCGTTCCAGCCGACCCGGCGGGCCTCGCGCGGCGAGACCGGGCGGAAAGCGAACTCGGCGAGGGCGGTTTCGAGCGCTTCGAGCTCGATGACTTCAGCGTCGTGGACGCGGTAGAGGTGGAGGGATTTGAACCACATATCAGGCCTCCTGGGCGGTGACGACACCGGCCGGCTTGTGAGTAAAATGAGTGGGATTGATGACCTTTTCTTGCCAGCAGTCCTGGCTTCCCCACCACACGGCGCCGACCCACCCCATTCCGTCTTGCCAGTGGCCCTCAACAACCCCGCTGGGATTGAAGTCGAGATCGACCAGGTCGGAGCTGTAGAGCAGATACTCGCCGTCGTACTTCTCGGCCTCTTCAATCGGGCGCCATTCGAGCAACCGCACAATCGAAGGCTTTGCGCCGCGAGCTCTATCCAGCCTCTCGATCTCGGCCAGGATCAGCGCTGCGGCCTTGACCAAGTTGCGGCGCGGCTCGTCGGCAGGCTTCCACCAAGCATTCTCGAAAGGCCAGACTGCTGGAGGGGTTTCCGGCAAGGCGTGGCCGGTCACCTGTACGCAAGCGCCCCAGGCGTAGGTGCTGGCAGCAGCTGCGAGATCGCCGTCGGTGTGAGTGTCGTCGTGTGCCGGTGTCCAGCCTTCGGCATCGATCTGGCGCTGGCGCTCGCTGAATACGTCGAGTAGTGCGCGTGTCATGGGTCATTGCTCCTTACCGGGGTGGCCGGCACATGAGCCGTCCGGGTGTTGGTTATCGCAGGGGCCGGCGACCAGGTTGGTCTTGCCGGCGGCCAGCATCTGTCGCAGTTCAGCCCGCGCGCCCTGGGCGCCGTCCGGGTGGGAGAGCGTCTCCATCAGTCGCCGATCTGAGAGCCTAAGCAGGTAATCGATGGGCATGTGGATGTGCCACGTCGTCTGTGTCGTCATTTCGCTGCTCCCCGCATCGTGGCCTTCACGCAGCGTTCGCCGGCGCGGCCATGAATTTCTGCTCGTGGGTGAAGTTGGCCTCGACCAGGGCGCGGGCCAGGGGTGGGCACACGCTGTTGCCGATCAGGCGCACCTGGGTGTGCTTGGGCACCGGCTTGCCGTCGATCTCGGCGAATCGGTAGTGGCTGGGGAATCCCTGCGCCGCGGCGAGTTCGTGCGGCTGCAGCATGCGCATCCCGATGTCGGTGATGACGTACTGCTCGCCGGCGATGGTTACCGTGACCAGCTGAAAGCGGTCCTTGGTGGTGACCGTCGGCGCTGGGGCGTTGAGGTCGCGGCCGGTCTCGCCGGACCCGCTGCCGTAGTAGGGCGCCAGGAAAGCGGCGACAGCCGCGGCATGGGTGCCGCCGGCGCAGACTGTCGGCATCGGCTCGGCGATGTCTCTGCCGCCGCGCTCGCTGCCCTTGAGGTTCACCATGCTGGCGGCGACCAGGGCGTTGTGGTCGGTGGCCGTGATCGTCGGTACCGGATTGGTCAGGCTGTCGCCGACGACGCCGGTGAAGTGTTTGGCCAGGAAGGCAGCCACCAGGGCGTGCTTACCGCCGCCGGCGACGACGGTGCCGAGCGGCTTCTGCAAGTCGAGCGTGCGCGGCGCTTGGCCTGGGCGCTCGCCGTACCCGGTCTGCACCATCGTTGCCGATACCAGCCCCAGCGGCGCGGCGCCGCTGCGGAACTTCGTGATGTGGGGTGCGACCACTGCGAAGCCTGGCGAGGTGGTGAGCGTTTGCAGTGGCTCGCCCACTCCCTGCCCTCGAAAGGCGTCGTGCCAGCTGGCCGTGTGGTTGCACTTCACGATGAACGGATCGCCGCTTTCGACGACATAGCGCATCACGCCTTTGGCGATGCGCTTCAGCGTGTTCTCGGCGAGCTCGCGCTTGCGGCCGAATATCGAGGGGCACGGGATAGACCAGTCGATGCACTCGGCGGCGGTGCGGTAGGGCGCCAGCTTGCCTCGCTGGACAGCCGGCGCCACCGGGTCGCCGTGCGTCGCCTTGGGCCAGGAGATCGGCAGGCCGTCACGCCGCGCGATCAGGAATAGCCGCTTGCGTATGGTCGGGGTGCCGTAGTCGCAGGCGCGCAGGATGCGCCAGTCGACCTCGTAGCCGTGGCGCTTGAGCGCGCGGACAAACCCGCGGAACGTCTGACCCTTGCGCGCCGGGTCTGGCACCAGCTGACCCTTGGCGTTCTTGACCAGCGGGCCCCAGTCTAGAAACTCCTCGACGTTCTCCAAGATGATCACCCGCGGTTTCACCCGAGCGGCCCAGCGCACCGATACCCAGGCCAGCCCGCGCACGCTCTTGCTCACCGGGCGCCCGCCCTTGGCCTTGGAGTGATGGCGGCAGTCTGGCGAGAACCACGCCAGCCCCACTGGCTGGCCGCCGGTGGCCTCGTCGGGATTGATGTCCCAGACGTCGGCGACGGCATGGCGGGAATCGGGATGGTTGGCGGTGTGGGTGGCGATCGCGGCGGCGTCGTGGTTGATCGCCAGATCAACCGGCCGGCCCAGGGCCTGCTCGATACCCTCGCTGGCACCGCCGCCGCCGGCGAAGTTGTCCACCACCAGCTCGTGGCCGAAGCCGAGGCGTAGGCTCGTCATTGGGATCTCCTAAGGGTATTCGTGCCACGTCGTGCGTCGGCACTGCTTCTTGCCTTCATTGATGACGCGCGTCTCTCGACGGCGAATCGTGAGCGACCGGCTGCGGCCGGCGCGGCGCGCCAGGTCCATGAACTGATCGCAGAACTGGGGGGCGTCGAAGAGCGGCGACACCTGAACAGCGCGCTCACTATCCAGATACTTCTCAGCGACCTCAGCAGTCCTTGCCTCGTACTCGGACTGGGTCTCCCAGCGCTGCTGCTTCGGCAGGTACTTCGGCTTGAGCCGCTGGGCCATCTGCTTGGCGTGCGCCTCAGTCATGCCGAACACGGCGAACGTCGACATGTGATCCTCCTGTGCCCGGCACGGGGCGTTGAACTGGTAAGGAATCCTTACCGGTTGGGTGTCTGAAAAAAGCGCCCGGCGCGGGGCCGGGCGAAGGTACGCAGGAGATGCCTTGGCATCGGGGAGGGCTCTCGCCGCGCCCGCGTCGGGGCGGAAACGGTCGCGGGAAAGCACCCCCCGATGAAAGGCGGGATGATGCGGTGGCCGGTGCTGATCTCCGGAATGGCGTTTACTCACGAGGTGCGGGGCTTTGCCCGTTCCCGCCCACATCCACCGGGCGCCCTACGGCCCGGCCTATGTCGATCTGCTGCGCATCAGCCTGCGCATTCACCGCATCGGGAAGCGCTCCCGGCTCAACCCTCAGGCGTCACAGCCTTTGGGAACGCTTCCCGATGGCCAGCAGATCTCGCCCTGCTGGCGCGGCGCTGTTCATGCGATCTGCACTTCCTCGGCGGGGACCGTGAGCTGATCCTTGGCGACGATCTGATCGATCGTTTGGCCGGTTGATTCCGCTTCGATGTAGCAGCGCGGGTAGCTGTTGAAGTGCTGGCGGTTGCTGACCTCAACCGTGCGCCGATCATTCGGCATGAGGGTGTAGGTCACATCGACCCTGCCGGTCGCGTACTCCTCAATCTCGTATTGCGATGTCTCGACCACCATGCGCTCGGTGCAGCCGGTGGGCTTCGTGCGGTAGAACTTGAGTCGTGCCATGTCTTCCTTCCTTCCTGTCTGAGTGGATCCCGGTTACAGCGTCCGGGGCAGCTTCCGCGAGCTTAGTTATCGCTCTGCTGCTGAGTGATGCGGTGGCCGGCGCTGATCTCCGGCTTGTTGGCGCACTGCCAGCCTTTCGGCGCTTCGGTCATGGCGGCTACGGGGTCGTTACCCTTCCTCACCCATTCCATCGGCCAACCTGTCTCCGTCAGTCGCATCAGCCTGCGCATTCACCGCATCGGGAAGGGCTCGGCGATCTTCTACCAATGCCCCGGATCTGCTTTTTGGCGCATCCAGTCAGAGGTGAGTTGCCCCTCAAGCGCTTGGGTCTCAGCAGCCATGTGGCGGCCAAGCACTTCCCGATGGCCAGCGGATTACGCACCGCTGGCACTGCGTGGGGTCCGAGTTGTTAAAGAGCTGCTGCATCTGGCAGCGCCCGGTAGGCGCTCTCGGATACAGGCCGCCATCCGC
Organism: Gammaproteobacteria bacterium MFB021; assembly: GCA_000737985.1. GTDB lineage: Bacteria > Pseudomonadota > Gammaproteobacteria > Pseudomonadales > Halomonadaceae > Salinicola. The sequence continues at coordinate 51,488 of JNVT01000101.1, read as the reverse complement.
TGGCGGCTGCGTCGTTCAGTTGCTGGCGTAGGCGTTGCTGTCGGTGCTGCTGAGTGCCGGGGCGCAGACCTCGGCGGCGATGCCGTCGTAGTCGGGGTGGCCGTACCGACGGGCCGGCGGCACGCCGCGGGCGGCTTCGGCGCGCCAGGTGGCGACGCCGTCGCAGTAGCGGGCCTGCTGCATGAGCTGCACGTCGTAGTCGCTCGGGCCTAGCATGTCGGTAGAGGCGACTGTCAGGACGGCCAGGGTGGTGACCGCGGCGGCGACGCCGGCCAGGGGGCTGGTGATCAGGCGCATGCGGAGTCCTCCTTGCGTTTGCGGGAGATGGCGATCAGGCGGATCTGGTCGGCGACCCAGGCGCGGGCGTTGATCTCGCGGCCGAAGCACTTATCGGTGATGACAACGATGCGCTGCTTGGCCGGCAGGAATAGCGCCGGGCGGTAGCCGCTGGCGGGCGCTCCCCATTCACGCAGGCGGCCCATGTACTGCACGCCGAGGTCGAGCTCGCCGTTGGTGCAGAGCTGCTCGTCGTAGACGGCGACGATCTGGTGCGCCGGGTAGCAGAAGGTCTTGAGGCTCATGCGGCCACCCCGGCCAGGTCGTGGCTCTCCTGGCGGCGGCTGAGCTTCGTGATGCTGATCGTCTGGCGGCCGCCGCTGGAGCGCAGCCGCTGCATGTGCACGTCCGGCGAGATGGCGCTGATCGTGAGCGCCAGCAGCAGCGGGGCGATCCACGTGCGCCGCATAGCCTGGGCGACAGCTTCCGTGGCTCGCTGGGCTCGAAGGGTGAAGTAGATCGCTTCCACTGTGCTTTTGACGGTCGCGGGAGAAACGCCGCGAGCTTTGGCGATCTCTTTCTGAGTCATGCCGGCAGCAATACCCGCGATGACAAAGGCCTGATTGGCGGTGGGGAGGCCTTGGGCGCGTTTTCCTACCTGGCAGCGATAGCCGAAGGCATTGATCGTTTGATTGGTATGGAGAACCTGCTGCATGTCGTTACCCAAGGTGGTGATGTCTTGAGGTAACTATTACCCATGGGTAACCGCTTGGTCAATACCCTTGGGTAATGAAATTTCAAGCAGGCACAAAAAACCCGCCTCAGCGGCGGGTGATTTCTTCCGATCATCCCTGGGGCGGCCCTAGTGGAGCAGAACGCTATACCAGAAAACCTTGCCGATGACGTTGACCTGCTCCGGCCAGTCCGGGCCAAGATCCTCGTCGGGATGTTCGATCTTATCGGGGTTTGCGCTGCGGATGCGAAGCCCTCCGCCAGGTAGCCGATAGAGAAATTTCACGCGAAGCAACCCATCATGGTCGATGGCATACATTTTCCCGTTCTTGATCTGCTTATCAGCGGTGTCCACTCCCACTGACGCCCCGTCAGGCAGTATGGGCTCCATGCTGCTGCCTTCAACGAATGCACATGCTGCAGACTCCTTCGACACCCCAGCGCTCCTTAGGGTGCTGCGCTTGAAGCGCAGAGTCGCCCCGTTGTTCTCAACCACCTGCATGCGGCCTCCGCCGCCAGACAGTGCTACCTCTCGGAAGAGCGGAATCTCTACCTCGTCATCTGCCAGTGGCCTGGAGTGATCCCAGGGGTCCACGTTTTCGGTAAAGGTCAGCTCGTTGTCAGATTCAGGCTTACCTATAGCTTCCGGCACACCTTTGTCCCCGGGCTCTGCATTCGGCTGCCCGTGCTCGAGCTCGTCCAACCAACGGGGGGCGAGACCCAGCAGGTCTTCGACGTGTCGAGCGAAGTCCTCGCCGATCCGTTTCCGGTGGGCGCCGTCAGATAGGCATCGTGAGATGTAGCTTGGCTGCCGGTCAATGGCGTCGGCCAGTCTGGATTTGTTCCCACCGAAACGCTCTTTCAGCAGGGCCAGCAGGTTGCTGCGGCGAATGTCGTAGATGTCCATGCGGGAATCTTCCGCGCTCTTTACTCACAGGTAAATTCCCTGTGGGTGTTGATTTGACCATTACCCATGGGTAATCATGGTGGCGTTTCTTACTGGAGCCACCGATGAAGACACGCATTGAAGGCCTGCTCGTCTGGCTGAAGAGCGCCACCGACCAGCAGGTCGCCGACACCGGCACGACCCGGCCCTACCTTCGCCTGATCGGCTACGGCCACAAGACAGCGTCTGTCGGTACGGCGGCCCTGATCGAGAAAGCCACAAACGGTGCTGCCACTCGACAACAGCTACGCCCTGACGACTGGCACGTGATGTGGCCAGAACTCGACTGCTCGCAAGCCTCTTCTGGTTCCCAGTCTACCCAAGCCAATAGCTCGGAAGCTGCCTCCTGACGGGGGTGAACATTCATACAGGGGCGGGGAGCACATCATGACCAAGAACACGAAGCCCAGCTATTCGAGCTGGCTGACCAGTGACCTCTCGGACGAGATCAGCCGCATCAATCGCCTGCGCGCCGAGCTGTCCGGCGAGCGCCCGATGGACGAAGCGAAGCGCCGGCTGGAGCTGGCCCACGCCGGCGCGCGCTATCACGCGGCCACCGCGGAGCTGATGCGCCGCGCCAAGCCGTTCGACGCCGCGGCCGAGGCCCGCCGGGCGAAGACGATCAGCTACCACACCCGCGAGGCGGAGCGGTTTCTGGCGCTGGCGTTGGGTATCGAGCTCCCGGCCGGCGTGCCGCTGCCCGCGTTCGATGCACGGGTGAGCTGATGCAATACCTCGTCGCCATCAATCAGGCCCGCGCCGTGGAGTGGGGGCTCAATGCGCAGCAGGCGATGCTGTTCGCGTTCCTGCACCAGGTTCCGACCTGGGCCGACGCGCGCCAGCTCGACGGGCAAACGTTCTACAACGTGAGCAAGTCGAAGGTGGTCGCCGAGCTGCCGCTGCTGACCGATAAGCAGGACACCGCCTATCGGCTCATGAAGCAGCTGGCGGTGCTGGGTGTGATCCAGATCACCAGCTGCGACAACCGCACCTACATGCGGCTCACGGAGAAGGGCAAGACTTGGAACCGCGGGGCGCCGAAGGCGGGGTCGGAAAAATCTCCGACCCTCAATAGGGCGGCCGATTCGCAAGGGTCGGAAAAATATCCGACCTCGGAAAAATCTCCGAGCGGGGTCGGAAAAATCTCCGCGCCAGGGTCGGAAAAATCTCCGACGAATCAAGATACCAATGATCCTAACCCCAACACACACATCGCGGGCGGGCCGCTCGATCACGCTCAGCAGTTCGCCGACGACGGCCAGCCGCTGGCGTCCACTGCCCGACAGTTCCCGATGACGCTCGACTGGCAGCCAGACCCGCAACACTTCGCCGCGGCGTGCCAGCGTGCCGGCCTGCCGGTGGACACCCAGCCGGCGGATGCCCAGCTCGCCAGCTTCACCGCTCACCACGCCGACAGTGGCCGCCGCTACGGCGCCATGGCCTGGACGACCAAGCTCGTCGACTGGCTGCGCCGCGACCAGCGCTTCGCTCAATCCCAACCGCAACCGACCGGAGGTGCCGCCCATGCAAACGGCCGCCAACGTACTCCCTCACGCCGTCGCACAGCTGCCGAGGCCAGGGCAGCAGCAGAAGCCGAGCGGCAGCGCGGAGAGCGTCCACACGATGGGCAATGGCACCGCTACCCCTGATGTCGTCGATGCGCTGTTCGACGGTATGCGGAATCTCTACGGGGCGAAGTTCGAGAAGCAGTGGGGCGAATTCGACGAGCAAGGCGTGTGGGGGGCTGAGTTGGCGCACCTGGCCATCGGCCATCTCGAGCGTGGTTTCCATCGGCTGCGTGGTGAGATCCGAGACGCGGCCCGTTCCGGCGACACGGCTTGGCCACCGCAGCCGGCAGCATTCGCCGCCATGTGCGAGCCACGGCCGGAAGACGTCGGGCTGCCGGCGGTCGACGCGGCATGGCGTGAGGCCTGCGCCCACTGCCACGACCCGTCGGGCTGGCGCTGGAGCCACGAAGCCGTGCGCATGGCGGGGCAGGCGATCGGCTGGCGCGAGATCCACGGGACCACGGCGCAGAGCGTCCGCGCCCGCCTGGAGAAGCGTTTCAGCCGCGAGTACGGCGCCCTGGTCAACCGGGTGATGGCGGGCCAGCCGTTGGCGGCCCAGGGGCTGATCGAGAGCGACGGCACCCGCAACCGTGCCGAGTTGGCCGAGCGCGCCAGCCGCGAGGCCGCCCAGCAGCAGGCGGAGGCCGCGGGCCTGCCGCACCGCATGAATGCCAGCCAGGGGCTGGCGATGTTGAAAGCCGCCACGGGGAGGGCGTGAGCATGACGCAACTGATTCCGTTCGAGTTCGACTGCCAGCAGGTGCGCGTCGTTGAGGCTGACGACGGCGATACCCTGTTCGTCGCCCGAGACATCGCCGCCGCGCTGGGCTACGCCCGCCCGACAAAGGCGATCCAGGACCATTGCAGGGGTGTCCTGAAACGGGACATCCCCACGGTGAGCGGTGTGCAGGCGTTCAGCGTGATTCGCGAGCCGGACGTCTATCGCCTGATCGTGAAGAGCAAGCTGCCGAGCGCCGAGCGCTTCGAGGCGTGGGTCTTCGAGGAGGTGCTGCCAGCGATCCGCCGACATGGGCGCTACGAGGCACCCACCACCCAGGCGCCGGCGGCAAACGATCAGCTGCCGGACATCGCCCGGGCCTCGGCCATCGCCAGCGCGCTGGACGGCGCCGCCCGGGCATTCGGTCTCGACGACAACATGCGGATGCTCTCGGTCAATCAGGCGGTGGTACGCCGCACCGGGGTCGACCTGCTCGCCGAGCTGGGTGCCACCCACCTGCTGAGCCCGATCAATGAGCGCTATCTCACGCCAACCGACCTTGGCCTGCCGCTGGACATGAGCGCTATCGCCGTCAATCGCACGCTGCGCGACCTGGGCTACCAGCGCCAGGAGCGAGACGCTAAAGGCAAGGCCTGCTGGGTGATGACTGAGCGTGGCCGTGCCGCTGGCGGCCGGATGATGGATACCGGCAAGAAGCACGGCGACGGCACGCCGGTGCAGCAGCTCAAGTGGCCGGAGTCGGTCGCTACTGTGCTGCAGGAGGCCGCGGCGTGATGAGACGAGCCCCGACCCGCATCCAGTGCCCGACCTGCCGGGAGTTCAAGACGCTGGGCAAGATGAAGCGCCAGGGCGAGGTGCTGCCGTCGTGCGTCGACTGCCAGCTCTCGCGCAATCGCCCGCACTACCGTGGCCGGAGGTACTGCGTATGAGTTTCGCCGCCCTGCAGCCCACAGGCCCGGGCCAGCGTTGCCGATCCACCGACACCGACTACAGCGGTGAGGTCATCACGGATGAGCTTGTCGAGGAGGGCTGTCGCTATCGGAATGCAGCCGGCCTCGTTCGGCGCGCCGGCCGCGACATCTGGATCTGCTGGCATCCCGGTGTCGTCGGCCCTTACCGCGTGATCATCGCTCCCGAGCACCTGGAGGTGATCCAGTGACCCGATCCACACGCTACAACCGCCCGCGGCGCCGGCGTGGGCCAGCCCGGCGCCATTGCGGCCTGTGTGGCCAGGCCCGCGGCGCGATGTGCTACGACCCGGGCGAGCCGTACTGCTGCCACTGCATGAGCCGCCGCCGCGCTGACGGGGTGGGCCAATGAGACGCACAGACACCCAAGCCGCCCGCGCGGCGCTGATCGGCACCAATCCGCAGTTCCGGCTCTATCTCGACCATCGCCGCCGTCACCGCGAGGGACTGACGCTCGAGCAGCTGCCGGACGGCACGCACGATGAGCAGGACGCCGCGGAGTTCATCCGGTATGCATGCGGCATCGAGAGCCGCCGGGAGCTCGACACGAACGACCAAGCGCGCCAGATGCTCGACCGCATCGTGGCCGACTACCAACGCTGGGCACGCCGGCAGGCGAGGAGAGGGTGATGGATGACGTTCTGACACTACGCCCGATGGGCAATGGCTTGTGGATGGAAGATGCCGACAGCTCGCAGTCCCAGCAGTACGTGCTCAAGCAGCAGGCCAGCCTGGGCATGATGGCGCTGATCGAAGAGGAGATGATCCGGCACGAGAGCGAGCTGTCCGAGAAGATTGCCCAGATTTTCGAGGAGCGCCCGGGCCCGTACACCGGTGCCCAAGTGGCGGAGGTGCTGCGCGACACGGCACGGAATGTCAGCTGTGCCCCGCGCCAGGCCGAGGGAGGGCAAGGGTGATGGAGGACAAGATTCTGCTGGTTCTGGCTGGCATTGCGCTCTGCCAGTCGTTCTATGGGGTGCTGATCACCGGCAATTGGCTGGCGGCTGCGGTGATGGTGTCTCTGGCGGTGCTGGCGATCCGTATCGCTGGGGTGCCGCAATGACCGCCCCGTCTACTCGCCGCCGACCAGCGCGGGCGCCCCGGGCGCCGCGGGTCGACCATGAGGGCATCGAGCAGATGGTGCTGATCCGCTGGCTGTTCGGCGAGCAGCAGCGCGGCATGCCGGTGGGTGATCTCTACGACGTGATCTATCACGTGCCGAATGGCGGGCAGCGCAACAAGAAGACGGCGGCGGACCTCAAGCGCCAGGGCGTGCGCTCGGGTGTCTCCGACCTGGTCGTGATGGAAGGGCGCGGCGGCTGGCTCGGGCTCTACGTTGAGTTCAAGGCGACGCCGCCGAATCACGCCGCCACGGCTGCTAGTCAGCGCGAGTGGCTGGAAAAAGCCGATCACCGCGGCTACTGCGCGGTGCTGGCGCGCGGACTGGAGGAGGCCAAGGCGGTGCTACGGGAGTACGCCGGGTGGGCGCCGACGGTCATCGAGCGGCGCGAGGCCATGCCGCACGGCACGAAGTGGTAACGGATCAGACCTGAGTGGTAAAGGCTCTGGCGCCAAGTGGTAAAGGCTTGGGCTCGGAGTGGTAAAGAACCAGGGGATAGGGGGAGAGCATGCGGCAATTGGAGCTGATGGGGATCAATCAACTGCTGGCGTTAATCAGGCGCGAGCCGGAGGGCAGCACGCTGCGTGCCCGGGCGCTGCGCCGCTGTCTCGATGAGCTGATCGAGGTCGAGATCGAGTGGCGGCTGGACTACCGGCACCTCAACCTGGGGCATCACAAAGTCAGCCCGTTGGCGGGCATGGGCGAGGGGCGCGGCGAGGTCACCGGCCGGGTTGATCATGTGATGGAGGCCGCGGAACGTTATCGGCATGCCTGCCGCTGGCGGTCGATGGCGCAGGCGCTGCTGGCGCATCTCACGGAACGGCAGCGGATGGCCGTGCTGCTGGCGGGGTATGCGATACCCGGGCAGCCGTGGGTGCGTCCGGTGCTGGGCGACCGCGAGCGAATCGAGGCGATCAAGGGTGGCCACCGAGGGCTGACCCTGGCGCAGGTTCGTGACGCTCAGCTGATCGTGCTGCAGCGCCTGGGGTGGCCGGCGTTTGGCGGCTGGGGGGCAGAGGAGTGGTCGCTGCGCCGCGCCGACTGGTCGCTGGCCCCGACTTTCAGTGCCAGCCGCCAGCGGAATCGCTTCAGGCAGTGGCGCCCGGTCTCTGCTCGCGAGGTGTTCGGTACACGCAAGGCACTGGAGCGATCGGCGGAGAAGGCCCGCGCCCGGCTACTGGATGTGGTCAGCCAGCAGTCAGAAATTGCCGCCTGAACACTATATGTTGTAATCGAGGGGGGAAGGCGGTACAGTTCAGCTATCGTGTGATTTCTGCGCCCTGATCGGTTTAGACCGGTCGGGGCGCTGTCGTTTATGACCCTGTTCGCCGCCCGTGCCTGCGCTCCACGTGCTCCCCCACGTCCCTAAGGCATGGGTGGCAACCTATTTGGCCTTCTCGCCTTCGGTCGATTGCCGCTCGGTGGTTCCGTCTATTCGGTCATTACCGATTTCAGGCCCAGGCAGAACGCGTCGAATTCGGCATCTGACATTTCCCTATGTCGATTCTGTTTGGCTGATGCCTGTGAGTTGCCGGTGGGGTTCTTTTGAGACCCTGTAGAGCGCAGCCATGAATCGGCACGGCTGTTTGACGTTTCTATGCCTCCGGCAGTGACAGCCGAAGCGATCTCTTGTTTCGTTAACTCTAGCGCGCCGCTGATTAGTTTGAGTCGACGGTTATTATCCATCATATTTTCCACCCTTGATCAGTGAAAGTTTCGGTCTATTGCTCTCGCCGTTAATCAAAAATGACTTGAGCGCCGAGAGCCCGCCAATCATCTTATTGACACCCCATGCAGAGTCGAACGCCGCCGCGCTAATGTTTTCTGATCGGGCATAAACGTCTGATTCGTTGATTTTGATTTCTCGGCGCCAACGGTCCAGGATCATGAACCCCTCGCCGTTGAAAATGACTTGCGGGGTCAGTCGGCCGCGGCGCTCGCCGAATTTCAGCCGATATTCTGACAGCGCGCGTAGCAGCCCCGTTTTGAACTCGCTGTGTGTTGCGGCCATGAATTCAAAGCCCCAGGCGGATTCATCGGTAACACGGAAATGATAGCGAGCGCTTTGGTTTGTGTTGTGCATGTCATTGCTCCAGCAGCTTGCACATGAGCCTAGCGGCCTCTCGGTCGCCGGCGGCATATGACGCATCCATGCAGAGCGTGACCAGCATTGAGGGGCCTGTCGCGGTGGCGTCGAATTCTATGATGATTTTGTCGTTATCCTCGTCATCATCATCGGGTATTAGCGTCATGATGACCGGTCCGCGTGAGGGTTTTTCGCCTCGGCAGTGATCAATGTCTTGCGTGATGATCGCCAGTCGATTGAGGGTGTCGACTAGCGGTGCTTGCCTCGCGCGATCGGCAAACGATGTGACCGCGCCGGGTTCGCCTGGATCATCGGTTGGCGGCATCTGATTTGTGGTTTTAATATCCACGCTTGATTTTACTAGTGCAATGCCATTGCTGAGCGCGCGTTTAAATACATCGGCTTGATCGAGGCTGAGCGTCATTCGGGATATGTGAGTGTTGTTCATTTCCAACAGCGCTCGATCAATGCTGGATCGCCTGAATCTCAAGTGATTCAGCAGCTCGGCCCATACGCCGCCGGGTATGTTGGCGCCGCTCGCCCAGCGGCGGACCGTGCGTGAGTCAACGCCCATTAGTTCCGCCATATCGGTTTGCCATTGCGTGCCGAACAGTAGGTTTCCAACGGCTTTTAGGTTGTCGGTAGTCGGTTGCATCTGTATATCCCTCAGCTGTAGACGTAGCAGATCATTTCGCCTTCCCACTCCGGCAGAGCGCCTTTGCGGATGATGTCCATCTCGCCGCATGCCCATGCGCGGCCATGATTGAGGCCGTCACGCTCGGCGATGGCGAGGGAGGTAACGTAGCGCTCGCCTGTGCGTTTGGCGCGGGCAGTGGCGATGTGTGTCACGGATGCTTTTTTCTGCTGCTGCTCGGCAGCGCGGGCGGCGCGGGCTTCGTCGGCAATGGCGTCCATCAGGCTGACCAGGGCGGGCGCGGCATAGTCAGCGGCGGTTTTGAATACGCCTTCGTTTACCAGGCCCCAGCCCCAGCGGCCGCCGCCCTGGTAGACGCGACCCTCGCGCTGTGAGTATTTTTCGGCCCGATCGCTGGCCACTGCCATGGCCGCCTTGAGGTTTTCGCGGGCGATCTTCAGGGCTGCTGAGAAGGTGGCGCGGTAGTCGTCGCCCGGCTGGATGGTTTCGCGGGTGAGGTGATGAGCGGCTGTGAAGATGGCTTGCTTGATCATGGTGAGTAGCCCTTTGGCTTTCTGGCCGGGCCTCATGCCCTTGCCTGTGTCCTAATAATAGGACATTTATTCTACCGAGTCAAACCTTCCCCAAATTATTTTCGGCCTTCTCCCCTTCGGTCGATCTTGCCGCTGTGCGGCGGCCTTTCTATTCGGAGTTCCCCATGCGTTTCATGCGCGATGTCGAGATGATCGGCAGCGGTCGCTATCCGCTGCGCGTGCGCCTCGCTTGGGGCGCCCATGTGTCCGACGGCTTCGTCGATGCGCTGTTCGCGCTGGCGGCTCGCTTCGGCTGGTCGCTGGATCACGTCAGCTGGCTGATGGCCTGTATGGCGTTCGAGACTGGTCGGACGTTCGACCCTGCCGTGCGCAATGCGGCGGGCTCGGGCGCCACTGGTCTGATCCAGTTCATGCCGCTGACCGCGCGCGGATTGGGCACAACGACCGATGAGCTGGCGGCCATGACCGCCGTCGAGCAGCTAGCATTCGTCGAAGACTATTTCCGCCCCTACCACCGCCGCATCTCGACGCTGCCCGATATGTACCTGGCCATCCTGCTGCCCGCCTATGTGGGCCGCCCGGGTGGCGCGGTGCTGTTCACTGAGGGGCGCGTCTCCTACCGACAGAATGCCGGGCTCGATGCGGACAACGACGGACGCGTCACGAAGGACGAGGCCGCCCAGCGCGTTCAGGAGATGCTGATCGAGGGGCAGCTGGCGGCCAATTCACGCGACGTCTGGCAGGCAGAGGAGGCGGCATGATCGACCCAGAAGACAAGGGCCGGCTGCTGCAGGCTGTCGCTATCGTCGCGCTGGCGACACTCGGCGGCTTGCTGGGTTACCTCAGCCGCGCTAGCGATGCCGGCGAGCGGGTGACAATCAAGCAGATGGCGCTGAAGGCCTCGAGCGCTGGATTCTCCGGCTGCCTCGTTTTCTTCGCCTGCCAGTGGGGCGGGCTGGATTGGCTGGCCACCGGCATTCTCGCCGGCCTGGCCGGATGGATGGGGGCCGAGGCGACGATTCAGGTACTGACGAATCAGGTTCGCAAGCGCCTCGGTCTCGATCGAGAGGAGAACCGCGATGATCGTTCCTAAGTGGCTCATGCGGCCGCTGCTGATCGGCTGCATCATCATCCTGGGTGCCGGCGTCATCACGCTCGGCGCCCGGGCCTATTTCCAGCAGCAGGCGCTCGATGGCTTCTGGCAGAAGATGACCGAGCAAGAGAAGTCGATCTCCAAGCTCGAGGATGCCAACGGCAACCAGAAGGCGGTGATCGACGAGCTGGCCAGCCAGCGCGAACGCGATGCCGATGCGGTCGAGCAGCTCCTCAACTCAATCTCGGATCTCGCCCGCCAGGATGAGACGACTCGAAACCGGCTGCACGCCCTGGAGGTCAGCAATGCGCAGACTCGCGCTTATCTCGATCGCCTCGTCGATCCCGCTGTTAGCTGCATGCTCGACCCCGCCTGCGACGACGATCAGCGTGCCGCAGCTGATCGACCTGCAGCCGCCGACGAGCCTGATGCGGTCGTGCAGCCTGCCGACTGAAACCCGGCGCGTGACTAATCGCGACCTGGTCAACGGCTACGTCGACTGGCGCACGGCGGCGCGGGCGTGTGCCGCACGGCATGGCAGCCTGGCTGGCTGGATCGAGGGCCGGCAGACGCAGCAGGGTGGGCAGGACTGATGCCTGCCAGAGCTAAGCGCCCATGCCGCGCACCTGGCTGCCGTCATACCACGACCGAGCGCCACGGTTACTGCGAAGAGCACGCCCACATGGGCACAGGCTGGACGCAGCGGCGCAAGGGTAAGAGCGGGCGCGGTGGCAGGCCATGGCGCCGCAAGCGCGAAGCGGTGCTGCAGCGTGACCGCTACCTCTGCCAGCCCTGCAAGCGAAAGGGCATGGTGACCCCGGCCAACGAGGTCGACCACATCGTCAACCGTGAAGCCGGCGGTACCGACGCAGACACCAACCTCGAGGCCATCTGCTCGGCCTGCCACAAGGCGAAGACGGCGCGCGAGGCGCAGAACGGGCGCGGATGAGACGGATTCCCATCTAGGGGAGGGGGAGGGTAAAAGTCTGGGGCTTTCGAGCCCGGACACCGCCGCCTCAACTCAATTTTTATACCCGCGAAATTGAAAAATCAGGTTCGGCGAGAGGAGTTCGCAAATGACACGAGGTCGCAAACCCAAGCCGAGCCACCTCAAAGCCGTCCAAGGCAATGCCGGCAAGCGGGCAGTGAACCATGACGAGCCTGTCGCAGAGTCGCTGACCGAAGTGCCGCCGCCACCTGACTGGATGCCCGAGATCGGCGTCGAGATGTGGGAGCGGGTTGGTCCTTGGCTGGTCAGCTCGAAGATTCTGACGGACTCCGACCTGGCCAACCTCGAGGCCTACTGCGCCGCTTACAACCGCTGGCGTCTCGCCGAGCAGAACATCGCCCATCATGGGCTGACGGTCGATAGCGCCATGGGTGGGGTGGCCAAGAACCCGGCCTGCACGGTGGCCAATGAATCCCTCAAGCAGATGAACACGTTCGGCAGTGCTCTCGGGCTGGACCCTTCCAGCCGCGCCCGGCTGGCAGTGCCGGGTGCCAAAGATGCCGCCAACCCATTCGCCGCACTGGTGGGCAAAAAGCGATGATCCCGAATGGCCAGCTATCCCAACGTCAACGCCGCGAACAAGTACGCCACGGGCGTCGTAGCTGGCCGCATACCTGCCTGCAAGGAGGTGCGGCAGGCCTGTAAGCGACACCTCGACGACCTGGCCGCCTCCAAGGGGCGGGCGTTCAAGTACCGCTTCGACAAGGATGCCGCAGAGCGTGTCTGCGTCTTCGTGCAGCTGCTCCCCCACACCAAGGGGCGATGGGCGCGAGAGCGACGACTGATCGCGCTGGAGCCGTGGCAGCTGTTCATCTTCTGCTGCATTTTCGGCTGGCTTCGCAAGAAGAGCGGGCTGCGGAGATTCACCGAGGCCTACATCGAGGTCGAGCGCAAGAACGGCAAGTCGGTCATGGCCGCGGGCGTGGCCAACTACATGCTGTGCGCAGATGGCGAGTACGGCGCCGAGGTCTACTGTGGTGCGACCACGGAGAAGCAGGCCTGGGAGGTTTTCCGCCCAGCGCGCCTGATGCTGCAGAAATCGCCGGCGCTGGTCAGTGCCGCCGGCATCGAGATCATGGCCAAGAACATCTCGATACCGGAAGACGGCAGCCGACTGGAGCCGTTGATCGGCGACCCCGGTGATGGCTCCTCACCGAGCTGCGCCCTGGTCGACGAGTTCCACGAGCACCAGACGCCGAACCTGTACGACACCATGTCGACCGGTATGGGGGCCCGCGATCAGCCGCTGATGTTCATCATCACGACAGCCGGCTTCAATACTGCCGGGCCGTGCTATGACAAGCGGCGCCAGGTCCAGCAGATGCTCGACGACGCGCTGCCCAACGAAGAGCTGTTCGGGATCATCTACACCATCGACAAGGGCGATGACTGGCAAGACCCTGCGGTCCTGCGCAAGGCCAATCCCAACTTCGGGGTGTCGGTCTCGGAAGAGTTCCTGCTCAAGGCGCAGCGCGACGCGATCCGCTATCCCAGTCGCCAGAACTCGTTCCTCACTAAGCACCTCAACGTCTGGGTCAGTGCCCGCACGGCCTGGCTGAACATGGCCGACTGGCACTCGGCCGGCGACGAGACGCTGACGCTTGACGACTTCGAAGGCAAGGAGTGCTGGCTGGGCGTTGACCTTGCCAGCAAGACGGATATCGCCGCCATCGCGATGCTGTTCCGCGATGAGATCGAGGACAAGAAAGGTCGGCTCAAGACTCGCTGGACCGTGTTCGTTCGCAGCTACCTGCCCGAGGGTGCCATCGAGCGCGCCAGCAACAACCGCGCCGCTTACGAGAGCTGGGTCAACTCCGGCGACCTCATCATCACCGATGGCGAGGAGTTGGATTTCGATGTCATCCGCGAAGACATCAAGGATCTCGCCGGCCGCTTCCAGATCAACGAGATCGCCTACGACCCATGGCGGGCCACGCAGCTCGCGCACCAGCTCATGAGCGACGGTGCCGACATCGTCGAGTACCGCAACACGGTACAGAACATGAGCCCCGCGATGCGCGAAATGGAAGCGGCGATCACCGGTGGGCGGTGGCGGCACAGCTGCGACCCGGTGCTCACGTGGATGGCATCCAACGTCGTCGCCAAGGCGGACGCCAAGGACAACATCTACCCGCGCAAGGAAAAGCCGGAGAACAAGATCGACGGCCCAATCGCCATCCTGATGGCGCTGGGGCGCGCGGTGCTCACTGAGAACGACGAGCCCGACGAATCCATCTACGACACCTCGGACGTGACATGCTGACATCCATTCTGATTTTCCTGATCGGCCTCATCGGTGCCGGGCTGGTGTCGTTCGGCGCCTGGCTGATCGCGCCGCCGGCGGGGTACATCGTCGCTGGTGTGCTTTGCCTTGCCTGGTCGTGGCTGGCCGCACGGACCAGCGCCCGACGCCATCCTGAACCAGACGGGGAGGATGGCTGATGTTTCTTCCCGGCATGTTTCAGAGCGCGCGCCAGCCCACTCAAAAGCAGTCCAGTGACTGGACGAGCTGGATCAGCGGCATGAGCCGCACCCGAACGTCGGCCGGCGCCGGCGTCAACAGCGGCAACGCCCTGCGGGTCGGTGCTCTGCGCGCCTGCGTGACGCTACTGGCCGAGTCGGTAGCCCAGCTACCGTGCGAGCTCTACCGCCGCACTCCCGACGGCGGCCGTGAGCGCGCCACCGGCCACCCGGTCTACGATGTGTTGCACAGCCAGCCCAATCAGAAAGACTCCTCGTTCGAATATTTCGAGCAAGGGCAGGGGGCACTCGGCCTCGAGGGCAATCACTTCTCGCTGATCGAGCGCGACGGCGCCGGCTATCCCATCGAGTTGATCCCGATCAACCCGAAGAAAGTGCAGGTGCTCAAGGGCAACGACGGGCTGCCGTATTATCACCTCGTCGACATCAACGAGGTGGTGTCGATGCGCCAGATGCACCACGTCAAATCGTTCTCCACCGACGGCTATCTCGGCATCTCGCCGATCGCCAGCAACGCCGACTCCATCGGCCTGGCGATGTCGACGGAGGAGCACGCCGCCGCGGTGTTCGAGCGGGGCGCCACCATGTCCGGCGTCATCGAACGGCCACGAGAAGCTACGGCGATCAAGGACCAGGGCGCGGTCGACAGGCTGCTCGACAAGTTCACCGAGCGTCACGGCGGGCTGCGCAATGCTTTCTCGGTCGCGCTGCTTCAGGAGGGCATGAGCTACAAGCAGCTCTCCATGGACAACGAGAAAGCCCAGCTTCTCGAGAGCCGGAAGTTCTCGGTCGAGGAGATCTGCCGGCTCTACAAGATTCCGCTTCACATGGTGCAGCTCAACGACAAGTCCACATCGTGGGGCTCGGGCATCGAGTCCATGTCGCTCGGGTTCGTGATCTACACGCTGCTGCCCTGGCTCAAGCGCTGGGAGGCGGCCATGCGCCGCGACCTGCTGCTGGCATCGGAGCGGGGCAACCTCTACATCGAGTTCAACGTCTCGGGGCTGCTGCGTGGCGATCAGAAGTCGCGCTACGAGTCCTATGCCATGGGCCGACAGTGGGGTTGGCTCTCGGTCAACGACGTGCGTCGGCTCGAGAACATGCCGCCCATCGCCGGCGGCGACCGCTACCTGACGCCGCTCAACATGAACGACTCCCAGCAAACCCAGCGCTCGCTGAACGCCACGCCCGAGCAAATGCAGGACATCGAGGGAATCCTATGTCGCACCTGATCAACTACCCGCATCTCGCCTCGCTGGCGTTCAACACGCCGCTCTATGCCACGCCGGATCTCGTCCAGTCCGTCCGCTCGGTGCTGGAGCCGCGTCTACTCGGCCGCCTTAGTGACCTGCCCGAGCGGATGGAGAGTGGCGGCGATCCGAAGGCACGGGAGATGCAGGGGCTGCGCGTTGTTGGCCGGCTGGCGATCATCCCGGTTCACGGCATTCTGACCGCGCGCGCCGGCCAGATCGACGCTCTGTGCCAGGAGGTGCTGAGCTATGAGAAGCTGCGCACCCAGATCCACGCCGCGCTACGTCATGAGCTAGTCGAGGAGGTCGTGCTCGACATGCAGTCCGGCGGCGGCTCGGCCATGGGCTGCAAGGAGCTGGCGGATTTCATCCAGGCCAGCACCGCCACCAAGCCGATCACTGCGCTGGTGAACTTTGCGTCGTTCTCGGCGTGCTATTTCCTCGCCGCGGCGTGTTCACGGATCGTCTGCAGCCCGACCGGCATGGTCGGCTCGATTGGCGTCATCATCGAGACCTACGAGGTCAGCAAGGCCGAAGAAGAATTCGGCATTCGCTTTAACACCTACTACCGCGGCGCCCACAAGAACGACTGCTCGCCCCACGAGCCGATCACTGATCAGGCGATTGCCGAGATCGACCGGCGCCTCGACAACGCCTACGCCACGTTCACCGAATCCGTCGCCAGCTATCGCGGGCTCGACCTTGCTGCCGTCACCGGTACCGAGGCGCGGATCTACAGCGCCGAGGATGCGCTGGCAGCCCGGCTGATCGACGAAGTGGCACCCGCGCAGGAGGCACTCGACAGCATCGCCGCTCGATATAGCGGACAGAACACCCCGCGCCGCGCTCGCGTCTCCGCGCGAGCCGGCGCCATGAATCTCCAGAACACGCTCTAGCCACGCGGCGGAGCGGTACCCGAGGCGGCCAATAAGCCGCCTTTTCTTTGCCCCGACGAAACCCCGAGGAACGTCATGTCCAAGATCGAAGAACTCCGCCGCCAACGCGCCGACGTCAATGCCAAGGTGCAGGCGCTGGCCAATGCGGAAAACGAAGCCGGCGAGCTGAGCGCCGAACAGATGGAGGAGTTCGAGCAGCTCTCGACACAGTTCGACTCGCTCTCACTGCAGATCGACCGCCTCGAGAAAATCGAGCGCATGAACGCGACCTCCGCCGCGCCCGTGCAGTCACCCATCGCTCAGGGCGTCCAGGCGGCCGCCGTTCACATCAAACCGGAACTCAAGCAGTACCCCGGCGCCAAGGCCGCGCGCATCGCGATGTCCGTGGCGGCATCCAAGGGCGATATCGGCAGTGCCGTGAAGTTCGCGCGCGACGAGATCGGCGACCAGGACGTCGCCATGGCGATCGAGACCAGTGCAGGGTCTGGCGGCGCGCTGATCCCGCAGAACCTCTACGACGAGGTGATCGAGCTGCTGCGGCCCAAGACCATCGTTCGCGCCCTGGGCGCCCGGGTTATCCCGCTGCCCAACGGCAACGTGACCATCCCGCGGATGAGTTCGGGCGCATCGTCCAGCTATGTCGGCGAGGGCAGCGATGTGCTGGCGAGCGAAGCGACGCTGGATGACGTCAAGTTGAACGCCAAGACAATGATCACACTGGTGCCCATCTCCAACCAGATGATCGGTCGTGCGGGCTTCGCCGCCGAGCAGCTGTTCCTTAACGACATGCTCAACTCGATGGCCAGCCGCGAAGACAAGGCGTTCCTGCGCGACACCGGCGCGGGCGACACGCCGACCGGTTTCGCGGAAACCGCGCGTCAGGCCAGCCGAGTGCTGCCGTGGTCCGGCGCCGCGACCCTGGCGGAGATCGACGCTTATCTCGACTCGCTGATGCTGGCGCTGATGAACAGCAACAGCCTGCTTGCCCAGCCGGGCTGGGGGCTGTCGCCGCGCACCTACATGAAACTGTTCGGTCTGCGCGACGGCAACGGCAACAAGGTCTACCCGGAACTCGCCAACGGCCAGCTCAAGGGGTACCCGGTGCGCCACACCACCAACATCCCGTCCAACCTGGACACCAGCGGCGCCGGCAACAACAACGAGTCGGAGATCTACTTCGCCGACTGGAACGACGTCGTCATCGGCGAGCCCGGCGGGATGACCATCGATTTCAGTCGCGAGGCCACCTACAAGGACGGCAGCGGACAGCTGGTCAGCGCGTTTGCTCGCAACCAGTCGCTGATCCGCGTGGTGACCGAGCACGATATCGGCTTCCGTCACCCGGAAGGCCTGGTGCTCGGCACCGGCGTCACCTGGTAACGGCCCCAGCTGTGCACCCGGGCCAGCCGGCCCGGGTGATCGATCATCCTTTCAGATAGGGAGGCCACCATGGCCAACACCACCAGACAGCGTCGCCAATCGGGCAGCCCGGATGCTGCCGCCGATCCGCAGGACAGTGTCGAAACCAATGGCGTCGATACCCAGACGCCCGACGATACCCAGGCCTCGAACCTGGATCAGGTTCAAGACCAGGGCCAGGGCGCCGGCGATCCCGGCAACGCCCAATCGGCGACGGTTGCAGAAACGTCCACTGCCACCAGCACCACCACCGCAGCCAGTGCCACGGCAACCAGCAGTGCGAAGTCGGTCGCGCAGAAGGCAAACGAGGCTGTGCGCCCGGAATCCGGGCTACACAACCTCAACGGCAAGCAGCTCACGCGTGTGAAGTTCAAGCACCCGTGGCAGCGCTACGCGCCGAACGACCGTGCTGGCTTCGACCCTGCCACTGCCGCCGAGCTGATCAAGCGCAACATCGCCGAGAAAATCTGATCGGCCGCCGCCGGCAACCGCCGGCGGCCCCATTCCATGAATTCGAGAACACGCGATGCTGACGTTGGAAGAGGTCAAAGCCCAGCGCCGAATCGAGGCTGATGACAGCAGCGAGGATGCACTGCTCACTCAGCTCATCGCCGCGGCCTACCGCTATGCGGAGGCACACACCCAGACGGCTATCCGGCAGCAGCAGAAAACGGTGGTGATCGATGGCTTCCCTCCGCTGGATCGAGCTGTCGAGCTGCCGTGGCTTCCTGTTCAGGGCATCGACGCGGTCGAATTCGTCTCGCCTGCCGGCGACACCCAGTCGCTGGACGAGCAAGCGCTGCGGCTCGACACCCGAGGCGACCCGCACAAGCTCTATCCGCGCTGGGGCGACCACTGGCCAGCGACCATCGCTGAGCCCGAGAGCGTCACGATCACGGCCACTATCGGCTACGAAGAGACGCCCGATGACATCGTCCTCGCGCTCCAGCTTCTCATCGGCCACTGGTACGAGAACCGGGAGAGCGTGGTAACCACCGGCACGCCCGCTGAGGTGCCCATGGGCGTCGAGATGCTGCTGTTCAACTACCGCCGACATGCCGTGGGGTGAGAGATGCAGGCAGGAAAGCTCAAGCAGCGCGTCACCCTGATGCGTCCGACTGCTGGCGGCCGTGACAAGTACGGCCAGCCGCTCGACAGCTATGAAGTGGTGGCCACCGTGTGGGCCTCGGTAGAGCCGCTGCGCGGGCGCGAGTTCTTCGCCGCCCAGCAGGTCAACTCCGAGCTCACAACCCGCATTCGCATCCGCTACCGCCGTGAGTTCGCCGGCGTTGGCGTCAACGAATGGCAGATCCACTACGGCGGCCGGGTCTACGAGATCGACGGCCCGCCGATCGACACCAACATGAGCCACACCCAGCTGGAGTTCATGTGTCATGCCCGGTCCTAACGTCACTCTGCAGTTCGTCGATTTTGACCAGGTGCTGCAGCAGCTCGAGCAGGTGGGCCAGAAGCTGCGCACCGGGGCCGTGCGTGCGGGGCTTGTCTCGGTGGCCGCGCCGATCAAACGCACTGCCAAGGAGCTGGCGCCAAGACAAACCGGTGACCTCGCACGCGCGATCAATCATCGCAGCGTGCGCAAGCGTGATAGAGCCCGGTTGGGGGTCGCCGAGGGTGAGGTCGCCATTGTCGTCGGTGCTGGGAGGAAGGTGAACGGCCGCTCCCAACTGGCCAAGCAAGGGTGGCAAGAGCGGGGGACTCGCAGAATGGGCGCCAATCCCTTCCTGGCTCCCGCGCTGCAGAACAATAGCAGCGGCATCGAGCATCGGTTCTACGCCGGCATGTCGCGATACCTGGAGAAGAAAGCGTGATCGACGACGTGATCCAGCAGCTCTCATCGGCAGGCCTTAACGCTGCGGCATCCAGCCACACCGACCCCAGCCGATCCAACACAGCGTTGGTCATTGCTGGTCTGCTCAACGACGTGACCGCCGATGGCGCCTACCCGCTCAAGTTGCCGGATGGCCCGACGTATCCCAATGCCGTGTACCAGCCGGTGGCTCGGACACATATCGAGGCGGATGGATATCGCTTGGGTCAGATCGATACGTGGCTCGCCTCTCTCCGAGCCGAGCGGTTCTCGGATATCGAAAGTCTTGGCGATGACCTCGAGGAGCGCGTTTCCACCTATGCCGGGCCGGTCAGCGTTGAGATCTCTGACGCAGCGGCCGACTACGAAGCAGAGCAGAAACAGTACCGCGCCCACTATGAGCTGCAGGCAACGACCCTGGCCACTGCTCAGAACACACTGCCGGCCGCGTTCGTTCATGCCGTTGAATCCCAAGCCTCGCCCCCCGAGGTGATCGGTGGCGTCGATCAGGCGGTAACCGAATATCTCGCGATCGTGCTGGTCGCAGAGCAATCCGCTATCAGCACGGCGCGACAGGCCGCTTACAACGCCTTGCTCGGTCACGGCATCGCGGGCGCAACTCTATCGCCGCTGGAGTACGTCTCCGGCGCCCAACTCTCTGTCGCCGGCGCGCACGTGTATTGGCGCGAGCTATTCCGCTGGCAGCGCATCATCGACCGTCAATAGGAGGCGTCATGTCTCGCACCAAAGGGGGCGCATACATCATGCGTCAGGGCTCGCTTGACACGAAGCAGGCCGCGCCTGAAGAGCCGAAAGCCCAAGACTTTGCCGCGCGCAAGCGGCAGGAAGACAAGAAGCGATCAAAGCTGGCTTCGCCCAACACCAAAACCGCATCGGGGGATGCGGCCAAGCCCAAGGAGTAACCCATGCCTCTGCTGCGTAAATCCCTGATCGCCGTAGCGATGCAGGAAGATCCTGGCGTTGACGCCGTGCCCACCGGGGCCAGCATCATTCCGGTGACCGGCATCGACTCCTACGAGCCCTATGCTGGCGACACTACCGAGCGGACTCGCATGCGCGATACGCTGGGCTCGGACGAAGAGATCAACGTCGCGCCTTATGTGTCACTCCAAGTGACCGTGCCACTCTATGGCCCCGGCATTGCAGGTGACGTCCCGATCATCGCGCCACTCTTGCGAGCCTGCGGTCTGCGTGAGATCAGCTATGCCGACAGTGATGCCGATGGCGCGCGGGTCGAGTATCTGCCGGTCTCTGAAGGCTTCGAGATGGTCACGTGCTATTTCTATCGTGATGATCGCCTGCAGCGCATCACGGACGCCCGGGGCACCTTCTCGCTCAACCTGGCCACGGGCTCTCTGCCCACCATTCAGGTCACCCTGACCGGCAAGTACAGCCGCCCGGAATCGACGACGGTTACCAATCCTGACTTCTCCGAGCCGGCCCAGGAAATCCCCGTCAACAACCAGAACACGCGGCAGTTCAAACTGCTTGGCCGAGATCTGGCCATGCAGTCGCTGTCGATGGATCTCGGCGCCACGGTCAACTGGGTCGATCTCGTCAACTACGAAGGCGCCGACTACGACGATCGTGCGACCACCGGGCAGGTGCAGTGGCGAGCGGGCAAGATCGCTGACCACAACTACTTCGCTGACATCGAGAGCCACAACGGTGTGACGGACGGGGTGCTCAGCCTCATCCATGGCTTTGAGGCGGGCAATATCGTCGAGCTGGCGGCGCCTAAGGTCCAGCTCTCTGGTATCAGCGACCAGGACACCAACGGCAGGCTGTACTACCAGTCGAACCTGCGTTTCCTGCGCGCCCAGGGTGACGATGATTTTCGTCTGATCTTCCGCTGATTCACTGACGCCGGCCTCGCCCGGGGCCGGCCCATCGCAAGAGAGAGAAGGCTGATGTTCAAGCTCGTGCAGATTCCCGAAATCACGGTGGTTGTGGAGTTCACCGTGCCGGGGCAGAAAGATACCGCCTCGATCGACGCCACCTGGCGCCTGCTTCGTCGCAAGGAGTTCGAGGCATTCCAGCAGCGTGTCGATCAAGAGCAGCTCTCCGATGAGCAGGTGTTGGATGAGATGCTGGTCAAGCTCACCGGCGTGGCGGACGAGCAAGGCGACCCGGCAGCGGACACCCCCGAGCTTCGCCGCGCTATTTTGCAGGAAGACTACGTAGCGCGACCGCTGATGCTGTCGTTCTGGACGGCTCAGCAAGGACGCGAGAAGCACGTCGCAAAAAACTAGAAGGCCTCGGCCGCCATTGGGCCGAGGGCGGCCGAGGCTCTGATATGGCTGGCGCCGCCGCCGCGTTCGGCGTGAATCTCGACGACAGCTACCTACAGCATCAGAACTATCCGATCTGGCCCGAGAACGTCGAAGCTGCCGAGCTATTTTTCGCCTGCCAGCGTCAGTGGCGTCTGCTTACCAGTAGCAGCGGTGGAGTCCTTCACCTCGGGTTGGATTACCCGGCGGTGCACGCGATCCGCGTGGAGATGGAGATGGCGCCTGATCGTGACCGCCTGGAGAAGATCCGGGCCATCGAGCGAGGCGCGCTTGAGGTGATGAATAGGCAGTGAGTGGTTGCATGTTAATTTTTATCGGCCTACAGTAGGTCTGCGAAAATTAACACGAGGCGTTCCCATGAACATAGTGACCAGCGAGTTGATCACCGAGCCCTATGACGTAGATCGTCGGTTATCAGAGATGGAGCTTACTCGCGACGGCTTGGTTCGCGCACGAGACATCGCTTTAGGTGCGGCCGCAGAAGCAACGGCTTATCACCCATCGTTTGCACCAGGCATGAAGTCCTATATGGAGGGGGTTTTCGCGATCCGCTCCGAGTTCATTCGAGCTGAAACTCAGTGGAGGTTCGAGAAACACAATGGCATGGACTTCATACGTAATGACTCGCTCAAAATAAGGGTGGGCTTCTCCAACGTTTTGGATATGCCGCAACCGAGCATTGGTCCGAAGGCGAGGTCACCAAGAGGCCCGGGGGCAGAGAGAGCCTGTCAAGGAAACCTCAGTTTCGATTTCGGTCCCGAGTTCGAATTAGAGACTCAGTGTGACACCAGCGTTGCTACCTATTTCTTCATGGTTAGCCGGAACGGTTGTGCGGAGCTCTCTCGCCCTATCATTCAAGGTGGAAATTTCAAAGATTACATTGAGCGCCTCAGTATCTCCGACGGCTCGGACTTTGATCTCAATCCCGCACCTTTTGAGGATGATGGCGATCTTGATGTGTTTGACCCTGTGGTTTCGCGGAAGTGATTCTGGAGGTTAAAGTGTTCAACCATAAGCGTTTGATTATGGCTCGAAAGCGCATAGGGTTGACTGGCAAGTTTGTCGCAGAATCGGCTGGAATCTCGCCAGTCACCTTGTCACGCATTGAAAAAGCTTTAAACGAGCCCGACGACTCAACAGTCGAAAAGCTAGCCTCCGCGTTGGGATATCCGAGAGCTTTTTTTTATGGAGAGGATCTTGAGGCTCTAGATACAGATGCAGTGAGCTTTCGGAGCCTCACGACTATGACCGCAAAGGAAAAAAATGCAGCTCTGGTAGCAGGAAGCTACGGACTGTCGCTGCTCGCATGGATCGAAGACCGCTTTCGACTCCCTGAACCTGACTTGATCGACCTGGGGCACGAATCCAACCCAGAACATGTGGCTAATGCCCTGCGTCAGCACTGGAATCTTGGCGTACGACCAATTACGAACTTAGTGCATCTCTTGGAAGCCAAAGGAGTTCGTTTCCTTGCGATGTCCGAGAATACCGCGTCTGTTGACGCTTACTCATTTTGGATGGGTGGTGTGCCACACGTTTATCTCAATAATTTCAAAAGTGCTGAGCGTAGTATTTTTGATACTGCTCACGAGCTTGGTCATTTGGTAATGCATCGCAACGGCTCGGCCAAGAGCACCCGCGAAGCCGAACGAGAGGCTAATGCATTTGCATCAGCATTCCTCATGCCTGAAGACGATGTGCGTTCTCGCGCGCCAAAATTTATCAACACGGAGATGATTATTAAGCTGAAAGCAAGGTGGAGAGTTTCCGCAATGGCTATGGCTTTTCGTCTGCACGCGCTTGGATTACTGACTGAGTGGCAATATAAAACCAATCTTATGGAGCTGTCGAAAAGAGGTTTCAGGAAATCAGAGCCAGTTGGAGTTGAGCGTGAGCGATCGGCAATTTGGCCTAAAGTGCTCTCTCAGTTGTGGTCGGAGCGAGTTACTAAAGAGAAGATCGCGGAAGCTTTGTCGCTTCCACTTTATGAAGTTCAAGCGTTGATTGAAGGGCTCGTTCCAGATTTCAACGGATGCGAACAGCCATTAACAGGCCCGTCAAGACTTCGAGCCGTGCAATAGCTCACGTTCTAAAAACGAAATGCCTTCTGAAAACGGCTGCCCCGCGCAGCCGTTCGCGTTTCTGGCCACCTGCCAAGCCTTGACCCTACCGCCTGCCTGAGCCACTATCTCCTTGCCGCTGCAAAATCAGTGGCCGGGGGTGAGAGCCCGAACCAGAACAGCAGGCGCACGGCGCCAGTGGCGCTTTTTTTGCGCCCGTCAGTTATGGCGGGCCGTGCGCGGGAGGCTTCGGCCTGCCGGGTTCGCCTGCGTTCCCCGGTCTCTCACCCTGCGTACGGTCCGCCCCCAACAGTGAGAGGTTGGTGGTGGACTCCTACTAGAACCAGGAGAACCACACCATGGCTACGCAGGCCGCCAACGCAGTTATCCCATTCCAGTTTGAAGCCCACGAAATCCGCACGCTGCTGATCGACGACCAGCCGTGGTTTGTCGCCATGGATGTAGCGGCAACACTGCTCTATTCCGATGCGGAAGCGATGACCCGAAAGCTCGACGACGATGAGATGCAAAACCGACAACTCGTCGGTTTCGGGAATCGGGGCGCAACGCTCATCAATGAATCAGGCCTCTACTCTGCGATCCTCCGCAGTCGCAAGGCCGAGGCCAAGCGGTTCAAGAAGTGGGTTACGGCTGAGGTGCTGCCGACCATTCGCCGTACCGGCAGCTACCACGCCGAGACGCTCGCCGGGGAAACCATCGGCACCGACGGCCTCAAGGTGTTGCGCGAGCTGATCGGCAAGAAGGTGCGCGTGCTACCGACCAGTGCCCGCAGCAGCGCTCAGCATCGGTTGTGGAATCTGCTGCACACCCGCTTCAACGTGCCCAAGGCGGAGATGATCGCCGCCAATGACATGGACGCCGCGGCCAACTTCGTCGGCCAGTGGGCCATCGAGGGCGAGTATCTCGAACGCGCCCGGCCAGCGTCGGAGGCCACGGCCGCCGTGGATTTCCCGCGCAGGCAGAAGGCCGCCGAGTTCACGCCCGAAAGCCTCTATGGCCCGGAGGCCTGGAAGAGCGACCTGAGCATGATGATGGCCGAGCTGCGCCGAGCCGCCGAGTCAGGCAAGCTGCTGCGAGTCGAGAACATCGATGGCGCCATGGAGGAGATGCTGGCGCTGCGCCACCTGGGCGAGATCAGCCACAAGGCGCCGGTGGTGCGCGAGCCCGAGACCCGCAAGTCGCAGACGCTCTACTACAGCCTGATCGCCCTGGAGCACTTCCTCGAGGTGCTGGCCGGCAAGTCGCCAGCGGGGCAGGAGATCTCCGCCGAGCAGCGCCAGCACTACCAGCAGCGCGCCGAGCGCTGCGTCGCCGAGTGCATCGCGCTGGCGCAAGACCCGGGGCGGCTGGCGGAGTCCGGCGAGGTCGCCACCATCCTGCGCAACGTCGAAGCGCTCTCCGGCCGCGCCAACGCGCTGGAGCGAGATTTCGTCGAGCGCGTCGGCCCCGCGCTCAAGCTGCTCGACTCCCGGCTCTACGGCAACTGGCGCGAGCACATCGGCGTGCTGGCGCGCTACCTAAACATGAACGGCAAACGCTCACCGGTACACGCGCTGACGAAGCAATAGAGAGGGCACCATGACGGAACCCAACTACGAGGCGATCGGCCGCTGCAACGTGCTGTCGCAAGAGATCGAGTCGGCGTCGGCCGAGCGCAATCGAGCCCTCGCCGAGCTGCGCGAGCAGTTGCGCAAGACCCAGGGGGTGCGCGGCGAACCGCACTACGGCTTCGATGCCCAGGCCGCTCACGACCGGCTCGACCGCATCGAGTCGCTCAGCCATCGGCTCCGTGAGAAAGTCGACGACTTCAACCACTACGCCGCGGAGGCGGGGCAGCGCCCGATCAAATTCAGCCCGCCCCGGGCATAGTGGTTCATCGAGTCGCACGCCGCGGCAGCGTGATGGTTCAAGCCGAGCCAGGAATGGTCGATAGAGGGAGTGTGAGCCGTTGTCCGAATGCGTGTCAGAATTGCACGCCGGGTCCGGTTCACATAACCTATGGGGTGACGCCCTTTTTGGCAGTCACCCATATCTCTAAAGGCCTACGCCTGACTGGCTTTCTCCCATGACGAATGCTCCGAATCGAAAACTGGCCGCCCGGATCAGCACGTTCACGACGTCGCTGGCATTGGCCGTGGGTGGGCTGACAAGCTCTCCCGACGTGATGGCGCTGCACAAGGAGTTGGCCGAGAAGGCGCCGGCCGTTGCTAAAAGTGTTGCGGAGATGCGTCGTGAGGCGTATCTGTCGGAAGCACTGGCATCATGCAATTCTCTGCTCGGAAGCCTCAACGAGGCTGTCGAACTCATGGATCAGATCGCCGCCAGTGGCATGGACGAAGAAAGCGCTCAGGCTCTTGATCTCCCGACCAATGAGCTCAATCTTGAATCGATTCGGCAAATTGAGCGAAAGTTCGATCAGCTGCTGACTGAAATGCGTATGGTCGGCTATAGCATTCCGCCTGATCTCCAGAAGATCCGAAAACTGGTGGCGCTTGCTCGATTCAAGACGGTGCATCTCGTCACGACAGTACGCCACCTGCAAGGGGTTTACACGACTTTCGAGGGCAGTGCAGACCCGGAAGGGCTGCGCCAGGTGGCTATGGTGAGCACCGAATCTCTGCACGACCGACTGCACTAAGCGCCCCGGCTGCGTGTTTCCCCAGGTCGACATCCTGCTCCATTCGGACATCGACGCCGTCTTTGATGAGCTGGCCGATCAGTCCCCTGGACTGCGTGACGCATTGGTCGAAGACTTCCGCCGCTTCATCGAATCCGGCAAGACTGATTACCCCAACTACTTCGGCCGCCAGTCGATCTACAACTTCCCGGTAGAAGCCGAGCGCGCTCACCTGTGTCACATGCACCTGGCACTGCCGCCGCGCACCTTCTCGAAGGGGCGATCCCTGATGGACCGCACCAACCCGCGCGATCCGGAGCAGGATGCCTGCCTCGTCTACTGTGAGCACTACCTTTGGGAAGGTCGCGTGCTGTTGCTCAACATTCTCTATCCGGATGCCCACGGTAAGGCCCGCAACAAGCGGCTGATGCGCTACTTGGCGCGAGAGGCCCAGGCCTTCCAAGACAGCTGATTCCCGCCATTGGGGCAGGGTGCGGCGATAGTGCCATGGCCTCCATGTGTCTCCGGTGTTACGTTTCTTGACGGGAACAACAGGGGATCACGACATGGCATCGACACCACTAAGCCCGCAAGGGCAGCCCGTCACACGCCAACTCAGCCTGGCGCGCAATGCCACCCGGGACGCCAACGAGTTGACCGGCCTGGCCCGCGGCATTCTGGCCGACGGCGCACTCAATCAACTCGAAGCCGAGTTCGTGCTCCGATGGTTGGAGGAGCGCCCCGAGTCGGTCGGCGTCTGGCCATTCAACGTGCTGTTTCAGCGCTTCGCCGATGCGCTGCAGGACGGGCACCTGGACGCGGACGAAGAGAAAGAGCTGGTGGGCCTGCTGATGGACTTCATCGGCGGCGGCATCACCGAGCAGGGGATCACCACGGCGGCTTCGACACTGCCGCTCTGCCAGCCGGCGCCGGCCGTTGAGTTCGAAGACGCGATTTTCTGCCTGACCGGTAGCTTTGCTTCTGGCACCCGCCGCGAGTGCGAGCAGGAGATCGTCGCCCGCGGCGGCATCTCCAAGTCGGGCGTGACCAAGAAGACACGCTATCTGGTCATCGGCAACGTAGGCAGCACAGATTGGGCCAACACCACCTATGGCAGGAAGATAGAGAAAGGGGTGGCGCTTCGGGGTGATGGTGTCCCCATCTCTATAATCAGTGAGAAGCACTGGGCAGATGCGTTGAGGTAGAGAGGCATGGCTGACTACTGCCAGCATTGCTCGGTGAGAGCCCACGGGCGAGACACGCAAGACCTCGCTCGCCTGTGCGAGCCAAGCGCCACAACGTGGCAACTGTGCGAAGGCTGAGGCGATTGGGTGGAGATCGATTACAACGGGTCCCGCGTGGACCGCGTCACCACCGACAGGACCGTAAATGATGCCACTTGAGTGTCCACAAATTCTGGCTCCAGGCTTAAAGCGATGTTAAGTTTCCTCGCTGGGAACAATGAGGAGCGATAATGAAACTTTTGAAAACCGTTCAGGTTATCTTCGTTGCGGTGGCGATGTCGCATGGAATCCCTGCGATGTCTGACATGACAAAGAGCGATAGAAAGGACTGCTCGAATAAATCTCTGATTGCTGAGAAAATCATGGAGAGCAGGCAGAAAGGCGTTCCTATGCGCGAAATGATGGATATCGCTGGTGATGATAAGCTGATGCAGCTAATGGTTACAAGCGCGTTCGATGAGCCTCGATTTTCCACTGATAAGATGCAGCGTAAATCGATAACAGATTTTGGCAATAAGATATATGGCTACTGCGTAGAAGCAAAAAGCAAGAAATAGGTTTTGATGTATAAAGTTTACTGACCCGCTTCGGCGGGTTTTTTTATGCCCGGAGAAAAATATGGCCGACTACAAGGCTGGGATCGTTATCACTGGCGACGCCAGCGGCGGGCTGCGCGCCATTCAGGCGACAGACGAGCAGCTGGAGCAACTGAACAAGCAGACCGGGCGCAATACCAAGAGCCAGCGGCGCTTCTCGCAGCAGATGCGCGAGACGGAAACCTCTATGGGCTACGTGGCCAAGTCGGCCCGCGCGCTAGCGCCGCTGGTGGGTACGCTGTTCACGGCCCAGGCCATCCGCAGTCAGGTCGATTTTGGTGATCGGCTGGACAAGCTAAACCTGCGGATCGGGGCCAGCACCGAGGCGCTGTCCGAGTATGCGTTCGTCGCCGAGCGCTCCGGGGTGCAGTTCAGTGCGCTGGCCACGGCCTGGCAGCGCCAGACGCGGCGGATCAGCGAATCGGCCAATGGCGCTGGCACCGCTAGCGAAGCGCTCAAGGCACTGGGGTTGAACGCCCAGGAGCTGCAGAAGCTCAAGCCGGAAGATCAGTTCGAGGCCATTGCCAAGCAGCTCGCCGGGGTCAAGGACCAGTCACGTCAGGCAGCACTGGCGATGAAGATCTGGGACACCGAGGGGGTGTCGCTACTGCAGATCGTCAACTCCGGGGCCGATGCCATCCAGGGGCTGCGGCAGCAGGCGCGAGACTTCGGCCTGTCGATCAGCCGCGACCAGGCTGCCCAGATGGCGGAGTTCAACGACAACTTGACCAACATGACCGCGCTGGCCCAGGGGGCGAGCCGGGCGATGATCAATGAGCTGGCGCCCTCGATCAACGACTCATTGCAGTCGTTCCAGTCGTGGGTCTCCGAGTCAGGGGGGGCGGAAAAAGCCTTCGACGGCTTGACCGCCGCGGCTGGTGGTTATGCCGCTGTGTTGGCGCGCAAGGTGCTGGTAAGTACCGCGGGTACGATCACGTCGACCGTGCGTGCGCGCAACGAGAAGATCAAGAAGCTGGCGGTGGATCGCCAGGAAGCCGGTGCCGCCTTCGCGTCGGCCGAGGCCGATCACGTTCGGGCCAAAGCGTCTCTGGATGCTGCTCAGGCCAACCTGCGTGCACTGGAGACGGATCTGGAGTCGGTCAAGGCCAGCCAATCGGCCGAAGCGGCTGATCTGGTGGCCGCAAGAGCGCGCCGGGACAAGGCTGCAGCCTCACTGCAGGCCGCGCGGGGGTCGATGCAAGAGCTGTCTGCCGAGCGCTCGCGGCTGACCGCGGTCATGCAGTCGGCCACCACCGACGAAGCCCGTAAGCAGGCTGCACGCCAGATCACCAGTGTTCGCCAGGCGCAGTTTGCCGCTTCGCAGCGGATCGCCGCCGCCGAGCAGAGCCTCGCCAAAGAGACCGCCGCGGTCGAGTCGGCCGCAGCGAGGGCGCGCATATCGGCGCAGAACGCGGTAACCAGCGCCAAGACCAAGATGGCGGCCGCGACCAAGGCCTACGATGCGTCCCTGGTGCGCTCCGCACAGGTGACGAGAGCGTGGACGGCGGCCACTTCCCTGGCGGGCCGGGCGGCGACAGCGGCGCGTGCCTCAATGGCATTGGTTGGCGGGCCGCTCGGGGTGGCGACACTCGCCGCCGGTGCCATCTATCTCTACGCCAGCAACTCGTCGGAGGCATCTCGCGCCAACCGAGAGATGGCCGAGAGCATTGCCGACCTCAATACCCCGCTGGATGACCTCACAGACAAGTGGCAGGGTGCCACCAAGGCGCAGCGTGCCTACACCCTGGAGCAGCTGCAGACCCGCATCGACGAGCAGGCCGAAGCCGTTGAGGACGCAGCGGATCGCATCCACCGCACGTTCTACAACTTCGGCGTGCCGACTAGCCTGGATAGCTATTCGGTGTTGGACGATGCCACAGAACAGCTCAAGACCGGAACCATTGACGCTGCCGATGCCGTGGACCTATTGCGCGGCAAGTTCAAACTCGCCAGCGAAAAAGATGCACAGTTCTGGGGTGCTACGCTGACCGAGCACGCCTCTGCGATCGATACCGCCACCCAGAAATCAGGCGAGCTATCGGCGCGCATGAGCGAGCTACGTGGCCGCATGGACGAAACGGCGAGCGCGACCCGCTCGACCTACGAAGCCATCGAGGATGGTGGCGACGCCTGGGACAAGTACATCGGCAAGCTGCTCGAAGCGCGTGAAACCCTGGGCATGACGGCGGATCAGGAGGCCCGCTATCGCGCTCAGAAGGAAGGCTTCAACGCGGTGCAAGTCGAATATGCGAGCACGGTGGCCGCCCAGAGCGAGGCGATGCGCCAGTATCAACAAGCGCTGGAGAAGGGGGATCGCACGGAGGCGGAAGCACACCAGTCGAAGCTGCGCCGTCTCGCCGAGCAGGAAGCCATGCTGCGCGCCCAGTTCGGCAACGCTGAACGTCTCAATACCCTGCTGGCCGGCGTGCAAACCGGGTTGAGCGGTGTTGCGCTCTCCGCCGCGCTGGCGATCTCGGGTGGCGTCACCGCGACGCAATCCACCGTGGAACAGGTGCTGGCGGCCATGGAGGCGCGCATTCAGCGCATTCAGCAGGGCACCGTATTAGGCGGGAGGCGCTCGAAGCAGCTCAGTGAGGAGGAGCGCCAGGCGAAGCAGGTCGAGGATCGCTACAAGTCGATGAGCGCCGATCTCGCGAAGCAGATCGCGCTGTTCGGCGAGACCTCGGATGCGGTCCGGCTCCGCTATGAGTTGGAGCACGGCGAACTCAAGTCGCTGAATCAGGAGCGCAAGGATGGGCTGATCGCCCAGCAGGAAGAGCTGGATAAGCTCAAGGAGAAGCAGCGCCTCATCTCCCAGTACACGCCGCAGCTCGATCAGCTCCGGCGGCTGGCGGCAGACGCCGGCAAGGTCGATGAGCTCGGCCCAGGCATTGGCAATATCGCCCGCCGTCAGTTGCAAAAGCAGGTGAGTGAGGTCGGCACGTCTGGCGCCCCTTCGGTCAGCGGCCTGAGTGACCAGCTTTCTGGGCCCTTCGGCGAGATGGGGCGTATCCAGCAGGAGCAGGCCCAGTACGAGCAATGGTACCGGCAGCGCCTCGAGCTGCTGCAAGAGTTCGAAGACGAGCGTTACGGTGTCAAGGCGCAGGCCTTGGCTGCCCAGGAGGCGCTGGAGAAACAGCATCAGCAGAATCTGCGACAGACCGAGAGCGCGATGCTTTCCGCGCGCCTTCAGGGCTATGGCTCCCTGTTCGGTGAGGTCTCAGGCCTGACCAAGCAGTTCGCCGGCGAGCAGAGCGGCATCTACAAGACGATGTTCGCCGCCTCTAAGGCGTTCGCCATTGCTGACTCCATCGTCAAAATCCAGAACGCTATCTCTACTGCCGCCGCTTCGACGGCATTCCCCGCCAACTTGGCCGCTATGGGCGTAGTCGCGGCTCAAACGTCCAGCATCATCAGCACGATCGCCGGCACGCAGCTGGCTGGCCAGGCGCATAACGGTCTGGACAACGTCCCGCGTGAGGGGACCTGGCTGCTGGACGGCGGCGAGCGCGTACTCAATCCCAACCAGAACCGCGACATCACCGAGTTCGTGGCCCGGGAAAATCGGCAGGCAGCTCAGAACGTCACGACCGACAACCGTCGGGGTGGAGACATCAATCTGTCGGTGAACGTCTCCGTGCAAGCGCAGCCCGGTGTCAGCGATGCTGATGCGAGGCGGCAAGGCAAGGCTCTCGGGGATCAGGTACGAGCCGAAGTTCTCAAGGAGCTGCGCAAGCAGCAAGGATTAGGGGGGATGCTGAATGGCTGAAACGCTACCCGATGTGCCGATGGACCGGGAGCCGCAGATTACGCCCCAGGCAAGCGTTGATACGGTGAAGTTCGGCGATGGCTACGAGCAGCGTCGCCCCTCGGGGATCAACCACATCAAGGATCAGGCGAGCGTGAGCTGGTCGCGGCTTCGCCGCCACGAGTTCGACTCACTGTTCCCTTTCCTCAAGAATCGCCTTGGCGTGACGCCTTTCCTGTGGACGCCGCCGGGCGGTAGCGCGCCGCGCAAATGGGTATGCGAAACGCTCTCCCATGCGCAAGCGAATGCCGTTCTCTGGCGCGTCTCGGCGACATTCCGCGAGGTGGTGGCATGAACGAGATCATCGCCCGCGAGTCGCAGTCGCTGAGCCAAGAGCCAACGGTGGTGCTGTTCGAGATCGACGCGCGGCAGTGGGGCGCGGGCATCCTGCGCTTCACCAATCAGACCGCGCTCGACGGCGGCCCGATCCACTTCAACGGCTACGCCTACACGCCCACGCCGATCGAGGCTGACGGCTTCGAGTGGAACGGCAAAGGCACCTTGCCGCAGCCGTCTCTGCGCCTGTCCACGCTCGAGGTCTCGATGGTGTCGATGCTGCTTGCAACCAACGACCTGATCGGTGCCCCGGTGAAGCGCATCCGCACGTTCGCCAACCACCTCGACGACGGCGCCGACCCCGACCCCGAGGCCATCTTCCCGGTGGACGAGTACCACATCGAGCAGAAGCCGGAGGAGATCCCCGCCCGGGGCCGGGTCGAGTTCACCCTATCGATCTCGCTCGACCAGCAGGGCCGGATGATCCCGGCGCGGCAGTGCCTGCGAGACACCTGCACCCACAGCTATCGCTACTGGAACGGTGAGCGCTGGGTATATGAGGGCGTGAGCTGCCCTTATACCGGCGCGGCGATGTTCGACCAGCAGGGCGCCACGACCGAAGACCCGGCGAAGGACGTCTGCGGCAAGCGTCTGAGCGACTGCCGCGCGCGCTTCGGCGCCAACAACCCGTTGCCGACCCGGGCGATGCCCGGGCTTGCGAGGTACAAGAGCTGATGTTCACCGAACACATCGACCAGCTGCGCCGCGAGGCGATCACGGCATACCCGAGTGAGGCGGTCTGGATCATCTACGCCGACGGCGAGTGCCGGCAGTATGCCAACGTCGCCAGCGACCCGGCGACCCAGTTCCGCATCGACAAGCGCACACTGGCGCGGGCCATGGCTCGGGGAATCGCCGTGATCGTACACAGCCACCCGGACGGCCCGGACTGCCCCAGCGAGGCCGACATGCGCGGCCAGCGCGATACCGCGGTGCCGTGGGGCATCGTCAGCACCAACGGCGAGGATGCCTCGCCGCCGTTCTACTGGGGCGCCGGCGTGCCGGTGGCAGACTTGGAGCAGCGGCCGTTCCGGCACGGCGTCACCGACTGCTACAGCCTGATCCGCGACTGGTACGCCGCCGAGCTGGATGTCGAGCTGCCCGAGTTCCCGCGTGACTGGGAGTGGTGGCGCCACGGTGGCGACCTCTACCGGCTGGGTCTAGAGTCCGCCGGGTTTGTGCCGGTGGACCGCGCCGAGGCCCAGCGCGGCGATATGTTCTTCTGCCAGATCCATTCCGCGGTGCCCAACCACGCCGGCGTCTATCTCGGTGACGGCCTGGCGATGCATCACCTGACGGCGTCGAAACCGTTCGACCCGACGCGCCGGCCCAAGGTCGAGCCCATCCACCGGTGGCTGCCGTTCGTCGTCGCCTTCTACCGTCACGCCAGCCAGATGGAGTAACGATGCGCGAGATTCACCTGCATGGCTCTCTTGGGGACCGCTTCGGCGGTCCCTTTTCGTTGGAGGTGCGCGACCCCGCCGAGGCAATCCGGGCGCTCTCCTGCCAGCTCGAAGGCTTCAAGGACGCGATTCTGGCGGGGCAGTGGCAGGTGGTGCGCGGCGAGCTGGATGCCGGCCGCACAGACGGCGAAGACACGCTGACGTTTGCCCTGGCGCGGCGGCAGGCGCTGCACATTCTGCCGGCGGTCGGCGGCGCCAAGGGCGGCGCGGGCAAGGCGATTCTCGGCGTAGCCATGGTCGGCGCGGCGTTCGCCACGGGCGGGCTCTCGCTGGCCGGCACGGCCGCATTCGGCATCTCGTCGAGCACCCTGGCCATCGCCGGCGGCGCGCTGGCGCTCACCGGTGTCTCGACGATGCTGGCCACCACTGCGCAGACCGGCAGCTACGAGAGCAGTGCCAGTGTCGACGAGCGGCCGTCTTTCCTGTTCGACGGCCCCGTCAACAACAGCGCCCAGGGCCTGGCGGTGCCGGTCATCTACGGCGAGATCAACACCGGCTCCATCGTCGCCAGCTCTGGGCTGAGCGTCGAGCAACTACCCGCAGACGAGTGACGACATGGGCGCATATCACGATGTGAGCGGCCGCAAGGGCGGCGGCAAGGGTGGCGGCGGCAGTGGCCGCGTCGCCCAGGAAGACCCGAACACGCTGCGCTCGAATTCCGTCGCGCGCATCATCGACATTCTCGGCGAGGGTCCGATTGTGGGGTTGGTCGATGGCCCCCGGTCGATCCTGTTCGACGAGACGCCGCTGCAGGCGGCTGACGGCTCGTGGAATTTCTCCGGGGTCAACTACCAGACCCGCACCGGGCTACCCGATCAGGATCACGTCGCCGGTTTCCCCTCAGTCGAGAACGAGACCGAGGTATCGGCGCAGGTGACCCAGGCGGCGCCGCTGATCCGCACGATCAGCGACGCCGACACTGACGCCGTGCGTGTCACCCTGCAGATCCCGGCGCTCACCGAGCAGGACAAGAAGACCGGCGACCTGCGCGGCTCCAGCGTGCAGGTCGCGATCGACGTGCGCCCCAGTGGCGGCACGTGGACGACGCGCAAGACAGACACGATCAAGGGTAAGACGACCAGCCCCTACCAGCGGGCCTACCGCGTGGAGCTAGAAGGCGCTGCGCCCTGGGATGTGCGCGTGCGCCGGCTCTCTGCCGACAACGACGACGACTCGGCGGTGCGCAATGAGTCCTACTGGTCCAGCTACACGGCGATCGTCGACGCCAAGCTGATCTACCCCGACACCGCCCTGGTGGCGCTCGAGGTCGACGCCCAGCAGTTCGGCAACTCGATCCCCTCGCGCGCCTACCGCGTGCGCGGGCGCATCATGAGCGTGCCGGACAACTACAACCCGGAGACCCGCACCTATACCGGCATCTGGTCGGGCGGTTTCAAACAGGCGTGGACCGATAACCCGGCGTGGATTTTCTACGACCTGGCGACCAGCGAGCGCTTCGGTGCGCGCCTGGGCAACGTCGACAAATGGGCGCTCTATGAGATCGGTCGCTACTGCGACGAGCTGGTGCCCAATGGCTATGGTGCTGACGAACCGCGCTTCACGATCAACACCGTGATCAGCTCGCGCGAGGAAGCCTACAAGGTGCTCACCACCTTGGCGGCGGCCTTCCGCGGGATGATGTACTGGGGCAGCGGCACCGTTACCGTGGTGCAGGATGCCCCCGAGATCGGCGACGGCGGCCGCCTTTTCGGCCAGGCCGACACCGCCGATGGCGAGTTCCGCTACTCGGGCTCGTCGCTCAAGAGCCGCCACACCGTGGCGCTGGTCACCTGGAACGACCCAGCGGACAATTTCCGGCAGTCGATCGAGGTGGTCGAAGACCCGGCCGGCATCCAGCAGTACGGCTGGCGCCAGACCGACGTTACCGCGTTCGGCTGCACCTCGCGCGGACAGGCGCGCCGCGTCGGGCTGTGGCTGCTCTACACCGAGCGCGAGGAGACCGAAACGGTCGAGTTTACCGTCGGGCTCGAGCACGCCGACATCCGCCCCGGTGAGATCGTGCGGATCTCCGACCGCTACAAAGCCGGCGCGCGGCTGGCGGGCCGCCTGACTGGCGTCGGCCAGGACGTCGTCACACTGGATCAGCGGCCCAACGAGGCCAGCGGCAGCGGCTGGCAGCTCTCGGTGCAGCTCCCCAGCGGCCGGGTCGAGACCCGAGACGTCCAGGGTTTCGCCGGCGATCAGGTGACGCTGGCGGCGTCGCTCTCCGAAACGCCGATGCCCTATGCCATGTGGATGCTGGCGAGCCAGGACATCCAGCCGCGGCGATTCCGCGTTCTCGGCGTGAAGGAAGACGCCGACACGCTGCTCTATACCGTCACCGCGCTCGAGCACAACCCCGATAAATTCGCGCTGATCGAGCAGGGCCTGGTACTGCCCGAGCGTCCGACGTCGCTGGTGCCCACCGGTCGGCTGTCGCCGCCGCTCGACATCAACGTCGAGAGCTTCACCTATCTCGCTGGCGGCGCTTCTCACCAGGGGCTACTGATCGGCTGGGTCAAGAGTAGCGACCCGCGCACCCAGTACTACATCGTCAATATCCTGCCGCCCGGCGAGCAGGTATGGCAGGACATTGGCACCACCGACCAGACCTCGATCGAGTACCGCAACGCGGCCAGCGGCGAGTATCAGGTGCGCGTGCGCGCGGTGGATGGGGTGGGGCGGTTGTCGGCATGGTCCGTGCGTGTGACCACCGTCAGCTCGCTGCTGGCGCCGGTTCCACCGACCACCGTGGACGTCGAGACGGCTAACCGCTCGGTGACCCTGATCCCGCGCAGCTCGCGCGACGGCCAGCTCTACGAGTTCCGCCGCGCGCTGACCGCGCTCAGCGGTGACAGCGAGATCGAGACCAATGCCGTCGACCTCGGCCAGGCCACCCAGCTCGCCGACACCAGCCTCAAGCCCGGCACCCAGTATTACTACTGGGTCCGCGGCGTGAACGCCTACGGCGTCTCTGCGTGGTTTCCGGTGCAGGCGAAGACCCGGGAGGATTTCGGCCCCGAGTTCGCGGCGCTCAATGAAGACCTGCGCAAGCCTGGCGGCATCGTCGATCAGTTGGAAAGCGGCCAGCTCGATAACGCCCAGGCGATCAGCGATGCGCGCCAGGAGTTCGAGACAGGCCTCGGCGAGGCCAACGATCAGCTCACCGCAGCCCAGGGCCGCATCGACGAGATCAGCAGTATCGCCGAAAGCAATTCGGCGCAGGTGGAGGTGCTCGGCCAGGACGTCTCGACGCTCACCGGGCGCACGTCTGATGCCGAGGCGGCGATCACCGAGACTCAGCGCGTCGCGCGCCTGGGCTCCCTGCTCGAGGCGTTCGAGAGCAAAGCCGCGCAGGTGCAAACGGCGGCCGGTGCCGCGGCGTATACCGTCGAGCGCATCCAGCGTGTCGGCGCCGACGAAGCGCTCTCGCAAGTCATCACCGAGGTCGATGCGCGGCTGTCCGGCAGCATCGCCAGCGTGCGGACGCAGGTCACGGCGCTGACCACGACCTCGGAGGCCCTGGCCGACAGTCTGACGCAGCTCACAGCGGACTTCGGCGATACCACTGCTGAGTTCGAGAGTCGTATTACCGCGCTTTCGACGACGACCGAGGGGCTGGTCGCCGAGACTAGCCGGTTGGCGACCGCGCTCGACGATGCCGAGGCGTCGATCGAAGAAGTGCGCCGGGTGCAGCGTCTCGACGCGAAGCTCAGTGCGTTCGAGAGCAAGGCGATGCAGGTGCAGACGACCGCCGGCGCCGCGGAGGCGAAGACACAGCAGCTCGTCAGCGCCAGCGGGCGCCAGGCCCTGGCTCAGCAGATCATCGACCTCGACACCCGTTTCGGCACCAGCACGGCCAGCATCAACTCGCAGCTCACGTCGCTGTCGACGAAAACCGCGGCCAATGCGAGCCGGCAGGAGACATTCGAGGCGCAAGTAGATGATCAGTTCGGCAGCGTTCAGCAGTCGATCGGCACGATCATTGATCCCGATTATGGGGTCGTATCCCAGGCACTGACCATCGTGGAGGCCAACGGCAAAAAAGGGATCATGGGTATCCAGGCGTTCGGCGAGTCGATCCAGTTTGTGGCCGTTGCAGACCAGTTCGCCGTCTATAACCCGATTGCCGACGAGCTGGTGCTGGCGTTCGTAGTCACCGACGGTCGCGTCGTGATCCCCGATGCGCGCATCGACAAGATCACGATGACCAAGCTCATCGCCGCCGATGGATCGCTGGCGTTCGTCAACGGCAAACTGCGTGCGGACCTGATCGAGGCCGATAAGCTCAAGGTTCAGTGGGCCAACATTCAGAATGTCAGCATTGGCACGGCGCAGATCCAGAATGGCGCGATCCGCAATTCGCAACTGGGCGTTGCGGCAGTTGATACACTCACGATCGCCGGCAATGCCGTGACCGTGCCGTCGACTACTTCCGCATCGAGCATGATTCAGATGAACGCCAATAATGGCGAGGTCAACCTGATCATTCATGATGCTGACGATAAAGGAGCCGATGTCATTCTCGGTGCGTCATTCGGCTGTGAGGGAGCTGGCATTGATCAAGTGAAGATCTACCGCGATGATCAGCTGATTGCCGTTCGCCCCATGGGCGGCCTCGCCGGCGCCTTCTGCATACTCATCGGTATTGGTAGGACGGGTTCCGGGGTTCGCCGATACAAGATGACAGCGATATCTAATGGAGGTGTTTATGACGCCGTGCCATACACCAAAGTTTACGGTCGCTCTATTTCAACAATCGTAGCGAGGCGCTAATCATGCCCATCTATGCCATCGTCGAAGACGACGGTACGATTTCGCGCGTCCATTCGACGCCTGATCTCTATGTCGAAGCATCCCCGGATGTCACCGATGCCACTCACTACTACGACCGCGATTCGCGAGAGATTCGCGAGAAGCTGCCGGCCGAGGTTTCGGCATCGGTCGACGGCTTGACGATCACGCTCGTCGGCGTGCCGGTGGGTGCGCTGGTCGACATCCGTGGCCACCGGCAGCAGGCGGAGAGCGATACGTTGACGGTAGAGGTCGATGCCCCCGGGCAGTACGACATCCGAGTGCACGGCGTGCCGCGCTATCTCGATGCCGCACTCACGGTCGAGGTGTGACATGCGTGTCAGCCGATTCAGTGATCGCGACGAAGCACGAGCGCACTACCTGGCGCTTGCTGACGCAACGGCCGAGGCAGCATTCACGCGCTCGGGCTACCTCGCCACCGTTCACGACCTCAAGCACCGCGAAACGCTCGCCGGTGGCGGCCCGCTGCTGCAGAGAGAGGCCGAAGAGCTCGGTATCCCTGTAGCCGAGCTGATCGAGTCGGTGACAGTGAAGCGCGACGAGATGCAGCAGCAGCTCGCCGCTATCGAGACCGCCCGCATCGCAGCTCGTCGCCGTATCCGGGCCGCGTCGGACTGCCACGAGATGTACGCCGCCCTGGGTGCCCAGCGCGCTGCCACCGCAGGCTGACACCTCACACCCCTAACACGAATTCGTGCCGCCCTCGGGCGGGTTTCGGCTTTCTCGTTTCTATAGGAGCAATACTATGGCTGACGGTGTAGACCTTCAGGCGCTCAACGACGTGTATCGGGACTGCATCGAAGCAGGACGTGGGCTCACGCAAGACATGATTAACTGGCGGGGCGTCATCAAGAACGACGGGCAGTTGGGGCAGGCGGCAGCAGCGAATACGCTGAGCGAAATTGCGGCCGGTAACGCCGCTACAGTGCGGAGCAACATCGGCGTAGTCACCGGATGGGGCGAAGCTCCTATAACAATTACGGATTGGAATAGCACACCCGCGTATTCCTGCTCGCTAATTGGAACTTCAGCTAGCACCGCAAACAAACCCCCAGGGGGATCTACTAACGGTTGGCAGCTATATTTCTCTTCTAGCTACATCAAGCAATATGCTAGTGGTGTCGACTACGCGCAGCTGTATGTGCGTGTTTACCGAAACGGCACCTGGAGCAACTGGGACGAGTACACTCTCAAGTCCGATGTCGACAAAGGGGGATACCTCACGCTAACCGCGAGCATGGGTTCTAATCCCGGTCGCTTGTCGGATTACCCGTGCGGCTTCCGCAATGTCAGCGCCGATTCTATACCCAGCGATATCCCGAAATTAAACGATTTCGTGTGGGCATCTGTGATCACGTTACCTCGTAACGGTAATCGAACCGGTGGGGCGCTTCTTCAATCGCTAGGTAATAACCTCTATACCGTTAGATTCGCAGACGGATCGGCTACAACGAACATGCTACTGTCGACGAAAAACACGACGACCGATAG
Source organism: Gammaproteobacteria bacterium MFB021 (assembly GCA_000737985.1). Classification (GTDB taxonomy): domain Bacteria; phylum Pseudomonadota; class Gammaproteobacteria; order Pseudomonadales; family Halomonadaceae; genus Salinicola. The sequence continues at coordinate 11,127 of JNVT01000101.1, read as the reverse complement.
CAACGGCAATCTGCGCAACGCGTCGCCGATCTACCGACTTTCCAGCGCACCAGACCGGCTAGTTGGTGACGGTTTCAAAGCTGCCGGCGCCGGGGTCGCCAATAACGAGGCCGAAGGCGTTACGGCAGAACGACTCGATGTCGGCCTCTACGTCATCCGCGGCTCGCTCGGTTTCGCGAAGGACGACGAGTGGCCCAACGGCTACACCGTGCCGCTGGACGCAAACCAGAATCGGCTTTTGCACGCAGAGATTCAGCGCGATGAGCATGGCGATGGGACGCTCACGGTGCGAGTCTACGAGCCCGCGTTCGACCCTCAGACCGGGCGCAATATCGGCGGCGCACCGATGGACATTCCAGCCGACCGATTCATCGCCGTCAGGCTCGAAATGCCCGAGCCCGACGAGCCCAGCGCGACCGCCGAAGACAGCGAAACGCAGGAGTCTGCAGCATGAGCCAATTTCCCGACATCGATCAGCTCAACGACGCGGCCCGCGCCGCGCGCGACAAATGCGAATCCGCGCTGCGCGAGACTCTGCCGCCGGGAACGCGCGTCGAGATCCAGAGCGGGCCAGAGTGGCTCGGGCCGTATGAGGTGGGGGAGTACCAGCGCTTCAGCTATGGTCAGGTGCCGCTGAGGAACGTCGAGACTGGCGCTGAGCGTCGGGTGGGGTATCAGCAGGTGCGGCTGGCCACCTGACCTCGCCGCTGATCAGGTCCATGCACCGCGGTCCCCACCCTGACTCAACCGCCGCCGGGCGCCAGAATAGATAACGGATCTGCGCCTGGCCGGTATTGAGCATGGTGTGAGCGTGAGAGCCGATCGACAGCCGGTTGTCCGGGTCGAGCTCGTCGATGCGGCACCGCCCGCTGTAGACGAGCTGCGCGTGAGTCGCGTGGTACTCGATCCACTGGTCAGTCGGCGGCCGGCCCTCATGCCACCCGCGGTCCCGCCGGGTCTGCGCCCAGCGCTCAAGCGCCGCTCGATAGTTCATCGCTCACGCCCTCCAATAACTCCCGCCCGTCTCGTCCGCACCAGCAGCAGTGGACGCCCGCCAATCCATCGCCGGCGAGCACGAAGCCGGCGATCTCTTCTCTCGCCTCGGCGCTCTCTCGGGTGCCGCAGGCACCGCACGCGACCTCTACCCAGCCAGCGCCGCTGGTGACCTCGATCACATCGCCGCCTCGGCCTCGGCCGGATTCCAGCTCACCAGAGCTTCGCCGTCTGCGGTGCGTGTCACTGTCACATAGTCGACGGTCTCGAACTCCTCGAGCAGACGATCCCAGTCTGCCGGGCTCTCGGTGTCGAAGAGCTCCAGCCGAACCTGGGTCGCCCCGCGGTTGTTGGCGCCGGTGATCTGGTGCCGCACGCGCTCGGCGAGCAGCTCATAGGTCGAGGGTTTGCGTGGCTTGGCCATCTTGTGATGCCTCCCGATTACTGTATGCGCATACAGTATCGCGAAGGAGTTCGCGCGTGTCGACTGGCTGGCGTGGTGGCCGCGATGTGAAGGGTGGGATAGCTGGCGGGTAGGTGCTCGCGAGTAGCGTGACTATTTCGTGCGCTACGTCGTCGCAAAAACGCGTGGTTACGTCACGTTCTGTCGCGTGTTCACGGGGCCGCATGACCTAAGCGATTGATTTTAAAGCGTGTGAATAATGGCGCCTCGCCCTCCGGAGGCAGCGGGCGTTGGGATCGGAGAGCGGGATTTGAGATAGGTGCCCCTCTAGCAGATTTCTCTGCTGGAGGGGCGGTCGACCTGATTACCGGCGCAGCATAAAGACGATTGCGAGAGACACGATCACAGCTCCCCAAACTGGCATCGAGGGAGCGAGCGTCGGAAACACAATCGCGAACGCAGAAGCTCTAATCACCAGGTCGTCTGAGCGTGTCGAGTTGGGTCCGAACATAGACAGCCCTCTTCAACAGTTCTCCCCAGGCTCTTAGAGAGTCGGGAGGGGAGGCTCAGCCCTGCTGCCTGTTTCGTTTTAAGAGCAGTCGTCGAAGGCGGCAGCACCCGACTGCACAACACGGCTTAGGCCGAAGTCCGAACGGACATCTGAAATGTAAGGCAATGTTTCGCGTGATGGAAGCGGTACTCGACTAAATGCTTGAGCCCTGCGGGTGGCCTTGAGGAAAAGAGATTCATGGGGCAAAAATGGGGCAAACCGAGCGCCAAACTATGCCTTTCTGGCGCTTGTGAGAGGGGTTCGGGAATCGCCGGGGAGTCAGCAACGACGCGGTTTAGCCGGTTTTTGTGCTGGATAAATCGACAGTGCGCAGCATCATCGGCGTATGCTGCTGGGCTTTGCTGGCGGCCGTATCCTGCATGGCGTTACGAGGCTCTCTGGGTATCGTGGGGCATCATGGCGGCACGCGCCTCGCCGGGGCCGGCGAGGCATGAAACATGAAACATGGAGAAAGGCCGAAGGTTACCACGGGGGTCTGCGTCGCTGCATCGCCGATCGCCCGCGCCGGGGTGACGCCGGTTCATGCCCGAGGTGTAGTGTTTTCAGTCTCGCCGGCGGCGGGCGAATCGTTACAGTGGGTGAAATCGGCATCCGAGGACCCCCTCATGGCCCGGCTGGTGCTCAATCACCTCAGTGACTCCACGTTCAGGCTGCTCTCGATCGAGGCCAACCGGCGCAACGTCAACGTCAGCGAACTGGCGGTCATCCTGCTCGAGATCGCGGTCGCCGATCTGTGTGCCGGGGGGCACGCGCAGCCGCTGCCGCCCACCCAACCGCGCGACGCCGAATAGTCGCCCGCCGGGGCGCGCTTGTGCTGTGCATTGGCCGCACGCGTTGCGTCGACGCGCAAAGCTCGCATACTACGCATCAGACACCACTCGCAGACGCTATTCGCAAACACCACTCGCAGACGCTATTCGCAAACACTATTCGCATGCCGCCATTCACAAGCGTGATCATGCGTGTGGCAGCAACGGTATGACACGACGCGCCTGGCTGGGAGACGAGGCCGGCGCGGCGACCGAGCCGCAGGAGACCCCATGAGCTTGCCCACCGACTATCCGCTGCCTTCCGGCAGTGATCAGGACCCGCAGGTGCTTGCCCGACGCCTGGGCGAGGCGTGCCTGGCCGCCGGCTGTTTCGTCACCACCGCCGAGTCGTGTACCGGGGGCGGCGTGGCCGAGGCGATCACCGCGATCGCCGGTAGTTCGGGCTACTTCGCCAGCGGCTATGTCACCTACGCCAATGCCGCCAAGCAGCGCATGCTGGGGGTGTCGGCGCAGACGCTCGAGCAGCATGGGGCGGTCAGCGCGGCCACCGTGCGCGAGATGGTCGCCGGCGCCTGCCGCAACAGCGGCGCCGAACTCGGCGTGGCGATCAGCGGCGTGGCCGGCCCCGGCGGCGGCAGTGCCGAGAAGCCGGTGGGGACGGTATGGTTCGCCTGGGGCGATGCCGAAGCCCAGCGAGTGGCGTGTTTTCGGCTGCCGGGGGAGCGTACCGCGGTGCGCGCCCAGGCGGTGGCGATCGCCCTGGCGGGGCTGCTCGAATCGCTCGCCGCCGAGGCCTGAGCGGCACTTGGCGCTGGCCTCGCCGGGCGCGATCCCGGAAAATGCAGCGACGCAGGCGGAAAATCGGCGTGAGGATATAGGCGCGAGCGATTTTTTTCGCCATACTACTGGCTAATCATACAGTGATCGGGCGGCCTGGCCGTCTCGCCCGTCGCCAAGGACGCCTCGCCCACGAGGTGGCCCTATGCGGCGGGCTCACTTTTCCGGCCGCCATCCCACGACGCCAGCTTTCCAAGGCTCGTCTTCGACGCACTCACAGGAGACTTTCATGGCACAGGACGAAAATCGCAGCAAGGCACTCAGCGCGGCTTTGTCGCAGATCGACCGCCAATTCGGCAAAGGCACCGTGATGCGTCTGGGCGATACGCCGCGCACCGCCATCCCGGTGGTCTCGACCGGCTCGCTGGGGCTGGATATCGCTCTCGGGGTGGGCGGTCTGCCCTACGGCCGTGTGGTCGAGATCTTCGGCCCTGAATCCTCGGGCAAGACCACCCTGACGCTGTCGGTGATCGCCCAGGCCCAGAAGCAGGGCAAGACCTGCGCCTTCATCGACGCCGAGCACGCGCTCGATCCGAGCTACGCCGAGAAGCTGGGCGTCGACCTCGACCAGCTGCTGGTGTCGCAGCCGGATACCGGCGAGCAGGCGCTGGAGATCTGCGACATGCTGGTGCGCTCCGGCGGTGTCGACGTCATCATCATCGACTCGGTGGCGGCGCTCACCCCGCGTGCCGAGATCGAGGGCGAGATGGGCGACTCCCACGTCGGCCTGCAGGCGCGTCTGATGTCGCAGGCACTGCGCAAGATCACCGGCAACATCAAGAACGCCAACTGCATGGTGGTGTTCATCAACCAGATCCGCATGAAGATCGGGGTGATGTTCGGCAGCCCCGAGACCACCACCGGCGGTAACGCGCTGAAGTTCTACTCCAGCGTGCGTCTCGACATTCGCCGCATCGGCTCGGTCAAGCAGGGTGACGAGGTCACCGGTAACGAGACCCGGGTCAAGGTGGTCAAGAACAAGGTGGCGCCGCCGTTCCGCCAGTCCGAGTTCCAGATTCTCTACGGCAAGGGCATCTACCATGCCGGCGAGGTGATCGACCTGGGCGTGCAGTGCAGCCTGGTCGACAAGGCCGGTGCCTGGTACAGCTACAAGGGCAGCAAGATCGGCCAGGGCAAGGCCAATGCGGCCCAGTACCTGGAAGAGAATCCGGCGATCATGACCGAGATCGAGGATCAGATTCGCGCCCAACTGCTGGCCGTCGCCGCGCCCAAGGAGAAGGAAAAAGAGAAGGAAGCCGAGGCTGCGGCCGACGACGCCAACGACTCGCTGCTGTAGCGCGAGGCGGGGCAGGCGGTTGGGTTGAAGACGCGCCCGATGTTCAGGGCGTTGCCGAGGAGGAGGACACGCCATGGCTGACGCTGCGGAAATCCCACCCCGGGAGCGGGCGATCGCCCTGCTGGCACGCCGCGAGTACAGTCGTGCCGAGCTCGAGCAGCGCTTGGCGGCCAAGGGCGTCGAGTCGGATGAGATCGCCGCCACCCTAGACACGCTGGCGGCAGAAGGGCTGCAGTCCGACACGCGCTTCGCCGAGATCTTCGTGCGCTCCCGGGTGCAGCTCGGTCACGGCCCGGTGCGGATCCGCGGTGACCTGGCCCAGCGCGGCATCGACGACGCCCTGGCAGCGCTGGCGTTCGAGGCGGAGGCGCCGGACTGGCAGGACCTGGCGTGTCAGGCCCTGGCCAAGCGCTTCTCCGGGCCCGGCAGCACGCCCCGCGAGCGGGCCAAGCGCGAACGCTTCCTGGCCGGACGCGGGTTCGGCTTCGATCAGGTGCGCCACGCCATGCGCCACGCCTGGGAGGATTGAGCTCTCGGGCTTTATCTTCGACCTTGCTGGCGGCACCCCTGGTGCGTCGCGCTGTCAGCGTAGCGCACCGGACCGCGAGACTTCTCACCCTGACGCTTCACAGCCGCGCTTTCTCGTTGCGCCCGCGGCACGCGCTTCTCTTTTCCTGTCCTCTCTCCGCGCTTCCCATCAGCCCATTTTTCCCGGCTTCATCTTCCCCAGTTCTCCTCACCTGCTCCCGCTTTCCCAGCTCTCTTGCGTCCTTTTCCCGTTCCGATGTCATCCATGACACGCGTCTCGTGCAGACCCGTTCTGGCGTTGCCGGGGCGGGTGGTCCGATTCGCCCGAGGGCGGCGAATGTCGGCGACATGGGTGTCGCACTCGACAGACTCACAGTCGACCACGTTATACTAACGCGCCTTGCGATGGCCGCAGGAGCAGCACATCGCTGCCGAGACGGCCGTCTGCGCGTCGCCACGTGGTCCGTTTGCCGCCGTGGGCACGCCTATCGTCACGGACTTTCGCCAAGATCCGCCGTCACGGATTTTTGCCACGGACTCTCGCTACGGATTGTTTATGAAAAGCGCAGCTATCAGACAGGCTTTCCTGAACTACTTCGAGGAGCGCGGACACACCATCGTGCCTTCTGCCTCTCTGGTGCCGGAAAACGACCCGACCCTGCTCTTCACCAACGCCGGCATGGTGCCGTTCAAGGATGTCTTCCTGGGGCGCGACCCGCGGCCCTATGTGCGGGCGACCTCGGCCCAGCGCTGCGTGCGCGCCGGTGGTAAGCACAACGACCTCGACAACGTCGGCTATACCGCGCGTCACCACACCTTCTTCGAGATGATGGGCAACTTCAGCTTCGGCGACTACTTCAAGGCCGATGCCATTCGCTTTGCCTGGACCTTCATCACCGAGGTGCTGGGGCTGCCCAAGGAGCGCCTGTGGGTCACCGTGCACCACAGCGACGACGAGGCTGCGACAATCTGGGTCGACGAGATCGGGGTCGACCCGGCGCGGCTGTCGCGACTCGACGAGGACAACTTCTGGCAGATGGGCGACACCGGTCCGTGCGGCCCGTGCTCGGAGATCTTCTACGACCACGGCCCTGAAGTGTGGGGCGGCCCGCCGGGAAGCCCGGAAGAGGATGGCGACCGCTACATCGAGGTGTGGAACCTGGTCTTCATGCAGTTCGACCGCGATGCCAGCGGCGAGCTGCACCCGCTGCCCAAGCCGTCGATCGATACCGGCATGGGCCTGGAGCGCATGGCGGCAGTGATGCAGGGCGTGCACTCCAACTACGAGATCGATCTGTTCCAGGCGCTGCTGGCGGCTGCCGCCGAGGTCACTGGCCATGCCGATACCACCACGCCGTCGTTGCGCGTGATCGCCGACCACATCCGCTCCTGTGCCTTCTTGATCGTCGATGGCGTACTGCCCTCCAACGAGGGGCGCGGCTACGTGCTGCGGCGGATCATCCGCCGTGCCATCCGCCACGGGCACAAGCTCGGCGCCAGCGGCACCTTCTTCCACAAGCTGGTGGCGGCGCTCGATGCCGAGATGGGCGAGGCCTATCCGGAGCTGCGCCAGGCGCGCGAGCAGATCGAACGCGTGCTGCTCAAGGAAGAAGAGCAGTTCGCGCGGACGCTGGACCACGGCATGGGGCTGCTCGAGGCGGCGCTCGCCGATCTCGACGGCGACGTGCTCCCGGGCGAGACCGTGTTCAAGCTCTACGACACCTACGGCTTCCCCTATGACCTGACCGCCGATGTCTGCCGCGAGCGCGGCGTGACCCTCGACGAGGCCGGCTTCGAGCGCGAGCTGGAAGCGCAGCGCCAGCGCGCCCGGGCCGCCAGCCAGTTCGGTGGCGACTACGAGGCCGCGCTGACTCTCGAGGGCAGCACCGAGTTCACCGGCTACGACCGGCTCGAGGACCAGGCCCGGGTGACCGCGATCGTCGACGCCGAAGGCAACGAGCGCGAGCGCCTCGAAGTGGGCCAGAAAGGTGTGGTGGTGCTCGACCGCACGCCGTTCTACGCCGAGTCCGGCGGCCAGGTCGGCGATACAGGCTATCTGCACGGCGACGGCGCCCGCTTCCAGGTCACCGATACGCGCAAGCAGGCGGGCCACCACCTGCACGAGGGCGTGCTGCTCGAGGGCGAACTGAGCGTGGGGCAGACGCTCACGCCGCAGGTCGATGCCTCGCTGCGCCAGGCCACCATGCGCAACCACTCCGCCACCCACCTGCTCCACGAAGCGCTGCGCCGCACCCTGGGCGACCACGTGCAGCAGAAGGGGTCGCTGGTGAGCGCCGAGCGTCTGCGCTTCGACTTCAGCCACTTCGAGCCGGTGACGCCGAATCAACTGGCGGAAATCTCCCGCATCGTCAACGCTGAGATCCTGGCCAACGCCCCGACCCAGACCGAGCAGATGACCCTCGATCAGGCCAAGGCAAAGGGCGCGCGGGCGCTGTTCGAGGCCAAGTACGCCGACGCCGTGCGCGTGCTCACCATCGGCAGCGACGGCTTCTCGATCGAACTGTGTGGCGGCACCCACGTGGCGCGTACCGGCGATATCGGGCCGTTCCATATCGTCGCCGAGTCCGGCACCGCCGCCGGCGTGCGGCGTATCGAGGCGGTCACGGGGGAAGGGGCCCTGGCCTGGTTCGATGCCCAGGAGCGCCAGCTCAACGCCGTGGGCGAACGTCTCAAGGCGCGCCCGGAGCAGGTGGTCGAGCGTCTGGACAGCGTGCTCGAGCGCCAGCGCACGCTGGAGAAGGAGCTCGAGCGGCTCAAGGCCAAAGTGGCCAGCGCGGCCGGCAACGAGCTGCTCGACGCCGTGCGCGAGGTCGCCGGCGTGCGCGTACTCGCCACCCGTATCGAAGGGGTGGGTGGCAAGGAGCTGCGCGGCCTGCACGACCAGCTCAAGCAGAAACTGGGTTCCGGCGTGCTGGTGCTAGGGGCCGCGCAGGAAGGCAAGGTCAGTCTCATCGCTGGGGTCACCGATGACCTCACCGGGCGGCTGAAGGCGGGGGAACTGGTCAACCACGTGGCGGCCCAGGTTGGCGGCAAGGGCGGCGGGCGTGCCGACATGGCGCAGGCCGGCGGCAGCGACCCGAGCCAGCTGCCCCAGGCGCTCGACAGCGTGCATGCGTGGGTGGCCGAACAGCTGGGCTGAACCGACATACTCAGTCGGGCCGAACCAACATACGCATTTGGGTGGAACCGACATACATGTGGCCGCCATCCCAGGGCGGCCCACAACGCTAGGGAGTGACGAACAGACTCATGGCGCTATACGTACAAAAGTTTGGTGGGACCTCGGTGGGCACCGTCGAGCGGATCAAGGCGGTCGCGGAGAAGGTCAAACGCTTCCGTGACGACGGTCACCAGATCGTGGTGGTGGTCTCCGCGATGAGCGGCGAAACCAATCGCCTGATCGACCTCGCCAGCCAGATCAACGAGGACCCCACCCCGCGCGAAATGGACATGCTGGTCTCCACCGGCGAGCAGGTCACCATCTCGCTGCTGGCCATGGCCCTGCATCAGCTGGGTGTACCGGCCACTTCCTACACCGGGGCGCAGGTGGGTATCCGCACCGACAGCGCGCACACCAAGGCGCGTATCCAGCGCATCGAGACCGATGACCTTAAGGAAGACCTGGCCGAGGGTCAGGTCGTCGTGGTCGCCGGTTTCCAGGGGGTCGACGAAGAGGGCAACATCACTACCCTCGGTCGCGGCGGCTCCGACACCACTGGCGTGGCGCTGGCCGCGGCCCTCGGCGCCGACGAGTGCCAGATCTACACCGACGTCGACGGGGTCTACACCACCGACCCGCGGGTCTGCTCCAAGGCGCAGCGCCTGGAGCGCATCACCGTCGAGGAGATGATCGAGCTGGCCAGTCTCGGCTCCAAGGTGCTGCAGATCCGTTCGGTGGAGTTCGCCGGCAAATACAATGTACCGCTTCGCGTGCTGTCGAGCTTCGAGGAAGGGCCCGGCACGCTGATCGTGGCAGACGAGGAAATCGAATCGATGGAAGAACCGCTGATCTCCGGTATCGCCTTCACCGCCAACGAAGCCAAGCTGACGCTGCTCAACACCCCCGACGTCCCCGGGGTCGCGTCGCGCATTCTCGGCCCGATCGCCGATGCCAATATCGAAGTCGACATGATCGTGCAGAACGTGGCGCCGACCGGCGACTACACCGACTTCACCTTCACCGTGGGCAAGGGCGACTACAAGCAGACCATGCGCATCCTGCAGGATGACGTCATCCCGGCACTGGGCGGCGGCGAGCTGCGCGGCGACGACAACATCGCCAAGGTCTCGCTGGTCGGCGTGGGCATGCGTTCGCACGCCGGTGTGGCGTCCAAGATGTTCCGCGTGCTGGCCGAGGAGAACATCAACATCCGCATGGTCTCGACCTCCGAAATCAAGATCTCCGTGGTCATCGACGAGAAGACGATGGAACTCGCCGTGCGCGCGCTCCACACCGCCTTCGGCCTCGACAAAGACAGCATCCAAAGCGAATAACCGAATAAACCTTCAAGAATGTCTCAGGCGTTCTACGCTTAGGGTGAGTTGGACGAAGTGAAAGGAAGCGAGCGCTTCTTCAACGTAGCCGAGGGTTGTCATGGAACGGCGTCATTGGCCTGGTTGGCCTTATGACGCATAATCGCTCCTCGGGCGGTGAGCGACCGCCGCAAGCGGCCCGAGAGCGTGACCCGAGAATGGAAGAAGGCCCTGAGAAGGAGATCAGACAATGCTCATCCTGACCCGTCGAGTGGGAGAGACTCTCATGATCGGCGACGACATCACCGTCACGGTTCTGGGAGTGAAAGGGAATCAGGTGCGCATCGGCGTCAATGCGCCCAAGGATGTGGCCGTTCATCGCGAAGAGATCTATCAGCGCATCCAGCGTGAGAAATCCGAAGACGAAGATGGCGGTCCCGGCGTATAGCGCAGCGCGCATACTGGAACCGTCTGGGCTGGTGAAGTCGTCCCCTTTATCGGCTCGGGCTCGTCTCGGAAACCCTTCTCGACGTCTTCCATTTCATGTTCTGCCTCGCCTCTCGCGGTAACCCGTTCATCCTTTGAGGTTTTTTTGAAAAAAAGTTTGGGCTTCGACTGGACAAGCCCCGGCGAAATGGGTAACCTACGCGCCGTCGATCAGGGAGAGGTGGCCGAGTGGCTGAAGGCGCTCCCCTGCTAAGGGAGTATGGGGTTTATAGCCTCATCGAGGGTTCGAATCCCTCCCTCTCCGCCATTGACCTTTGGGTTCGACTCGAGAGTCACGGCAAAGATCGACAACCGCAGCGACTGCCCAGGCGTCGCCTGCGACTCGCGACAGAGTCAGTGACAAGCGCCCGTAGCTCAGCTGGATAGAGTACCTGACTACGAATCAGGTGGTCGGAGGTTCGAATCCTCCCGGGCGCGCCACTCACTTGAAGCAGTGTCGCGCAGCAGTACCAGAGACCCGACGTCTCGACCGATTTCAAGCGCCCGTAGCTCAGCTGGATAGAGTACCTGACTACGAATCAGGTGGTCGGAGGTTCGAATCCTCCCGGGCGCGCCATACAGATGACACCCGCATGCTTCGGCATGCGGGTGTTTTCGTTTGCGCGTCGCGCAGCGCATGGCGGGAAGCGCCGAGGAGGTCGTGCGGGCAAGGCGGCCGGCCAACGTGGCGGACGCCCGCCAGCGTCTTATACCCCGGCAGTGCGCGGCGCCGCAGCCGGCGCATTCG
>JNVT01000100.1 GCA_000737985.1 Gammaproteobacteria bacterium MFB021 | reverse complement strand
CGATCGCCGCACTGACCGACGCCGACATCACCATTGCGGTGATCGCCGCGATCATCGCCCTGGCCAATCTCGACGAGGCCTGGATCGCCCGCGCCGCGCGTAGCCTGGCCGCCGGCTCACCGCTCTCGGCGCGGCTGATCCTGCGTCAGCTGGCGCGCTGCCGGCGGGTCTCGCTGGCCGAGGCGCTGCGCACCCAGATGGGAATCTCGCTGGCCTGCGCCACCCACGGCGATATTGCCGAGGGGGTGCGTGCGCTGCTGATCGACAAGGACCATGCGCCGGCCTGGCGCCACACCCACGGCGCGGTGCCGGCGGCCGACCTCGAGGCCTGCCTCGCCCCGGCGTGGCCGCGGCAGGCGCATCCGCTGCGCGAGCTGCACGACCACGTGGCCGAGTAGGCCCTGCTCGCACGCGCCTACGGCCCCACGCCCGGGCCACCAACAGGAGAGCCGATCGTCATGTCCGCCACCGCCGAGTTCTTCGCCGCCCGCGATTTCCTGCTCGCCCAGCGCGAGGACTACACCCGCGCCTACCGGGATTTCCGCTGGCCGCGCCTGACCCACTTCAACTGGGCCCTGGATGTCTTCGACGTTCAGGCCGCGGGCAATAGCCGCACCGCGCTGTGGCTGGTGGACGAAGACGGCGGCGAGCTCAAGCGCTCGTTCGATGACATGCGCCGGCGCTCCAACCAGCTCGCCAATCATCTGCGCGCCCAAGGGGTGAAGCGTGGCGACGCCCTGCTGCTGATGCTGGATAACGTGGTCGAGCTGTGGGAGACCCTGCTCGCGGCGATCAAGCTCGGCGCAGTGGTGGTGCCGGCGACCACGCTGCTGGCGGCGCAGGACCTGCCCGACCGCCTGCAGCGCGGCAATATCCGCCATCTGGTGGTAGGTCAGGCGCATACGGCCAAGTTCGACGGGCTCGACCCCAGCCTGACGCGGATCGCCGTGGGCGACGCGGTGCCCGGCTGGCAGGCCTACGACGACGCCTTCGACGCCGATGACAGCTTCACCCCGGACGCCCCGACCCGGGCCGACGAGCCGCTGCTGCTGTACTTTACCTCCGGCACCACCTCGCGGCCCAAGCTGGTGGTACATACCCATCAGAGCTATCCGCTGGGGTCGCTCTCGACCCTCTACTGGATCGGCCTGCGCCCGGACGACATCCACTACAACATCAGCTCGCCGGGCTGGGCCAAGCACGCCTGGTCCAATGTCTTCGCGCCCTGGAACGCCGGCTGCACCATCTTCGTCTACCGCGCCGCGCGCTTCTCTGCCGCGGCGACCCTGGACGCCATCGCACGCTACGGCGTCACCACCCTGTGCGCCCCGCCGACGGTGTGGCGGCATCTGATCCAGGAGGATCTGACCAGCTACCGGACCCAGCTGCGCGCGCTGGTCGGCGCCGGTGAGCCGCTCAACCCCGAAGTGATCGAGCGGGTGCGCCGGGCCTGGAAGCTGGAGATTCGCGACGGCTACGGCCAGACCGAGACCACCGCCCAGATCGGCAACCCACCGGGGCAGCCGATGCGCGCCGGTTCGATGGGGCGGCCACTGCCGGGATATCGCATCGCGCTGCTCGATGCCGACGGCCAGGAGCGCGACGAGGGCGAGATCGCCATCCGCCTCGACGAGCGCCCGGTGGGCCTGATGCAGGAGTACCGCGACGACGCCGCGCGCATGCGCCAGGTGCTCGATGAGGGCTACTACCGCACCGGCGATGTCGCCCGCCGCGACGCCGACGGCTACTACTGGTACATCGGCCGCGCCGACGACGTGTTCAAGAGCTCCGACTACCGCATCAGCCCGTTCGAGCTGGAGTCGCTGCTGATCGAGCATGAAGCAGTCGCCGAAGCCGCCGTGGTACCGTCCCCCGACGAGCTGCGCCTCAACGTGCCCAAGGCGTACCTGACCCTGCGCCAGGGTTTCGAGCCCGACCGCGATACCGCGCTCTCGATCCTGCGCTTCGCCGCCGCGCGGCTGGCCCCCTACCAGCGCATTCGCCGGCTCGAGTTCTTCGAACTGCCCAAGACCATCTCCGGCAAGATCCGCCGGGTCGAGCTGCGCGCCCATGCTGCGACCGCCGCCGCCGACCCGAATGGCGCCCAGGACGAGTACCGCGAGAGCGACTTTCCCGAACTGCGCCAGCCGCCCGGCACCCCCTGACCCTGCCCCGCGGCGCGTTCACCGCCACGCCAGGGCTTGAAAACGCTAGGGTTTGAGAAAAAGTCACTAAGGAGCTTTACGCATGCAACTGGCCGACCACACCTTCATCGAAGCCTACGGCGACTCCGACCTGGGCCTGGCCGTTGCCCTAGCACTGGCGGCGGCCGGCGCCCGCGTGGTCGTCACCTATCGCTCTGAGGCAGCGGCGCAGGCCCACGCCGAGTCGCTGGGGGCGAATGCCCTGGCGGTGACCGCCGATGTCACCCAGGCGGCGGATGCCGAGCGGGTGATCGCCGCCACCCGCGACCACTTCGGCGCTCTCCACGGGCTGATCAACTGCGCCGGGGTGGCGCCGGCGGAGAAGATCCACGGCAAGCGCGGCGTGCACGATCTCGAACGCTTCCGCCGGGTGGTCGACATCAACCTGATCGGCACCTTCAACATGCTGCGCCTGGCGGTGGCGGCGATGCAGGAGAACCCGGCGACGGAGGACGACGGCGAGCGCGGGGTGGTGATCAACACCGCCTCGGTGGCGGCCTACGAGGGCCAGATCGGTCAGGCCGCCTACGCCGCCTCCAAGGCCGGCGTGGTCGGGCTGACCCTGCCCGCCGCCCGCGAGCTGGCCAGCTCGGGCATCCGGGTGATGGCGATCGCCCCCGGCATCTTCGACACCGCCATGATGCAGGGCATGCCGGAGGAGGTGCGCGAGAGCCTCAACGCCAAGGTGCCGTTCCCGCCGCGCATGGGCCACGCCGAGGAGTACGCCGCGCTGGCGTGCCAGATCCTCGAAAACCGCTATCTCAATGGCGAGGTGATTCGTCTGGATGGCGGCATTCGCATGAGTGCGCGGTGAAAAGCGACTGAGCATCGATCCCTCACCAGTATGGGAGAGCAGACTATGAACACCCCCGACCCGATCGTCATCGTCGGCGCCAAGCGCACGCCGATGGGCGCTTTCCAGGGCGCCCTGGGCGGGCTTGCCTGCCCGCAGCTGGGCGCGGCGGCGATTCGCGGCGCCCTCGAACAGGCCCGGCTGGCCCCCGACAGCCTCGACGAGCTGATCATGGGCTGCGTGCTCGCTTGCCAGCAGCGCCAGGCACAGGCGCTGCAGCGCATCCTCGGCGCGGGCCTGGCGGCGTCGCCGCCCTGCACCACCGTCAACAAGATGTGCGGCTCCGGCATGAAGGCGGTGATGCAGGCGTTCGACACGCTGTCGCTGGGTCACGCCGCCCACGCCATCGCCGGCGGCATGGAGAGCATGAGCAACGCCCCCTACCTGCTGCCCAAGGCGCGCGCCGGGCTGCGCATGGGGCATGCCCAGGTGCTCGATCACATGTTCCTCGACGGGCTCGAGGACGCCTACGAGCCGGGACGGCTGATGGGCACCTATGCCGAAGATTGTGCCCAGGCCTTCGGCTTCGGCCGCGAGGCCCAGGACGCCTACGCCATCGCCTCGCTGACCCGCGCGCGCCAGGCGATCGAGAGTGGCGTCTTTCGGGATGAGATCGTCGCCCTCGACGCCCCCGCCGGCCGCGACACCCGCCGGGTCGACCAGGACGAACAGCCGCACAAGGCCAATCTCGAGCGCATCCCCCAGCTCAAGCCCGCCTTTCGCGAGGGCGGCAGCGTCACCGCGGCCAACTCGAGTTCGATCTCCGATGGCGCCGCGGCGCTGGTGCTGATGCGCCAGCGCGAGGCCGAACGCCAGGGGCTGACCCCGCTGGCGCGCCTCCACGGCCATGCCAGCCACGCCATGCGCCCGGGCGATTTCCCGGTGGCGCCGATCCACGCCGTGCGCAAGCTGTACGAGCGGCTCGGCTGGTCGCGGGAGAGCGTCGATCTCTACGAGATCAACGAAGCCTTCGCGGTGGTGGCGATGGCGGCCATGCGCGAGCTCGATCTCGACCACGAGCGGGTCAACGTGCACGGCGGCGCCTGCGCCCTGGGCCACCCGATCGGCGCCTCCGGCGCGCGTATTGTGGTCACGCTGCTCAACGCGCTCACCCATCACGACCTGACCCGAGGCGTGGCGGCGATCTGCATCGGTGGCGGCGAGGCGACGGCGGTAGGCATCGAACGGCTGCGCTAGGCGCGGCCTGAAAAGCGCAGCCATTCAGGACAACGACAAGAAGAGAGGAAGAGAGATGCACAGCCACGACCCGGGCGCCCCGGCGCATGCTCAATCTCCAGCGCCCAGCTACGTCAGCGGCACTAGCGAGCAGCCACTACTGGGCCTGACCATCGGCGACTGTCTCGACGACGCCGCCGCTGCCTGCCCGGAGCGCGAAGCGCTGGTGAGCTGCCATCAGAACCTGCGCTACACCTACGCCGAGCTGCGCGAAGAGGCTGACCGTATCGCCCGCGCCCTGCTAGCGCTGGGGGTCGAGCGCGGCGACCGGGTGGGTATCTGGTCACTCAACTGTGCGGAGTGGGCGCTCACCCAGCTGGCAAGCGCCAAGCTTGGCGCGATCCTGGTCAACCTCAACCCGGCCTACCGAGCGCGCGAGCTGGAGCACGCGCTGCTGCAGTCGGGGCTCTCGGTACTGGTGCTGCAGGGCGCCCATCGTGCCGGCGACGAGATCCGCTCCCACTACGTCGACATCCTCTGCCAGCTCGCCCCGGAGCTGCGCGACGCCCCCGCCCCTAACGCAGAGCCGCGCCGACTCGACTCCGCCAGCCTGCCCCAGCTCAAGCAGGTGGTGTGTCTCGACCCCGAGCTCGCTACCCCGGGCATGTGGCGCTGGGACGAGCTGCACGCCCTCGCCGAGGCGGTGCCCGCCGAGCGGCTGGCGGCGCTGCAGGCCGAGCTGCAGTTCGACGACCCGATCAACATCCAGTACACCTCCGGCACCACCGGCGCGCCCAAGGGGGTGACGCTGACCCACCACAACATTCTCAACAACGGCTACTTCGTCGGCGCCGGCATGAACCTGCAGCCGGCAGAACGCGTGGTGATCCCGGTGCCGCTCTACCACTGCTTCGGCATGGTGATGGGCAACCTGGCGTGTCTCACCCACCGCGCCACCATGATCTACCCCAACGCCGCCTTCGACCCGGCGGCCACCCTGCGTGCGGTGGAAGCCGAGCGCGCCGACGCCCTCTACGGCGTGCCCACCATGTTCATCGCCGAGCTCGAACACCCCGAGTTCGCCAGCTTCGATCTCTCCAGCCTGCGCACCGGCATCATGGCCGGCTCCAACTGCCCTGTTGAGGTGATGAAACGGGTGATCGAGCGCATGCACATGGAAGCGGTCACCATCGCCTACGGCATGACCGAAACCAGCCCGGTGAGCCTGCAGACGCGCACCGACGCGCCGCTGGAGAAGCGCGTGGCCACCGTCGGCACCATTCACCCGCACCTGGAAGTGAAGATCATCGACCCGGCCAGCGGCCAGGTGCTCCCGCGCGGCACCAGCGGCGAACTCTGCACTCGCGGCTACAGCGTGATGCAGGGCTACTGGGACAACGACGCCGCCACCCGCCAGGCGATCGACACCCACGGCTGGATGCACAGCGGCGACCTGGCGATGATGGACGACGACGGCTATGTGGCGATCACCGGGCGCATCAAGGACATGATCATCCGCGGCGGCGAGAACCTCTACCCGCGCGAGATCGAGGAGTTTCTCTACACCCACCCGGCGATCTCCGACGCCCAGGTGTTCGGCGTGCCGGACGCCCACTACGGCGAGGCGGTGGCGGTGTGGATACGCCTGGTGGAGGGCGCCGAACTCGACGCCGAAGGCGTGCGCGCCTACTGCCGCGAGCGCATCGCCCACCACAAGATCCCGCGCTACGTGAAGTTCGTCGACGACTTCCCGATGACCGTCAGCGGCAAGGTGCAGAAATTCCGCATGCGCCAGGCGATGAGCGACGAACTGGCGCCCTGATAGCGCCTGTCGAGGCGGCCCCTGTCAGGCCGCCTTGACCACTGCCATGGTCAACCGCGACACACACACCAGCCGGCCGCGCTCGTCCTCGATACGGATCTCCCACAGCTGGGTGGTGCCACCGATATGCAGCGGCCGGGCACACCCTTCGACCCAGCCTTCACGCACCGCGCGCACGTGGTTGGCGTTGATCTCCATCCCCACCGCCATCTTGCTCTCGTCGGCCAGACACAGGTTCGCCGCAATGCTGCCCAGCGTCTCCGCCAGCACCACCGAGGCGCCGCCGTGGAGCAGGCCATAGGGCTGATGGGTGCGCGTATCCACCGGCATGCGCCCGCGCAGGCAGTCGTCACCCAGCTCGGTGAACTCGATCCCGATATGCGCGACCAGCGTCTGCTGGCACTGGGTGGCGAGGGTCTCCAGGGAAGCGGAACGTTTCCAGATCGACATCGATGGTCTCCTTGATCGACAGATAGGGGCAGCGGGGAGTCTCCCCCTTTCGGCTAGTTGGCGCGATACCACGTTGACGTTAACGTTAATTGATCTCTATGGTCATGTCGTCCTGTGCGGCATCGCGCCACGCGCGCCTCCCGCAGCGCTGACAACGCACACAATCACAACAACGCGGCTCCGGCAGTTGCCGGGGCCGCGGGGTCAAGGGGTGCCGACGCGAATGGCCGCGATCCCGTAATCAGCGGGAGCGATGCTCCAGCTCGTGGAGCGCGGCGGACGCCAGAAAGGCCGAACGGCTCTTGATGCCGTGGAGGCTGACATAGTCGTCGATTCGCTTGACCAGCGTTCCGGGCAGGGTGACGTTGACCTTTTCGGTCTTGCCCAGGTAGGGCGTGACGTCGATCTCGATCAGCCCCCAGCCCCAGCCCGCGAAGTCGGGGTTTTGGCGGTGCTGCTCGATGCTGCCCGGCTTGGGGATCGGCTGGCCGGCGCGGACCAGTTCCTCGAGCTGGATATGGGCGACCTCCACCGCCATTTCATAGGCGTGAGCGACGCTGTCTCCGGCGGTGATGGCACCGGGAATGTCGGGGAAGACGATACCGGTTGCGTGGGTGTCGTCGCCCCACTCGATGGCGATCGGATATTGCATGTTCGTTCCTCCTGGGCGGTGAGTCGCAGATAGCCGGGCTACTTGAGCCCGGCTTGTCTCCTGATGGCGTTGACCGTGCCGATCTTCATGTCCTTCTTGGGGTGAGGAACCGGCACGGCTCCTGGCTTCGCTGGGTGTTTGAAGACGTGGTGGCTACCTCGGATGCGGTCCAGTACCCAGCCATCGGCTTCCAACTCCTTGATCAGGTCTCTGCTTTTCACCTCCCGCCCCTGTTGCCGTAAGTATGGTTCAATCTTATAACTCTGGGCGTATCTTTCCAATTTTTTATGCGCCCGGGGTTATCTTTTCTAGCCCGTATCGACGAGCGGCCGCGCGCGGTACCCCCGCCGCGTCCCCGCGCTTTGTCGCCGTGGGAGAGGCGTAATGATTCGGCCGGATACAGGGGCACTACGGGTCTTTCGCACTCCATAAACCCCAGCTGTACCGACCTGACTCAGGCCGGCCATGTTTCCGTCCAATGCCAGGGCAGCAGAGAGCGGAGACAGTCTTGCGCACCGGGTCGGCAGGGTTTCGAAAACAGACTGCAGATACTCGTAGGGTGAAAGACCATTGGCCCTGACTATCTCGATCGGGCTGTAGATCACTGCGTTGGTCTGAGCACCGCTCTAGGTATGTCCGAAGCGTCTCCCCCTTTCGGCTAGTTGGCGCGATACCACGTTGACGTTAACGTTAATCGATCTCTATGGTCATGTCGTCCTGTGCGGCATCGCGCCACGCGCGCCTCCCGCAGCGCTGACAACGCACACAATCACAACAACGCGGCTCCGGCGTGCCTGCGCCATGAGCCCCCGACACAAGGGCCTGGCACCATGAGTACCCTGGCTATCGTCGTCTCGCTGATCCTGCTGATCGTGCTCGCCTATCGCGGTATCACCGTGCTGCTGCTGGCGCCGCTGATGGCGTCACTGGCGGTGCTGCTCTCCGGTGATGGCGGGCTGCTGCTGCCGATCTACACCGATACCTTCATGAAGGCGCTCGGCGGCTATCTGATCAAGTTCTTCCCGCTGTTCATCCTGGGCGCGCTGTTCGGCCAGCTGATGGCCGACTCCGGCGCCGCGCACGCCATCGCGCGCTGGATCATCAAGCGCCTCGGCACCCGCCATGTGGTGCTGACCGTGGTGCTGGCCTGCGCCATTCTCACCTATGGCGGGGTGTCGCTGTTCGTGGTGGCGTTCGCGGTCTTCCCCATCGGGGCGGCGCTGTTCCGCGAGACCGGCACGCCCAAGCGGCTGATCCCTGGCGCCATCGCCCTGGGCTCGTTCACCTTCACCATGACCGCGCTCCCCGGCACGCCAGCGATCCAGAACGCGATCCCGATTCCGTTCTTCCACACCACCAGCTTCGCCGCGCCCGGGCTCGGCATCATCGCCGGGGCGATGATGCTGGGGCTGGGTACCTGGTGGCTGCAGTCTCGCGCGAGCCGGGCGACACGCCGGGGCGAGGGCTACGGCCATCACCCCGACGAGCAGATCGAGCCCCTCGAGACCGCGGCCGGCGTACCCGAGATCGGCACCCTGGCCGCCTTCACCCCGCTGGTGATGGTGATCGGCCTCAACGCCCTGCTGACCTACGCCATCCTGCCCGGTCTCGACTTCTCCGGCCTGCCGGAGGCGCGCTTCGGCACCCTCGACCCCGGCGCCATGCTCGGGCTGTGGGCGATCATCATCGCGCTGCTGGTATCGTGCGCCTGGCTGATCGTCAGCCGCTGGCGCCACTGGGCGGATCTCAAGGGCACCATCAACAAGGGCTGCTTCGGCTCGATGCTGCCGGTGTTCAACACCGCCTCCGAGGTCGGCTACGGCGCGGTGATCGCCAGCCTCGCCGGCTTCGTGATCATCCGCGACGCGGTGCTGAGCCTGGCGCCGGGCAATCCGCTGATCTCCGAGGCGGTGTCGATGAACGTACTGGCGGCGGTCACCGGCTCCTCCTCCGGCGGCATGAGCATCGCCCTCAGCGTGCTCGGCGACGACTATCTGCGCATGGCCAATGCGGTCGGTCTCAACCCCGAGCTGATGCACCGGGTCGCCACCATCGCCGCCGGCGGCATGGACACCCTGCCCCACTCTGGCGCGGTGATCACGCTGCTGGCGATCTGTGGTCTCACCCACCGCCAGGCCTACCCCAACATCGCCGCGGTCACCATCGTGGTGCCGATGATCACGCTGGTCGCGGTGATCACCCTGGGCACCCTGTTCGGGAGTTTCTGAGCCGATGAATACCCCCGACGCCAGCGCCCTGCTGCCAGCGGAGAGCGATTACGACCGCCTCCACGCCAACTTCGCGTGGGCGGTGCCGGCGCGCTTCAACATCGCCAGTGTCTGCTGCGACCGCTGGGCGGAAGACCCCGAGCGCCTGGCGATGATCGAGATCGGTGACGATGGCAGCGCCCGCGAGATCACCTTCGCCGAGCTCCAGCGCGGTGCCAACCGGCTGGCCAACAGCCTGGTCGCCCAGGGCGTGCAGCCCGGCGACCGGGTCGGGGTGCTGCTGCCCCAGCGCCACGAGACCGCGCTGGTGCATCTGGCCTGCTTCAAGCTGGGGGCGATTTCGGTGCCGCTGTTCAGCCTGTTCGGCCCCGAGGCGCTGCTCCACCGGCTCGCCGACTGCGGCATGCGCGCCATCGTCAGCGATGCCCGCGGCCTGGCGACGCTCGACGAGATTCGCCACCAGCTACCGGCGCTGCAGGCGATCTACACCGTCGATGGCGTGCCCGACGCGGGCCGGCCGACCGCTGACGCGCTCGACTTCCACGCCGCGCTGGCCGCTGCCAGCGAGGTTTTCGTCACCCGCGAGACCCATCCCGACGAGCCGGCGCTGATCATCTACACCTCCGGCACCACCGGCAGCCCCAAGGGCGCGGTGCACGGCCACCGGGTGCTGCTGGGGCATCTGCCAGGCGTGGAGATGTCCCATAACCTGCTGCCGCAGCCCGGCGACCGCCTGTGGACGCCGGCCGACTGGGCCTGGATCGGCGGCCTGCTCGACGTGCTGCTGCCGGCGCTCTACCACGCGGTGCCGATCGTCGCCCACCGCATGCTCAAGTTCTCGCCAGAGGCGGCGTTCGCGCTGATCGAGCGCCACCGCGTGCGCAACCTGTTCCTGCCGCCGACCGCGCTAAAGCTGATGCGCCGGGTCGAGCAGCCGCAACGCCGCTGGCAGCTCGACGTGCGCAGCGTCGCCAGCGGTGGCGAGTCGCTGGGGGAGGCGCTGCTGGCGTGGGGGCAGGAGACCTTCGGGCTCACCATCAACGAGTTCTACGGCCAGACCGAGTGCAACATGGTGCTCTCGGCCTGCGCGGCGCTCGGCGTGCACCGCCCGGGGGCGATCGGCAAAGCGGTACCGGGGCACGAGCTGGCGATCGTCGACGCCGAGGGCCGGCGGCTCGCCGATGGCGAGACCGGGCATATCGCGGTGCGCGCGCCGGACCCGGTGATGTTTCTGCACTACTGGCAGAAGCCGGAGGCGACCGCGGCCAAGTTCGCCGGCGAGTGGCTGCTGACCGGCGATATGGGCCGGCGCGATGCCGAGGGCTACTTCACCTTCCTCAGCCGCGACGACGACGTCATCACCAGTGCCGGCTATCGCATCGGCCCCGCGCCGATCGAGAACTGCCTGCTGGGCCATCCGGCGGTACGCATGGCCGCCGTGGTGGGCAAGCCTGACGAGCTGCGCACCGAGATCGTCGCCGCCTACGTGGTGCTCGCCGAAGGCTGGGACGCTTCCCCGGCGCTGGTGGAGACGCTGCAGCAGCACGTGCGCTCGCGCCTGGCGGCCCACGAATACCCACGCGAGATCCACTTCGTCGACGAATTCCCGATGACCGCCACCGGCAAGATCGTGCGCAAGGCGCTGCGAACGCTGGATCGCGACGAGAGAACGCTGGATCGCGACGAGACCCCATGAACACGCCTCTTACGAGCCCTGGAGTGATCGCATGAACTTTGTCGGCAACGCCTTCGACGAGATCGCCGTCGATGACACCTTCGGCCAGACCCTGACCATCACCGAGGCGCATATCGTCCAGGCCTGTGGCCTGTTCGGCGACTTCAACCCGCTGCACAGCAACGACGCCTTCGCCCAGCAGACACGCTTCGGCCAGCGCATCCTGCACGGGCCAATGACCTCGGCCTACATGACCGCCTCCATCGGCATGTACTTCTATGCCACCGCAGTCGCCTATCTGGCGCACGACTGCCGCTTTCTGGCCCCGGTCTTCGCCGGTGACACCCTGACCACCGAGTGGCGCATCGCCGAGCTGATCGCCAAGCCCCACCATCAGGGCGGCATCGCGGTGCTGGCGGGGCACTGCCGCAACCAGCGCGACGAGATCGTCGCCGAGGCCGACGGCAAGATCCTGCTGCTGGATCGGGCGGCGGTGCCGGGGGAGGCTCGACGATCCTAGATCTTTCTCGAAGAGCCTAGACCATGGTCGAGGGGCTCTGGCCCTATCTAAATATTGACGTTAACGTCAACGTATAAAGCCGAGAGCGCCTGCGAGCCATGGCCCGCGACCCCGCGTTCTCGTCCATCGACAGCGGAGGATCATCCGATGCACGCCCCCTACACTGAGCTCGATTTCGGCCTCGACGACGAGCTGAACATGCTGCGCGAACAGGTCAACGCCTTCGCCCGCGACGAGATCGCCCCGCGCGCAGCCCAGATCGACCACGACAACGCCTTCCCCGTGGACCTGTGGCAGAAGTTCGGCGATATGGGGCTGCTCGGCATCACCGTCAGCGAAGAAGACGGCGGCAGCGGCATGGGCTACCTGGCCCACTGCATCGCCATGGAGGAGATCTCCCGGGCCAGCGCCTCGGTGGGGCTCTCCTACGGGGCCCATGCCAACCTCTGCGTCAACCAGATCAAACTCAACGCCACCGACGAGCAGAAGGCGAAGTACCTGCCCAAGCTGATCAGCGGCGAGCACGTGGGGGCGCTGGCGATGTCCGAACCCGGCGCCGGGTCGGACGTGGTCTCGATGAGCCTGCGCGCCGACAGGCAAGGCGATCACTACGTGCTCAACGGCAACAAGATGTGGATCACCAACGGCCCCGACGCCAACGTGCTGGTGGTCTACGCCAAGACCGACCCGGAGGCCGGTGCCAAGGGCATCACCGCCTTTCTGATCGAGAAGGGGTTCGCCGGTTTCTCCACCGCGCAGAAGCTCGACAAGCTGGGCATGCGCGGCTCCAACACCTGCGAGCTGGTGTTCGAGGATTGCCAGGTACCGGCGGAAAACGTGCTGGGCGAGGAGAACCGCGGCGTGCGCGTACTGATGAGCGGGCTCGACTACGAGCGCACGGTGCTCGCCGCCGGCCCGATCGGGATCATGCAGGCGTGTCTGGACGTGGTGGTGCCCTACGTCCACGAGCGCAAGCAGTTCGGCCAGGCGATCGGCGAGTTCCAGCTGATCCAGGGCAAGCTCGCCGACATGTACACCACGCTCAACGCCTGCCGCGCCTATCTCTACGCCGTGGCCGGCGCCTGCGACCGCGGCCGGGTCAGCCGCAAGGACGCCGCCGGGGTGATCCTCTACTGCGCCGAGAAGGCGACCCAGATGGCGCTGGATGCCATCCAGCTCCTCGGCGGCAACGGCTATATCAACGAGTACCCCACCGGGCGGCTGCTGCGTGACGCCAAGCTCTACGAGATCGGCGCCGGCACCAGCGAGATTCGGCGCATGTTGATTGGCCGAGAACTGTTCTCCGAATCGGCGTAGGAGGGTCGCATGGCCATACTGAGTAGCCAGATCAACCCCCGCGCCGAGGCCTTCCAGGCCAATGCACAGGCGCTGCGGGCGGAGGTCGACAAGCTCCACGCGCTGAGCGCCGAGATCGCCCGGGGCGGCGGCGACAAGGCGCGCGCCCGGCACGAGTCCCGCGGCAAGCTGTTCGTGCGCGAGCGCATCGGCCAATTACTAGACGAGGGCGCGGCCTTTCTCGAGATCGGCGCGCTGGCGGCCTACGAGGTCTACGACACCCCGGTGCCCGCCGCCGGCGTGGTCGCCGGCATCGGCCGGGTCAGCGGCGTGGAGTGCGTGATCGTCGCCAACGACGCCACGGTCAAGGGCGGCACCTACTTCCCGCTGACGGTGAAGAAGCACCTGCGCGCCCAGGAGATCGCCCGCAAGCACCGCCTGCCCTGCCTCTACCTGGTCGACTCCGGCGGCGCCTACCTGCCCGAGCAGGACGAGGTCTTCCCCGACCACGACGACTTCGGCCGCATCTTCTACAACCAGGCCACGCTCTCCGCCGCGGGCATCCCGCAGATCGCGGTGGTGATGGGTTCGTGCACCGCCGGCGGCGCCTACGTGCCGGCGATGGCCGATGAATCGATCATCGTGCGCAACCAGGGCACCATCTTCCTCGGCGGCCCGCCGCTGGTGAAGGCCGCCACCGGTGAGACCATCAGCGCCGAGGACCTCGGTGGCGCGGACGTGCACGCAAAGATCAGCGGCGTGGTCGACCACTATGCCGAGAACGACGCCCATGCGCTGCAGCTCGCCCGCCGCGCGGTCTCCCGGCTCAACTGGCGCAAGCGCGGCGAACTGGCGCTGCGCGAATCCCGCCCGCCGCGGCTCGACCCTTCGGAGCTCTACGGCATCGTCGGCACCGACCTGCGCAAGCCGTATGACGTGCGCGAGGTGATCGGGCGGCTGGTGGACGACTCCGACTTCGACGAGTTCAAGCGCTACTACGGCGACACCCTGGTCACCGGCTTCGCCCACTGGTGCGGCCACCCGGTGGGTATCGTCGCCAACAACGGCGTGCTGTTCTCGGAGTCCGCGCAGAAGGGCGCGCACTTCATCGAACTCTGCGCCCAGCGCCAGATCCCGCTGATCTTTCTACAGAACATCACCGGCTTCATGGTCGGCTCCAAATACGAGCAGGAGGGCATCGCCAAGCACGGCGCCAAGCTGGTCACCGCCGTGGCCTGCGCCAAGGTGCCCAAGTTCACCGTGCTGATCGGCGGCAGCTTCGGCGCCGGCAACTACGGCATGTGCGGCCGCGCCTATGACCCCAACCTGCTGTTCATGTGGCCCAACGCGCGCATCTCGGTGATGGGCGGCGAGCAGGCCGCCAACGTGCTGGCGCAGGTGAAACGCGAGCAGATGGAGCGCGACGGCAGCGACTGGCCGGAAGACGAGGAAGCCGCCTTCAAGGCGCCGATCCGCGAACAGTACGAGCGCCAGGGCCACCCGTACTACGCCAGCGCCAGGCTGTGGGACGACGGCGTGATCGACCCGCTGCAGACCCGCGATGTGATCGGCCTGGCGCTGTCGGCAGCCCTCAATGCCGAAATCGAAGAGACGCGTTTCGGCGTCTTCAGGATGTGATGCCATGACGACTTCACAGCACGCCCAACTGGACATCGACTCTCGCGGCGTCGCGCGGCTGACGCTGGACCGCCCCGCGGTTCACAACGCCTTCGACGACGCCTTGATCGCCGCGCTCAACGCCCATCTCGAACAGCTCCACGCCCTGGCTGCGAGCGGCGAGGTGCGGGTGGTGGTGCTCGGCTCCCACGGCAAGCACTTCTCCGCCGGGGCAGATCTCGCCTGGATGAAGCGCATGGTCGACTACAGCATTGACGACAACCTGGCCGACTCGCGCCAGCTCTCGCGCCTGATGCATGGGCTAGACACCCTGCCCTGCCCCACGCTCTGCCGGGTGCAGGGTGCGGCCTACGGCGGCGCGGTGGGGCTGGCCGCCTGCTGCGATCTGGTGATCGCATCAATGGCGGCGCGCTTCTGCCTCTCCGAGGTCAAGATCGGCCTCTCGCCGGCGGTGGTCGGGCCGTACGTGCAGCGCGCCATCGGCGCCCGCCAGATGCGCCGCTACGCGCTGACCGCCGAGGTGATCGACGCCGCCACCGCCCGCGAACTGGGGCTGGTGCACCAGGTGGTGGCTGGCGACGCGCTGGATGAAGAGATCGACCGCCAGATCGATACCCTGCTCGCCGCCTCCCCCCAGGCCCAGCGCGCCACCAAGGCGCTGCTCGCGCAGATCGCCCGCGAACCGGAGAGCGACGCCACCCGCGAGGCCGCGTGCCGCACCATCAGCGAGCTGCGGGTCAGCGCCGAAGGCCAGGAAGGGCTGGCCGCCTTCTTCGACAAACGCCCGCCAAACTGGCTCGCGGCCAGCGGCGGCGACAAGGAGCCGCGCTCATGAGTCTCGCCACTGCGCCCCGCCCGCTGCGCGCGGTACTGATCGCCAACCGCGGCGAGATCGCCTGCCGCGTGATTCGCACCGCGCGGCGCCTCGGGCTGCGCACCATCGCGGTCTATTCGGATGCCGACGCCCGCGCCCGCCACGTGCGTGAGGCCGACGAAGCGATCCGTCTCGGCCCGGCGGCGGCCGGCGAGAGCTATCTCGCCATCGACAAGGTCATCGCCGCCGCCCAGCGCAGCGGTGCCGACGCCATTCACCCGGGCTACGGCTTTCTCTCCGAGAACGCCGAGTTCGTCGCTGCCTGCGACACCGCCGGGCTCGTCTTCATCGGCCCACCGGCCAGCGCCATCGCCGCCATGGGCGACAAGGCCGCGGCCAAGGCACGCATGGCCAGCGCCGGCGTACCACTGGTGCCCGGCTATCACGGCGAAGCGCAGGACGACGCCCTGCTGCGGGAAGAAGCCGGCAAGATCGGCTACCCGGTGCTGCTCAAGGCCAGCGCCGGGGGCGGCGGCAAGGGCATGCGGGTGGTCGAGTCCGAGCGCGAATTCCAGGCGGCGCTCGACGGCTGCCGCCGCGAATCCCGCGCCGCCTTCGGCGATGAGCGCATGCTGATCGAGAAGTATCTGACCCAGCCGCGCCATGTCGAGGTGCAGGTGTTCTGCGATAGCCAAGGCAACGGCGTCTACCTGTTCGAGCGCGACTGCAGCGTGCAGCGACGCCACCAAAAGGTGCTCGAAGAGGCCCCCGCACCGCACCTGCCCGAAGCGCTGCGCCGCGAGATGGGCGAGGCCGCGGTGCGCGCCGCCCAGGAGATCGGCTATGTCGGCGCCGGCACGGTGGAGTTCCTGCTGGATGCCGCCGCCGAGACCACGCAGGAGAACGGCTCACCGTTCTACTTCATGGAGATGAACACCCGGCTGCAGGTCGAGCACCCGGTCACCGAGATGATCAGCGGTGAGGATCTGGTCGAGTGGCAGCTAAGGGTCGCCGCCGGCCTGGCGCTGCCCAAGGCGCAGAGCGAGCTGAAGCTCACCGGCCACGCCATCGAAGCGCGGCTCTACGCCGAAGACCCGGACAACGACTTCCTCCCCGCCACCGGCAAGCTCCTGCGTTTCGCGCTGCCGCTGGAGAGCGCCGATTTACACGGGCGCATCCGCCTGGATAGCGGCGTCGAGGCCGGCGATACAGTGACCATGCACTACGACCCGATGCTGGCCAAGCTGATCGTCCACGGCGAGGATCGCGGCCAGGCCCTGGCCGAAATGGCCCGCGCCTTGGCCGCGCTGGATATCAGCGGCGTGACCACCAATCGCCGCTTCCTGCAGCGTCTGGTGACCCATCCGGACTTCATCGCCGCCGAGCTGAATACCCGCTTCATCGAGCATCATCACGACGATCTGTTCGCCGCGCCCCACGCCACCGACGCCGATATCGCCCGCGCCGCCCTGGTGGCGATGGAGCATCTTGCTAACGGAACACCGCGCACCGACGACCCTTGGCAACGCAGCGACGGCTGGCGGCTCAACGCACCACGCCGGCTACGTCTCGTTTTTCAGGAAACCGACGGCAGCGGCACGTACGAGGTGATCGCTACCCAGGCGCTGACTCAGGGCCCGGCACAGGGGCTGACACAAGAACCAGCACAGGCGACCTGGCAGCTTCAGGTGCAGCGTGAGGGAGAGGTGACGAGCAGGCTCGCCGTGCAGTGCCAGCGCCTCGACAACGACACCCTGGCGCTCACCCTGAATGGCCATCGCCAGCGCCTCTTCGCCCGGCTCGACCCGGCAAGCGAAGGCGACGCCATCGTGCTCACCGCCGCAGGTCAAGAGTCGCGCCTGATCTGGCGCCGCGCCGACCGTGCCGACCATCTGCCGCAAGAGACCGAAGCCAAGCTGACCGCGCCGATGCACGGCACCGTGGTGGCGCTGCTGGTCGAACCCGGCCAAACGGTGGAGAAAGGCACGCCGCTGGTGGTGGTAGAAGCGATGAAGATGGAGCACACCCTGAGCGCCCCCGCCGACGGCGCGGTGGAAGCCTTCCATGTCGCGGTGGGCGACGCCGTGGCGCAGGGGGATGAGCTGCTCGCGTTCACCAACGCCGGCGCCGACACGAAAGGGGACAGCTGACATGGGGATGCCGAAGCACGTCAGTATCGTCGAAGTCGGCCCGCGCGACGGCCTGCAGAACGAAGCCGAGCCCATCGCCACCGCCGCCAAGCTGGAGCTGATCGAGCGGCTCGCCGCGGCGGGGCTCAAGCGGATCGAAGCGGCGAGTTTCGTCTCGCCCAAATGGGTGCCGCAGATGGCGGATCACCGCGAGGTGATGACCGGCATTCGCCGCCGGCCGGGGGTGATCTACTCCGCACTCACGCCCAACCTCAAAGGGCTGGAAGCCGCACTCAAGTGCGGCGTCGAGGAGGTCGCCGTCTTCGCGGCGGCGAGCGAAGCGTTCTCCCACAAGAACATCAACTGCTCGATTGCCGAATCGCTAACGCGCTTCGAACCGGTAGTCGAACGCGCTCGGGAAGCCGGCGTGCACGTGCGCGGCTATGTCTCCTGCGTGCTCGGCTGCCCCTACGAAGGCGAAGTCGCCCCCCAACGGGTCGCCGAAGTCTCCCGGGCGCTTTATGAGATGGGCTGCTATGAAATCTCGCTGGGCGACACCATCGGCGTCGGCACCCCGCTCGCGGCCAAGCGCCTGCTCGACGCCGTGGGCCGCGATATCCCCAGAGACAAGCTCGCCGCCCACTTCCACGACACCTACGGCCAGGCGCTGGCCAACCTCCACGCCGTGCTCGAAGAGGGCATCAGCGTGATCGACAGCGCCGTCGCCGGGCTCGGCGGCTGCCCCTATGCCAAAGGCGCCACCGGCAACGTGGCCACCGAAGACGTGATCTACCTACTCAACGGCCTCGGCATCGACAGTGGCGTGGATCTGGATAACTTGGCAGAGACAGGGGTGTGGATAACACAGACCATCGGCAAGCCGAATCGGTCGAGGGTGGGGGTGGCGCTGGCTGCGAAGTAATCGAATGCTGGGAGACAAAGACCCCGAGCCGGTGGTTCGACTCGAGGCCTGGCATCATGCTCTGGCATTAGGCTCTGTACGAAAACTACCTGCGCTCGGCAATACGGCGTTAAAAATCGGCTCAAAATGCTCATTTACACCTCGTAAACTCCGCGTTTTCGCCGATTTTTGCCTTGTCTTGCCTTCGCTCGCTGACTTTTCGTACAAACCCTAGCATCAATGCAGCTTTTCGAAGACTTCCGGATGCTGCTCCGCGATGCGCAGTAGTGCTATTGCCGGCCCTTGCGGCTCCCGCCGCCCCTGCTCCCAGTCCTGAAGCGTTCGCACGCTGACGCCCATCAAACCCGCGAAGGCAGATTGCGACAGCTTCAGCTTCAGTCGGATCGTTTTCGGCGATGAAGGTGCTGAGAGTTCCTGCGTTCGCAGCGCCAGCTTGCCTTTCTTGAACTGCTTGATTTCCTGGATGCCTTCGAGAATCTCGGCTCCAATATCTCTGTCAGGCATTTTTGATCGCCTCCGCTATCTGTTTGAGCATATGCCCAGGGATACTCGCACGCTCCGATTTACCGTAAAGCGTCAGCATCCATATCTCGTGATCGGATTTCTTCCAGTAGTAAATGGCCCTGATACCGCCGCTCTTGCCGGAACCGGTTGGGGCCCATCGCACCTTACGAACACCCGCCGAGCCTTTGATGAGATCGCCAGCATCCGGCTTCTGCAACAGATACGTTTGCAGCCCACGATACTCTTCGTCCGTGAGGTAGCTCGGCAACAGCTTGGTGAACGTTGAGGTTTCGATGAATAGCATTGCAGGAGTGTACGGCATCGCCGTATGGATATCAAAAACGGAGGTGAATTCGACGCACTGGCTCAGCATCGGCGTGGCGCTGGCGGCGCGCTAGCCATTCTCGGGTCGGCTACTCCAGGCCCCGCGATCTAGCTGGGATTGCAGCGCTAGAGACAACTCGACATAGTTTTGTGCTGCCTCTTTCGTCGGCTCCAAATCGCGAGCCACCTCGCGATGCAGACGCCGCAGCTCGTGATACAGCGTCACCTGCGGCTGATCGATCAGCCCTGCCCGCACCAGCAGTTCCGGTAGCCGAGCCGCTGATACCTCGCCCGGGCCACTCTCGCCGCCTTCCTGTGACGACAGCGACGCGCGGGCCGCGCGCTCCAGTCGAGTCCACGCCTCCAATATCGCCGTACGGGGATGGCGCTCGGCCAGCTCGGTGAGAAACGTTTCTTCTTCACCAGCACGCACGCCGACGACGTCACCCCGACCTGGCGACAGCGAGCGCAACTGCTCGAGGTCATGCTCGAACTCGGCCTCGATGGGCCCAGCCCGCAGCTTCTTGATGAAGGACCCAAACTGCAGAATCTGGTCACGGAAAAGAAGCGCGAGAATCAGGGCGAACACCGGCCAGGCCAGCGACCGGACAAGGCTCGAAATGAACGTCAGCCAATCCATCGTCAGTACTCGGTTAATCCCGCGTGCATGAGTCTAGGCAATAGCTGCCACGTCAGACATTCACCGAATATTGTAGATCACGCGCTTCATCTCCGGTCATGTCACGAAATCCCCAGCAGTGAGCGGGCTGCTCCTTGAGCGTGATCTCGACATCGATGGGCGATATGCCGATCTCGGCTTCTATCTGGCGGAAAAGCGCCTTGATCAGCGCCTTCTGCGTCTCCTTGGAGCGCCCCTGCATCATGTTGATTTCGATGACCGTGTAAGCCGACGTTCTATCGTCAGGGAAATAGAAATCCTCTGCATCCAGCGGTACAAACCGATGGGCACGCTTGCCCGCCGGCATCCCGAGAACATCCTGCATACAGCCATGAATGACATTCGAAAGCTGCGCCTTGATAGGGTTCAAGCGCTCCTTGATGCCATAAACGACGATCATGTAACTCTCCAGAAAATGTGTATTTAATAAACCGATCTACGAAGACCTTAATTATTAGAACCACTGAAAAGATAACGCACGCAACACGCGCGGCTACAGAATGGAGGCGAAGTCGCAATGTAGTAGGCGTCGTGAGACCGGCCTTGTTGTATTACTGATTAAAAAGGTCGTAATTTTCTTCTCCTCTTATTTCTTCTAGGTGACTAAAAATCAACTTTGGTCTCCTTGCGTTAGGCCGTCCTTTCTCATCCAGACGACTTACTCGTCCGTATAGCCGACACTCAGAAAATATAAGGTGTTTATATTGAACAATACTGCCAATTTCGGGATATGAGGTTAGAATGTGATCATTGTATTTAAAACCCATCGAGTTAGAGGTCTTGTTCTCCCGGGTTATTTCTCCTTCAAGTACGACCTCAGTGCTATGTTCAAGATCAGGAAAAAGAATTTCGTCTTCCTCCTCCCCCTCTTCGTTTTGGCAAAATATGTGCTTTTCGCTGTTGTCTATCGTTACTTCTTCCAGAATATCATCATCAATAGACCCAATAACCAACCCCCTACCATGAGTAATATTGGTTGCGATGCTCTCCAAAATGTTTGCAGGGCACTGACTGTAAATCTCTAACACGTATTTAGGGACATAGAGAATCTTTCCCTCAGCGTTCACGATGCCTATTAAGCCATTCGAACTATCAAACCGAACGTCGGAAAACCTACGGATTGAAACATCTCCCATGTGTTTACCAATCCTGGCAAACCACTTGAGCCCATCAAGAGATGCTCGAAAAATATCTTTGAAGCCAAAATCCGAGAAATCCTTTTCGGCCATTTTCTGTGCAGCTTTAGTCAAGTAGGCCGTTGCTACCAAACCTAATCCTGCTTGTGTCCAACCGGCTACTGTCTCCGGTATCAAGGCCTCCCATGAGCCTTTTCTTATGCGGACCGGTATCTCAAATTCCAAATTTTGGAGTTCAGGCGCTAGCTTACCAATAAAGTAGCGGACGGCAGAATCAAAACCCATTAATGCTTGAGCCTGCTTTCTCCCATCCATTAAACCATCTTCAACTAGAGGGCCATAGTACTTTATGTACCCCAAGTATTTTTCTTCTTCCATGATCCCCTCATACTAGATCAAAAATAACTACAGCGCACAACGGCGCTCTTGTAATGGAGGCGTAGCCGAAACAGAAAGGGCATCCGGCGGCCGCAGGAAACGAATTGATGCGCATTGTTAAAAACTTTGTCGGTCCCAGATCTTGTGTTTGATATACCCCACAGCTTCTCGTAACCAATTAGGTGCTTTCTCGGTTGCACAGAAACAGCATGCAATCTGACCCTTCACAAATGATACCGACCGCCACCCACAGTTTTGGGTTTCAGAGACTTCTGGGTAAGGCTCTTCATCACACCCAAAAACATGTTCAAAATTCACGTAGAAAAGGATATCCATTGATTTACGGTCGCGGGGTGCGTATTTCGAATTGAGATTTTTGTCTCAGAGAGGCACAGTTGATAGATCTCAGTTATTGATAAATCTTGGGGCCTGAAAGAAGTTAGGAGGTCTTGAGGATAGGTAACTTGTTTCACCCTCTCCAATTCATCTTTGTATTCCTTATGGCGCTTCCGGCCCGAGTCGAGTATTTCCTTGACCTCGAAATAACCACCCAAAGCTATAACGTCGGGAGGATCTTCGTCTGGAGAGACAACATCTCCTTCAGCGTATTGAATGTTCATATTTTCTAGAAACGCCTGAACGACCCACCGCTCACGTTCAGGTTTGTTTTCAGAACCAAAATATGCTATAGATTCTTCCAGCGCAGCGACTCTTTCTTCAATAAACTCATCATCTTCCATGACGCTCCCCATGTATTTAACGCCGCTGATAAAGTAAAACTTTGGAGTCGATCCGAAGGCGGCCCGGAAAGTGGTCTCGCTGACCTCCTTGTTATGCATAGACCATAGGGGTCGCACCCTTTACAAGCTGCTTTTCCGATTTATTTAAACAGACCAATGATGCGGCCCGGTAAAACAAATACATAGTATCAGTCAGGATATCCAACATATCTTCAACTTGAGACTCGTCTAGAACTAGCCTACCCCCCTTAACAGCACTCTTATAGTTATTAGACATTGTTTTAAAGTGACTATTAACAACCCCATTGTTGTGAACATACAAGTTCCTGACAAGAAAAATATCTTTTAATTTATTTTTCCATTTCTCATCTAATCCAATGCTTATACCCAGTGCGTTTTCTATAGCCTCTAAATTTTTAACAAACGAACCTTTCGTGAGGCCAAAAACAGCTTTATCGACGACTAGATCAATATCATTCCCAACCTGTTCTTTTGGGTATCTACTTTCTAGAAACTTTGTGTCTTTATACAGCAGATAAGACAAACTAGAAACAATAAACCCCTCGGATATCGAACAAATGGAGATTATATTTTGAGCAGCGTGAATATTCTCAAAACCCGGAAAAATGTGCTCTTCCAATTTCAAACCATACCTACTCATTGACATAAAGGAGTTAAAAAGAGCACTCACTAATTGCTGCTCCTTTGTCATATTTTCCACTGTGTAGTCACTCAAAGACCCGAGAACATCTTCAGGCATTTCGGAATCAATCTTTGATGTGTCTATTCCGCGTCGGATCATTTCGTCCCTTAAGGCCTTAGTTTTCAAGCCCAAGGTAGGGAACAGGTGATAAGGGGGAAGATTGTACGGAAAGGATGAGAATATTTCTTTTTTGATCACATACCCCATCATCAATTGCGTATATTGGGTAATGAAGTCTATGAATATTTTATCAAAAGGGGACCAGTCTTGGTCGTAAAAGGGCCTACCATCAACATATTCGCATTCAGTCACGCATTTTCCTCCAATACGCTATACATAACACCCAATTAACGTGTGAGCAGCGCAACCATTGAACTTGAACAATTTTCCATTAACATTTAAATCAACTCGAAGTGAGAGCGCCAAGAGTTGCGAATCACTGTTGAATTGTTTGTTAGGTATATTTTTCGTAGTTCGGGAGAACTCTTCCTTCATGGGTTTTGAAGCCAGTTCCAGCAGCTAAGCACGAGATAGATATAACCAGCTCACCGTCGATTGAGGAAATATCACGAACAAAGCCAAATACTGTCTGCACTTTCCTACCAGACATTCCACTATATTTTGCACTTGAACTAGTACAAAACCATGGTTGGTATGTGAACTCAATTTTAACTCCATAACCTTGATAGTAAGCCCTTCTTATTTCTTGCCTATGATCACCATGACTTTCTATCGTTGAAAAATAAAACGGTGCTTGGACACCAATATAGCTACCATATGTAACAAGTGACCTAATCTGACCTCTATGTTGAAGCATGGAAGTAATATCAATTATTGGCAGACCCTGAATAATAGCTTCAAGAACACCACCAAGATATGAGGCAATCTCATACCCGCCACCAAAGTCAATAAAGTAATGCTGGTTGCTCTTGCCACATTCCCAAAGGGATTCATCCAACAACATCCCTCTACCATCAATAACCTTATCTTTTTTTAATTTATCAATCACTGGAGATGGCTCAAATTCAACAATACAATCTGAAAAAATTTCGAACACTCGAGGAATATTTATCCAATCCCAACGAGCAACACTACGCTCTCTTCTTAAGCGAAGTAACGTTTGAGAATCAATTAGGCAAACTTGAGATTCCCATAGCTCTTTATTAAATAGAATCTCATCAGCAGTAAGGTTTTGACTTAGATGCTTTGTGGTATGTGCAAGATCATGATGCTCTAAGCATAAAACTGATAGGTTTTCTTCTGCGTGACTTCTCGATTTAGACCATTCGACAATATGATGAACCACTACCGATTTCGAGGCATCTCGACAGATGCAACATGTTCTTCGGTTATTGAAGAGAACATTACACAGAATATCTTGTGGAATCGCTGGTCTAGGCTCTTTCATCAATTTAGCCACAAGGTGCTCATTAATACCTATAGAAATGAGGTCATCAACTTGCATGGTTTTAAGCTTACCTAGCGTATAACCACTTGCGGCCAACGTCTTAGCTAATATTGTATCAAACCCTCTTGCGACAAGAGCATTTTCTGTTTTTTTACTCATGATTTGTATGCTTCTTCAATTTGCCTAAAATCTGAGCGCACAGGCGCACTTTAGTGCGTCCGAGTGACGCGATGTGTTAGCTTTTCAGACCAATTGAGAACAAATAAAGGTGAGACTCTGCTGGAGCTTTTTGCTCTTGGAGGTAAACAAATTCGTAAAAATCTCGCCGTATACTCTCTACTCGTCCCATTGCCTGAATTTCATTCTCCACATATATGCCAGAATTACAGGAAATTATAGACTCGTAGAAGGCGCCCCATCTCATCGCATTTTTTTCAGATTTGTAGGGCGTCCTTGCCGCAGCATTATCAAACCAGACGTTATAATTTCGATCTGATCTGGGGCGCCAGAACAAGCAATGGTCGAGGGCGGAACGTCGTAGATCCTGGTTAATAAACGTTGGCAGACAATAGAAAATTTCCGAATGCTGCTGAATTAACTCAAACTGGCCTGCTGGTTGGTGTAAAGACCACTTGAGTCTGTCAGTGGAGATTGGTCCAGATGCCATTTTTGCCTGTTTCATCTGCAAGCCAATCAGTTTTGAATGCACGTATAGAGATTGATCTGACGGCCACGCAGTCTCATCTTGTGGTGAGACTGCCCAAACCCCGTATCTTACCCCCAGGGAATTAAGATAATTTTCAATCCCTTGAATGATCCAAGCTTCATATTCACGCTCAATAGGAACGGATAACTTTTTCTGTAAATGATAAGGCACAAAACTTCCTTTTCTGAAACTAACAAGTATTAGATAATCCGCTCGCTTTTCCACTTGCACGAGCTCGCGCGTTTAATAGTCTTATCTAGCCGGTCGTTCCCCACTTAACTTGTTGATCTTAGAGGGGTCTCAGAATAATTCGACGTGCTTCGCAGAATTTGCGTGCTCGCGCGTGTTGCTCGATCTGATATAACTGTTCATAGATACAGTCATATGGCGACGGATCGTCCGGTTAGCTATTGAGGAAGGCAGCCACGCTACCGCCAGCCATGGAGGATGACGATGGTTCTCATCATCCCAGCGCGGCTGTCCCTTGTGAGCTTGTGACCTTGTAAGCCATTTCTTGTGCTGTTCTACGCACAGTAACCAAGCATTACATTAGAGACAACGCCACGAAAGCATTAATCAATCGTGGCGTCAGGGGAGGGGCACTGGTGCGTTGGAAACCGAGGATTATTTAGGGGGTGGGAGTGTCACTGCCTGCTTGGCATAACGAGAGAGGCCAGGTTCAGGAGCGCTCGGATGCCTTCAACTCACCCAACGCACTCTGGCACCGTGCTTCGACCTGATCGAGTTCGCGCTGCATGGCGCGGATGTCTTCGAGCTGGCGTTCGAGGTTGGCGCGCTTGTCGGCGAGAATTTCGAGCATGCGTTCTAGCTGGCGCACGCTGCCGTGGTTACGGTCGTCGTAGAGATCGAGCACTTCGCGTATCTCGATCAACGAGAAGCCGAGCCGCTTGCCACGCAGGGCGAGCTTGAGGCGCACGCGGTCCTTGTCGCGATAGACGCGGGTCTTGCCGCGGCGCTCGGGGGAAAGCAGGCCTTCCTGCTCGTAGAAGCGGATGGTGCGGGTGGTAACGTCGAACTGCTGCGCGAGTTCGCCAATGGCGTAGGTTGGGCCGGACACGGGCATTGCCTGTTGTTAACTTTTCTTCACCCTACCGGGATTTGACCTTAACGTGAAGATCAACCAAGGCAGGGTGTGCCGCCGGTGTTTCTAGTGGGGGCACGCCACTCAGAACAGGGATTCCTGCCGGTCACCGGCGAACTCGGCCAGCGGGGGTAGCGCAACCCGCTCGGCGAGCCGGCTGTAGCACTGTCGCGCCAGCTCCGGCGCCTGGCGATTATCCGGCGTATGCACAAAGAGAAAAGGGGTTTTCCCCTGTTTTATCCACAGGCTAAGCCGTTCTATCCACGGCGCAAAGCGCGCTGCGTTGATCGCTTCATCGAAGTGTCCGATGAAGCGCACGACAGGGTTGACCGCCGTGGAGAGCACGTGTAATGGGACTTTCGGCTTTTCGCCTTGAGCGGCTGCGAGCTTTTTGTCAAGCCCTGCGGGGGTGGCAAATAGCGCGCGAACATCGAGCATCACGCGATCCAAGTCTTGACTTATCAACAAGCGGTTGAGTGACTGCTCTGCCAATCCCTTGTGGAAAAATTCAAGCTCCCGCACTTCCACTGCGCAGGGCAGGCCCGGCGGCCAGCGCGAGAGTAGCTGCGCCAGCGCCGGCAGCTCGGCGTGGCCGAAATCTCGCGGCAGTTGCACCATCAGTGGGCCGAGCCGATCCGCCAGCGGGCCGAGGCCGTCGACGAAGCGGGCGAACTCGTCGTCGATCTCTCGCAGGCGTTTGGCGTGGGTCAGCTGGCCCGGCAGCTTGAAGCAGAAACGAAAGGTCGAAGGCGCCTGGGCGGCCCAGGCGGCGATGGTCTCCGCCTTGGGCAGGCCGCTGTAGAAGGTGGTGTTGCCCTCCACCGCGTTGAACACCCGGGCGTAGTCGGCCAGGCCAGCGTCACCGTGGGCCGGCAGCAGGCTGCCGCGCCAATCGTTGTTGGCCCACATCGCCATGCCAAGGTAGAGCGGCGGCTGGGGTGTCTCCGTAAGGGTCATCGGTCAGCGCAGGCGCTCGGCGTGCAGGGTCACCGTCGGTGAGACGATATCGTGCTGGGCGCTGATCATCGCCAGTTCGCGGGTGCCGGCGCGGCGGGTGTGTTCGAACAGCATCTGCACCGCGGCGGCGGTCTGCTCCAGCGCCCGCGCCGGGCCTTCGTCGCCGAGCCCGGCGCGCAGGCTCTGGGCCAGGAACATGGCGGCGGTGAAGTCGCCCGCGCCGTTGGGCGGAATGGCGAAGTCGACCTTGGGCGTGGCGATGCGCCAGCTGCCGCCGGCGGCATCCACCAGCATGCCGATATGGCCGGCGTCGTCGTCCGCCACCTCGAGCGAGGTGACCAGCACCACCCGCGGGCCTTGGGCCCGCAGCGCCGCGGTGGCGGCAAGGGCGTCGTCCAGGGTGTGAATCTCGCGCCCGGCGAGGAAGCCGAGTTCGAACTGGTTGGGAGTGACGATATCGGCGCGGCGGATGGCGTGGTCGCGCATCCACTCGGGGATACCTTCGCGCACGAAGAAGCCGCGGCCGACATCGCCCATCACCGGATCGCAGCAGTAGAGCGCCTCGGGGTTGGCCTGCTTGACCCGGTCGACGCTGTCGAGCACCGCACGGCCGATGCCTTCGTCGCCCATGTAGCCGGAGAGCACCGCGTCCACGCCGCCCAGACCGACCAGCGACTCGACGCCGTCGAGCACATTCCGCAGATGGGCGGGCGAGAACACCTCGCCGGTGAAGGCGCCGTAGCCGGTGTGGTTGGAGAACTGGACCGTGTTGATGGCGGTGACTTCCAGCCCCAGCCGCTGCAGCGGGAAGACCGCGGCGCGGTTGCCGACATAGCCGTAGGCGACGTGGCTCTGGATGGAGATGACATGGGTCATGGCGCGTTCCTGCCGCGGGAAAAAGCATAGTGTAATGCCGCAGCCGAACGAGGGGCAGGGCTAGGCCTCGGCACGGCGGCGTCTCGACGCTGGCAGATGGTGGCGATATGCTCGCGGATTGGCGACTTAGGTGCTGTCTGAAAAGTCGACGAGCAAAGGCCAGGCAAGGCAAAAATCGGCGAAAACGCGGAGTTTACAGGGTGTAAATGAGCATTTTGAGCCGATTTTTAACGCCGCATGGGCGAGCGCAGTACTTTTCAAACAGCACCTGGGCCCCGCCGCGCCGCCACCTTACCGTGTTCAAGGATCGAAACCGTATGCTGTCAGCCGAGCGCGCCGCCGCTTCTTCTCCCGTGTCGTCTTCCCCGGCGTCGTCTTTCCCCGCGCTGCCTTTTTCCGCGTCGTCTTGCCCGCTATCGGTGTCTCTTTCGGCGCCTCGCTCGCGCTGCCGGCCGGTGGCTGCGCTGCGCCGGCATGCGGCACTGCTGGGGAGCCTGCTGCTGGCGCTGGTTGTGGCAGGCTGCAGCAGCGCGCCGATCACCAGCGTGGCGCCGAGCGGCGATGCCGAGACCCGGGTCGAGCGCCAGGATCGCGCCACCAGTTGGCAGCATCTGCCCGGTTGGAGCCGGGATCAGCCGATGGCGGCGTGGAGCGCCTTTCGTGAAAGCTGCACCCGGCTGGCGCGTAAGCCGCTGTGGCAGGGGGTGTGCGCCGATGCGAAATCGGTCGACCCGCTCAACGCCCAGGCGATCCAGCAATTCTTCGAGACCCGCTTCACGCCCTACCGGGTGACCAACAGCGACGGCAGTTCCACCGGGCTGATCACCGGCTACTACGAGCCGATCCTGCGCGGCTCGCGGGTGCGTGGCGGCCCCTACCAGACGCCGCTCTACGAGTATCCGAAGTACTGGAAGAAGCACACCCACGTCGGCCCGACCCGCCGCGAGCTGATGCGCAGCGGCGATCTCAACGGCACCGAGCTGGTGTGGGTCGATGACCCGGTAGAGGCAGCCTATCTACAGATCCAGGGGTCGGGGCGCATCGAGATGACCGATGGCACCACCATGCGCGTGGCCTATGCCGGCACCAACAATCAGCCGTTTCGCTCCTTCGCCAAGCGGCTGATCGACCGCGGCGAGATCACCCCCGCCGAGGCCACGCTGCCCGGCGTGCGCGCCTGGGCCCGGCGCCACCCGAGCCAGGTGGAAGAGATGCTCAACGTCAATCCGCGCATGGTGTTCTTCCGCGAGCTGACCGGCGACCAGGCGCTCTCCGACAGCAGCGGCCCGGTGGGCGCGCTGGGGGTGCCGCTCACCTCGGAACGCAGCATCGCGGTGGACCCCAGCGAGATCCCGCTCGGCGCGCCGGTGTTTCTCTCCACCACCCAGCCGCTCTCGCAGCAGCCGCTGCAACGCCTGATGGTGGCGCAGGATACCGGCAGCGCGGTGAAGGGTGCGGTGCGCGCGGACTTCTACTGGGGCCACGGTGACGCCGCCGGCGAGGCCGCCAGCCGCATGAAGCAGCGTGGCGAGATGTGGGTGCTGATGCCCAAGTGAGCTGAAACACGCTCGACCCTGCCGTGCCGGGTGTCCCGCGACCCGGCGACGGCGGGGCTCCCCTCAAAGGCCGGAAAACGCCTTGCGCACGCGCAGCGCGGCGATGATCTGGATCACCCCGTAGATCAGCGCGACGACGCCGATCCACAGCGCGGTGGCCACCAGGCCGCTCAGCGGGCTGGCGATCAGCAGGATACCCAGCAGCAGTGCCAGCACCCCGCTGAGTACGGTCCAGCCCTCGCCGGGAGCGGTCCAGCCCTGGCCCGGTACCGGGCGGCGAATGCGCAGTGCGAGCAGCAGGCGAAACACCCCGGCGATCACCAGCCAGATACCCACCAGCACCAGCAGCGCGCTGGCCATGGAGAGCGGGTCGAAGATCGCGAGCAGGCCGAACAGCACCGAGAACAGCGCATAACCGATCAGCCAGCCCTTACCGGCGCCACGATAGGCGGTGGCCGTGGTCACCAGCGTGGTGATGCCTTCCGCCAGCGCCAGGATGCCCATGATCCAGGTCAGCGCGGCGATCGCTCCCAGCGGCTTGAAGATCGCGATCGCGCCGAAGATCACGGCGACCACGCCGAACGCCATCAGGATGATCCAGCTACGCCCGATCAGACTTCTCGTTGCCATCTTTCACTCCCCTCATGACTGCTGAAACAGGGTATCCCTGAGTATCAAGGCTTGCTGATATGTCCGCCTGCCGCCACGCTAGAGGTGCCGCGATGGGCGGTCTCAACGGCCCAGCCTGCAGGCTGACACTCAAAAGATAGTCCGATACCGGAGCCAGCTCGATGATCGCCAAGACTCACACCGCCGACGCGCCACTCGCCGTGGTCACCGGCGCCACCGCCGGGCTGGGGCTGGAGACCGCCAAGGGCCTGGCGGCAGCGGGCTATCGCGTGGTGATCGCCGCGCGCAGCGAAGAGCGCGGGCGCCTCGCCTGCCACGCCGTGCGCTCGCAGCATCCGCACGCGCAGGTGCGCTTCGAGCTGCTCGATCTCGACTCGCTGGACTCCGTGCGCGCCTTCGCCGAGTTGCTGCGTCAGCAGGAGGGGTCGCTGGCCCGATTGATCAACAACGCCGGCCTGCTCGCCCCGCCCAGCCGTGAGACCACCCGCGACGGCTTCGAGCGTCAGTTCGGGGTCAACTACCTGGGCCACTTCCTGCTCACCAGCCTGCTGCTGCCGCTGCTGCTGGCCGCTGGCCCGGCTACCCCGGCCCGCGTGGTCCAGCTCTCCAGCCTGGCCCACCGCAGCGGCCGGATCGACTTCGACAATCTCGACGCCGCGCGCGACTACGATCCCTGGCGCGGCTATCGCCAGTCCAAGCTCGCCATGCTGCTGTTCGCCCAGGCGCTGGCGCGGCGCAGCGAGGCCGAGGGCTGGCCGCTGGTGAGTGTCGCCGCGCACCCGGGACTATCGCGCACCGCGCTGTTCGACAGCGGCGTGAAGAGCCGCCCGCTGCTGGGGCGCACCTTCAAACTGCTGCTGCCGCTGATCAGCCAATCCGCCGCCGACGGCGCCCGGCCCACGCTGCATGCGGCCCTCGCCGAAGATGTCCACAACGGCGACTACTTCGGCCCCAACGGGCTCGGCGAGACCCGCGGTGCGCCCAAGCCCGCCCACCGCAGCGAGGCCGCCCGCGACCGCGCGGTGGAGGAGCGGCTGTGGCAGGTCTCTTGCGACCTGACCGGGGCGAGCTGGCAGCGCGACTGAGCCTCCATCGCGGGCAGCGACCCGCGACCTGCAATCTGCAACTTGCACGGCATCCAGATCGAGCGTCCGGCGCATGCGGCATCGGCGCCATCGTGTCAGTCTTGCTATCGCTCTGTTTTGTTATGTTATAACGTAAATATGCCAAGTCGATATCGAACTCGAGCTCTCTTCCGAGTCGTCGCCGCTGGCATGAGGCGCTTCACCCCATCAGTCATCAGGAGTCACTTTCATCATGTTCTCGTCACACCGTTTTCGCCGCTCACGCTCATTTTCCCTCCGCCTGCCCCTCACCCTGCTGGCGCTGTTCTGCCTGAGCGCCACCGCCCAGGCCCAGGCCGCCATTCACGCCGTCGCCGCGGAGAGTAGCTACGGCAGCATGATCGAGACGATCGGCGGCGATCATGTCGACGTGGTCTCG
The DNA here is from genome assembly GCA_000737985.1 of Gammaproteobacteria bacterium MFB021. GTDB lineage: Bacteria > Pseudomonadota > Gammaproteobacteria > Pseudomonadales > Halomonadaceae > Salinicola. The sequence continues at coordinate 43,080 of JNVT01000100.1, read as the reverse complement.
CTACTCGATAGCCCCGAGGTCAATCCCCACGCCTTCCGCGCCGATCCGCAGATCGCCCGGCAGCTACAAGCTGCCGATCTCGTCGTGCTCAACGGCCTGGGCTTCGATGGCTGGATGGAGCCGCTGCTCGAGAGCACCCAGAGCCAGCAGCGCCAGGTGATTCGCGCAAGCGACGCCGGCAGCCATCTGGTGATGGCCGACAACAATCCGCATCTCTTCTACTCGCCGCGAATCATGCTCGCCACCGCGAGCCGTGTCGCCTCGGCGCTGGAGACCCTCGACCCGCAGCACGCCGCGGATTACCGCGCCAATCTGCAGGCCTTCGAGCAGCGCTTGGCGCCGGTCTACGGCGCCGTGCAGTCGCTGATCGCGGACCATCCGAACCTCGGCGTGACCGCCACCGTGCCGGTCTACAGCTACATGATCGCGCTGCTCGGCTACGCCAACCGCTACCACGACATTCAGTTCGCTTCGATGGACAACCATCAGCCCAGCGCCCACCAGGTCGCGACCTTCACTCAGGCGCTCGAACAGCACGAGGTCGACCTGCTGATCTACAACCAGCAGGTGCACAACCGGCTGACCGAGAGCCAGGTCGCCACGGCCAAGCAAGCTGGCATTCCCACCGTCGGCGTCAGCGCCATCCCGCTGCACGGCGAGGACTACGCCGCCTGGCAGGTGCGCCAGCTCGATGCCATCCATGCGGCGCTGGACAAGGCCGAGGCTGGCGCCAAGCGTGGCTGAGGGGGCAAGCGCTAGCCCAGCGATGATCGAAGCCCGCGGCCTGGCCGCGGGTAAAGGCGCGGCGCTGGCGTTCAAGCATGTCTCGTTCCAGATCGCACCCGGCAGCTTCACCGCACTGGTCGGCCCCAACGGCGCGGGCAAGACGACGCTGTTCGAAACCATCCTGGGCCTGATCCCGCCTCGGCACGGCGAGATCCAGGTGCTGGGTGGCACGCCGAGCCGAATGCGCCGTCAGATCGCCTATGTGCCGCAGGCGCTGGCGCTCGCCCACGATGACGCCCTGATCGGCCGCGAGTTCGTCAGCGCCGCCTTCCAGGCGCATCGGCTGGGCCTGCCGCTGCCCGGCAGCCGCCGGCGTGCGCGGGCCGCGGTGGATGCCGCGCTCGACACCGTGGGTGCCAAAGACCTCGCCACGCGCCGGCTCTCGACGCTCTCCGGCGGTCAGCGCCAGCGCTTGCTCATCGCCCAGGCGCTGGTCAATCGCCCCCGGCTGGTGCTGCTCGACGAACCGCTCTCGCAGCTCGACCCCGCCGCCCGCGACTGGATCGTCGCGGTGGCCGCCGATCTCACCCGGCGCGGCATCGCCGTGATCTTCAGTACCCACGATATCAATCCGGTACTGCGCGTCTGCGATCGGGTGCTCTATCTCGCCCAGGGGCGCGGGCGCATTGGCAGCGTCGACGAGATCATCTGCGACGAGACGCTGAGCGAACTCTATGCCACGCCCGTGCGGGTCATCCGCGACGGCGGGCGCCGCTTCGTCTTCGCCGACGCGCCAGCCGCCTGACGCGCTCTCCCGGATGTACGCCTTTTCTCTAGGCAATCGCTACCCCATCTCTACGCGCTAGGATCGACTCTCTTATGCCCGAGTTTTTGCAGTTCGCGTTCATGCGCAACGCCTTCGTGGCGACCACGCTGATTGCGCTGATGGGTTCACTGGTGGGCTATTTCGTGGTGCTGCGCCGTCAGGCCTTCGCCTCGCACGCACTGAGCAATATCGGCTTTGCCGGCGCCGCCGGGGCCTCGCTGGCCGGGGTCGACCCCATGCTGGGGCTTTTGCTCTTCGTCATGGGCGCGGCGCTGGTCATGGCCTGGACGGGGCGCGACATGGGCGAGCGCGACGTCAGCGTCGGCATGATCCTGATGTTCTCGCTCGGGCTCGGCGCGCTCTTCGTCAATCTCTACAGCGCCAACGCCAATGCCGCGATCGGGATTCTCTTCGGCAGCGTCTTCGGTATCGATGCCGGGCAGATTCGCTGGATCGCGATCACCTCGGCGGGCGTGCTGCTCGGCCTCGGCGCGATCTTTCGGCCACTGCGCTTCGCCAGCCTCAACCCGCAGGCAGCGCGCGCCCAGGGCATTCCGGTGGCCACTCTCGATACGCTCTTTCTGCTGCTGGTGGGTGCCGCGGCGGCCATCGCCGTGCCGGTGATCGGCTCGCTACTGAGCTTTGCCATCTTCGTCGGCCCCGCCGCCGCGGCCCAGGCGTGGTGTGGTCGTGTCGGGTTGGGGATGGGGCTCACCGCCCTGCTGGCCCTGCTGGAATCGCTCGGCGGGCTGCTGCTCTCCTACTACGCCAACCTGCCTGCGTCCTCCTGCATCGCCGCGCTGAGCTTCGGGCTCTATGGGTTGAGCCGGCTGCCCATCCGCGCGCTGCGCGCTTGAATCAGGCAGCGTCGGCGACATTGGCGCCGCCGACGCTGATTCGCGGTGCGTCGTCAGCTCGCGGGAACGCGCGCCGCCTTGCGCTGGCGTGGCTCCGTCATCAACCCTCTGACGATCCCGTAGCAGGCGACAATCAGCACGATGGTGAAGGGTAGCCCGGTCGAGACGGCCGCCGCCTGCAGTCCACCGAGCCCACCGCCCAGCAGCAGGGCCGTGGCAATGGCACCCTCGATCAGACACCAGAACACGCGCTGCGAGGTGGGCGCATCGACCTTGCCGCCGGCCGTGATGGAGTCGATCACCAGCGACCCGGAGTCCGAGGAGGTGACGAAGAACACGATCACCAGCACGATACCCAGCACCGAGGTGATGGTGGAAAGCGGGAGCTGATCCAGCATCACGAACAGCTTGAGTTCGAGCGCGGCGTTCTGCACGCCCTGGAAGCCGTCGACCAGTTGCTGATGAATGGCGGTCTCGCCGAAGGCGGTCATCCACAGAATCGACACCAGGGTCGGCACCAGCATCACCGAGATCAGGAACTCGCGCACGGTGCGACCGCGGCTGACACGTGCGATGAACATGCCGACGAACGGTGACCAGGAGATCCACCAGGCCCAGTAGACCGCCGTCCAGGCCTGGCTGTAGCCTTCATCGGCACGATCGAACGGCATCGACAGCGCCGGCATGTACTCGAGATAGGAGCCGATGTTGGTGAAGAAGTCGGTGGCGATCATCCGCGTTGGTCCGACGATCAAGACGAACAGCAGCAGCAGGAACGCCAGCGCCATGTTGATCATCGATAGCCGCTGCACGCCCTTGTCCAGCCCCGACAGCACCGAGATCAGGGCGATCCCGGTAATCGCGAAGATCAGCAGGGTCATGGTGGTGTTGGTATTGGGAATGCCGAAGAGATAGTGAAGACCCGCCGAGGCCTGCGCGGCCCCGAAGCCCAGCGAGGTCGCCAACCCGAACAGCGTCGAGAACACCGCCAGGATATCGATGCAGTGCCCCGGCCAGCCCCAGATACGCTCACCCAGGATGGGATAGAAGACCGCACGCATGGTCAGCGGCAGCCCCTTGTTGAAGGAGAACAGCGCCAGGGCCAGCGCCACCAGACTGTACGCCGCCCAGGGGTGCAGCCCCCAGTGGTAGATGGTCGCGGCCATGCCCAAGGACAGCGCGGCCGCTTCGTCACCCTTCGCCCCACCGAGCGGCGCATAGGCACTGCCGTTCAGCGAACTGTCGAAGTGAGACATCGGCTCGGAAACGCCGTAGAACACCAGACCGATACCCATGCCCGCGGCAAACAGCATCGCGAACCAGCCGAAGTAGCTGTAGTCGGGTTTGGCGTCAGGCCCTCCCAGGCGAATCCGCCCCAGCGGCGAGAAGATCAGGCCGATACACACCAGCACGAAGATATCGGCGCCCAGCAGGAAGACCCAGGTCAGGTTGCCCGTGAGCCAATCGCGCACGCCGTTGAGCACCGGCTCGACCTGGTTCTGGAATGCCAGCACCAGGAACACGAAGGCCAGGATCACCAGCGACGAGACGGTGAAGACCTTGCCATGCAGATCGACATTGATCCCGAAGGCTCGGGTCGAGACGTTGTCCTGGCCGATGACATAGTCGGTATTGATCAGCGTCGTCGCCCCCTCGGGGCTACGAATTCCCTCGCGGCTTCCCGGCTGCGCCGCGTCGTCAGGCTGCTTGGTCATGACAGGTTCCTCCCGGCAGTGGTCAGCTCGGTGCCGTCGACCGCCTCACCGCCACACCGACAGGCGGCCATCGACATGACGCCTCGTCGCGGGTGAGATGCGGCCGCTGCGTTGATAGGTTCGGCCGTTGCGTTGATACCACCGGCATCGAGATCGGCAAGGTTCAAGCAGTCGGCACTGACGACAGCGCTGTCGGGAGGCGCCGCAAAGGTGGCAACGTTCATAGGATCACTCCTGAGCAAAATCCGTTGTTTAGTTATCTTGTTTTGCTTCATCGGCACTTGTTATCGGTTTTTTCAGCCACGCTATGCGCGGATCTTGTCGCTGCCCTCGGTGTTGCACGAAAACGGCATTCGCTCGTCGACTTTTCGTACAGCATTCAGAGCATGCGCACTGGGCGACGCTCGCCGCGCTGAGCGAGCCCCGGCGGATCAGGCATCGATCACTACCGCGCCACGGGGGTGAGAGCAGCACGCCAGCACATAGCCGGCCTCGATGTCCGCATCGGTGATGCCGCCGTTGTGCACCATGTGCACGTCTCCCGCCAGTTTCTTGACCTTGCACGAGCCGCAGACCCCGAAGGTGCAGCCAGAGGGGATCAACACACCCGCGGCTTTGGCCGCGCCGAGCAGGGTCTCGGTCTCACTGCAGCGATGTGTCACCGCCGAGCGCGAGAACGCGATCTCGGCGCGGCTCTCTTCGTCGAGCACCACGCTGTCGGGCACGTCGCTGGTCTCGGGCAGCGGCGCGTCGAAGCTCTCCTGGTGATAGTGATTCTCGAGATCGAAGCCGAGCCCTACCAGCGCATCGCGCACCGCCTGCATGAACGGCTCGGGACCGCAGCAGAAGACTTCGCGCTCGAGGTAATCCGGCGCCATCAGCCCCAGCATGAGCTGGTTGAAGAACCCCTGATAGCCGGTCCAGGGGGTATAGCGGTCGGTCTGCTCGACCACCCACCGCAGCTCGATACCGGTGACGCGCGAGGCGATATGTTCGAGGCGCTCGCGGAAGATGATCTCCGAGGGGCGCCGCGCGCAGTTGACGAAGACGATGTCGGGATCGCGACCCTGATCGTAGAGATAGGTGGTCATCGACATCATCGGCGTGATGCCCGAGCCGGCCGAGATGAACAGGTACTTCCTGGCCGGGGCATCGTCCAGCGAGAAGCGGCCCCCCGGCCCGATCGCTTTCACGCGCATGCCCGGCTGCAGGTGATCGAGCATCCAGCGCGTCCCTATCGAATCGCTCTGCGCCTTGACCGTGATGGTCAGCGACATCGGCCGCGAGGGCGACGACGAGATGGTATAGGTGCGATGGACGATACCCTCGGCGGTCGGCAACTCCAGGGTCAGGAACTGGCCCGGTAGAAAGCTGAACAGCCCGCCCGAGGGCGCCTGGAAGCAGAAGGTGGCCACATTGGGCGCCTCGGGCAGTACCGAGACGCACTCGAGTATTTCACTGTCGTGCCAGAACGTCGGCGGCGTCCCGGAGGCGAGTGCACCCATCTCAGATCTCCACCGCCCGCAGGCGCGTACCGCTCACCGGGGTAGCGAGCGCCTCGCAGTACCACTCGACGAACTGCTCCACCCCGTTTTCCTGGATATGGGAGTAGGGCCCGGGCTCGTAGCCGAGCGAGAGGATGCCGAGCTGGTTGTTCTCGACCACCTGACGATCCTCGTCGTTGGTACGCAGCCACACTTCGGTCAGCCGGTCGAGATCGTAGTCGACCCCTTCGACGGCATCCTTGTGCACCAACCAGGTGGTGGTGATTTCGGTCTCGGTGGCACTGATCGGGTTGACGCGGAAGGTCAGCGAATGGTCCGGCAGGTAGTGCGACCACATCGACGGATAGTGGAATTTCAGCAGCGTACCCGGTTCGGCCAGCCCCACGCGCCCCAGTGGACGCTTCACCGCAGGCTTGCCGTCCAGGGTGTAGCTGACCGCGCCCTCCTCCAGCGGCATCCGTGCCAGCCGGTACTGACCGCTGTCGGCAATCTGGAATCTGGAGGGTATACCCGCAGCCTCACAGCGCTCGAAGTGCTGGGCGAGGCGCTCGGGGGTGGAGCCGTCCGGTAGTACGCCGGCGACGGCCGGATCGGGGGAGAAGGAGCGGCACAGCGACGGGTGGTTGACGCCGCAGTGGTAGCATTCGCGATTGTTCTCCCACACCAGTTTCCAGTTGCCCTTCTCGACGATGGTCGAAACATGCGCCACCTTGGCCTGATCCAGATCGTGGACCTGCAGATAAGGCGCTGCGAGCGCGGCGTAGGCTTCGAAGTCCGGGGCCTGCCGCGCCAGGCAGATGAACACCAGTCCGCACAGTTCACGACAGTGGATCGGCTTGAGGGCGTGCGCCTCGGGGTCGAAGTCGGCCGGCATGTCGCGCGCCCAGAGCAGGCGGCCATCGAGTTCGTAGGTCCACTGATGATAGGGGCAGACCAGCTTGGCCAGATGGCCGTCGCCGGGTTGGCACAGCACCGACCCGCGATGGCGGCAAGTGTTGTGAAAAGCGCGGATGACACCGTCCTGACCGCGCACGATCAGCACCCCGGCCCCGGCGAAGCGCAGGCTGACATAGCTGCCCGGCTTGGTCAGCTGGCACGCCGGCAGGGCGAAGAGCCACTGCCGCTGGAAGATGCGTTCGAGATCGGCGTGAAAGATGTCATCGGCGGTGTAGAAGGGCTGTTCGAGCGAGTGGCCGGCGCGACGCCGGGCAAGCAACTCGTCCAGGTCGGAAGTCGATAATGGCATGGTGGAAAACCCTCGTGTTGGCTCCGTCGAGCCCCTGACGTAGGCTGGGTGCAGGCGTTTTGCGTCTCGAGTCGCGACTGCAGCAGCCACCCTGGCCGGCGCCGCCGGCAGTGCTTACAGATCCTTGACCAGACGCAGGGCGTCATAGATCGCCGCATGGGTGTTGCGGTGCGAGATCGCATCGCCGATACGGAACAGCTGGAAGCCCTCGGCCGCGTCCGCCGGCTTCACGATCGGCTGCGGGTCACCCACGATCAGCTTGTCGTAGTCCACCGCGCCCTGATTGCTCGACAGCGGTTTGAGCGCCTCGTAGAGATCCTCCATCGGCAGGGTGCCGAAGTTGACCACCACCTGATCGACCCGGCGCTCCTTGCCCACCCGGGTGTAATCGCTCTCCACCGAGGCCACCAGCTCGTCGCCCTCGCGGCGCAGCGCGACCAGTCGGAAGGTCGGCGTGAAGGTGGTATCGAGCACCTGCAGCGAGCGCATGTAGGGCACCAGGTTCATCCCCATCACCTCGGGCGCCAACGCGCGGTCGGCGGTCATGTACTCGACCCGGGCCCCGCTCTTGGCGATGATCTCGGCGGCCTGCAGCGCGGTGTGATCCCCGGCTTCGTCGTAGACCAGCACATTGCGCCCCGGCTTGACGTGCCCCGAGAGAATGTCCCAGCCGGTCACCGCCAGCTCGTTGCCCTGGGTCAGCGCCTGCTCGTTGGGCAGCCCGCCGGTAGCGACGATGACCACGTCCGGCGACTCGGCGGCCACCTCGTCCTGCTCGGCGAAGACGTTGAAGTGGAAGGTGACCCCCAGCGCCTGGCAGCGCTCGTAGCGCCAGTCGATGATGCCCATCATCTCGCGCCGACGCTCGCTCTGGGCGGTGAGGCGAATCTGCCCGCCCGGGGCGTCGGCGGCCTCGAACACCACCACCTCGTGGCCGCGCTCGGCGGCGACCCGGGCCGCTTCCATCCCCCCGGGGCCGGTACCCACCACCACCACTTTGCGCCGCGTCACGGCCGGCGCAATGGTGTGCGGCATGCTCGTCTCGCGCCCGGTGGCCGGGTTGTGGATGCAGTAGGCAGCGCCGCCCTGATAGATGCGATCGAGGCAGTAGTTGGCACCGACACAGGGCCGAATCTCCTCCTCGCGCCCCTCGATCACCTTGCGCATCAAGTGGGGGTCGGCCATGTGCGCGCGGGTCATGCCGATCATGTCGACCTTGCCCGAGGCGATGGCGTGCCGCGCGGTGGCGACGTCCTGGATCTTGGCCCCGTGGAAGGTGGGGAAGTCGACCTCACGCTTGATGTCGCCGGCCAGGTCGAGATGCGGTGCGCTGGGCATACCCTGGATGGGGATGACGTCGGTGAGACCGGCATCGGTGTCGATGTGTCCCTTGACCACGTTGAGGAAGTCGATCAGCCCGCTGTTCTTGAGCCGGCGGGATATCTCCATGCCGTCATTGACGTCGAGACCGCCGGGCAGACACTCGTCGCCGGTGTAGCGCACGCCCAGCAGGAAGTCGTCGCCGACCCGGGCACGAATCGCCGAGAGCACCTCGAAGGTGAAGCGCAGGCGATTGTCCAGGCTGCCGCCGTAGGGGCCGTCGAGTTCGTTGGTCAGGGGCGACCAGAACTGATCCATGAGATGGCCATAGGCCTGGATCTCGAGCCCGTCGAGCCCCGCGGCATGCATGCGCTCGGCAGCGTCGACATAGTCTTGGATCACCCGCTCGATATCCCACGGCTCGGCCTTCTTGGGATAGGCGCGGTGAGCGACCTCGCGGTGATGGGACGCCGATAGCACCGGCAGCCAGTCGCCCTTGTCCCAGCGCGTGCGACGGCCCAGATGGGTGAGCTGGATCATCACCGCGGTGCCGTGCTCGTGGCAGGCGTCGCTCAGCTCGCGCATCCACGGTACCACCTCGTCCTGATAGGCGAGGATGTTGTTGAACACCGGCGGGCTATCGCGGGATACCGCCGCCGAACCGGCGGTCATGGTCAGCGCCACACCGGCCTTGGCACGTTCGACGTGGTAGGCGCGATAGCGCGCCTTGGGCATGCCGTCCTCGGGATAGGCGGGCTCGTGGGAGGTCAGCATGACGCGGTTCTTGAGCGTCAGATTCTTGATCGTCAGCGGCTGCAGGAGAGGGTCGTTCTTCACGGTCGGGCACCCTTGTTGTTATGGGGTTGACATCACGCTAGCGCTCGCTGTACACCAGTGTCAACTGGATTGACATTGGTGTACACGAAAGGTCTAACGCGGCCATCCGCGCAAGCGCCAGGGCGTTCGTGGGAAGTCAACGACCTGCTACGCTCAGCGTCCCGCCCATCGCCATCGAGGATTGCTCGTGAAAGACGAAGTCGCCAACAACCGTAAGGCCTGGGTCGATGCGGCCTACACGCTGCTGATCGGCGCCGGTGTCGGTGCGGTCAAGATCGTGCCGCTGGCCAAGCAGTTGAAGACCTCGCGGACCAGCTTTTACTGGCTGTTCAAGGATCGCGAGGAGATTCTGGAGGCGCTGCTGGCGCGCTGGGAGGCGCAGAACACGCAGGCCGTGATCACCCAGAGCGAGCGCTACGCGGCGACGATCGTCGAAGCCACACTCAACGTCTTCGACTGCTGGTTCGACCCGGCGATCTTCGATTCCGAGTTCGAGTACGCCGTGCGCAGCTGGAGCCTGCAGGACCCGGCGGTGGCTACCCGCGTCCAACGGGCCGACAGCGCACGCCTGGGTGCGCTGAAAGCGATGTTCGCGCGCTTCGGTTATCCCGAGCTGGAAGCCGATACCCGGGCGCGTACCGTCTATCTACTGCAGATCGGCTACATCTCCATGCATATCCAGGAGAGCAAGGACACGCGCATCACCCGGATCGCCGAATACGTGCGCATCTTTACCGGCCAGCCCTGCAACGAGAGCGATATCGCGCGCTTTGCCGACCGCCATCGCGCGCGCTTTCGCACGTCGGCGACCCCAGCGGCGAAGAGCGCCACATGAGTTTCCCGCAGGTCGACCAGTTCGACACCCGGCGGGCCGTACCCTAGGGCGCCACACCTTGGGACATAGCCGCCGGTATCCGCTGATTCCCCCCCACTCGAGAGGTATACGCATGAAGGTGCTCGTCGGTGTCAAACGGGTCATCGATTACAACGTCCAGGTGCGGGTACGCCCGGATCACAGCGATGTCGATCTGACCAACACCAAGATGGCCATGAATCCATTCTGCGAGATCGCGGTGGAGGAGGCGCTGCGACTCAAGGAGCGTGGCGTGGCCAGCGAAATCGTGGCTGTCAGCATCGGCCCCAAGGCGGCCCAGGAGCAGCTGCGCACGGCGCTGGCGCTGGGCGCCGACCGCGCCATCCACGTCGAGAGCGAGAACAGACTGGATTCGCTCGAGGTCGCCCAAGTGCTGGCCCGGCTCGTCGCCGAGGAGCAGCCGGGGCTGGTGATCCTAGGCAAGCAGGCGATCGACAGCGATAACAACCAGACCGGGCAGATGCTCGCCGCCCTCACCGGCATGGGCCAGGGCACCTTCGCCTCGCGCCTGGAGGTGACCGATGGCGAGGTCCGGGTGACGCGCGAGGTCGACGGCGGCCTGCGTACCCTGGCCTTGCGCCTGCCGGCGGTGATCACCACCGATCTGCGCCTCAACGAGCCGCGCCACGCGCGCCTGCCAGACATCATGAAAGCCAAGAAGAAGCCCATCGATAGCCGTGGAATCGACACCTTCGGCCTCGCCGCCAGCGGCTATCTGCGCCTCGAGCGGGTCGAGACCCCGGCGGCACGACAAGGGGGCAGCAAGGTCGCCTCGGTCGATGAGCTGGTCGACAAACTCAAGCACGAAGCCAAAGTCCTGTGACAGGAGAGTCCATGAGCACACTGATCGTGGTAGAGCATCGGGATGGCGCCCTGGCCGCCTCCACGGCCCACGTGGTCGCCGCGGCCCGCGCCCTGGGCGCAGAGGTCGACCTGCTGGTGGCCGGTGAGGGGATCGACGCCGTGGCCGCTGCCGCCGCCCGTCTCGACGGCGTGCGTGCGGTCCTCACGGCGGATCATGCGGTCTATGCCTACCAGCTGGCGGAGCCGATGGCGGCGCTGATCGTCGCCTGCGTGGACAACTACAGTCACCTCCTCGCAGCCGCCTCCAGCAGCGGCAAGGACATCCTGCCGCGAGTCGCCGCGCTCAAGGGCGTGCCGCAGATATCCGACATCATCGCCATCGAGGCGCCCGACACCTTCAAGCGCCCCATCTATGCCGGTAGCGCCATCGCCACGCTGAGCAACCATGCCCCACTCAAGGTGGTGAGCGTGCGCACCAGCGCCTTCGATGCCGTGGCGGAAACCGGCAGCGCCGAGATCCGCGCGCTCGATATCGTGGTCGACAACACGCTGTCCACCTTCGTCGGCGACGAACTCGCCACCAGCCGCGGGCCGGAACTCGGCAGCGCACGGGTGATCGTGTCCGGCGGGCGTGGCCTCGGCAGTGGCGAGAACTTCAAGCTGCTCGACGGCGTCGCCGCCAAGCTCGGGGCGGCGATCGGTGCCTCGCGCGCCGCAGTGGACGCAGGCTATGCCTCCAACGACCTGCAGGTGGGCCAGACCGGCAAGGTGGTGGCGCCGGATCTGTATATTGCCGTGGGCATCAGCGGCGCGATCCAGCATCTCGCCGGGATGAAGGACTCCAAGGTGATCGTGGCGATCAACCAGGACGAGGAGGCGCCGATCTTCGGCATCGCCGACTACGGGCTGGTGGGTGACCTGTTCGAGGTGATACCGGCCCTCGAGAGCCGGTTGTAGCTCTTACTCATCCAGCCATTGCGCGTGCGGGCCTATCGCGGCGTCGGCGAGGCTCGCCTCATACCGCCTGGCGAAAGCGCATCACCGGTAGCGGCTCATCGGGCAAATGCAGAATGTCCGCGTGCACGCCGAATGTCTGTCGCAGCCGGGCGGCGGTCAGCACCTCGTGGGGCGCCCCGACGGCGACCAGGCGCCCCCGATCGAGTAATGCGAGACGGTCGCAGGCCAACGCCTGGTTGAGATCGTGCAGCGCGATGATCACGGTCAACGGCAGATGCTCGATCAGTTGGAACAGCGCGAGCTGATGATGGATATCCAGGTGATTGGTCGGCTCATCGAGCAGCAGCAGACTCGGCTTTTGCGCCAGAGCCCGGGCCAGATGGGCACGCTGACGCTCGCCGCCGGAGAGCGTCTGCCAGCGCCGCGTCGCCAGATGCCCCATGCCGACAGCATCCAGCGCGCGTGCCACGATACGTGCATCCTCGTCACGCCACGGGCATAGGGGCGAGAGAAAGGGCGTGCGCCCCAGGCTGACAGCTTGCTGGACTTCGATACGCGCGTCGGTCGTGGCCTGCTGCTCGACCAGTGCCAATGCGCGTGCCACGTCGCGCCGCGACAGGCGCGAAATGTCGCGCTCGTCCAGCAAGACACGCCCGCGCTTGGGCTTATCGAGACCAGCAAGCAGCCGTAGCAGGGTCGACTTGCCCGAGCCATTGGGTCCAATCAGACCCAGTCTCTCACCGGGGTGAACCGTCAGATCGATCCCCTCGAGCAAGTACTGACCCCGAACCCAGAACGTGACATCGTCGGCGACGAGCTTCATTTCGTATGCGCTCCACGCAGTAAGATCAGGGCGAAGCAGGGCGCGCCGATCAGCGACGTGATCACGCCTATCGGGAGTACCTGCCCCTCGACGATGATGCGCGAGACAATGTCGGCGGCGATCAGAAAGAGTGCCCCGGCCAGCGCCGAGACCGGCACCAGCCGAGCGTGGTGACTGCCCACGAGCATGCGCACCGCGTGTGGCACCACCAGGCCGACGAAGCCGATGGCGCCGACCCGAGACACCATCACCGCCGTGACCAGAGCCACGCTAGCGATCAGGATGCCACGCACCCGGCGCACGGCGATGCCCAGGGAAGCCGCGCTGTCGGCACCGAAGGTAAAGGCATCGAGCGCCCGGCGATACCAGAGACACACCAATAGCCCGATCAGCGCCGTGGGCACCGCCAGCCGGGTATCGTCCCAGCGCACACCGGAAAGATTGCCCATCAACCAGAACATCAACCCTCGGGCCTGCTCGGCGCTCGCCGACCTGGCGATGATGAAGGCGGTCAGCGCATTGAAAAGGCTGGACCCGGCAATCCCCGCCAGAATGATCGTGCCGGAAACTGGCATCGTGCTGCCGCGCCCCGCGCTGCCGCCAGCGGCTCCCGCGAGTAGCGTCACCAGAATGAATGCCCCCACCGCCCCCACCATCGCGCCCGATGAGAGCGTGACGACCCCGGCCCCCCAGCCGGCGACGGCGACCAGCACGGCGCCGGTCGAGGCGCCGGCGGAGATCCCCATCAGGTAGGGGTCGGCCAAGGGGTTACGCAGCAGCGCTTGCAGCACCACCCCGGCCAGCGCGAGCCCAGCGCCGCAGCAGCCTGCCATGACGGAGCGACTCAGGCGATAGTTCCAGATGATGCCGGCATCGATACGGTCGACGGCGTAGTGGGCGCCAGCGAGGCGATTGGCAAGCACCTTGACGATGGTCTGCGGCGCGATCGTGGTCTCACCGATCGCGCTACCCGCCAGCAACGCACCGAACATCAGACAGGGCGCCAGCCACAGCCAGTGGCCCCACCCGCACGACCTGACTTTCACGGCGACTGCCGTCATCGCGTGAACGACATCGTCGACAGTGCATCGACCAGCGTGTCGAGCCCATAGATCGTGCGCAGGGTGGCGCTCATGGCGTGAGCGTTCATTTCGATGATGTGTCCTTGCTTCACCGCCCTCATTTCCCGCGCCACCGGGTCCTGATGCAGAAAGGCACGCTTCACCGCCACCGAATCGGCGGGGTAGCGACGGCGATCCATGCTGGCGATCACGATGATGTCCGGATCGGCACGCGCAATGGTCTCCCAGTCGACGGTGGGCCACTCGTCGTCGGAACGGATGACGTTATGGATACCCAACACTTTCATCATATAGCCCGGCGCCCCTTTGCGACCGGCCACATAGGGCGCCACCCCGGTATCCGGCGACGAAAACCAGAAGACCGCCGACAAATCCTTGGGCAGATCGAGTGCCTTGGCTCTGGCGACGGCATCCGCCTGACGCGCCTTCAGCGACGCGATCAGACGCGCTCCGGCGGGCTCGACATCGAAAATCTGCGCCAGCTGGGCAATGCCCTTGTAGACCGAAGCGGGTGAAAAAGCGGCCGTGCGCCTCCCGTCACCCCCGGTCGTATTGTCCTTGCTATCGCAGTCGGCAGGCATCACGTAGGTCGCGATGCCCAGCTCCGCGAACTGCTCACGAGTGCCCACGCTGCCAGTAGGGCCGACATGCCACTCGTACTGCGCCGCCACCAGATCGGGGTGCTGGTTGACCACCGATTCGAAGCTCGGATCGTTGTCGGCCAGGCGCTCGATACCGGCATCGACCTTGCGAAACTTTGCCAGCACGGGCGTGAACCAGACCGAGGTTCCCTTCACCCTGTCGGCCAGCCCCAGCGAGTAGAGGATTTCGGTCGCTGACTGACCTACCGTGACCACCCGCTGAGGCGGCGCGGCGACATGTAACGTCACGCCACAGTTGTCCAGTGTCAGCGGATAGTGGGTGGATTGGGCAGGTGCCGGAAGCGCGATCGCGGCTGCGATTACGCCCAGAACACCGGGAAGTGCTTTGATGAATGGCTTGTACATGGGCTGCCTGAGTGGTGTCCGAAACTCACTGGAAATCTCGGTGCTGTCAGAAGCGAAGCGGCCCGGACCGCGAGCCGGTAGAGCCGCAGACTATCCGGTCGCTGGCTTTGTCCTGATCATTTTTTGTTATGATATAACATATCTAAAAATAGTTGAAGCCGCGCATCCGACTTCCGGCTTTGGATGGCCGACACGCCAACGCCCGACTCTGACGAGTCGGGCGTCCCTGCGACCATGGGCCGAGCTAAGGCGCCGTGATCAGGCCGGCTCGGGGGTCTTCTTGTTGTCGCCGAGGGTCACGCCGGGTAGATCACCGGTCATCGTCTCCTGCGGCTGGTAGTGGATCACCGAGCGGATCGCTTCACCGCGGTGGAGCAGATCGAACGCTGTGTTGATGCGATCGTGGGTCATGTTGTGGGTGATGTAGGGGTCGACGTCGAAGCGCCCAGACAGCCACTCGTCGACCATGCCCGGCAGTTCCGAACGCCCCAGCACGCCACCGAAGGCGCTGCCGCGCCAGACCCGCCCGGTGACCAGTTGGAACGGCCGCGTGGCGATCTCCTCACCGGCCCCGGCGACGCCGATGATGATGCTCTCGCCCCAGCCCTTGTGGCAGCACTCCAGCGCCGCACGCATCAGGCGCACGTTGCCGACACACTCGAAGGAGAAGTCGACGCCGCCGTTGGTCATATCGATGATCACTTCGTGCAGCGGCTCGGGGTGCTCGTTCGGATTCAGGCACTCGGTGGCGCCCAGCGACTCGGCCAGGGCGAACTTGGCCGGATTGACGTCGATCCCGATGATCCGCCCCGCGCCCTGCAGCTTGGCGCCCTGGATCACCGCCATGCCCACCGCACCGAGGCCGAACACAGCGACGGTATCCCCCGACTGCACCTTGGCGGTGTTGCGCACCGCGCCGATACCGGTGGGCACCGCACAGCCCATCACGCACGCCTTGGACAGCGGCGCTTCCGGGTTGATCTTGGCCACCGCGATCTCCGGCAGCACGGTGTACTCGCTGAAGGTGCTGGTGCCCATATAGTGGCGCAGCATCTTGCCCTTGTAGGAGAACCGGCTGGTGCCATCCGGCATCAGGCCCTGCCCCTGGGTCTTGCGAATCGTCTGGCACAGGTTGGTCTTGCCGGACTGAATGTAGGGGCAGTTGGGGTCTTCCGGGGTGTAGAGCGGGATGATGTGATCGCCCGGGGCGACCGAGGTCACGCCCTTGCCGATCTCCTCGACGATCCCCACGCCCTCGTGACCCAGCACGCAGGGGAAGAGCCCTTCGGGATCGCGACCCGAGAGCGTAAACATATCGGTGTGGCAGAGGCTGGTGGTGACGATTCGGACCAGCACCTCGCCCGCCTTGGGCCCTTCGAGATCGATCTCTTCGATCTCCAGCGGGCGGTTCGGCTCCCAGGCAATGGCGGCACGCGTTTTCATGAGGACCTCCGACAACGAAAAGTGAGGCGATGTCATATCGACCCCGTGGGTGTCACCCGACGGGCCGGCACGCCAACGGAATGATAAGGCCGACATGACACGCTATAGATACGTTATAACATAACAATAACGGCATGCTATGGTATCCCGACACAAAGCTTCTCACCGACGACACGCATCCACTCTCTGGTCCGACCGCCATGCCCAAGACCGCGACGACACCCATCCCCGTCACCCTGCTGACCGGCTTCCTCGGCAGCGGCAAGACCACCCTGCTCAATCGCCTGGTGCGCCAGCCGGCGATGGACCGCACCCTGGTGATCATCAACGAGTTCGGCGAGATCGGACTCGATCATCGCCTGTTCAGCGCCACCGACGAGACCGAGGTGGTAGCGCTGGAGAGCGGCTGCCTGTGCTGCACCATCCGCGGCGATCTCGCCCGCACGCTGCGCGATGCGCCCTGGCGCTACGCCCGGGAGGGCCGGCGCCAGTTCGACCGCGTGGTGATCGAGACCACCGGCCTGGCCGACCCGGCGCCGATTCTGCACACCCTGATGACCGAACCCAGGCTGGTCGGCCAGTACCGGCTCGATGGCATCGTCACCACCGTCGATGCCGTCCACGGAGGCGCCACCCTCGACCAGCACGCGGAAGCGCTCAAGCAGGCCGCGGTGGCCGACCGCCTGCTACTGACCAAGGCCGATCTGGCACCCCCAGAGGCGCTGGCGACACTCGCCCGGCGCCTGGCCGAGATCAATCCGGGGGCCGGCCAGCGCCAGGTGGTCCAGGGGGAGATCGAGGCCAGCGCCTTGACCGGGCTGGGGCTGATGGGGGAAGACGGCACCCGCCCCGATCTCGCCCGCTGGATCGACGCCTACGCCCAGCCACCGAGTCTGGCCGGGCTGGCCTTTAGTGCCGGCCCCACGGGTGCCGGAACGCTGCTCACGCCGGTGGGCGGCGACGCACCCGACCCCACACGCGACCCCAACCGCCACGACGACCGCATACGCGCCCACTGCTTCACCCTGGATGCACCGATTGACCTCGGCCGCTTCGAAGCCTGGCTCGAACTGATGGCGGCACTGATGGGCGAGAACATGCTGCGCATCAAGGGCATCCTCAATCTTGCCGGGCGCGAGCGCCCCACCGTGATCCATGGCGTGCAGCACATTTTCCACCCGCCGGTGGAACTCGACGCCTGGCCCGACGAAGACCGCCGCTCGCGGTTGGTGTTCATCACCCGGGATATCCCGCGCGAGTCGCTGGAGAGCCTGCTGGTGGCGGTGAGCTGATACAGCCGATACCCAGCACTACCGGCAGGCCGTGATACCTGACACCGGTATTCATCTCTCCCCGCGTATCTCCCTCTGCGCTGTCGGTAGCCTTGGGTCTAGGCACAAGGCGCCGAGGCGTAACGCGATTGGCCTGAACGCGGCCGCTTGCATCGTTCGGAAACCTCTTTCCTAAGACCAAGGTCTCTCTCGTATCCGCGCATCGAGATACTAGTATATCAGTTGCCGGTCACCTCCCAGCGGAGCGCCGCTTTACGCCGCTTTCCTACGAACAACGCAAAAGGCACCCGCGATGACACGAATCCGAAAAGCGAGCCCTTTCTCGCGCTTGACCACACTCTTTATAACGACGACCACGCTCCTGTTGAGCACCACGGCCACCGCACAGAGTGACGCCACGATCAAGGTGGCGAGCTACTTCGCCGAGGATCACCCACAGAACGTCGCCATCCGCGACGTGTTCAAGCCCTACGTCGAAGCGCACTCGGATATGCAGATCAAGATCTATCCGAACAGTTCGCTCGGGGATGAGAGGCAATACACCAATGGGGTCAGGACCGGCAGCATCGAGATGGCGATCTCAGGGATGGGGCTGCAGACGGCTGACCCACGCATCGGCTTCCCGGAGTGGCCCTTCCTGTTCAGCGATTATGACCAGGCACAGAGGCTGTTGAACGGGCCGATCAGCCAAAAGATCGACCCGATATTCCGCAAGCTCGGTGCCGAGCCACTGGCCTGGACCGCCAACGGTTTCCGCGTGTTCTCCAGCAACAAGAAGATCACCAGTCTGGACGACTTCAAGGGATTCAAGCTGCGGATGCCCAATCTTTCACTCTACGTTCAGGTCGGCCAGGCGCTGGGCGCCAACGTGCAGACCCTGGGCATGTCCGAGGTCTATCCAGCCCTCGAGCAGGGTGTCGTCGATGGTCAGGACAATCCGCTGGCCACGCTCTATCGCTCCGGCTGGTATGAGGTGCAGAGCCACGTGCTCGACAGCCGCCACATGTTCAGCCCCAACGTCTATCTCATGAACAAGCGCTTCTACGACGCGCTGAGCGATGAGGACAAGGCGGTGATCCAGGAGGCGGCTCAGCGCGCGATGGAGAAAGAGTGGGCGTTGATGCGCAGCACCGATGCCGAGATAAAGGACAAGCTGATCGCCGCCGGTCTCGAGATCACCGAACCGAGCGACGCCTTTCACGCTGACATGGTAGCGGCCATGCAGCCGATCTACGCCGACTTCATCCAACGCTACGACTGGGCCGATGCCTGGCTGGATGAGCTGCACCAGCAGCTCGAGCAGTGAGCGCCTATCGATGAGGGGACGCGCAGCCTGCGCGCCCCTTCTCACAGGGGATGGGAGCACATCATGCAATTCGATCGATATCTCGAATGGCTGGGCAAACCGATCAAGTTCGCCATCGCCGTGGCACTGGTGCTGATGGTCGGCTTCGTCTTCGCCAATGTGGTATTGCGCTACGCATTCGACAGCGGCCTGACCTGGTCGAGCGAGGTCGCGCGCTATCTGTTCGTCTGGGTAGTCTTTCTCGGCTCGGTGCTCGCGGTTGCCGAACACAGCCATCTCGGCGTCGATCTGCTGGTCGGTCGTCTACCGCTCGGTATGCAGAAACTCCTGTTCGGCTTCGCCGTCGTGCTCATCGTCGGCGTCATGGCGCTGATCGTTGAAGGCCTGCTGCTCTTGATCGAACTCAATCGCGGCATGACCGGACCTGCGACCGAGATTCCGATCAACAACTATTACTATGCAGGGCTGATCTCCGCCGTGCTGATGTCTTCGATCCTGATCTATCAGGCCGTCGCGTTCGCGATCACGGGCCACCATGGCCCCGCATGGCGCCGGCCCAGTTCGCGGAGCCCAGAATCATGACCGTCATCGTCTTTCTGGGCGTGCTCTTCTCGCTCATGCTGATCGGCATGCCGATCGCTTTCGCCATGCTCTGCGCCGCCGTGGTGATGATGTGGACACAAGGGATGTTCGATGTCACCACCCTGGCGGAGTACTTCATCACCGGCGCCAACAACTTCGCGCTGATGGCAATTCCGTTTTTCATTCTGACCGGCGAGATCATGAACGCAGGCGGTATCTCGACACGCATCGTGACCTTCGCCTCGTCCCTGGTCGGGCACGTGAAAGGCGGATTGGGCTACGTCGCCATCCTTTCCGGGGTCATTTTCGCCGGCCTTTCGGGGTCGGCAGTGGCGGATACCGCAGCGCTGGGCGCGATTCTCATCCCCATGATGGTGGCCCAGGGCTACGCCAGGGATCGAGCCACCGGGCTGGTGGCCTCCGTGGGTATTCTCGGTACCGTACTGCCGCCGAGTATTCCCCTGATTCTCTATGGCGTGGTGGGTGGCGTCTCGATCACCGGACTGTTCATGGCCGGTATCGTACCCGGTCTGATCATGGCGCTGGCGATGACACTGACCTGGTGGGCCGTGTCGCGCAAGGCCGACATGGCTCGCTTGGAGAAGGCCGGCTGGCGTACCCGTGGGGTCGCGTTCAGGCGCGCGTTCTGGGCCCTGCTGCTGCCATTGATCATCATCGTCGGGCTACGCGGCGGCGTCTTCACGCCCACCGAGGCCGGCGTGGTGGCGGCCGTCTACGCGTTCATCGTTGCCTCGCTGCACCGCGAGCTGAAAGCCAGCCAGCTGCTGGATGTGCTGGTCGGCACGGCCAAGACCACCGCCATCGTCATGCTGATCGCCTCGGCGGCGATCGTCACCGCCTACGCCATTACCGTCGCCCAGGTTCCGCTGCAGATCGCCCAGGGCCTGAGCAGCCTGACCGATAACCCCACCCTGATGTTACTGATCATCATGCTGATTTTGCTGCTGTTCGGCTGCGTGATGGACATGACACCGGCCGTGCTGATCTTCGCCCCGGTACTGATCCCGGTGGTGCAACAGTTGGGCATAGACCCGATCTACTTCGGCATTCTGATGATCATCAATCTCTCCATCGGCCTGATCACGCCACCGGTGGGCACCGTGCTCTACGTCGGCTGTAGCATCAGTCGAATCAGTCTGATGGAGATCACCCGGGGCATCTGGCCCATGCTGATCGTGTACTTGGGCATATTACTGCTGCTCATTCTGTTCCCGCAGCTCGTGCTGGTACCGCTAGACGTCCTGCATGCCCGCTAATCGTCAGGAGACGACATGAGAAGAGTCTTTCCCCGCCACAGACGCTTCGAGCGGGCCATGAACATCGATGAACTCGCCGCAATCGCCCGGCGGCGTCTACCCAATTTCGTCTATGAATACATCGAGGGCGGGTCGGACGACGAAGTCAGCCTGGCCAACAACCGAGCCATCTTCGAGCGCTATCGCTTCACCCCCAGGACCCTGACCGATGTCAGCCAGCGCAGCCTGACTTGCCAAGTACTGGGACGAGAGATCGCGATGCCGCTGATCATCGCGCCCACCGGGTTCAATGGCATGATCACCCGCGATGGCGACATGAAGCTGGCCCGTATGGCGGCCAAGTGGCGGATCCCTTTCACCCTGAGTAACGCCTCGACCACGGCACTGGAGGAGATCGCCACGTTCACTGAGAGCTGGAACTGGATGCAGATCTATTTCTACCGCGACCGAGACTACGTGGAAAAGCTGATGGCGCGCTGCGAGGCCGCGGGCTTCGACACGCTCGTCATCACCACCGACAGCGCCATCTACGGTAACCGGGAGTGGGATGCTCGCAACTACACGCGCCCGCTGGTACTCGACTGGTACAACAAGCTCCACACCCTGACCCGACCAGGCTGGATCAAGGATGTGCTCTACCCGAACGGCGTGCCCACCTTCCAGAATCTCGGCGATCTCCTCCCGCCCGGCGAGACCTCGGTCCAGGGCGCTGCCGCCGCCATTGGCCGTCATCTGATGCCATCGCTCAGCTGGGCGGAGATGCGTTGGCTGCGCCAGCGCTGGCCCGGGAAGTTACTCATCAAGGGCATCCTGTCGGTCGAGGAAGCGCGCCAGGCCAGCGCGGAAGGCATCGATGGCATCGTGCTCTCCAATCACGGTGGCAGGCAGCTCGACAGCTCCGTGTCGCCAATGGAACTCGTCGCCGAGGTGCGCGCCGCCGTGGGTGACGCAATGACGCTGCTGCTCGATGGCGGTTTCAGGCGCGGCAGCGATGCGCTCAAGGCTCGCCTGCTGGGGGCGGATGCCGTCATGCTCGGGCGTGCCACGCTCTATGGCCTGGGCGCGGGGGGTGAGCCCGGTGTTGATCACGCACTGCGACTGCTGCATGCGGAGCTGGATCGCGATCTTGGCCTGCTGGGTTGCAGTAAACTCGAAGAACTGGATGATTCGCTCATGCGCGAGGCGCGCTGAGGTCTCTGCTCGCGCGCTACCCGGCCTGCACGGGGGCCTGCCATACGCGGTGTGGCGCGTTGTCAGACGGATCGTCCTATCATCGAGAAAGAGAGGTTGCTTGCATGGCAGACCAGTGGTCGAAGGGATTCGCAAGCGACCAGGCCTACATCGAGATTCGCGACAAGATCATCACCACGGTGATGAAGCCGGGAGAGAAGATTTCCGAGAAGGCGCTGGCAGAGGAGTTCGGCATCAGCCGCACGCCGGTGCGCGAGGCGCTCATGCGACTGCGCTACGATGGACTCGTCGACATCCTGGCGCAGCGCGGCACCTATGTCTCACCCATCCGACCGGATATCGTCAGAGCGGCACACTACACGCGCTCGGTACTCGAGTGCGCCCTGGTTCGGGACGCGGCCAAGTCGTGCACCGACACGCAGAGCCTCGAGCTACGCCACAACCTGCAGCGCCAGCAACTGGTCGAACAGCAGCAGCGTCCGCTCTACGAGATCGAAAGCCTCGATGAAGGTTTTCATCAGCTGATCGCCGAGATCGCCGGCCAACCCGCCGTATGGCAGACCATCTACCACGTGCAGCTGCATATCAATCGTGTCAGAACGCTCTTTCTGTCGACACAGCGCGTGCCGCCATTGATCCAGGAACATGCTGCGATCATCGCTGCACTAGAGCAGCACGACGCCGAGGCAGCCGAAGCCGCCATGCGCGAGCACCTGGCCTATATGGACAACAACATCGAGTCGCTGGCGCACGATTACTCGGCGTATCAGAGCTGAACCCAGACGAGGCCAACCGGCTCGCGCCCGCTCATGCCGCCCGGCGCCACCGCGGTAGCGACCCGGCGCTGGAGAGCGTGCTGGTGGCGGTCACGTAAAAACGCCCCGCGGCACCGAGGTTCTATCGGTGCCAGTTCTATCGATTCCCGTCCTATCGATACCACGAGGCGCTCTCGTCTCATGCCTGCCGCCAGCACTCTTTAAATGGTTAACCATTAGTCTCAGCTTGGCCGTATCCGATCCCTTCCAGCCCCCTGCCTGGACGTACCTCGCCGTAACAGACAGGCGTCACTCAAGAATCCCGTAATTATCTGATAATAATAATAATTCTTTGGATATGGTGTGACCGATTCTTCCGTTCAGACGGGGTCGAGTCGATTCATCCGCTTCGAGCGATGGCGTTGCTGCGACCAAAGTCGGTCTTCTTTTCACTGCAGGCCCTCATTACCGTGAATTGGTCAACCAATTCACGGAACCCGTTTTATGCAGCCGGCTACCCACCGCGTGATCGCCCCCGCCGATATTCCCGCCCTTCGACGACGCGCCTATCGGATCCGTCGCCATGCGCTCCTCATGGGAGAAGTGCAGGGCCAGGGTTACGTGGGCCAGGCCCTGGGCATCGCCGACGTCCTCGCGGTCGCCTACTTCCGTGCCATGAACCTGCGCGCCGACGACCCCGAGTGGGAAGAGCGCGATCGCTTCCTGCTGTCGATCGGTCACTACGCCATCGCTCTCTATGCCGCGTTGATCGAGGCAGGCGTCATCAGCGAGAGCGAAATAGAGAACTACGGCAGCGACGACAGCATGCTGCCGATGTCGGGGATGGCGGCCTACACCCCCGGCATGGAGATCACCGGCGGCTCGCTGGGCCACGGGCTGGGAATCGGTGTCGGCATGGCGCTCGGCCTGAAGCGCAAGCAGAGCCATTCGCGCATCTTCAACCTGCTCTCCGACGGTGAACTGAACGAGGGCTCGACCTGGGAGGCCGCCGCCTCGGCCGTCCACTGGCAGCTCGACAACCTGGTCGCCATCGTCGATGTCAACGATCAGCAGGCCGACGACAAGTCGTCGAGCGTGCTCGGCTACGAGCCCATCGCCGACAAGTGGCGCGCCTTCGGCTGGACCGCGCTACGGGTGAACGGCAACGACATCGCCGCGCTGGTCGAGGCCTTCGATAGCGCACTGGACAGCGCCGACGGCAAACCCTGCGTCATCATCTGCGACACCCTGATGGGCCGCGGCGTGCCGCTGCTCGAAGACCGCGACAAGACCCACTTCATACGCGTCGACGAAGACGAATGGCGCATCGCCCTGAAGCAACTCGACGATACCTATGCCCATTCATCCGACGCCGCAGGGAGCGAGCACTCATGACGACCCAACCGCGACTCAAGACATCCGCGATGATCGCGTCACTGGCGGCGGAAGGTCAGCCGACCACCTCGGCACCCTTCGGCCACGCCCTGATCGAGGCGGCCGCAGCCGATGAGCGTATCGTCGGCATGACCGCGGACCTGGGCAAGTACACCGACCTGCATGTCTTCGCCCAGGCCTATCCCGAGCGCCACTATCAGATGGGGATGGCCGAGCAGCTGCTGATGAGCGCCGGTGCCGGCATGGCACGTGAGGGTTTCATTCCGTTCGTGACCACCTATGGCGTCTTCGCCTCACGCCGGGCCTACGACTTCATCTGCATGGCGATCGCCGAGGAGAAACTCAACGTCAAGATCGTCTGCGCGCTGCCGGGTCTCACCACCGGTTACGGGCCGAGTCATCAGGCGACCGAGGACATGGCGATCTTCCGCGGCATGCCGAACCTCACCATCGTCGACCCCTGTGATGCGGTGGATATCGAGCAGGCCACTCATGCCATGGCCGCCCACGATGGGCCGGTCTACCTGCGTCTGCTGCGCGGCAAGGTGCCTCGCGTGCTCGATCGCTTTACGGACTACCGCTTCGAGATCGGCAAGGCGCGCAGACTCATGGATGGCGAGGATGCGCTGATCATCTCCTCCGGGCTGATGACCATGCGTGCCATCGAAGCCGCCGACCTCCTCGCCGAGCGCGGCATGCACGTGGGGGTGCTTCACTCGCCCACCATCAAGCCGCTGGATGCGCAGACGATTCTCGAGGAGATCCGGCGTCATCCCCAGCGCCCCGTCTACGTGGCGGAGAATCACTCCGTCATCGGCGGGCTGGGCGAGAGCGTGGCCGCACTCCTGATGAATGCCGGCGTGCATCCGGAGTTCCACCAGATCGGGCTGCCGGACGCGTTTCTCGACGCCGGCGCACTGCCCACCCTGCATGACCGCTATGGCATCTCGACCCAGGCAATGGTGAAGACCCTGGCGTCGCGCATCTCGCTCACCCACGCCAGCTGAGCCGGCATACGCCATAGCGAGGGCTTCACCACGTCTCGTCAAGAAACCCAAATCCCGTCAAGAAACCCAAGCCCCGTCAGCAACCATGAGCGCAACGACAATGATTAAAGCGATCCTGAAAGCGATTCCGAAAACCACGACCCTGGCTGCCGCCCTCGCCGCCGCCCTCGCCGCCACCACGCCGGCGCTGGCAGCGCAGACCCTGCAACTGGCCCACAACGCCGCCGAGGGCAATCCCAAATCGGAAGCCTCCGAGCGCTTCGCCAAGCTCGTCGAGGAGGGCACCCACGGCGAGATCCACGTCGACGTGGGCGACAACGCCCAGTATGGCGATGACATGGAAGCGCTGACCCTGATGCGCATGGGCAGCCTGGCATTCAGCGCCAACAGTCAGGGCCCGGTGGCGAGCATCGTCCCGCAGTTTTCCGTGCTGGGGCTGCCGTTTCTGTTCGATTCGTTGCCCACCGCCTGGAAGGTGATGGATGGCAAGGTCGGCGACGAACTCAAGCGCCTGGCGCAGGAGCAGGGGCTGGTGCTGCTGGCGCTGTGGGACAACGGCATTCGTCACGTCAGCAACAATGTCCGCCCGATCGAGAAGCCCGCCGACCTGAAAGGGCTGAAGATCCGCACGCCGCCGGACGAGATGACCGTCGATATCTTCGACGCGCTGGGGGCGACGCCAACCCCGATGAACTTCTCCGAGCTCTATATCGCGCTGCAGCAGGGCGTGGTGGATGGCCAGGAGAACCCGCTGATGAACATCTATTCGTCGAAGCTCTATGAGGTGCAGAAGTACATCTCGCTCACCGGCCACAAGTACGAGTCCACGCCGCTGCTGATGAGCAAGATCGTCTGGGACGGCCTCTCTCCCGAGCAGCAGCAGGTCATCCAGAACGCCGCCATCGAAGCCGGCAAGTACAACCGCCAGGCCTCGCTCGCGGCCGACAAGGAGCTGCGCGCGAAGATGGAGCAGGCGGGGGTGACATTCAACGAGGTGGACCAGGCGCCTTTCATCGAGGCCACGCGCGGCGTCTACGATGCCTGGCGGCAGAAGTACCCGAAGATGGTCGACATGGTCGTCGAAGCCGCGAAAAACGCGTCACAGTAAACGGGAGCGTTCGCCATGTCTGATGTCATCGCAGGAAGGCATGGCGAACCGGGGTATCCCGGTTCGCCCCCGCTGCGCCTGAAAGCCGCGATTCATCACCTGTTCAAGTGGCTCGGCATTCTCTCGCTGCTGGTGATGTTCGCCACGCTGCTGGCGGCCGTGTTCGTGCGCTACGTGTGGGAGACGAATCTCGACTGGACGTCGGAAGTCCCCAACATCCTGTTTCCGTGGCTCACCATGTGCGCGATCGTCGCGACCGCGGCCAAGAACGAGCATATCGGGATCGAGGCAGTGGTCGAACGGCTGCCGCAGCCGTTGCGACGTGTGATCGGTCTCGCGACCAACCTGCTCGCGGTCGTCGCCTTCGCACTCATCGCCTGGCACGGGCTGGACGTGGTCGCCATCGCGGGCGGCCAGCGCCTGCCCATTACCGGTATCGCCATGTCGTGGTCCTACTGGTCGGTCGTCGTCGGCTTCGCTGGCCTGGCACTGGTTTCCCTGCTCAACGTTCTCATCGCGCTCGACCGCCGGGTGCCGGTCGCCGAGTCGCTGGCGACCCACGGGGAGGAAGCCTCATGACAGTCAACATGTTGATCTCCTTCGTGCTGCTCATGCTGATGGCGATGCCGGTGGGCTATTCGCTGGTGATCAGCGGCTGGACGGCGCTGTCGGTGTTCGGCTCGATGCCTTCGAGCATGGTGGTGATGAAGATCTTCCAGCCGACCCAGAGCTTTCCGCTGCTGGCGATTCCGTTCTTCGTGCTCTCCGGCAGCCTGATGATGTCCGGCAAGCTGGGGCAGCGCCTGGTGGCGCTCGCCTCGATGCTGGTCGGCAAGTACCCCGGCGGGCTCGGCCAGGTCAACGTGGTCGGTTCGACGATCTTCGGCGGTGTTTCCGGCTCTGCCGTTGCCGAGGCGTCGGCGCTGGGGTCGATGCTCATCCCCTGGCAGAAGAGAGAGGGCTACCCTGGCGCCTTCGGCGCCGCGGTCACCGCTTCGTCGTCGGTGATCGCCGGTCTGATGCCGCCGTCGATCCCGCTGATCCTGTTCGCCACGGTCTCCAATGTCTCCATCGCGGCGCTGTTCATTGCCGGCGTGCTGCCGGCGCTGATGCTGGCGATCGGGATGATGACCGCCTGCTACGTGACCGGAAAGCGCCGCAACTTTCCACGCCTCACCTTGAAGTACACCGCACAGGAGGTCCGGAGCATCCTGATCACGGCACTGCCCGCCCTGCTGATGCCGGTGATCATTCTGGTGCTGCTGCGCACCGGTATCGCCACGCCCACGGAGGTCAGCATCATCGCCATGGCCTACGCGCTGGTGGTCAGTGCGCTGATCTACCGCGACCTGACCCTCGCCCGCGTGGTCGCCGCGCTCTCGGGCACGGTGGTGACCACCGGCATGGTCATGCTGATCATTGCCGCCGCCAATATCATCGCTTACATCCTCACCAGCGGTGGCGTGCCCCAGGCGGTGGCCCAGTGGGCGGTGGATACCCTCGGCAATCCGATCCTGGTCATTCTGGCGATCAACCTGCTGCTGCTGTTCATCGGCATGTTCCTCGATCTACCGGCGGCGATCCTGCTGCTGGGGCCGACCCTGGTCTCGATCGCCAACGCCATCGGCATGGATCTGGTCCAGCTCGGCATCATCATGTGCGTGAACCTGAGCATCGGGCTGTTCACACCGCCTATCGGTACCACCCTGTTCGTCGCCTCGGCCATCGCGCGCGAGCGCATCGGCAGCGTCGTGCGCGAACTCATCCCGTTCTATCTCGTCGCGATCAGCGTGCTGCTGCTCGTCTCGTACGTGCCCGCACTGATCCTTTACTGAGGAATCCTGATGAAGAGAGTCGCTGTTGCAGGCTTGGGTGCCATGGGCTGGCCCATGGCCGAGAACCTCGACCAGGCCGGGCTCGAGGTGCTCGCTCTGGACGCACTGAGCGAGCGTGCCGATGCCTTTCACCGCCAGGCGTCCGGTCACAAGGCCGCTATCGACAGCGTCGAGGCGCTGGTGATCATGGTGGTCAACGCCGCGCAGATTCGCGCGCTGCTGTTCTCGGATGCACTCGTCGCCGGCGGGCTGGTATCACAGCTGCCCGCAGACGCCTGCATCGTGCAGATGTCCACCGTCGCGCCGGCCGATGCCGCAGCGCTGGCCGCCGAGGTCGCGGCCGTGCGGCCGGATCTTCACTACGTGGATGCACCGGTATCGGGCGGCGTGGTGGGCGCGAAAGCCGGCACACTCAGCATCATGGCCGCCGGCGAGGCACCATCACTCGCGCGCTGTCGTGTGCTGTTCGACATCCTCGGCCAGGCGATCTTCGAGGTCGGCGATCGCCCCGGGCAGGGCGCGGCCATGAAGGCGGTCAATCAGCTGCTGTGCGGGGTGCATATCGCAGCGGCGGCGGAAGCGCTGGCCCTGGCCGAGAAGAGCGGCATCGACCGGCAGGTCGCCCTCGAGCTGGTCCAGGGGTCGGCCGCCTCGAGCTGGATGCTGCGCGACCGGGGGCCGCGAATGGTCGCGCCGCCGGGGGAGGTCACCAGCGCCATCGATATCTTCTGCAAGGACCTGGGCATCGTCTGCGACGCCGCCGCTTCGTCGCGGGCCTACACGCCTCTCGCCCACAGCGCGCATCAGCTCTTCGTGGCCACGGCCGAGGGCGGCGAAGGCCGTCTGGACGACAGCCAGTTGATCCGCACCTATCGCCGGCTCAACGGCTGCGACCCCGAGGGAGACGGCCAGGCATGAGCGCGCTTTCATGTTCCGTCAGCACGGCGGCCTACGACGGTTACGGCTTCGACCGTATCCTGCCGTCCCTGGCCCGCTGCGGCGTGCGCCAAGTCGAGTTCGCCTTCATCGACGGCTACGTGGAGGCGTTCACCGATGCCGACCTGACCCTGGCGCTGGCCGACGACCTGTGTCGCGAGATGCGCGGTCTCGATCAGCACTGCCGCTACTTCTCCGGTCATATCGATCTCGGACTCGACAACGCCCCGGCGCGACTCGAAGCGCGCTGCCGATTCGCCGCGGCACTCGGCGCCCAGTTCGTCATCACCAATGCCGCGACGCTCGGCAACCGGGCCCGCTTTCTCGCCCATGCCGAGCGAATCGGCCATATCGCGCGCCACCATGGCGTGCACATCCTGCTCGAGAACCCCGGCAACGGCGAACCCAACATGCTCGATCATGCCGGCGATATACCGGCGCTGATGGCCACCCTCGATGATGCGACCTTCGGCATCAACTACGACTGCGGCAACCTGCTCTCGCACCAGCCCGCACGCTCACCCGAGGCGGACATCGAGCAGGCCCTGCCGCTGGCGGATCACTTTCACATCAAGCCCTGCCGCCGCACGGCCAACGGGTACGACTTCACCGAACTCGGCGACAGCGATATCGACGAGACCCGCGTGCTCCGCGCCCTCATGGCCGCCGAGCGGCCGTTCTCGCTGGAACTTCCCTTCCGGCTCCACCGGGACCCCCAGGCGCAACCCTGGCGGGACGCCAAGCCACTGCCTCTCGATCTGATCGAGGAAAAACTCGGCCGTTCCCTCGAATGGCTCGACAACCTTCAATGATGCCTGGAGATATCCGCATGCTTCTCGACAACAAGGTCTGCCTCATCACGGGCGCCGCCGGTGCCCGTGGCATCGGCTTGAAGACCGCCAGACTGTTCCACGAACACGGCGCCAGCGTCGTCATTTCCGATATCGACGAGGCGGCCTGCGAAGCGGTACGCCAGACGTTCGACCCCGAGCGCTGTCTGGTGGTGGTGGCCAATGTCACCCGCCGCGAGGAGTGCCGCGACGTGGTCGAGCGCGCGCTAGAACGATTCGGCAAGATCGATGTGCTCATCAATAACGCCGGTATCACCCAGCCGGTGAAGTTCGAAGAGATCGACCCCGAGGGCTACGACCGCATCCTCGACGTCAACCTGCGCGGTATGCTCTACATGTCCCAGGCCGTGGTGCCGCACATGAAGGCAGCGGGCGGTGGCGCAATCGCCAACACCTCTTCGGTTTCGGCGCAGCGCGGCGGCGGTATTTTCGGCGGCCCCCACTACAGCGCCGCCAAGGCCGGGATGCTGGGCCTGGGCAAGGCGATGGCCCGCGAGCTGGGGGCCTTCGGCATTCGCGTCAACTCGGTGACGCCCGGGCTGATCGATACCGACATCACCGCCGGCAAGTTGACCGAGGAAATGAAGGCTCCGATCCTCGAAGGGATTCCACTCAAGCGGCTCGGTCTACCCGACGATGTCGCCAATGCATTCCTGTTCCTGGCCAGCGACCTCTCCAGCTATATCACCGGTGCCACGATCGATGTGAACGGCGGTATGCACATTCATTGACATGCTAAGCTGCCGCCGACCTCTTTCGACCGACGGCAGCGACTGGAACGCCTATGAGCGAGATTGATTCCGACCTTCTGGCCAAATTGCACGACTTCGTTTCGGTATCGGAACTGTCCCGCGATGGACGTCTGAAACTGCCGCCGGAAAGAACGCTGTGCGAGCGCTTCTCGATGCATCGCTCATCGGTCAGGAATCTGCTGTCGGTGCTCCAGAGCCTGGGATTCATCGAGCGCCGGCAGGGTTCGGGCACCTTCCTGAAAATGCCCGAACCCGTCTTCATCCAGCTCTACTTCGAACTGGCCCTGAAGTTGAACTATATCTCCGTCGATCACATGGAAACGGCGCGGGAGATGTTCGAACGCGAGATCATCCAGGCCGCGGCGACGCATCACACCGCCCAGGAGCTGGAGACACTGGAGCAGCTCTGCGAGCGCATCGTCACCACCACGGATATCAACGACGGCCTCCAGGCCGACTACGAGTTCCACGAACAGCTGGCGATCATGGCCGGCAATCCTGCCATTCTGATCATTTTCCAGGGGCTTTCGTCGGTGCTGAAAAAAGTGCTTCACCACCGCCGCGTGCTCGCGCGCCAATCCCCCCAGTCCCTCAAGAAGACCAACGAAACCCATATCGCCATCGTCGCAGCGATCAAGGCGAGGGATCCCGACCTGGCGCGCCAGGCCATGTTCGATCACTTCGAGACCTGGAACCAGCAGACGATGCGCTCGTATGCGGGTAGCTGAGACCCACTCACGCGAACACGGTAGCCACAGGCGTTCAGGCTGAAACCGGCGCTGCCGCCCGACGCCACCGCGGCAGCAACCCGGCGCTGGAGAGCGAAACCGCCAGGATCGACATCAGCACCAGCGCCAGCGCGGGCACCAGCACCGCCCAGGGCGCGCGCTCGAGATAGGGCAGGCTCTCGGCCAGCAGCAGCCCCCACTCGGGCGCCGGTGGCCGTGGCCCCAGCCCGAGAAAGCCCAGCGCCGCCAGCGCCAGTGCGGTGCCCGGCAGGCGCAGCATGGCGTGGCGGAACACCGGGCCGACCACCGCCGGCAACAGGTAGCGGGTGAGCAGGCGCAGCCGCCCCACGCCGAGCATCGGGGTGATGCGCACGTGCGGCTGGCCCAGCGTTTCGGTCACCAGCGCCGCGGTGTGGGCCGCCAGCGGCGCCCAGCTCACCAGGGTGACCGCGATCACCGCGCCGCTGGCGCTCGGCCCCATCAGACCGGCGACGACCAGCCCGGCGATCACCGGCGGGGTGGCGTTGGTGATCTCGATCGGCCCGGCGGCGAGACGCGGCATCAGCCCGATCGTCACTCCGAGCACGAAGGTGATGCCCACCGCCAGCAGCGCCATGCCCATGGTCGAGAGCGCGCCATGGCTGACCCGCGCCAGGATATCGCGACCGATCCCGTCGGCCCCCAGCGGCAGCGCCAGGCTCGGCGGCTGCAGCCGCAGATAGGCCGAGCTCAGCGGGTCACGCCCCAGCCCGGCGACGATGATCAGCGCGAGCGCTACCGCCGCCAGGGTGGGCACCAGCCAGCGCCAACGCCCAGGGCGGGGTGGCGTCACCGCCACCGGCACCGCGCCGGCACGCAGCGTGCGCCCCAGCAGCAGGCCGCGGCACAGGTTGGCGGCGCCACCCAGCACGATGGCAATGACGAGCAGAATCAGGATACCGGTCTGCAGTGCGGGCAGGTCCTGGGCCGAGGCGGCCCCCAGGGTGGCCCGCCCCAACCCGGGGATGGAGAACACCTGCTCCACCGCGATCGCGCCACCGGTCAGCCCCACCATCACCAGCCCCACCTGCGGCAGCAGGCTGGGCAGGGTGCGCTGGATCGCCGCCAGAGCGATACGCCGGCGCGCAAATCCGGCCACGTGCCAGGTCACTACCCAGCGCTCGGCGAACGCCGCTGTCAGCGCATCGCTGAACAGCCGCCCCAGCAATCCGCCGCCGGGCAGGCCGAGGGCCACCGCCGGTAGGATCAGATGGCGCCAGTCACCCCAGCCATAGGGCGGCAGCCAGTTGAGCCAGGCGGCAAAGACCACCAGCAAGAGCGCCGCGAGCAGAAATTCCGGCAGCGCGGTGAGCGTCGCGCCCAGCGCACCGGAGGTCGGCGTCGCCCCGCCGGCAAGCCCGCGCTTGAGCGTCGGCAGACAGATCAGCAGGGTGACCACCAGCGCCACGCCCAGCGCTGCCGCCATCAGCGTCAGCGAGACCTGGGCTGCCTGCAGCATGCCCGGCAGCACCGGGGTACCGGAAATCCAGGAAACACCGGCATCGCCCCGGAACAGCCCGCTCAGCCAGTGCCCCAGCTTCTCGAACGGCCCCATGGCCAGGCCGAGCTGGGCACGGATGGCATCCAGCGCCTCCGCGCTCGGATTCTGATCGCCGGCGCGGGCGCGCAGAATGCTGAGCGCCGGATCGCGCCCGGAGAGCCACGGCAGCAGCCCCACCAGCACCACCACGCCGGCCAGCGTCACCAGCCGCGACAGCGTCGGCAGCAGGCGCTGCCACGACGCCCAGCGCCATGCCTCCCAGTGCCATGCCACCCCGGCAGACCGCGGGGTCACACTCGATGGCTGACTAGCGGGCATCGTCAGCCTGGCGGAAGTGGGTGTGCTCGTTGATCAGTTCGCGCTCGCGCGGGTCACGCAGCGCCCCGACCACATCGGTGGCTTCGCCCTGGATCACCCGCTCGTGGAGCATGGGTACCGCGGCGTCCGTTTTCAGGATCGCGGCCTCGGCAGCGATGATCGCCTGGCGACGCTCGGGCCCCGGCGGCAGATCGCCGGCCTTGGCCAGCGCCGCATCGATCGCCGGGTCGCACAGCTGAGCGATGTTGAACGAGCCCGCGCAGGAGAAGTCGCTGACCATGTAGGCGACCGGATCGCCGGAGTCGAGCAGGGTCGCCCGCGACAGGATGAAGGCGTCGAACTTGCCCGCCAGCATGTCGGACTCGATATGCGCGTACTGGCGTACCTCCTGCTGGACGTCGAAACCCGCCGCCTCCAGCTGCTGTTCGAGCAGTACCGCCACTTCCGGCAACTCGGCACGGTCGGTGAAGGTGGCCAGGGTGATGGAAGCCCCCTTCGGCTCGGCGGCCGCGGTGCGCTGAACAGGCTGGCGTACCTCGCTCGCCCAGGCCAGCGCCGGGCCCAGCAGCCCCTCGGCGGCGTCGGCACGACCCTCGTAGACGGTGCGCACGATGGCACCACGGTCGAGCGCCTCGCGTGCCGCGGCACGCAGGGCCGGGTCCTGGAACGGCCCGGAGGCGGTATTGAGATAGAGGGTGTTGGTGCGCGGCATCGGCACTTCGTGAATCAGCGTCGGGTCGATCAGCGCCACCTGCGAGACCGGCACCGCTTCGACCACGTCCGCCGTACCGGTACGCAGCGCGGCGCCACGGGCGGTGCCATCGGGCACGTAGTCGGCATCGATGCCGGCGAGTTCGGCACGCTCGCCCCAGTAGCCGTCATAACGCTCGAGGGTGGCGCTCTGGGTGCCGTTGATCTCGGTGAGCACGAAGGGCCCGGTACCCGCACGGGTGGGGTCGACGTGGCCCGCCTGTGCATAGGCTCTCGCCGCCATGATCGCCAGCTGCGGGCTGGAGAGCCGGTTGGGCACCAGCGGGTCGGCATCCGCGGTACGCACGATGACCGCATTCTCGCCGTCGGCCTCGATGCGCATCTCGACCCCGTCGAGAATGCGCGGCTTGGGCACGGCGTTGGTCGCGGCGGTGAGCGAGGCTACCACGCGCTCGGCAGTCAGCGCGGTGCCGTCATGGAAGGTCACGTCCGGGCGGATGGTGAAGCGCCAGGTCTGGGGATCGAGCTGCTCCCATTCGGTGGCCAGAAACGGCTGCGGATCGCCATCGGCATCGAGCCGAATCAGCGTCTCGGCGGTGCTCCAGCGCGACAGCTTGAAGGCGTCGTCGGTGAGCGGATTGAGCCCGGAGCGCGGCGGCTGCAGCATGGCGACGCGGATGCGTCGATCCTGCTCCTGCGTCTTCTCGGGAGCATCGTCGCGCGCCGCCGAGGTCTCCTCGTCCTGCCCGCAGCCGGCGAGAAGAGAGAACGACAGCACCATCAGCGGTAGCGTCAGGGCGCGACGCAGCAGGCTGACCGGGTGGCGTGTGGCTGAGGCGCGCCGGGGCGTCGCGGCGATGCCGAACATCGCGGTAGCAGGGAAGGTCACGAGGGAATCTCCTGGGTCGTGGGGCGGCGCCCGGCGGCCTCCGAGGGCGGTACGGGCGTGGGCAAGGCGGTAGAAAAGGTCGTGGCGGCGCGCAGCAGCGCTGCGGTATGCGCCTGGGCCGGCTGGCGGAACAGTGCCGCCGTGGGGCGGTCTTCGATGATCTCGCCGGCATCGAGGATCAGCGTGCGCTGGCACAGCCGGCACACCACCGAAAGATCGTGGGAGATCAGCAATAGGCCAATGCCGGCGTCATGATTGAGCGACTTGAGCACCTGGGTGACCATGGCCTGCACCGGCAGGTCGAGCCCGCTCAGCGGCTCGTCCGCCAGCAGCAGCCGGGGCCGAACCGCGATCGCCCGAGCGATCGCCACGCGCTGCGCCTGCCCGCCCGAGAGCGACTCGGGGCGGCGCTCGAGAAAACTGCCATCCAGCCCCACCTGGGCCAGCGCCTCGCTCACCCGCCGCTGATGATCGCCATCGATACCCAGATGCACCAGCGGCTCGCGCACCAGTTCACGGACTCGCATACGCGGGTCGAGGGAGGCAGCGGGGTCCTGCGGAATGTACTGCACCACCCGGCGATACCAGCGCAGCGCACGCACCGAACCGGGCCGAATGCGCCGGCCCTGGCACCAGATCTCGCCGCTGTCGGCACGTGCCAGGCCCAGCATCAGATTGAGCAGCGTCGACTTGCCCGCCCCGGAGACGCCGGCGAGACCGATCAGCTCCCCCGGGCGGATGGCGAAATCCACCGCCTTCAAGATCGGCTGCCGTTCGCGCCGCCAACCCCAACGCCGCGGCCCGGCCACCCAGCGGCTCAGCCCGCTGACGCGCAGAAGGGAGCCATCAGCGTTTAAACAAGAGCCATCAGCGCTAAGGAGAGAGCCACCAGCGCTAAGGAGAGAGCCATCAGCGCTAAGGAGAGAGCCATCAGCGCTAAGGAGAGAGCCATCAGCGTTTGGAGAAAAGCCATCGGCGTCCGGCCGGGCGACATCGGCGCCTCGCTCCGGGTGGCAATCGTCTTGGTATCTCATCGCGCTCCTACCGCAGCGGCGCCGGAGGTGGAGTAGGCGTCAGTTGCCGCCAGCATCTCGGGCGTTATCTCGGCGCTGCGCATCGCAGACACCAGCTCGCGGGTGAAACGCTGCTGGGGCGACTCAACCAGATCTGCCAGCGGGCCACTCTCGATCATCCGCCCTTGCTCCAGAATCACCGCGCGCTGACACAGCCGGCTGGCCGCCCCCATGTCGTGGGAGATGAACAGCAGTGCGGGCTTCCCGGCGCCACCGGTGGTCTCGTGCAGCAGCGTCAGCACCTCCGCCTGGGTCAACGCATCGAGCGCCGTGGTCGGCTCATCGGCCACGATCAGCGAGGGCTTGCAGGCCAGCGCCAGCGCCACGCAGACCCGCTGGCGCTGGCCACCGGAGAGTTCGGCGGGCGAGCGCATCAGCAGCTCATTAGCCGCCGTCAGTCGCATGCGCGTCAGCAGCTCGGCGGCGGCGTCCCGCGCCGCCCGGCGCGACAGCCCGTGGAAGCGCACGAAAGGCTCGCTCAGTTGGGCGCCCACGCTCACCAGCGGGTTCAGGGCCGCCTGGGTGTTCTGGAATACCATGCCGATACGCAGCGCACGCGGTCGCCGGGCCGCCGCCACGCTGGCGACATCGAATTCGCCAAGGCGAATACGCCCTTCGACGCTCGCCGTGGGCGGCGTGATGCCCAGGATCGCCGCCGCGGTGAGCGACTTACCCGACCCCGAGGGGCCGATCAGGCAGACGCGCTCACCCGCCCCGACCGTGAAATCGAGACCATCCACCACGCGCTGCGCGCCGAGACGCACCGACAGATTGTCCACCCGCAACACGGGCTCGTTGGGCTCGGGCACCACGCCACGCTCCTGCTGGAAAGGCCGAGAATCGCGAAGTTATAACATAACGATTTAGCGGTGCGCTATGGCCGGATTGACGGCTTCGGAGATCGGTATGCGCGGGGGAGAAGTCAGGCTGTCTGGCGTCAGGGATGATTCGAGGCAACGGCTGGCACGACGGGCCCCGCTGGGGCCCGTCGCGTCGGCGCGATTTATTCCACCGTCACGCTCTTGGCCAGGTTGCGCGGCTGATCCACGTCGGTGCCCTTGAGCACGGCGACATGGTAGGAGAGCAGCTGCAGCGGCAGGGTGTAGAGGATCGGTGCGAGCACTTCGTCGATCTGCGGCAGGTGCAGCACGCGCAGGTCGTCGGCGGCGGTCAACCCGACGTCGGCGTCGGCGAAGACGAACAGTTCACCGCCGCGGGCGCGCACTTCCTGCAGGTTGGACTTGAGCTTCTCCAGCAGCTCGTCGTTGGGCGCCACCGCGATCACCGGCATATCGGCGTCGACCAGCGCCAGCGGGCCGTGCTTGAGCTCGCCCGCCGGATAGGCTTCGGCGTGGATGTAGGAGATCTCCTTGAGCTTGAGCGCGCCCTCCAGGGCGATCGGGAACTGGGTGCCACGCCCCAGGAACAGCGCATGGTGCTTTTCAGCAAAGGCCTCTGAAAGCTCGGCGATCGGGCCATCCATCTCCAGCGCCTGTTCGAGCAACGCCGGCAGCCCGCGCAGGGCCTGTACCAGCGCCGTCTCGCGGGCATCACCGCGCTCGCGGCGCAGCGCCAGGGTCAGCAGCAACAGCGCCACCAGCTGGGTGGTGAACGCCTTGGTCGAGGCGACGCCGATCTCCGGCCCGGCCTGGGTCATCAGCGCCAGATCCGATTCACGGGTCAGCGAGCTGCCCGGTACGTTGCAGATCGCCAGCGCGCCGAGATAGCGCTGGCCGTCGGCGCGGCCCTTGGCGTAGCGCAGCGCGGCCAGGGTGTCGGCGGTCTCCCCGGACTGGGAGAGGGTGACGAAGAGGGTGTTCTTCGGCACCACCACTTCGCGGTAGCGATATTCCGAGGCGACCTCCACTTGGGTCGGGATCCCGGCCAGCTTTTCCAGCCAGTAGCGCGCCACCAGACCCGCGTGATAGCTGGTGCCGCAGGCGATGATATGGATCTGCTCGACGCGCGCGAACAGTGCCTTGGCGTCGACCCCAAAGCTGTTCTCCAGTACCCGGCTACCGCTAAGGCGCCCCTCCAGGGTGGCGGCGACCACCGCAGGTTGCTCATGGATCTCCTTGAGCATGAAGTGGCGATACTCGCCGCGGCTGGCGGCGCCGTCACCATGCTCGAAGACATGAGCTTCGCGCTCGACGCGTTCGCCGTCGGCACTGTGGATCTCGATACCGTGGGCGTCGGAGAGGCGCACCACGTCGCCCTCCTGCAGATAGATGAAGCGGTCGGTGACCTGCAAAAGCGCCAGGGCGTCGGAGGCGAGGAAGTGCTCGTCGATCCCTACGCCGACCACCAGCGGGCTACCCTTGCGCGCGCCGACGATCTCCCGCGGGGCCTCCACGTGCATCACCGCCAGCGCGTAGGCGCCGTCGATCCGGGCCAGGGTCGCCTGCACCGCGGCGAGCAGATCACTGTGGGTGTCGAAGGCGCGTTCGAGCAGATGCGCTACCACCTCGGTGTCGGTCTCGGAGTGAAAGGTCACGCCTTCGGCCTCGAGATCGCGCTTGAGCGGTTCGTAGTTCTCGATGATGCCGTTGTGCACCAGCGCCAGACGGCGTCCGGCGACGTGCGGGTGGGCGTTGGCCTCGGAGGGTTTGCCGTGGGTCGCCCAGCGGGTGTGGGCGATACCGATATGCCCCTTGAGATCCTCCGCGGCGAGCTTCTCTTCCAGCGCCGCGACCTTGCCCAGCGCGCGCCGGCGTGCCAGCGCACCATCGCCGCCCAGCACCGCCATGCCGGCGCTGTCGTAGCCGCGATATTCGAGCCGCTTGAGCCCTTCCAGCAGGATGCCCTGCACGTTGCGCGCTGCCAGCGCGGCGACGATTCCACACATGTTCGATGTCCTCGAGATTATTGGGGCGCGTCGGCGACCACCAGCGTCACGCCTTGGGCCTCGATGGCGGCGGCATCCGCCGTCGCGAGGCGCCAGTCGGTCACCAGGGTGTCGATACGTGCCCAGGGGAGTTCCAGATTGGGAATACGGCGGCCGAGCTTGTCGGCCTCGACCATCACCACCACTTCACGCGCGACCTCTGCCATCACCCGGGTGAGGCCGAACAGCTCGTTGTAGGTGGTGGTGCCGCGGTCGATGTCGATGCCGTCGGCACCGACGAAGAGCTGATCGAAGTCGTAGGCGCGCAGCACCTGCTCGGCGACCTGCCCCTGAAAGGATTCGGAGTGCGGGTCCCAGGTGCCGCCGGTCATCAGCAGCGCCGGCTCGGGTTCGAGTTCGCGCAGGGCGCCGGCCACGGCGAGGGAGTTGGTCATCACCACCAGCCCGCGCAGGCCGCCGAGCTCACCGATCAGCGCCGCCGTGGTGGTGCCGCTGTCGACGATGATGCGATTGTGCTCACGGATACGCGCCCGGGCGGCGCGGGCGATGGCACGCTTGTGGGGCGAGAGCGTCTGCGCCGGTTCGGCCAGCATCTCCTGCGGCAGCGGTGCCGCCCCGCCATAGCGGCGCAATAGCAGGCCGCTGCTCTCCAGGGTGGCGAGATCCTTGCGCACCGTGACCTCGGAGATGGCGAAGCGCGATGCCAGCGCCTCGACCGGTGTCTCGCCGTGGGCGTTGACGTAGGCGAGGATGGCGTGGCGTCGCTGGGCGGTGTCGCGTTTCGGCATTCTTTCACTTCGAAAGATAATTGAGATCGAATCGAAACTTAAAGCACGCCCTGTGTCAAGCGAGGGGGCGACGATCCGCCATCTTCCGCGCACGGGCAGCCCGGTCGTCAGCCGATCTGCGATAATGAACGCCGTTTACCGCTGCTCATCTCAGGTTACCCCGCGATGCTTCCTCTTTCCTCGCCCACTGCCCTCGGTCGCCGCCATCTCCGCCGGTTCATCACCATCGTCACGCTGTTCGCCATGCTGCTGGGGGGCTGTTCGCGCCCGCCGGAGATCCACAAGCTGGCGGGGGCGGCTGAGGGCACGACCTATCACATCAGCTGGTGGTCACAGCGCGAGGTCGACCCCGAAACCCTCGAAAAGAACATCGATCAAGCGCTGCAACAGGTCGATCTGTGGATCTCCAACTACCGCGACGACTCCCTGATCGAGCGCTTCGACCGCGGGTCGTCCACCCAGTGGCAGACGCTCCCCAGCGATGTCGTTCAGCTGCTGTCGATCGCGCACACGGTGCACCGCGAATCGCGGGGCTGCTACGACCCCACCATCGCGCCGCTGTTCGATCTGTGGGGCTTTCGCGCCGACCACTTCCAGCCGCCGAGCCAGTCAAGCATCGAAGCGACCCTGGCCAAGGTCGGCTTCGACCATCTGCAGCTCGACCCGGCGCAGGATCGGGTACGCAAGACGCTGCCCGGGCTCTCGGTGGACATGTCCTCGATGGGCGAAGGTTATACCCTGTGGCGCCTGCGTCAGGTGCTGGAGAACGCCGGCATTCAGGCCTATCTGATCGAGTTCGGTGGCGACATGCTGGCGCGCGGGCGCAAGCCGGATGGCAGCACCTGGAAGGTGGCGATCGAGCGCCCCTCGCCGGATCGCATGGCGGTCGAGCGGGTGCTGGAGATCACTGGTAAATCGGGGGTGTCGATCAATACCTCGGGCACCTATCACCACTTCTTCGATGCGGCAGGCCACCGCTACTCGCATATCCTCGATCCGCGCACCGGCGCCCCGGTGACCCACGATCTGGTCTCGGCGAGCGTGATCGGCAGCGACCCGCGCCTGGGCGACGCCTGGGCCACGGCGATGCTCTGCCTGGGTCAGCAGGCGGGCATGGCGGTGGCGCGGGCCCAGCATCTGGCGGTGCTGTTCATCCAGGAGGATGGCGATGGCAAGCTGCACGAGAGCCAGAGCCCGGCGCTGGCCGGCTCCGATCTAGTAAAGGCGCTGCCCTGAGCGGCGCGGCGAAAGGCTCGATTCAGGGCGTCGCCACCAGACGGTAGCCGACCCCCGGCTCGGTCTGGATCAGGCGCGGGGCCTCGGGGTCGTCGCCCAGCTTGTGGCGCAAGCGGCTGATGACGATGCGCAGATAGTGGGTGTCGTGGACATGCACCGGCCCCCAGATCTCGGCCAGCAGCTGATGCTGGGTGACCACCCGGTCCGGCTGGCGCGCCAGCATCGCCAGCACGCTGAACTCGCGCGGCGTCAGGTGCAACGCTTCGCCGCGCCGGGTGACACGGTGCCCGGCGATATCCAGCGTCAGCTCGCCCAGATGATAAAGCGTGGGGGTGGCACCGGGGGCGGGCGCGCGCAGCGCCACACGCACCCGCGCCAGCAGTTCCTGGATACCGAACGGCTTGGTCACGTAGTCGTTGGCGCCGGCATCCAGCGCGGCGACCTTCTCGCGCTCGCTGCCGCGGGCAGAGACTACCAGCACCGGCACCTCGCTCTGGGCGCGCAGGGCATCGAGCACCTCCATGCCGTCGACGTCGGGCAGGCCGAGATCGAGCAGCACCAGCGCCGGCGGCTGGCGGTTGAACGCCGCCACCCCGGCGGCACCGCTCTCGCACTCCTCCACCTCGAAGCCCTGGGAGCGGAGACTGATACGTAGAAAGCGCCGAATCTGGCGGTCATCCTCGATCACCAGCAGGCGCGGCCCGCGCTCGGGGGAGACGTCAGTCATGGCGGGGTTGGCTCTCCCTCTTGATATCGATCTCGGAAGTCGTGTCGGTCTCGGGCAGCGCCCACAGCGGCAGCCGGATCACGATCTCGCTGCCGCTGCCCCAGTCCGCCGCGCGGGCACGGATCTCGCCACCGTGGGCGCCGACCATGCCGCGGCAGATGGCCAGACCCAGACCGCTGCCCTGGGGGCCCCGGTCGCCGTCGCCACCGCTGAAGAACATATCGAAGATACGCTCACGCAGCGCTTCCGGAATACCCGGCCCCTGATCGGCGACCCGAATCACGATCCACTCCCCTTCCCGTTCGCCCACCAGCCGCAGCCGCCCACCCGGTGGAGAGAAACGCGCGGCATTCTCGATCACGTTGATCAGCGCCTGCTCGATCAGCGCCGGATGCACGTAGAGCAGTGGCAATTGGGGGTCGAGGTGACGCTCGATGCGCAGCGACTCGACCACCGAGCCCAGGCGCTTGAGCGCCGAGTGGAAGATATCGGCGAGGGCGACCCAGTCGCGCTCGAGCTTGAGCCCGCCGTGTCCGAGCCGGGTCATGTCGAGCAGGTTCTGGATATAGCGGTTGAGACGTTCGCTCTCGCCGAGCACGCCGTCGAGCAGCTCGCGGCGGTCGCTCTCCGCCAGTTCGGCCCACAGGTCGCGCAGCGCACTGGCGGAGCCGATGATCGCCGCCAGCGGCGTGCGCAGGTCGTGGGAGACCGACGACAGCAGCGCCGAGCGCAGGCGTTCGTTCTCTTCCGCCAGCCTGGCCGCGCCAAGCTCCTCGACCAGCCGGGTGCGCGCCAGCGCGGCACCCAGTTGATTGACCAGATTGGCCACCAGCGCCTCCTCGGTCTCGTCGAGTCCCGCCCCGCGCTCGCCGAGCGCCAGCCCCAGCACCGCCGGCACCGGCCCCTCGCTGGCGCCCTGCTCGAGGATCGGCACGAAGCGCCAGCGCTGCGCGGCCAGGGTCTGGGTGCCGTGGCCACTGGGACGGGCGTGGCGCTGACTCCAGTGCGCCGCCTGTAGCGTCGCGGCGTCGAGTGAGATGCTGCCGGGGTGCGAGGCGCTGATCCGCGGCGGCGCCTCGGCCTCGGGGCTGTCGACGAATACGCACGGCAACTCGAGCTGGTCCGCCAGCACCTTGACCGCGATCTCGCGGACCCGCTCGCGGTCCGCCGCCGCCGCCAGGGCGCGCGAGATCGACAGCATCTCCTGAATCTGATGCCGGCTCTGGCGCAGCAGCAGCAGTTGGCGCCGCACCTTGCCGGCCAGCTGCCCGGCCACCGCCGCGACCAGGCAGAACACGAGCACCGTGAGCACCTGATCCTGATGAATCATCGCCAGACTGAAGCGCGGCTCGGTGAACAGGAAGTTGTAGACCAGCGCGCTCAGCGCCACCGCCAGCATCGCCGCGCGGGTCCCCGCCTTGAGCGCACAGGCCAGCACCGCGGCGAGGAACACCAGCGACAGGTTGGCCAGATCGAGCAGGCTCGACAGCCCCGCCGCCACCGCTGCCGCCAGGGCCACGCTGGCCAACGGCCATAGCCCCTCGCGCCAGCGCGGCCAGCGCCACTGCCGGGTACGCCGTGACGGCGCCGCGGGCGCCTCGGCGAGCAGAATCAGATCGAACGGCGGACGCCGGGCGAGCAGACGATCGACCAGCGGCGCCTGCCACCAGCGCCACTTGAGCGGGGTGCGTCCGAGCATCAGCGTGGTGACATTGTGCCGCGTGGCGTATTCGAGCAGCTCGGCCAGCGGATCGTCACCGCGCAGGGTTTCCCAGCGGCCGCCGAGCTGTTCGCTCTGCTGGCGCAGCGTGCCCACCTCGCCGGCCGCCTCGGCGCCGACCGCGCCGCACGAGATGGTGAGATCGGCGGCCTGGACCTGGCCCGCGATGGTCAGGGTGGTCGCCAGCATTAGCAGA
>JNVT01000099.1 GCA_000737985.1 Gammaproteobacteria bacterium MFB021 | reverse complement strand
CTGCTGGAAGCCCTAGAAGCGCACGCGCATCGCCCCTGGGAGCCACTCTACGAGGCGCGCCTGAAACACTGGATCAAGGCCTGGGAACCTCTCGCCGACGGTGCCGATCAGCCCCAGCACCAGCGTTTCGATATCGCCGCCGCGCGCTGCCGCCAGCGCATCGCCGAACACGAGCACCACCACCGCGAGCTGGAGCGGGTCCAGCGCGAGAAGGCCACTGCCAAGGCTACCCGCGAGGGTATTCTCGAGGCCCTGGAGCAGGCGCTCAATACGGTCAGCGAGAATGAGCCGCTGACCGCCGATGCGATGGACGCGCTGGCCTCACGCTGGCAACTGCAGAGCGAGCGCTGGCAGTCGGTCTCCGATGACTACGGCGTCAGTGACGCCTACGCCGCGCGCCATGCCGAGCTCGAACGCCGG
Organism: Gammaproteobacteria bacterium MFB021; assembly: GCA_000737985.1. Taxonomy (GTDB): domain Bacteria; phylum Pseudomonadota; class Gammaproteobacteria; order Pseudomonadales; family Halomonadaceae; genus Salinicola. Next base: position 17,553 of record JNVT01000099.1, on the reverse strand, counting down.
GTACAGACGCTGTGGCAGGCGTGGGAGCGTCTGGCCCAGTTGGACCCCGAACTGCGCCAGGCGCTGGAGCAGGGTGACGACACCGCACCGCTTCTGGCCCGCCTCGACTGGCCGCAGGCCCTACCACCGACCGCACTGGTCGCGGCGGCGCGCCGCCAGGCAGCGGCGGCAGGCGAGACGCGAGCGGCACGTGACAGCGACGCGCCGGCATGGGACGACCAAGCAATCGGCGCCCAACTCGACCAGCTCGAAGCCGAGCTCGACGGTGGCCGCTATCGCCCTGCGGCACAGATTCAGCGCCAACTGCGCCAGCAGCTCGACGCCAGCCCTGGCAGCCTGCCCACGGCGCTCGAGCAGCGCTGGAAGCAGCTCACCGCCAGGCTCGCCGAGCTGCGCGACTGGCGCGGCTTCGTCGCCGCCCCCAAACGAGAGGAGCTGCTCACGGCGATCGAGGCACTGGCCGAGGCGCGCGAGCAGAGCGATGTCGAGCGTCACCGCCGACATCAGCAGCTGATCCGCGAGTGGCGTCAACTCGGCGATGCCGCCGCCAGCCGCGAGCTGGCGCAGCGCTTTCGCACCGCCTCCGACGCCCTGCATACCCAATTGGCGGCGTGGGAGAGCGAACTCGCCAACCGCGAGCGTGACAATCTCGAACGCCGCGAAGCGCTCTGCGAACAGCTGGAAACGCTGCTCGACAATCCCGCCGAGGATGCCGACCCCGACGCCCTGCGACGTATCCGCGACGCCGCCCAGGAGCAGTGGGACCAGCACTGGCCGGTGCCCAAGCGCCGCGCTGCTGCCCTGGGCCGGCGCTTCGCGCGGCTGCGCCAACGCCTACAGACGCTGATCGACGCCCGCGCCGGGGATATCGCCAGCCACAAGCGCGAACTGGTGGCCGAGGCCCAGCGCCTCGCCGAGCAAGAGGGGCCGGCGCAGCAGCGCGCCGATCAGGCCAAGCAGCTGCAGCAGCGCTGGCGCGAACTGGGACGCGCGCCCAAGGGCGTCGAGCAGACCCTGTGGCGGCAGTTTCGCAGCCACTGCGACACCATCTTCGCCGCGCGCGATGCCCTGCGCGGCGAGCAGCAGGCACGCCAGCAGCAGCGCTTCGACGCCATGCAGGCACTGATCGACAAGCTCGATGCCTGGCAGCCGACCCACGCCGGCGAGCGTGACATACTGGACGCCGCCCTGGAAGAGGCCCAGCGCCTGTCGCCGCTGCCGCACAGCCGTCGTAGTGAGGGCATGGAGCGGCGCTGGCAGGGCATCGTGCACGCCCGCGAAGTGACCCTGGAACGCCTCGAACTGGTTGCCCAGGCACGTGCCTGGCCCGACTATCGCCGCTGGCTCGAACAGACGATCGCCGGCACCGCGCTCGATCCCGAGCCGCCCGCCGCGCTGCGCAAGCGCCTGCTGCAGCGGCAAAAGCAGACACCGCTCAGCGCGGACGACGCCGAAGAGGCACTGCAGCGCTGCCTGGTGCAACTGAGCCTGCTCGCCGGTGAGCCGATCCCCGAGGCGCTGGAGCCGCTGCGCCTGGAGGTCCAGGTGGCGCGGCTCAACGACGCCTTGGGGCGCCCGCCGACGCCGCCTGAAGAGCTCGAGCAGACGCTGCTGCGGCTGTTCACCATCACCCCGCTGGAGGCATCGCTATGGGCCCGTTACGCCTCTTCGTTCGATGCTCTACTGGCGAAGTTGAGCGGTGCGAGTCATGAAGGTGTTGACACGCGCTAATACTTACGTATAATTCGCCCCAAGTTGATGCGGGGTGGAGCAGTCTGGTAGCTCGTCGGGCTCATAACCCGAAGGTCATCGGTTCAAATCCGGTCCCCGCTACCAAATTATTAGACCGGTGCCTTTCGAGGCACCGGTCTTTTTTTGTCTTCTCTTTTTTTGCTCCCCAGTTTTGCGCCCCTGTGCTATTTCCGCGCCCCGGTTCAGCTGTGTTCCAAGCCGGGGCTATGCAGTTCAAGACTATGCAGTTCGAGGCTATGCGGCGGCGCCCTCTTTCCGGCCCGATTCTCCAACCGTTCTCTCCGAGCGACACCCTCAGCCCAGGCCCGGCACGAGGCCGACAACCGCTTGCGGCATCTCACTCATCGCGCCGCGGCGGCTGGGCCATCCCCAGGCGCCCGATGCCGGGTAGCCGCAGGGCCGGCGGGTCGACATCGACACCGACGCCGAGCCCCAGCAGGTTGAACTCGATGCCCTCCTCCCACGCCGCGGTCACGCCCACAAGCCCGCCCAGCGAGAGCTGATAGCCGGTATGCGACGGCGCCCGAGCCAGCGGGCCGTCGAGCAGATAATCCTTGCCGATGGCGTTGGCCGGAAAATCCACCGTCAGCTCCGGCACCCGGCGCACCACCCAGGCGACGAAGGTGTTGCTGTTGGGCCCCGGCCAGATGCGATAGCGCCCGGCCTCGGGATAGGTCGGCACCACCTGCTCGATGGTGGCGATGGCCCGCGCCGCCGGCGCCCCGCGCAGCTGTGCCAGCAGCTCGGGAGGGTTGCCGTACCAGGCCCGGTCCGGCTGCGCCACGGAGACCTGTACCGTGGGGCGGCGCCAGCTCACTACCTGATAGACGCGGTAGTGCGCGGCGTGTTCGGCCTTGGTCGCGATCCAGGTATGCACGCCGAAGGCGCCGCGCCAGGCGAAGGCGCGCGCGGCATAGACCTGCACCAGCGCCGCCGGCGTGGTCGCCGGGTCCGGCGCCAGCCCGCTCACCTTGCGCGAGGCGTGCTGCCAATCGCCGCGCCAGTCGACCTGCTGCGACAGCAGCAGCCAGGCCGGCCCGAGCAGCAGACACAGGAGCAGCAACAAACCGCCGCCGAGCAGTTTGAGGATGACGCGCAGGCTGCGGGTGGCTCTCGACATGCGACACTCCCCCGTTCGAAATGGGCCGCCGGGGGTTGAATCACCGGCCGCTGACCCGCATAACACTCGCCAATCCCGTACCGCACATCAAGGGCACTTCTTCATGGCAATCGTCGATCCCCGCACAGGCCAACCGCTCACCAGCCCCGACGGCCAGGACAGCAACGCCGCAGCGCAAGCCCCGGCGGAGGACGTCATCGTCGACGTCACCCTGGATAACTTCCAGCAGGTGGTACTGGAAGGCTCGATGCAGCGCCCGGTGCTGCTGCAGAGCTGGGCCGACTGGTGCGAGCCGTGCAAGAACCTCAAACCGATCCTGGAAAAGCTGGCACGCGAATACGCCGGCGCCTTCGTGCTCGCCAAGCTCGATATCGAGGCCTATCCGCAGATCGCCTCGCAGCTGGGGGTGCGCTCGGTGCCCGACGTCAAGCTGATCGCCCAGGGCCAGCTCTACGATCAGTTCCAGGGCGCGCTGCCGGAGAAGCAGGTACGCGAGTGGCTGGGCAAGTATATCGAAGCGCCGGCCGACGCCGCCGAGAGCCCCGAGGAGATGGCCCAGGCGGCGCTCGCCAGCGGCGACACCCAGACCGCCCAGGCGATCTACCAGGAGCTGATCCAGCAGTACCCGGATTACCACGACTATCAGGTCGACCTCGCCGGGGTGCTGGTGGCTGCCGGCCAGACGCCGGATGCCAAGCAGATTCTCGACAATCTGCCGCCCGAGCACCGTGACTCGCCCAAGGCGCGCGGCGTGCGGGCGCGGATCGAATTCGGCGAAGAGGCGCCGAGCGCCGCCGAGATCGAGGCTCTGGGCGAGCGCGAGGATAGCGAGGCGCGCTTCCAACGCGCGCTGCGTGCGGTCGCCGACGGTGACTACGAACGCGGCCTGGAGGGGCTGCTGGCGCTGATGAAGGCTGACCGCGCCTACGCCGACGACGCCGCCCGCAAGACCCTGCTGCGGGTCTTCGATGCCCTCGGCGCAGAACACCCGCTGACGGTGACCTACCGCCGCCGGCTGTTCGCCATGCTCTACTGAGCCATTTCCAGTGGGTCACTCGTAACCGGCCCACTCATAACTGGTCCACTTCCAGCTGGGCCACCGCGCTGGCACGGCAACCTGCTCGCGCTCCCCATGCTGTATCCAGCGATACCCGGCCCAGGCCGGGTGTCGCGCGTCTGGGAGCTGACAGGGGTCAGCTCAGAACACGATCCAGCCGCGCCAGTGCCGTTTCCAGTGTCTCGCCCGGAGTGCCGAAGTTGAGCCGCACGAAACCCGGCCAGCCGAAGTCGGCGCCGTCGGAGAGCGCCACCCGGGCCTCCTCGAGCAGGCGCTGCTGGGGTGACTCGGCGAAGGCGCTTCCGCGCAGATCCAGCCATGCCAGATAGGTCGACTGCGGCGGTGACAGCATCACCCCAGGCCAGCCGGCGACATGCCGCTCGAGGCGCGCCAGGTTGTCGCGCAGCACCTCGAGCAGCGCCAGGCGCCAGGCTTCTCCCTCGGCGTAAGCGGCCTCGGCGGCGTGCAGCCCAAGCACGTTGACGCCCGGCAGCAGCCCCGTGGCGGCACGCTGGAAGCGCTGCCGCAGGTCGGCGTCGGCGATCACCGCGCAGGCCGCCGAGAGCCCGGCGATATTGAACGTTTTGGAGGGCGCCCAGAGGGTGATCAGGCGCTCGGCCAGTTCGGGGCAGAGCAGGCCCAGCGGCTGGTGCGGCCGTTTTGGGTCGAGGATCAGATCGCAGTGCAGCTCGTCGGAGACCACGATCAGCCCATGGCGCTGCGCCAGCTCGGCCAACCCGCGCAGCTCGTCGACATCCCATACCCGCCCGGTGGGGTTGTGCGGATGACACCACAGGAGCACCCGGGTAGAGGGCCGGATGGCCGCCTCTAACGCCTCCAGATCGAGCCGCCAGTCGCCGCCGGGGGTGGTCGGCGGAGCCAGTTCGAAGGTCTGCGCCTCGCGCCCGGTATGGCGCGCCACGCTCAAGAACGGCGGATAGATCGGGGTCGCCGTGAGCACGCCCTCGCCGGGCTCGCTGAACGCCAGCGCCGCCAAGTGCAGCGCCGGAACCACACCCGGCACCCAGCACTGCCAGGCGGGGTCGATGGACCAGCCGTAATGCCGCTCGCTCCAGCGGCAGAGGGTGTCGCGCAGCGCCGGGGTGGCATCGGCATAGCCGAACACGCCGTGGTCGACGCGCCGATTCAACGCCTCGATCACCGCGGGCGGTGAGCGGAAGTCCATGTCGGCGACCCACAGTGGCAACACGTCCTCGGCGTACTGCTGCCATTTCTTGGTCGGATACTGCCGTCGATCGATCGACGTGGCAAAATCGAAACTCACGGTAACGTTCTCATCCGGTTGATGATTGTCGGCCGGCCGGCGCCTTTCCAGGAAGACGCCGACCGGCAGTGAAGGAGCGCCAATGACAGAGACTCTCTGCCGCGGTCGTGCCGCACGTCCGTTCTATAGCCGCGTGGTCACGGGCAGCTCGGCGCTGGTCGGCCACTGGCTGCTGCTGGGCCAGGCCGACCCCGACCGCCTGGCGATGATTCTGGCCGATACCGCGCGCCTGGCCAAACTCGGCGATCCCGACGGCACCCCGGACGGCGCCACCCTGACCGCCTGGAGCGGCGACGCCACACCACCGCGCTGGGCCGCGCGCACGGCTCTGTTCCTGCTGGTGCAGATGCCCGCCCGGCCCACGCCGCGAGACGCCGACGAGGCCTGCGCCTGGGCCTACTGCTGGCTGCGCAACCGCGAGTTTCCCTCGCTGGAGGCGGCCCGCGACGCGCTGCCGGCGCATCTGCAGACGCCGCTCTACGCGGTGCTGGAGGACGCCTGGCAGGATCACCACGGCCAGCGACTGATCTGAGCGCGATGGCGGCCGCCATCGCGCTACTCAGCGCTTGGGCACGAAGCCATCCGGCTTGTCCGCCAGCCAGGTGACGAAAGCGCGAATATCGGGATGCGCCATCAGCGCCTCGCGGCTGGCATAGTGGTCCGCCAGCTCACGCTCGCTGAGCATGCGATGGAGATGCGAGTGGCACGGGCGACAGATCCACAGCACGCGGGTCTGCATCTGCTCGCGCCCGTAGCGCTTGCGATAGCGCGGCTTGCGGTGCAGCGCGCGGGGAATCAGGTGGTGGCGGGTCAGCGGCGCTCGGCGTCCGCACAGCCCACAGCGGTCATGGCTCATCGGTTGGCGTTCAAGCGACTCTTCAAGGCGGTCTTCGAGACGACGGCTCGCATCCGGCAGGTGTCATTCCAGCCTAGCGGCGCCATCCAGGGCGCGCCAGCGGCGCGCTGGCCTGACCCGGTCATGTAGACTGGCGCGCCGCGCCGTATTCATTCTCACAAGGAGTACTGCCATGACACCGGCCGTGCGTCTGCTCGAATCCCGCGGCGTCGACCACCGCGTCACCGCCTACTCGCTCGATGCCGCGTCGGAAAGCTACGGCCTGGATGCCGCCCGCGCCCTGGCGCTGCCGCCGGCGACGATCTTCAAGACGCTGCTGGCGCGCACCGACACGGGAAGCCTGGTGGTCGCCATGGTGCCCGTGGACGCCACGCTCGACCTCAAGGCGCTGGCCAAGGCCGCCGGCGCGCGCAAGGCGCAGATGGCCACCCCGGTCGAGGCCGAGCGCGCCACCGGCTATCTGGTCGGCGGCATCAGCCCGCTGGGGCAGAAGCGCCGGCTGGCGAGCTTCATCGACGACAGCGCGCTCGCCCTCGACGAGATCCACGTCAGCGCCGGCAAGCGCGGGCTGGAGCTGTCGCTGGCCCCTGGCGACCTGATCACGCTGCTGGCGGCGACGCCGGCGGCACTGGCCCGGCGCTGAGAGAGACAGCCGCGCGGGCCGGTCGATTGCCCGGCCCCATCCGGGACGACTATCATGCGCCCTCCCGGCGGTCATGCGCGCTCCCGGCGGCGATGCGCGCCCCTAGTGCACGCCCCGGCGATGACGCGCCGCCACCGTTGCCACACGCTCATACGGAATATCCAGCATGGTGATTCGCACCGATCAGACACCGACCGAGGCCCAGCTGGCGATCATCGCCGAGCAGCTCGGCCGCCCGCCGCGCGGGCTCGAAGCGGTCGCCGCCACCGATAGTCAGGGTCGCCCGCTGGTCCTGCGCATGGCGCCGATCGTCGACGATGCGCCCTTTCCCACGCTCTACTGGCTCTCCTGCGAACGCCTCAAGGTCGTGCTCTCGCGGCTCGAGGCGAGCGGCGTGATCAAGGAGCTGGAAGCACGCCTGCAGCAGGAGCCGACGTGGCTTGCCAGCTACCACGCCAGCCATGAAGACTATGTCGCCCAGCGCTGGTCCTACATGAGCGATGCTCAGCGTGCGGAGATCGAACGCCGCGGCTTCGCGCCGCTGATGCGCGAGCGTGGCGTCGGCGGGATCACCAACTGGGACCAGGTGCGCTGCCTGCATACCCAGTACGCCCATCACCTGTGCGGCGACAACGCCATCGGACGCTGGCTCGACGAGACCTACGACGTCGCCGCCAGCATCCCCTGACGGCCGCCTCATCCGATCGCTGAAGGAGCGACAACGTGCATATCTGTGTCTATCTGGGTTCCCGCGAGGGCAAGCACCCGCAGTTCGCCGCCGCCACCGAGGCGCTCGGCCAGGCCATCGCCGCACGCGGCTGGGGGCTGGTCTACGGCGGCGCGCGCAACGGTCTGATGGGGCGCCTGGCTAACGCCTGCCTCAATGCCGGCGGAGAGGTGATCGGGGTGATGCCCGAGCATCTGGTCCAGCGCGAGGTATCGCACCAGGGCCTGACGCGGCTGATTCGCGTCGCCAACATGCACGAGCGCAAGGCGACCATGGCCGCCCACGCCGACGCCTTCGTCGCCCTGCCCGGCGGCATCGGTACGCTGGAGGAGCTGTTCGAGATCTGGACCTGGCGCTATCTGCAGTTGCACCACAAACCGGTGGGGGTGCTCGATGTGGGCGGCTTCTACAGCGGGCTGCTGAATTTCCTCGATACCACCGTGGAGCACGGTTTCCTGGATGCCAGCACCCGCCGCGAGCTGATCGCCGACACCGATATCGAACGCTTGCTGGACCGGCTGGCGGCGGATCGCGACCCGGCCGCCTGACGCCCGGCTCACTCCGTACTCAGTGCCGGCGTCACCGCGTCGGCGCCGACATAGCGGCGGCGCTTGTCGGGTTTGAGCCGAGTGACGTCGACCACCACCAGGCCATCCACGCAGAAGCCGAAGTCGGTATCCACGCCGAATCCCAGAAAGCGTACCGCTCCGGGTTCGGCGACTTCGCAATACTGCTTGTAGAGCACCGGTACGCTCACCCCCATCGCCTCCAGCTGCTCGCGCAGACGACGAAAGTCCTCGTCACGATCGCTGCCGTCGAACAGCCGCTCCGCCTCCAGCCGCCCGGCATCGGAGAGCACGAAGGGCGCCCGCGGGCGCACGCCCTCCTCGGGATCGCCGTAGTAGTGACGGTAGTAGCTGACCACCAGTTCACGGGCGCGCAGCGGCAGCGCCGCCGAGAGCGACACCGGGCCGAACAGCCAGCGCACCTGCGGATGATGGCGCAGATATGCACCCAGCCCCTGCCACAGATAGTCCAGGCTGCGCCGCCCCCAGTAGCGCGGCTGAACGAAGCTGCGGCCGAGTTCGAGCCCGTGGCGCAGCTGATCCCAGGGCGCCGTTTCGAGATGAAAGAGGGTCGCGGCATAGAAGCCGTCGGGGCCGTGGGCGTCGAGGACCGCGCCCGCTTCACCCAGGCGGTAGGCCCCGGCGATCTCCAGATCACGGTCGTCCCATACCAGCAGATGGCGGTAGTAGTCGTCGAAGGTGTCGAGATCGCGCCGCCGACCGGTGCCTTCGCCGACTCGGCGGAAGGCGATCTCGCGCAGCCGACCGATCTCGCGCAGTACCACCCCGTGGGGCGGCCCCTCGACCAATAGAATCTGCTTGCCGTCCTTGGTCTCGCCCAGTCGGCGCGCTTCACGCAGCGCTTCGCGCAGTGCCTGCCGGCTCTCCGGGTGGGCGATCGCGGCTTCACCGCGGAACAGCCCCTTGCGCCCCTGCCCCAGCCGGTAGACGTGCTTGCGCAGCAGCTTGAGCGTCGCCTCCGAGCGCAGGCCGCCACGCGCCAGCCGCTCCAGTGGCAGCAGATCGCCGATGCGCACGCGTAGCTGGCGATCGCGCTGACGGAACATCTCGTGCGGCAGCAGCAGCGTACCGATCTCGTCACGCAGGGCGGCCAGGGCGTAGAACAGCCAGGAGTTGCGCCCGCCCACGTGCAGCGGCAGCAGTGGCGCATTGGTACGCCGCGCCAGATGCAGCACACCCGCCTGCCAGCGACGATCGCGAATGCCGCGCGGCCCGGCCCGGGAAACCTCACCGGCGGGGAACACGATCACCGCCTCCTCGCGGTCCAGCGCCGCCTCGATCGCGGCCAGGCTACGCCGATAGCCGCGTCGGTTCAGGTTGTCCAACGGCAGCAGGCAGGGCTCGAGCGGCTCGATCTGCGCCAGGATCGAGCTCGCCACGATGCGCACGTCGCTGCGCACATCGGCCACCAGGCGCAGTAGCGCCAGGCCGTCGAGAGCGCCCAGCGGGTGGTTGGCGACGATCAGCACGCGTCCGAATACCGGGATGTTCTCCCGCTCCCGCGAGGAGACGGCATAGCCGAGACGGAAGTAGTCGAGCACCTGTTCGACGAAGGCCAGGCCACGGGTCTCGCGGTGGCGCGCCAGGAAATCGTTGATCTCGCGCTCGTGGATCAGGCGTCGCATCAGCGCCGTGGTGCAGTGCCGCAGCCAGCCAGGCAGGCGACGAAAACCGCCGAGGTGTCGTTCGAGCAGCGCGCCGGTATCGATCATGGGCCATCCCCTCTACTACGTATACGAGTGACGTGGGCGGGTGACATGGATGGCTGCCAGCATGGCGCTGACATATGACAACGGCGTGGCCATCGCCGGACTGCTAGAGTGAGGGGATGTCCTTAGCGAGGAGAGTACATCGATGCACGCGATCGCCATCGAGTCGCAGCGCCTGGTGTGGCGCGAACATGAGGCACCCGGCCCGGTAGGGGCCACGGAGGTGCGTATCGAGGTGGCCTGGGCCGGGGTCAACCGCGCCGATCTGATGCAGCGCGCTGGCAAGTATCCGCCCCCGCCGGGCGCACCGGACATTCCCGGGCTGGAGGTCAGCGGTACCATCGCCGAGGTGGGGCCGCGGGTCGAGCGCTTCCGCCGCGGCGACGCGGTCTGCGCGCTGCTGGCCGGCGGCGGCTACGCCGAACAGGTGGTGGTGGATGAAGCCCAGGTGCTGCCGATCCCTGCCAATCTCGGTCTGCGCGAGGCAGCGGCACTGCCCGAGGTGTTCGCCACCGCCTGGCTCAACCTCTACATGGAGGGCGCCGCTCAGAGCGGCCAGCGGATCCTGCTGCACGCCGCGGCGAGCGGCGTCGGTACCGCAGCGATCCAGCTCTGCCGCGCCTTCGGCAATCCCTGCTTCGTCACCGCAGGGAGTCAGGAGAAGCTTGACGCCTGCACCCGCCTGGGTGCCGATGCCGGCTGGAATCGCCACGACGGCAGCTTCGTCGAAGCGGTCAAGGAGTGGGGCGGCGCCGACATGATCCTCGACCCGGTCGGCGGTGATTACGTAGAGCAGGATCTGGCGGTGCTGAACGCCGATGGCCGGCTGGTGCTGATCGGGCTGATGGGCGGCATGGAAGCCAAGCTCGATCTCGGGCGCATGCTGATGAAGCGCCAGCGCGTGATCGGCTCGACCCTGCGCTCACGCTCGGCCAAGGCCAAGGGGGCGATTCTGGATGCGCTGCACGCCCAGGTGTGGCCCAAGCTCGCGAGCGGAGAGATCAAACCGCTGATCGCCGAGACCTGGCCGATCCAGGAAGCGGAGAGCGCGCTTCAGCATCTCGACGACAATGCCAATATCGGCAAGGTGCTGCTGCGGGTCAGTGCCTAAGCCACGGCAGCAGTGAAGCGCTGACACGACTGCGTCGCCGGGGACTCACTCGGCGGCCAGCCGGCGGGTCTCGCTATAGGTCAACTGCAGCAGTCTGGCATCGTCTCCGGCGCGATGGCGACGGATATCGTGATCCTGCACCACACGCTCCTTGGTCTCGCGCCACAGTGTCACCTGCGCCTCGGAGAGCAGCCGGCGCAGCGCTTCCAGGCGAAATCGCGGCAGCATGCCGGCCTGATCGAAGAGCAACGCGAGCCAGGTGTTGTCGTAGCCCCAGCTGTCACTGTAGGCGACCCCGATCTCGGCTAGCTCATCATTGAGCCAGCGCGCCACCTCGACCGCGGGATAGCCTTCGCGGATCAGCCGCGCCCGCGAGATGCCGTGCAGCAGTTCGGCCTTGGCGTCCCAGTGGGTCCAGGTGTCGGCGGGTTGAATCAGGAAAGCACAGCGCGTGCCGTCGGCCCGGGCCAGGCCAACCTCGATGGGATAGCTGCCACGGCCAAAGCCCGAAGCTTCGATGTCTAAAAGGACAGGCAGCGACACGGGGTGGACTCCCTCTTCATGATGCCGTCGCATCTGGCGACGCCGGTGTGGCGTCATCATGACAGTGTTGGCGCGGGAGTTCACCCCGACCGCACGCGGCACCGGCCGGCACCGCCAGGGATCAGTGCGTCAGCGGTGCGGCCTGCGGCGCTTCGAGCAGGGTCTGGCCAGCGAGATGGTCGGCATACTGCGCCCAGGCTTCGGCCCGAGCCGAATCCTGCGCAAGCCCCAGCTCACCACCGAGATAGGCCTGTGCCAGCCGCTCGGCGGCCTGGCGATGACCGTTCTCGCCGGCCCGGGCATACCAGGTCACCGCGTGGTGCTCGTTGGGCTGGTACTGGTTGCAGCCGTGCTCATAGAGACAGCCGGCCTGGAACTGGGCGTGGCTGTCGCCTTCCTGTGCCGCCTGGAGCACGTAGCGGGCACCAGTGGACTTGTCCTGATGCGAGACACCGCGTGCCAGCAGCACGCGGCCGTAGAGCGAACGCGCCGGCAGATGGCCGGCGTCGGCACAGCGCTTGAACCACTTGAGCATCAGCCGCTGCTTGCTGGGCGAGCGAGTCATCCAGCGCGTGTGGCACAGTCCGGAGGCGAGACGAAACTCGAAGCGCGTCAGGAAAGAGAACGTCTGTGGCATAACTGACAGTGACCTTGAGGACGAAGACCGCTGGCGGTCCGAGAAACCCTGTCGATCTGGACGCATCTTTGTTCTACGACAACACGGTTGTTAACGGCATCGGAATCGACTTGCTGCAGGCTCGCCCGGGGCTGCCGAGCGGCGAAAGGCCGCAAGCATACGCCTCCCCAATGGCCGACTCAACCCCCGCCGAAGGGGCGCTATTTGCCGCCCCCGGAAGGCCCCAGTAACATACGATTTTCAGTCGTCTTTTCGGCCCTCGCCCGAGGGCCCTGATGGGAGTGCAACATGCAACGACGCCCACTCGGCAAGACCGGGATGCAGGTCTCGCGCCTGTGTCTCGGCACCATGACCTTCGGCGAGCAGAACAGCGAGCAGGAGGCCCACCAGCAGCTCGATCGTGCCGTCGACGCCGGGATCAACTTCATCGATACCGCAGAGATGTACCCGGTGCCGCCCAAGGCCGAGACCCAGGGACGCACCGAGTCCTATATCGGCAGCTGGCTCCAGCAGCGCGGTCGTCGCGACGAGCTGATCATCGCCAGCAAGGCCGCCGGTGCCGGCCGCGGCATGACCCATCTGCGCGGCGGCCCGCGCCACACCCGCGAGCAGATCCATCAGGCACTCGATGCCAGCCTGCAACGTCTGCAGACCGACTATCTCGACCTCTATCAGTTGCACTGGCCCGATCGCCACGTCAACTGCTTCGGAGAGCTCGGCTATCTACCGGGTGACGACAGCGAGGCCACCCCGCTCGAGGAGACCCTGGGAGCGCTCAAGGAGGCCCTGGACGCCGGCAAGATTCGCGCCGTGGGGCTCTCCAACGACACCCCCTGGGGCGTGATGCGCTGCCTGCACCTCGCCGATACGCAGGGGCTGCCGCGCGTGGCCAGCGTGCAGAACCCCTACAACCTGCTCAACCGCAGCTTCGAAGTCGGCCTGTCCGAAATCGCGCACCGCGAAGCGGTCGGCCTGCTGGCCTATTCACCGCTGGCCTTCGGCGTGCTCTCGGGCAAGTACCTGGATGGCCAGCGTCCGGCCGATGGCCGCCTGACGCTGTTCGAGCGCTTCTCGCGCTACACCTCGGACATCGCCCAGGAGGCGACCCGGGCCTACGTCGACATCGCGCGCCGCCACGACCTCGATCCGGCGCAGATGGCGCTGGCCTTCGTCACCGCGCAACCGTTCGTCACCAGCAATATCATCGGCGCCACCACGCTGACCCAGCTGGAGTCCAACCTCGCCAGTGATCAGTTGACGCTCTCCGCCGAGGTCATGGAGGAGATCGAAGCGGTGCACCGTCGCATCTCCAACCCCTGCCCCTGAACGCCCCGGGGCGCTGACGCGGGCCGCCCTCGGTCGGCGATGCCGTTCATGGCAGCCCGCGTCGCTCCGTCATCGCCGCGCAGCCCTGCCGCTCGATAAGGAACCTATGCCATGCTCAGCATCATCTCTCCGGCCAAGACGCTGGATTTCGAGACCCCGGCGACCACCCGCGAGGTCACACGCCCCGACTATCTCGAGCAGAGCCGCGAGCTCATCGAGATCCTCCGCGGCTACTCGCCCCAGCAGCTCTCCGAGCTGATGGGCATCAGCGACAAGCTGGCCGGGCTCAACGCGGCACGCTACGCCGAGTGGCAGACGCCGTTCACCCCCGACAACGCCAAGCCCGCCGCTCAGGCGTTCCAGGGCGATGTCTACGTGGGTCTGGAGGCGGCCAGCTTCAGCGCCGCCGACAACGCCTTCGCCCAGTCGCACCTGCGCATCCTCTCCGGACTCTACGGGCTGCTGCGACCGCTCGACCTGATCCAGCCCTATCGTCTGGAAATGGGCATCCGGCTCGAGAACGCCGCCGGCAAGGATCTCTACGCCTACTGGCGTGAACGGCTGACCCGAGATCTCGACGCGGCGATCGCCGAGAGCGGCAGCAACACCCTGGTCAATCTCGCCTCCAACGAGTACAGCAAGGCCATCGACCTCAAGCGCCTGACCGCCGATGTCGTCTCGCCGGTGTTCAAGGACGAGAAGAACGGTCAGTTCAAGATCATCAGCTTCTACGCCAAGAAGGCGCGTGGTCTGATGGCCGCCTGGCTGATCCGCGAACGTGTCGAGTCGCCCGCGGCACTCACCGACTTCGACGTCGCCGGCTATCGCTACGCGCCTGGGGAATCCAAGCCGGGCCAGCCGGTCTTTCTGCGCCATGAGCGCGATCGCGATTGAGTCGAGGTTTCACGCCGGACGCAGGCCCCGTTCAGCTCCCATTCATGCAATGTTGAGACAATGGGCGCAGTGACCGGGCCTCTCGCCTTCGGTTTCGACGACACCCGATTTCCCCTCAGGAGATATGCCATGCGCAACCTCTTCGTCATGCTGCTGGTCGGCATGCTCGGCATGACAGCCGCCGTGGAGCACGCCGAGGCCAAGCGCTTCGGCGGCGCCAAGAGCTTCGGCTCCTATTCGCGCTCGGCTCAGCAGCCGGCCACGGCGCCCGCCCGCGGCAGCGCCACGACGCCGCCACGCCAGCCGCGCCCGGGTCTGTCGCGCTTCGCAGGCCCACTGGCCGGCCTGCTCGCCGGCGGCCTGCTCGCCTCGCTGTTCTTCGGCGGCGCCTTCGACGGCATTCGCATGCTCGACCTGCTATTGATCGCCGTGGTGCTGTTCATCGCCTTCCGCTTCCTGGCGGCACGGCGGCGACACGCTCACGCCAATACCGGTGACGGTCACGCTGCCCAGCGCGAGGAACATGCTGCGCAGCCGATGCCGTTCTCCACCGGTGGTGCGGTCGGCGGTGCGGGTATCGCCAGCGAGCCGGAGTGGTTCGACCGCGAGCGCTTCCTGGCCGGCGCCAAGGAGCACTTCATGACCCTGCAGCGGGCCTGGGACAACAACGATCTGGAACGTATTCAGGAGTACGTGACCCCCGAGCTCTACAACCTGCTCAAGGCAGAGCGCATGGCGCAGCCGGCCAACAACCGTACCGAGATCGTGCGCCTGTTCGTCGAGCTGGGCAGCGTGCAGGAACTCCAGGGCGAAGCCGAAGCCACGGTGCTGTTCCACGGCGTGCTGGAAGAGAACGGCGAAGAGACCGAGTTCAACGAGACCTGGCACCTCAAGCGCGCATTACGCGACGGCGCCCCTTGGTACGTTCAAGGTATCGAGCAGAACGCCGCCAATTAACGTGCTGTTCTGCACAACGAACCCTGAACAACGAAAAACCGGGCCCTGAGGCCCGGTTTTTTATTTGCCGCTTTTTTGCTCACCACTCTGACAGCGCTTCATGACAGTCATGGGTTGTTTACCCACTTATCCACGCCAGCGCTGATGACCAGCATCAATTCTTGGCGTCTTCCGCCTTGTCCTGGATGTTGTCGCCGGCGTTTTCCATGGTCTGCCCGGCATCATCCATCGCATTGTCCACTGATTCACCTGCTTTCTCGGCCGGACCGTCGTCGTTGTCGCAGGCTACGACGCCGAACGCCATCATGCCCAGCATCATCGCCATGGCCATCTTCTTCAGTAGATCAGAACGCATATCGACACTCCTTTGGATACGACTCCGTGTATGACCCTCATAACATAGTCGGTAAGATTTGCCTCAGCCAGCGTTCGTGCACGCCTTCCCCATTTTCTCCGCGATAAGCCAGAAGATGCAGATCACTGTCGGTAAATGGCGTCAGTTGCGAGTCCTATGAGCCCTCTATAACTGCGACTCGGCCAGCATCGGCCATCTATCCACAGGCGGTCGCCGCTCCAAATCACCAAAGGGGGTGGGGATAAGTCGAATGCGGTGGCATTAGTGACGCGCAAGGCTCGATACGCCGGGAAGGAAAGCCTGGAAAGAATGCCAGGCCCAGAAACGAGTGAACCCCAGTCTCTCTCGAGACTGGGGTTCGGTATAGGTGCCTGACGATGACCTACTCTCACATGGGGAGACCCCACACTACCATCGGCGCTAAGCGGTTTCACTTCTGAGTTCGGCATGGAATCAGGTGGTTCCCACTCGCTATGGTCGTCAGGCAAAACTGACGTCGACATGAACCTGTGACACGCTTTCACGTGCCGGCTTCACATCGACCAATCTGGATCATGCTGATGATACGTCTCTCGCCTATCCGGCCATTGTCGCGATGTGATCGCCCGATCCAGACCCCTTGGGGTTATATGGTCAAGCCTCACGGGGCATTAGTACACGTTAGCTCAACGCCTTGCAGCGCTTCCACACCGTGCCTATCAACCAGCTCGTCTTGCTGGACCCTTTAGGAGACTCGAAGTCTCAGGGAGATCTCATCTTGAAGGGGGCTTCCCGCTTAGATGCCTTCAGCGGTTATCCCGTCCGCACATAGCTACCCGGCAGTGCCACTGGCGTGACAACCGGAACACCAGAGGTGCGTCCACTCCGGTCCTCTCGTACTAGGAGCAGCGCTTCTCAAATCTCCAACGCCCACGGCAGATAGGGACCGAACTGTCTCACGACGTTCTAAACCCAGCTCGCGTACCACTTTAAATGGCGAACAGCCATACCCTTGGGACCGACTTCAGCCCCAGGATGTGATGAGCCGACATCGAGGTGCCAAACACCGCCGTCGATGTGAACTCTTGGGCGGTATCAGCCTGTTATCCCCGGAGTACCTTTTATCCGTTGAGCGATGGCCCTTCCATACAGAACCACCGGATCACTAGAACCTACTTTCGTACCTGCTCGACGTGTCTGTCTCGCAGTTAAGCACCCTTATGCTCTTGCACTCAATGCACGATTTCCAACCGTGCTGAGGGTACCTTCGTGCTCCTCCGTTACGCTTTCGGAGGAGACCGCCCCAGTCAAACTACCCACCACACACTGTCCTTACACCGGATCACGGTGCGAAGTTAGAACGCCAATGATGCCAGGCTGGTATTTCAAGGTTGGCTCCACCGCAACTGGCGTCACGGTTTCCAAGCCTCCCAGCTATCCTACACAAGCAACATCAGCGTCCAGTGTGAAGCTATAGTAAAGGTTCACGGGGTCTTTCCGTCTAGCCGCGGGTACACAGCATCTTCACTGCGATTTCAATTTCACTGAGTCTCGGGTGGAGACAGCGTGGCCATCATTACGCCATTCGTGCAGGTCGGAACTTACCCGACAAGGAATTTCGCTACCTTAGGACCGTTATAGTTACGGCCGCCGTTTACCGGGGCTTCGATCAGGAGCTTCGCTTGCGCTAACACCATCAATTAACCTTCCGGCACCGGGCAGGCGTCACACCCTATACGTCCGCTTACGCGTTAGCAGAGTGCTGTGTTTTTAATAAACAGTTGCAGCCACCTGGTATCTTCGACCGGTTCGCGCTAGGAGAGCGAGTCTCTTCACGCTACGCCGGCGCACCTTCTCCCGAAGTTACGGTGCCATTTTGCCTAGTTCCTTCACCCGAGTTCTCTCAAGCGCCTTGGGATTCTCACCCTGACCACCTGTGTCGGTTTGGGGTACGGTCGCATGTGATCTGAAGCTTAGAGGCTTTTCCTGGAAGCGTGGCATCGATGACTTCCGGA
>JNVT01000098.1 GCA_000737985.1 Gammaproteobacteria bacterium MFB021 | reverse complement strand
TCCACGGCGGCGACCATTCCACCAAAGCGGCATCGTCGCAGACGGGCATATCGGCCGACCCGGGTCTGCCGCTGCGAGCGAGAGACACCTCTGACAGGCGCGGGGTAGGGAAAACGAGGCAGCGTCAGCGAAGACCAGCGCGGCATCAGCGGAAAACAGCGCAGCGTGAGTAGAGCAAGGGAGAGGAGCAGAGAAAGCGAGAAGAGCAAAGCGCGCGAAGGCCCCAAATCCGACGGCCAGAAACGAAAAAACCAGCTCGAAGGCTGGTTGGTTCGCTCACAGCGGCCGTTTGGGCGCTGCTGGTACTGGGCACTGACTAAACACATTGTCGAGACGTCGATGGCGGACCGGACGGGACTCGAACCCGCGACCTCCGGCGTGACAGGCCGGCATTCTAACCGACTGAACTACCGGTCCGCATATATCGGTGACCATCATCCTGAGACGATGGTGGGTGGTACAGGACTCGAACCTGTGACCCCCAGCATGTGAGGCTGGTGCTCTAACCGGCTGAGCTAACCACCCAAAACGTCTGACGCTGCGCAACACGAAGTGTGGCGGACCGGACGGGACTCGAACCCGCGACCTCCGGCGTGACAGGCCGGCATTCTAACCGACTGAACTACCGGTCCACTCGAAGCATCGGGTCTGAGTCGTGAAACACCTACCTGATACGTGCTTACCTGTTACACACTGCGCGACTTGCAAATGACATCCGAAAAACCTGCGCTTCTCGAACATCGCTGGAAATGGCGGACCGGACGGGACTCGAACCCGCGACCTCCGGCGTGACAGGCCGGCATTCTAACCAACTGAACTACCGGTCCCCAGTTTCCAATCACGTGATCCACGGCCCAGCGCTTGCGCGATGGTGGGTGGTACAGGGTTCGAACCTGTGACCCCCAGCTTGTAAGGCTGGTGCTCTCCCAGCTGAGCTAACCACCCGTGGTCACGTGGCGCTGCATTCTACCGGTAGCCGGTTGAAAGTCAACCGCTTTTCCGCAACGATTTATCCTCGGCGTCGATCGACTGGCGCGAGGCGCCGGCTGATCAGGGCTGCGGCGGCGTCGATCAGTTCAGCCTGGCTCACACCGAGACGTTTTGGGGGCTGCCAATCGTGGTCGCCGCCGTCGAGAAAATGGCACTCGAGCTGCGCCGGCAGCGTATAACTTTCGACCTCGGCGCGGGTCCCGAACGCATCCCGCGTCCCCTGCAGCAACAGCAGCGGACACGCGAGATCGGGCCAGTGGTCGAGGCGCAGACGCTCCGGCTTGCCCGGCGGATGGAAGGGATAGCCGCACAGCACCAGCCCGGGCGTCGCCTCGCGCGCTGCCAGCAGACTGGCCACCCGCCCGCCCATCGACTTGCCGCCCAGCCACGCTGGCGCTTGGCCGTCGGCGTCGATGGCCCGGCGCCAGGCGCTCAGTTCCGCCACCAGGCCCTCGACCCGCGGTGGTGGCCGGCGTCGGCCCTCACGCCGCATGCGCGCCATGTAGGCGAACTCCACCGCGATCACCTGTACGCCGCCCGCGGCCAGGGCGTGGCGCAGACGGCTCAGGAAGGGGGAGTCGTGCCCCGCCCCGGCGCCGTGGCTCAGCAGCAGCCGCGGCGCGTTTGCCGGCCCGCACACGCGCACGCCGCCGAGCGCGGTCTCGTGCAGCGTGTCGTCGCCGTGCGCCAGCGCGCCGGCGATCCGCTGACGATCTTCGGCGTCGAGTGCCGGCTCGGCATCTGTCTGGATCCTCATCCTCTCCCCTTCCTCACTTTCCCCTTCCCCACGTCGCTTGCCCGACTTCGTTTTCCCGCATTCGCTTGCCCGGGTATCGGTGCTTCGCTGCAATCTTCGCAGCGCCATGGGCGCTGGCCGTCGCTCGCCTCGAGTCTTGGCGAGGCTGTCCCAGAACGGCCTGGTGGACGCTACCAGGCATTCCCCTGGGGCCCCGTTTCTGCGTAGGATGACAAAAACCTGTTCGATCGGTCAGGCACCCAGCACGGCAGCGCCACGCCGCCGCTCGCCGGCGATCCCCACGACACGACAATACGCTTGCGAGGATACCCCATGAGCTTGAACGTTCTGGTGATCGGTGCCGGCATGGGCGGGCTGACGGCCGCGCTGGCGCTAGCTCGCCGCGGCCATCGGGTGGCCGTGGTCGACCGGGTCGCCGAACTGCGTCCGGTGGGCGCTGCCATCTCGGTGTGGTCCAACGGGGTCAAGATCCTCAAGGCGCTCGGCGTGGGCGAGGCGCTGGAGCAGGTCAGCGGCGACATGCAGCGCATGAGCTATTACACCCGCGACGGCGCCAGGCTCACCGACTTCAGCCTGGCCCCACTGTATGCCGAGGTCGGCCAGCGCGCCTGCCCGGTGGCCCGCGCCGCGCTGCAGCAGCTGCTGCTCGATGCGGTGGGTGCCCAGGCCGTCACCCTGGGCACGGCCTGTACCGGCTATCGCCAGGACGACGCCGGCGTCACCGCCCACTTCGACGACGGCAGCGAGCGCCACGCGGACCTGCTGGTGATCGCCGACGGCACCCATTCGCGCCTGCGCGAACAGGCGCTGGGCCGGCCGGTGCCGCGACGCTACTGCGGCTACGTCAACTGGAACGTGCGCGTGCCCGCCAGCGAGGATCTGGCCCCGCTGAACGACTGGGTACAATACGTCGGCGATCATCAGCGGGTATCGCTGATGCCGATGAGCGGCGATCCGGCGAACCCGGAATTCTACTGCTTCTTCGATGTGCCGCTGCCCGCCGGCAGCGACAACGACCCCGCCCGCTACCGCGACGAGCTGGCGCGCCACTTCGCCGGCTGGGCGCCGCCGGTGCAGCGCTTGATCGCGCGCATCGACCCCGCCGCCATGGCGCGGGTGGAGATCCACGACATCGAGCCGCTGGAGACACTGGTTGCCCCGCGCGTAGCGATACTCGGCGACGCCGCCCACGGCATGGCCCCGGATCTGGGCCAGGGTGGCTGCCAGGCGATGGAGGACGCCTGGGTGCTGGCCGAGGCGCTAGAGGCCAGCGGCGACGCCATCGACGCAGCGCTCGAACGCTACGACGCCGCCAGGGTGTCGCGGGTGGGCGAGATCGTCAGCCGCGCGCGCCAGCGGGCCGAGACCACCCACGGCGCCGACCCCGCCGCCACCCGGGCCTGGTATGCCGAACTCGCCGCCGAGGACGGCCGCCATATCATGGGCGGGATGCGCAGGACGATCCTCGGCGGGCCACTCGGCTAGGCGCTGTCTGATAGGCGCTGTCTGATAGGCACTGTCTGAAGAGTGTCGCGCTCAGGCTTCGCGGGAGAGCAGGTCGAGCGCGTCGATCCGCGTCTCCTGACGCTGGCGCTGACGCGCTTCGAGCCCGGCGAAGTCGAACAGCTCGCGGTCGGCCAGCTGCGAGGGGGCGACATTGGTCACCGCCTTGAACATCGTCTCCAGGCGCCCCGGATGCTTGGCCTCCCACTCCGCCAGCATCTCCTTGACCACCTGGCGCTGCAGGTTGGGCTGTGAGCCGCACAGATTGCAGGGGATGATCGGGAAGTCCATCAGCCGCGCATACTCGGCGATATCCGCCTCGCGGCAGTAGGCCAGCGGACGAATGACGATGTTCTTGCCGTCGTCGGAGAGCAGCTTGGGCGGCATCGACTTGAGCGTGCCGCCGTAGAACATGTTGAGGAACAGCGTCTCGAGGATGTCCTCGCGGTGATGGCCGAGGGCAATCTTGGTCGCGCCGATCTCCTCGGCGAAGCCGTAGAGCGAGCCCCGGCGCAGACGCGAACAGAGCGCGCAGGTGGTCTTGCCCTCCGGGGTCTTCTCCTTCACCACCGAGTAGGTGTCGCGCTCGAGGATATGGTAGGCGACGTCCTTGGTGGCGAGATACTCGGGCAGCACGTGCTCGGGAAAGCCCGGCTGCTTCTGGTCGAGATTGACCGCCACCAGCTCGAACGCCACCGGGGCGTTGCGCTGCAGGTTGAGCAGGATCTCCAGCATGGTGTAGGAGTCCTTGCCGCCGGACAGGCACACCATCACCTTGTCGCCTTCATGGATCATGCCGTAGTCGATGATCGCATTGCCGACCTGGCGGCGCAGGCGTTTCTGCAGCTTGTTGAATTCGCGTCTGGCCTTGGCAGACGCATCGGCCTCGGCAGTCTCTGCCTGCCGGCTATCGAGGGGATCGCTGGCTCGTTGCATGCTTCGCTCTTTCGCGCCGCTGCCCGCGACACGGCGAGGGCCGCCGGTCGCCGCTGGACGCGGGTGTCATTCGTGGGGTCGTGGGGCGCCTATGCTAACACCGCCCCGGGCAGCGGCGAAGCGCTGGCGTGGCGACCATCAGATCACATGCATCACACCCAGATAACGCACCGTCACGCCCACGAACAGCACCGCGATACCCACGCGCTGCAGTTTGAACTCGGTCGGCGTGAGCACCATCCGCCGCTGCCAAAACAGCAGCACGCCGCGCAGATCACGGGTGCGCCGCACATAGCGCAGATAGCTCACGCCCACGACCAAAAGCCCGAGCAGCAACAGGCCATGCTCCATCCAGTCCATCACTGTTTCCTCACGTTATTCGCATCCTATGTTGACTATCGTCGCCGTCGGCCAGCTCGACGCAAGACACCGCCCCGGGGCGCCGGGGCGGTGTGTGATCCGATCTCGGTTCAGTGGTCGACCGCCGCACCGGCCCCGCGGGGAACGCGGATCTCCTCGACGATCTGCTGGATCTCCGCCGGCGGCGGTGCGGTGAAACGGCACACCACCAGCGAGACCACGAAGTTGAAGATCATGCCCAGGGTGCCGATCCCCTCCGGCGAGACGCCGAACCACCAGTGTTCGGGGGTGTTCATCTCGGGTGCCACGAACTTGAAGTAGACGATGTAGCTGAAGGTGAAGATCAGCCCCACCAGCATCCCGGCGATCGCCCCTTCCTTGTTCATGCGCTTGTAGAAGATGCCCATCAGGATCACCGGGAAGAAGCTCGACGCCGCCAGCCCGAAGGCGAATGCCACCACCTGGGCGACGAATCCCGGCGGATTGATGCCGAAGTAGCCGGCGATCACGATCGCCACCGCCGCGGCGATACGTGCCGCCAGCAGCTCACCCTTCTCGGAGATGTCCGGCTTGAGCTGTTTCTTGAGCAGGTCGTGGGAGATCGCCGACGAGATCACCAGCAGCAGCCCGGCCGCGGTCGACAGCGCCGCCGCCACGCCCCCGGCGGCGACCAGCGCCACCACCCACGCCGGCAGGTTGCCGATCTCGGGGTTGGCCAGCACGATGATGTCGCGGTCGATGTAGACCTCGCCGGGGTTGTCGGTGGGGGCGTTGCTCAACAGCCGCTCGCCGTGGCTGCCGCGCTCGCCGGTATAGACCGGAGCGCCCTTGAACGGGTCGCCGGCGGACATCTGCACCTCACCGTCGGCGTTCTTGTCGGTCCACGCGATCAGCCCCGAGTTCTCCCAGTTGCGGAACCACTGGGGCAGCGATTCGTAGGCGGTGTTGTCGACCGTCTCTATCAGGTTGACCCGGGCGAAGGCCCCTACCGCCGGCGCGCTGGTGTAGAGGATGGCGATGAAGAACAGCGCCCAGCCGGCACTGACCCGGGCATCGCGCACCCGCGGCACGGTGAAGAAGCGCACGATCACGTGGGGCAGCCCGGCAGTGCCGCACATCAGCGCTGCGGTGATGAAGAAGACATCGATGGTCGACTTGGTGCCCGAGGTGTAGGCGCTGAAGCCGAGTTCGGTCACCAGCTGGTCGAGCCGCGTGAGCAGATAGACCCCGGTGTCGTTGCCGGCGGCGTCGAGCAGCGTGGCACCGAAGCCGGTCTGCGGCAGGATATGCCCGGTCATCATGATCGACAGGAAGATTGCCGGCACGGTGAAGGCGAAGATCAGCACGCAGTACTGCGCGACCTGGGTGTAGGTGATGCCCTTCATGCCGCCGAGCACGGCGTAGAAGAACACGATCACCATGCCGATCGCCACGCCGATGTCGACGTCGACCTCGAGGAAGCGGGCAAAGACGATCCCGGTACCGCGCATCTGCCCCGCCACGTAGGTGAACGAGACGAAGATGACGCAGATCACCGCCACCGTGCGCGCCACGTTGGAGTAGTAGCGGTCACCGATGAAGTCCGGCACCGTGAACTTGCCGAACTTGCGCAGATAAGGCGCCAGGAGCATCGCCAGCAGCACGTAGCCGCCGGTCCAGCCCATCAGGTAGACCGAGGCGTCATAGCCCGAGTAGGCGATGATCCCCGCCATCGAGATGAACGACGCCGCCGACATCCAGTCCGCCGCGGTGGCGGCGCCGTTGGCGATCGGCGAGACGCCACCGCCGGCGACGTAGAACTCCTTGGTGGAGCCCACCCGCGAGGCGATCGCGATCGCGATGTAGAGGACGAAGGAGCCCCCCACGAAGAGATAGGTCAGTAATTGAATATCCATCAGGCCTGTCCTTTGTGTTGGTTATTGTCGGTTGCGATAGATGTCCAGTTACTGCTCTTCGACGTCGTACTCCCGATCGAGCCGATTCATCGCCCAGGCGTAGACCACGATCAGCACCAGGAAGGCGTAGATCGCGCCCTGCTGGGCGAACCAGAAGCCAAGCTTGAAGCCGAAGAAGTGGATCGTATTGAGCGGCTCGACCAGCAGCACGCCGAAGCCATAGGAGACGATGAACCAGATCACCAACAGCGTCGCGATCAAGCGTACGTTGGCCTTCCAGTAGTCCTGCCGGCTCTTTCCCTTCATGAGATTCCCCTCTCGCTGCTCGAAAGCGCCCTCCCGCCTACCGGGCGCACACGGGTGCGCTCTGCCCGCCCCACCGCGCCGATCCTCGAGCGCGCTGCTTAGCGCTCGAAAATCAACGGTTTGTCGGGTCCGGCGACACGAGTGCAGCCTATGTCAGAGCAGGCTTGCGGGGGCAGGCTGACTTTAGTCGAGGGCTGGCACGCGGCTCGGCGCACTCACGCCTTCTTCTTTAATATCAGCAGCTTGGAATATTCGTTCAGACATTGAACCTTGGTCTATCAGGCCAAAGCATGAGTACCCGAAGCGCAGCCGGCGCTCACCTCTGTCACACTAAGCGCCCTGCAGCGCTACGCTGGCTAGACGCGTCGCGGCAGGCGATCATGGCGGGGGCGAATCAAAAAGAATCACACGGGCGCGGCGGCGCTCGGCGCAAGCGGGGAAACACATGTTCGAAGGCGGCTTACTGATCGTCGTGGCACTGCTCTACGTGGCCACGCTGTTCGCCATTGCCTGGCGCGGCGATCGCCACGCCCGGCGCCACGGCCCGGCCAACCGGCGGCCGATCGTCTACAGCCTGGCGCTGGCGGTCTACTGCACCTCCTGGACCTTCTACGGCAGCGTCGGCCAGGCCGCCACCTCGGGCTGGTCGTTCGCCAGCGTGTTCATCGGCCCGGTGCTCACCTTCCTGCTGTTCTGGCCGGTGATCACCAAGATGATCCGCGTGGCCAAACGCCAGAACGTCACCTCGATCGCCGACTTCATCGCCTCGCGCTACGGCAAGTCGCAGTCGCTGGCCGCCTTCGCCAGTCTGATCGCGCTGGTCGGCACGCTGCCCTACATCGCGCTGCAGCTCAAGGCGGTCTCCACCGCCTTCCGCGTGATGACCAGCGATGGCCACTCGGTCAAGGCGCCGATCGTCGACGACACCGCCTTCTATATCGCCATCGTGATGGCGGCCTTCGCGATTCTGTTCGGCACCCGCGATACCAACGCCACCGAACACCACGAGGGCCTGATCCAGGCGATCGCCTTCGAGTCGGTGGTCAAGCTGGTGGTGTTCCTGGTGCTCGGGGCCTACGTCACCTGGGGCATGTTCGACGGCCTCGGCGACCTGCTTGGCCGCGCCGACACCTATCTCCAGCTGCAGCAGCAGCTCACCGAGCAGAACTTCGATACCAGCTTCTGGACCCAGACCCTGCTGGCGATGCTGGCGGTGTTCTGCCTGCCGCGCCAGTTCCATATCACCGTGGTCGAGAACACCAACACCGACGACGCCAAGCGCGCGCGCTGGCTGTTCCCACTCTATCTGGTGCTGATCGGGCTGTTCGTGCTGCCGCTGGCAGCGGCCGGCCTGTCGCTGTTCCCCGGCGATGATCTGGCTCCCGACAGCTATGTGCTGGCGCTGCCGATCGTCGCCGATCAGCCGTGGCTGGCGATGCTCACCTTCGTCGGCGGGCTCTCGGCGGCCACCGGCATGGTGATCATGGCAGCGGTGGCCAATGCGATCATGATCTCCAACGAGATCGTGCTGCCGGCACTCTTCCGCCTGCGCTGGTTCGAGGAGAAGTCGCGCGACTACGGGCGCCTGGTGCTGCTGGCGCGGCGCATCACCATCGTCGCCATCCTGGCGCTGGCCTATCTGTTCTATCAGCTGGTGGCGGAGTACAGCTCGCTGGCCGCCACCGGCCTGCTCTCGCTCTCCGCCGCCGCCCAGTTCGCCCCGGCCCTGCTCGGCGGGCTCTACTGGAAGCGCGGCAACCGCCTCGGCGTGGTCACCGGGCTCAACGTGGGCTTTGCGATCTGGGCCTACACCCTGCTGATGCCGGCGCTGATACGCGCCGGCCTGCTGCCGGAGGCGTGGCTGGCCGGCGGGCCACTGGGCATGGCCTGGCTGTCGCCGCTGCATCTTTTTGGGCTCAACGTCACCGACAGCTTCGCCCACGGGGTGATGCTGTCGCTCGGCTTCAACCTCTTTTTCTATATCTTCATCTCCCAGTTGACGCCGCAGCGGGTGGTCGAGCGCATCCAGGCGTCGCTGTTCGTCGACAGCATCGAGACCCGCCAGACCACGGTCAATCGCCCCTGGACCGGGGCCACCACGGTGGGTGACCTCAAGGTGCTGTGCGAGCGTTTCCTGGGCCAGTCGCAGGTCGAGCGCGCCTTCGACGACTACGGCCGACGCAACGCCAAGCCGCTGGAGAACAACGCCCGCGCCTCGATCGACGTGATCCAGTTCACCGAGCGCCTGCTGGCCTCGGTGCTCGGAGCCTCATCGGCGCGCATCGTGGTCAACTCGGCGCTGCAGGGTCGCGGCATCGGGATCTCGGACGTGATCTCGATCGTCGACGAGGCGTCGCAGGTGCTGGAGTTCAACCGCGCCTTGCTGCAGGCGACCATCGAGAACATCAACCAGGGCATCGGGGTGGTCGATCAGAACCTCAATCTGGTGGTGTGGAACCAGCGCTATCTGGAGATATTCCGCTTCCCCGACAACCTGATCCGTGTCGGCACGCCGATGGAGAAGGTGTTCCGCTACAACGCCCACAATGGCGAGTACGGCCCCGGTGATCCGGAGGAGCACGTCGAGCAGCTGATCGAGAACATACGAAGCGGCCAGCCCCACCGCTACGAGCGCTACCGCCCCGACGGCAGCGTACTCGAGGTGCTCGGCAACCCCATGCCGGGCGGCGGCTTCGTCTACACCTACCAGGACATCACCCAGCAGAAGCGCACCGAAGAGGCGCTGATCCGCTCCGAGAGCAACATCCGTATCTACACCGACAACGTGCCGGCGCTGATCGCCTACTTCGACACCGACTGCCGCTACCTCTTCACCAACCGTGCCTACGAGGCGGCGATGGGTATCGACCGCAACGCGGTGATCGGCGAGCGCGTGCAGAACGTCATGCCGGCGGCCGCGGCGCGCCAGCGCGGCCCCTGGATGCGCCGCGCCCTGGACGGTGAACGGGTCAACTTCGAGATCTCGCTGGACGACGGCGACGGTGGCGTGCGCTACATGCTGGTGACCTACACGCCCCACTTCGGCGAAGGCGGGCGCATCCTCGGCTTCTTCGCGCTCTACCAGGACATCACCGAGCGCCGTCTGGCCGAGATCGCCCTACGCGAGACCAACGAGAATCTCGAGGAGCGCGTGCGCGAGCGCACCCAGGCGCTGTCCAAGGCCAACGCCGCCCTGCGTCAGGAGAACCGGGTGCGCGCCGAGGCGGAGCAGGCGCTGCGTCAGGCCAAGCAGACCGCCGAGGATGCCAACGCCTCCAAGACCCGCTTCCTCGCCGCCGCCAGCCACGATCTGCTGCAGCCGCTCAACGCCGCACGGCTGTTCACCTCGGCACTGGGCCAGCAGGTGGCGGATGGCGACCACCGCCGCACCATCGGGCATATCGACAACTCGCTGCAGGCCGCCGAGGAGCTGCTGGGCACCCTGCTCGACATCTCCAAGCTCGATGCCGGGGCGCTGACACCGCGCAAGAGCCAGTTCCCGCTGGCCGACATCCTGCGTCCGCTGCGCGCCGAGTTCGAGGTGATGGCCGACGACCGCGGCCTCGACCTGGACATGGTCGCCACCAGCCTGTGGGTCGACAGCGATGCCCAGATGCTGCGGCGCATCGTCCAGAACTTCCTCTCCAACGCCCTGCGCTATACCCAGCAGGGTCGGGTGCTGCTGGGCTGCCGCCGACGTCACGACCGGGTGGTGATCGAGGTCTGGGACACCGGGCCGGGGATTCCCGACTCCAAGCTCAGCGAGATCTTCCAGGAGTTCCGCCGCCTCGATCAGGCCTCGCGCCACAAGGAGAGCGAGCGCGGGCTGGGGCTCGGCCTCTCCATCGCCGAGCGCATGAGCCGGGTGCTCGACCACCCGATCCAGGTTCGCTCCAAGGTCGCCGCCGGCACCGTGTTCTCGGTCTCGGTACCGCTGGTGGCCGGCCGCCGCGGCAGCCCCAAGCCAGAGGAGAGCGCCCCGCGGCGCAGCGGCAACAAGCTCGTTGGTACGCGTATCCTGTGCATCGACAACGAGCGCCTGATCCTCGAAGGCATGAAGGCGATGCTCGAAGGCTGGGAGTGCGAGGTCTTTACTGCCACCTCCATCGGCGGTGCCAAGTCGGCGATCCGCAATATGGGCGGCGACCCCGACGCCATCCTCGCCGACTATCACCTCGACAACGAGGTGACCGGGGTGATGGCGCTGGAGGCGCTGGAGGAGCTGTGCGCGCAGAGCGTGCCGGGGATCGTGATCACCGCCGACCGCACTGAGGAGGTCGCCGACGAGATCAAGCGCGGCGGCTATCAGCTGCTGCTCAAGCCGGTACGTCCGGCCGCTCTGCGCGCCCTGCTCACGCGCACACTGCAGGCCTCGCGGGCGACCCGCGCAGCGGGTGACGAGAGCCCCTGAAACGAGAGCCCCTGAACCAAGCGCAGGCCGAAACGACGACGCGCCGCAGATGGCGGCGCGTCGAGGAAAATCGGCAGGCTGTGGGTAAATACTCTCGTGGGTATGCCGGTTCGCCGCGCTCCGGGCCAGTGCCCGAGGCGCAGCGAACCAGCGGCGCGGCTTAGAAGCGGTAGGTTGCCTGCACCCCGAAGAGGTTGAGCGAGTTGTCGTACTCGGCCTTGTAGGAGGTGCCGTTGGCCTTCTGCTGGTCGACGTCGGCGCGATCTTCCCAGATGTAGCTGTAGGCGGCATCGATGGTCAGGTCGGGGATCGGGGTCCAGCCGGCGCCGATCGAGACCAGGTTACGGTTCGCCGTGGGCACGCGCGGGCTGCGATGGGCGTCCTTGACTGGCGACTGGTCGTAGGCGATACCGCCGCGCAGGGTCCAGGCCGGATTGACCTTGTAGGAGAGACCGGCGGCGTACTGCCAGGTGTCGCGGTAGTCCTGCTGCTCGTCGATCGGCAGCCCCAGGTCGTTGTCGACCACCAGCTGGTCGAAGCGGCTCCAGCGCACATAGGTCGCCCCGGCCATCACCGTCCAGCGATCATCGAGCTGGTGGGTGACCGAGAAGTCGATGGTCTCGGGCAGAGTGATATCGAGCGAGCCGTCGCCAGAGTCATTGAGGAATCTGATGCCACCTCCTGGGCCGACGCCGAAAACATTGGAGGCATCGACGTCACCGGAAAGATGGTAGTCGACCTTGGAGCGGTAGGTGAGACCCAGGGTGGTGGACTCCACCGGGCGGTAGATCAGGCCAATGTTGTAGCCCCAGGCGTCATCGTCGCCCTTGACGTTGACGGTGCCATCACTGGAAGCGGCCGGGTTGAGCGGATTGGGGGTCTTGCTCTCCAGCTCGCCCTTGATGTGGTTGTAGGTCACGCCGAAACCGACGGCGAACTTGTCGTTGAAGCGGTACGACAGCGTGGGCTGGGCGGTGATGACCTCCAGTTCACTGTAGTTGCCGAAGTAACGCCCTTTGAAGTCGTCGCCGTAATCGGTGACCAGCCCGAACGGTGCATAAACGCCGAGACCGAAGCTCCAGCGGTCGTTGATCGGCTGCACGTAGTAGCCGAACGGTACCGCCTTGTGCGGAATCATGTCGCCGTCGGTACTGCCCTGGGTGCCGACCACACCTGCGAGTGTCGGCTGGGTGCCGCTGTCGTCGCTGATATCCGAGCTGGCGTCGATGTAGTGGGTACCGGCGGTGACCTGGGCGCGGTCGAGGAACGACATGCCCGCCGGGTTGCCGAAGACGATGGAACCGTCCTGAACGTTGGAGGAGCGTCCGGCCCAGGAGGTGCCCTGGCCACTCACGCTCTGCTCCTGAAGTTGAAAGGACCCGGCCATGGCCTGGCTGGAGGCAGCAGCACTCACCAGCGCGATGGCCAGCGACAAACGGTTGTAGCGAAAAGACATGGTTCGTTCCCCTCTCCCAGTGGTCGCCCTTGCGCTTGCGCGTCTGGCGATCGTTGCCGAAGGCGCGGCCCCCCGCATCCCTTCAGCACTATTTTTCCCATCCCTTTTTCACTCAGCGCCGCGACAGCGTCAATGCGCAAACGGTCGTTTCAATCGCATTTTTGACTTCTCTTTAGTCGTAATACGAATCGCTATGTCGCTTTAGCTACCATTGGCGCTAGATACCGCCCTTTCCGCCTTGCCAGCGCCACGCCCCGGTGATAGGGAGATCGCCTTGACCCATGTGTTAGACCCAGGTTTTACACTGACCTCGACAAGCGCGGAGGAACTCACGATGAAAGTCACCGAACTGGCCAGAAGCGCCGGGGTCACCGCCGAGACCGTACGCCACTACACGCGCCAGGGTCTGCTGACGCCGCGGCGCGATCCGGACAACGGCTATCAGCTCTACGACCAGCGCGACCTGGGCCGACTGGGCTTCATCCAGCGCGCCCGTACCCTGGGCTTCAGCCTCAAGGAGATCGCCGAGATTCTCGACCAGGCCGACCAGGGCGATTCGCCGTGCCCGCTGGTACGCGACCTGCTCGCCGCACGCCTGCCGCGTATTCATGCCCAGATCCGCGAGCTGCAGGCGCTGGCAGAGCGCATGGAGCACGCCCTCGAGGATTGGGCGCGGATGCCCGACGGGGCCCCCGACGGGCACAGCATCTGCCGCCTGATCGAACATACGTCCGACGGCGCCCACGGCTGCCACGCCGCGCCGGGGAGATCCGCGTGAACTACTATCGCT
Source organism: Gammaproteobacteria bacterium MFB021 (assembly GCA_000737985.1). Classification (GTDB taxonomy): domain Bacteria; phylum Pseudomonadota; class Gammaproteobacteria; order Pseudomonadales; family Halomonadaceae; genus Salinicola. Next base: position 28,772 of record JNVT01000098.1, on the reverse strand, counting down.
ATCGCGTCGACGCCATGCACTGCCAGGGCTGCGTCAAACGCATCCGTGCGGCTGTCGCTGCCACCGACGCCGAGGCCACCCTCGATGCCGCCCCCGCGCAGCGCGAGCTGGCGATCACCACCCAGCTAGACGAGGCGAGCCTGCGTCAGCTGCTCGACCACGCCGGCTATCCCGCCACACCCCTTGACGAGGCCAACGCCGAAACACCGCCAGCCCCCGAACAGCAGACGCAAGCAGCCACGGACGCGCAGACTCCCGGGGCCGGTGCACATGATGCGACCGGCGCGCACACCGATAACCCCGCCCTGCGGCGGCTGGCGATCGGCGGCATGACCTGCGCCGGCTGCGTCAGTGCGGTGCAGAAGGCGCTCGCGGCCACCCCGGGGGTGACCCACGCCCAGGTCAACTTCGCCAGCGAGACGGCCCAGGTCGGCGGCAGCGCTGAACTCGATGCGTTGATCGCGGCGGTACGCAGTGCCGGCTACACGGCGACGCCGATCGCCGATCTGCGCCAGGCCAGCGCCCAGCGTCAGCGCGACAACCGCCGCCAGTGGCGCCGCCATCTACGTGACGCCAGCCTGAGCCTCGCGCTGGGCATACCGATGATGCTGGCGATGTTCGTCCACCAGCCCCGCCTCGAGGGTAGCGAGCGCTGGCTCTGGCTGGCCCTGGGGCTGGCCACGCTGGGCGTGCTCGCCACTGCCGGACGGCGCTTCTTCGATGGCGCCTGGAAGGCGTCTCGTCATCATCAGGCCAACATGGACACACTGATCGCCCTGGGTACCGCCGCGGCCTGGCTCTACTCGATGACGGTGGTGCTGTTTCCCGGGCTGATCCCGCCGGCCTCGCGCCATCTCTACTTCGAGGCCTCGCTGATGATCGTGGGGCTGATCGGCATCGGCCAAGCGCTGGAGCTGCGCGCCAAGGGGCGCAGCAGCCAGGCGCTGTCGCGTCTGCTCGATCTGCAGAGCCGCACCGCACGGGTGATTCGTCAGGATCAGGAGCACGAAGTCGCGATCGAGAGCGTGCAGGTGGGCGAACGCATCCGGGTGCGCCCCGGCGAGCGCCTGCCAGTGGATGGCGAGGTCGAGAGCGGCGAGAGCCATATCGATGAATCGATGCTGACCGGTGAGCCCGAGGCGGTGCGCAAGGGCCCCGGCGACAGCGTCAGCGCCGGAACCGTCAATGGCCGCGGCAGCCTGGTCTACCGCGCCACCCAGGTGGGTGACGACACCCGCCTCGGGCGTATCGTCGACCAGGTCGCCCAGGCGCAGGAGTCGCGCCCGCCGATCGGCGCCCTGGCCGATCGTGTCGCCGGCATCTTCGTGCCCAGCGTGATGATCATCGCGGTGCTCACCGCCCTCGCCTGGCTCGATGTCGGGCCCGCGCCCCAGTTGGTGCACATGCTGGTGGCCGCAACCACGGTATTGATCATCGCCTGCCCCTGCGCGCTGGGGCTGGCGACACCGATCTCGACCATGCTCGGTATCAGCAAGGCCGCCGAGCACGGTGTGCTGATCCGCGACGGCGAGGCGCTGCAGACCGCCAGCCGCCTGAGCACCCTGGTGGTCGACAAGACCGGCACCCTCACCGAAGGCCGCCCGAAGGTGACCGCCAGCCACTACTGGCAGACGCAGGCGCGCGCCCAAGCGGCCGTAGTCGCACTCGAACGCGGTTCGGAGCATCCGCTGGCAAGCGCCCTGCTGGCGCACCTGGACGACGCGCCCGAGCCCCCGGCGGTCGACGCCTTCGAGAGCGTCACCGGGCGCGGCCTGGTCGCCAGCCTGGCGGACGGCACCCGGGCGCTGCTCGGCAACGCCGCGCTGATGCATGACCACGCCATCGATATCCAGGCTTCGAAGGAGACCGCCGAAGCCTGGCAGCAGCAGGCCGCGAGCGTGGTCTATCTGGCCCTGGACGGCCAGCTGGCGGCGCTCTTCGCGGTGCGCGACGCCCTGCGCGAGGATAGCCGCGCCGCGGTGGCCCGACTGCGCCGGGCGGGGCTGAAGGTGGTGATGCTGAGCGGCGACAATGCCGCCGCGGCCAATGCCATCGCCCGTGAGGCGGGGATCGACGAGATCCGCGCCGAGCTGCTGCCGGGTGACAAGCAGGCCGCGGTGGCGGCGCTGCAGCAGCGCGGCGAACGCGTGGGCATGGTCGGCGATGGCATCAACGACGCCCCGGCGCTGGCCCAGGCGGATGTCGGCTTCGCCATCGGCCAGGGCACCGACGTCGCCATCGAGAGCGCCGGTATCACGCTGATGCGTGACTCGCTGCACGGCGTGGCCGATGCCATCGCCATCAGTCGCGCCACGCTTTCCAATATCAAACAGAATCTGTGGGGGGCATTCGGCTACAACGCCCTCGGCATCCCCATCGCCGCCGGCGTGCTCTATCCGTTCACCGGGATGCTGCTGTCGCCGATGCTCGCGGCGCTGGCGATGTCGGCCTCCTCGGTCACGGTGGTCGCCAACGCCAGCCGCCTGCGCCGCTTCACCCCGGGCGGTGGCACGCCCTCCGCCGAGGAGCGACACTGATGCTGATACTGCTCAATATGCTGGGCTTGGCGCTCGTCGTCTTTATCGTGTGGTGGTTCTGGCTCAAAAATTGAACGCCACACCGTTAGACAGGAGATCTCATGTCCGAATCATCCGTTACTGCCAGCGCTAGCGCGCCGCCGCTCGACGGTATCGTCGAGAGCGTGCTCTACACCGCCGACAAGGCCCACGCCCGGGCGTTCTTCGAGCGCGTCCTGGGCCTGGAGCCCCACCTCGCCGACGAGCGCTTTCTCGCCTACCCGGTGGGCGCCAGCATGCTGCTGGTGTTCCAGCGCGGCGAGACCGACACCACGGTGACGCTGCCCGACGGCATGGGCACGATTCCGCCCCACGACGGCGCCGGGCGCCAGCACGTGGCGCTGGCGATCGGCGCCGACCGGCTCTCCGCCTGGGAGGCACATCTCGACGCCGAAGGGGTGATCATCGAGGGGCGCACCCGTTGGCCACGGGGCAGCGAGAGCCTCTACTTCCGCGACCCGGATGGGCATCTGATCGAGCTGGTGACACCGGGGCTGTGGCCCTGCTATTGACGCGTACCGCTCAGCTGCGGCTGACGCCGGTATAGCGCCCCGGGCGGTGGTTGAGGGTGAGAATGCCACTGAGTACCGCCGCCCCCAGGACCGAATAGAGCACGTTGCTCACCGGTAGCACGGCGAACGCAGCCAGCATCACTAGACCATCGAGCGCCAGCTGCACCTTGCCCGCGCTCCAGCCGTGGCGATCGTGCAGGTGCAGGGCGAGGATATTGAAGCCGCCCAGGCTGCCGCGATGGCGAAACAGCGAGAGCACCCCCAGTCCGATCAGCGCCCCGCCCATCAGCGCCGCGAACAGTGGCGTCACCTTTCCGATCTCGATCCAGTCGGCGATATGCCAGCTGAGCCAGGAGAGCAGTGCAATGGCGGCGAAGGTCTTGAGCGTGAACTGGTGCCCGATGCGCTGCCAGGCGAGCCAGTAGAACGGCAGGTTGACCACGAAGAACACCGGCCCGAAGGGCCAGCCGGTGGCGTAGCTGATCAGCAGCGAGATACCTGCCGTACTGCCGATCAGAATCTCGGCGTGCTGATAGAGCACCACGCCGAGCGCGGCGCAGGCCGACCCGAGCAGAATGGCGAGCACGTCTTCGTGGGTGCGGTGACGGATCTGGGGGCTGTCCATCGAAGTTCCCTTGGCATGGTATGGCCATCGCCGTGGCGCGGTGGCGCCGCCGGCCTGGCGGAAAGCGCGGCGCTTGTGGCGCCGCTGCGTCGCTCGCGGTGCGCGAGACAGCCAATGATAGCGTCAATTCAGCCAAGGGAGTGGATAGCGTAGCGGCGGCCGGTTCGGGCCTGCACCCGCGCGGATATCAGCCGCTCAGGCGTTCGGCGTGCTCGACCATCAGCTGCAGCGACTCGCGCCCTTTCCAGCGGTTGCGCGAGAGCTTGAAGCCACAGCGGACGCGGTCGCCCACGGCGATCGGATGCGGCGCCCCCGGCGCCAGAGCGCGGAACCAGATGGCGCGGGTGACGCTGGCATCGCGGGAGAGTTCCAGCATCAGGTGGTTGCCCTCCGCCCCCACCGCGCGCAGCTGCTCGACGTGGAAGGTGGCTTCGAACAGCGGCGCCTCGAACTCGCGCCCATAGGGCGACAGCGCCGCCAGCTCGTCGAGGGTGGCCAGCGACAGCTGTGCCGCCTCCAGCTCGCCGTCGGTCCATACCACCGGATAGAGTTCGCGCCCGCCCAGCTGCTCGCCCACCGCCTGCAAAAAGGCGTCGCGGAAACGCTCGAGTTCGCCCAGCGGTACCCCCACGCCGGCGGCACCGCGATGCCCGCCGAAGCGCGGCAGACTCTCCGGGGCCAGCTCATGGGCGCGCTGCAGGGCGTCACGCAGATGCAGCGCCTCGATCGAGCGCCCCGAACCGGTGAGCATCTCTGGCGTGGTGGCCGGGGTCAGCACCAGGGTGGGACGTCCATAGCTCTGGACCAGGCGCGAGGCGACGATCCCCTGCACCCCGGCGTGGCCCTGCGGCAGATGGATCACCAGCGCCGGCGGGTCCTCGGCCAGCTGTGCCAGCGCCAGCCCCCGGGCCTGCTCGACCATGTCCGCTTCCAGCGCCTTGCGCGCCTGGTTGTCGTCGTCGAGCACCTGCAGGTGGCGCCGGGCCACAGCGTCATCCGTCGCCAGCATGAAGTGCAGCGCAGCGTAGGGGTCGTCGAGGCGCGAGCGCGCGTTGATGCGCGGGCCCATCTGGAAGGCCAGGGTCTCGGCGTCGAACGGCACGCTGTCGGCCCCCAGGCGCTCCGCCATCACCCGCCAGCACGGCGCCTGCATGCGGTTGATCAGGCGCAGGCCATAGCTCACCACGGCGCGGTTGGCGGCACTGCCACCCAGCGAGACACAGTCCGCCACCGTGCCCAGGGCGACGTAGGAGAGCCAGGGCGCGAGCTTGGGCGTCGACGCAGAGAGCACGCCCTGCTCGATCAGCACCGCCCGGGTGAGCGACATCATCAGCCACGCCACCATGCAGCCGGCGATGGTCTTGTCGGGATAGTCGCAGTCGTCGCGGGTAGGGTTGATGGTGGCGTAGGCCGAGGCCGGCGGCCCCGCCAGCGGCAGCGCGTGGTGATCGGTCACCACCACATCGATACCGGCCTCGCGCAAGCGAGCGATCCGCGGCTCGTCGGAAGAGCCGCAGTCGGCGGTGACCACCAGGCTGGGGCGTGGCTTGAGCGCCAGGGTGCGCTCGACCAGCGGTAGACTGATACCGTAGCCATCGTTGATGCGGTGGCCGATCAGGCTGTGCAGGCGGGTCGCGGGCACGCCGAACAGCTCGGTCAGCGCGCGCAGGATCACCACGTGGGAGGTGATGCCGTCGACGTCGTAATCGGTGAGGATACCGATGTGCTCGCCCTCGCTCACCGCCCGCGCGATGCGCTCCGCGCCGCGGCGCGCATCGGCCAGCCGCTCGGGATGACTGAGATGACGCAGGGCCGGATCGGTCAGCGCCGCCAGCGGCCCCGCATAGCCCGCCAGGCGCCCGGCCAGGACCCGCGCCTGCAGCTCGCTCAGGCCCTCGGCCTGGGCACGCCGATAGAGCGCAGCGTCGCGCTCGCGCGGCAGCAGTCGCGGACGGGTGAGTTCATCGAGAGATGAGCGGGAAAGATCGGGGTCCAAGCAGCCTCCTGGCATGATTACCCTAACGCGCCCCCAGGTTAGGTGAGCCCGATCATGACGTGCTTGCGGTAGGCGGGACGCGACTGCAACCGCGTGTACCACGCGGCCAGATGCGGCAGATCGGGACGCTCGATAGCCATTTCGAACCACGCATAGGCGAAGCAGCCCAGCGGAATATCCCCCATTCCCCACTCTGCCCCCGACAAAAAGGGCTGTTCTGACAATGTCCTATCTACTAGGCCGAGTAGCGCCCCGCAGGCAGCAAGTCCTTTTTCGACCGCCTTGTCGTCGCGCTGCTCGGCCGGCAGGCGCACCGTATTCCAGAACACGTCCTTGAAGGGTGATGCTAGCGACGATGTCGTCCAGTCCATCCACTTGTCGGCCTCGGCACGCGCCGCGGGATCCGCACCCTGCTGTGAGCCGCGTCCATATTTGGCGCATAGATAGCGCACAATCGCGTTGGACTCCCACAGCACGAAATCCTCGTCCTGTAGGCAAGGGATGAGACCGTTGGGATTCATGGCCCGGAAGGCAGGCTCGTCGACCACGCCATAGGCGCCGCCCGCGTCGATGCGTTCGAAGGGCAGCGCCAGCTCCTCGGCACACCACAGCACCTTCTTGACGTTGGTCGAATTGGCGCGTCCCCAGATCTTCAGCATGGCTCTTGTCCTCACTGGATGACGCCGGGCGCCTTGGCGCCCGGCCCTTGTCAGCGGCGGTTGTCGGCGACGAAGCGCTGAACCGCGGCGAGTTCCGCCGGCAGCACCGTGTAGCGCTCCTCGCGTTCGAGCAGGCCGTCCATGTGCGGCGGCAGCGGCGCCCCGGTGAAACCCGCCTTGACCACCGCCTCGGCGAACTTGGCCGGATGCGCGGTGGCCAGGGTGATCATCGGCGTAGCGCGGTCGGCGCGCACCCGCTCGACGGCGCGATAGCCGGTGGCGGTATGCGGGTCGAGCAGCTCCTTGGTGCGCTGGTGCGCCTCGCGAATCACCTCGAGGATGGTGTCGTCATCGACGCTGAAGCTCGCGAACTTCTCACGCAGCCGTGCCAGCGGCGCCTCGGCGAGTGCCGCCGGCTCGCGCTGGAAGCGTTCGAGCAGCTCGCGCACGGCGCTGCCGTCGCGCTCGTAGGCATCGAACAGCAGGCGTTCGAAGTTCGACGACACCACGATATCCATCGACGGCGCCAGGGTGGCGGCGAGTTCGCGCTTGGAGAAGTCGTTGTCGGCGAGGGTGCGGTGCAGGATGTCGTTGGCGTTGGTGGCGATGATGAACTGCTTCACCGGCAGCCCCATCTGGCTCGCCATGTAGCCGGCGAAGAGGTTGCCGAAGTTGGCCGAGGGCACGCAGAAGCTCACCTCGCGATGCGGCGCACCGAGAGCGACCGCCGAGGCCACGTAGTAGACGATCTGGGCCATGATGCGCGCCCAGTTGATCGAGTTGACCGCCACCAGCCGGGTGCCGTCGAGGAACGCCTGATCGGCGAAGCTCGCCTTGACCATCGCCTGGGCATCGTCGAAGTTGCCCTCGATGGCGATATTGAAGACATTGTCGGCGAGCACCGTGGTCATCTGCCGCCGCTGCACCTCGGAGACGCGGTTGTGCGGGTGCAGGATGAAGATATCGAGATGGTCGCAGTGGCGGCAGCCCTCGATCGCCGCCGAGCCGGTATCGCCGGAGGTGGCGCCCATGATCACCGCGCGCTCGCCGCGCTTGGCCAGGAAGTGATCGAGGATGCGCCCCAGCAGCTGTAATGCGACGTCCTTGAACGCCAACGTGGGGCCGTGAAACAGCTCGAGCAGGAAGTGATTGGCGTCGAGCTGGTTGAGCGGCACTACCGCCTCATGGCTGAAGGTGGCGTAGGCATCGTGAACCAGGCCGCGGAAGGTGTCGTCATCGATCTCGCCGCCGACGAACGGCTGCATCACCTGGAAGGCGATCTCGGCATACGACAGCCCCGCCATCCCCGCCAGCGTCTCCGCCGACAGCTGGGGCACCGTCTCCGGCACGTAGAGCCCGCCATCGCTGGCCAGACCGGTCAACACCACTTCCTCGAAATTCAGCGCCGGCGCCTGCCCGCGCGTACTGATATAACGCATCTTGGTTTCCACTCGGTCCTGGGCTGCTCGCCCGTGCTGTCAGTCGCGACTTAGAGGGCGTTTACAAAATGCCTGCGCTCGACGATACGGCGTTGAAATCGACCTCAAAGTACTCATTTACCCCGCGTAAACTCCGTCTTTTCGGCCGATTTCGCCTTGTCTCGCCTTCGCTCGTCGACTTTGTAAACACCCTCTTAGAACGCCTTTCACAACCGCTAGACGACGTGGGCTCATCCGGCGGCAGGGCGTCGCGAGGGCGCTGTGAACCCCTCCCTGGGCGCTACCTTTGCCATCCCTGGCAAAGGACCCTCGCTTTGCCCTGCCCCCGCACCCATTGTCAGAGGGTTGAGGAATGGGCTCTTATTCCTGCTCGTCCAGGGACTCGACCCGGATCCGCGTCACCGGACCGGCGATGTCGGCCAGCGACTCAAGCTGGCGGATCGCCTCATTCATGTGCTGCTCGCGGGTGCGATGAGTCATCAGGATGATCGGCACCAGCTCGCCCTCGGTGGCCTCTTTCTGGATGATCGCTTCGATCGAGATGCCGTGCTCGGAGAGGATGGTGGCGACCCGCGCCAGCACCCCGGGACGATCCACCGCCAGCAGGCGCAGGTAGTAGGCGGTGACGATATCCTCCATCGGCAGGATCGGCAGCGCATTGACCTCGTCGTTGACCCCGCTGAAGGCCAGATAGGGCACCCGGTAGTGGTGCGCGGTGGTGATGTCGCGGGCCACGTCGAGCAGGTCCGCGACCACCGCCGAGGCGGTCGGCTCGGCCCCGGCACCGGCGCCGTAGTAGAGCGTCGGGCCGGTGGCGTCGCCCATCACCGCAATGGCGTTCTTGACCCCGTGGACATTGGCCAGCAGCCGCTCCTTGGGGATCAGGGTCGGATGCACGCGCAGCTCGACGCCGCTGTCGCTGCGCCGGGTAATGCCCAGATGCTTGATGGTGTAGCCGAGGTTGTCGGCCTGCTCGACGTCCTCCGCGGTGATCCGCGCGATGCCCTCGGTGTAGGCGCGATCGAACTGCAGCGGCACGCCATAGGCGATCGAGGCAAGGATGGTCAGCTTGTGGGCGGCGTCGATGCCCTCGACGTCGAAGGTCGGGTCGGCCTCGGCGTAACCCAGTGCCTGGGCCTCGGCGAGCACGTCCTCGAATGCTCGGCCCTCGTCGCGCATATGGGTCAGGATGTAGTTGCCGGTGCCGTTGATGATGCCGGCGAGCCACTGGATACGGTTGGCGCCGAGCCCCTCGCGCAGCGACTTGATCACCGGGATACCGCCGGCCACCGCGGCCTCGAAGGCGACGATCACGCCTTTGTCATGGGCGGCGCGGAAGATCTCGTTGCCGTAGACCGCGATCAGCGCCTTGTTGGCGGTGACCACGTGCTTGCCATGCTCGATGGCGGTCATCACCAGCTCGCGGGCGACGTCATAGCCGCCGACCAGCTCGACCAGCACGTCGACGTCGGGGTTGCGCGCCACCTCGAAGATGTCGCGGGTGACCTTGATGCCGGTGGTGTCGCAGTCGGGGTTGTCGCGGCGCGCACCGACCTGCTCGATCACGATCGGGCGACCGGCGCGACGCGCGATCTCGTCGGCGTTGCGCGTCAGCACATTGAAGGTGCCACCGCCCACGGTGCCCAAACCGCAGATACCCACTCTCACCGGTTTCAAGATATCACTCCCCTGTCTCGCGGCGCGGCAAGCCTGCCGCGTCGCCTGATTGTCTGAAGGCCCGCTGTCGCAGGTCCTGGGTCCGGGTCGGCCATGCGCTCTGGCCGCCCTTTTCGCGCGCCCCTCGCGCCAGCTGCAACGCCGTGGGGGCGGTCACGGTAGAAAGCCCCGCCACCCTTGTCAAGCGGCGGCAGAGCCCGGTTTCAGCTCTCGCCGCTGGGGTCGATGCCGAGCATCGCCGCCAGGCGCTTGGCCGGCAGATAGCCAGGCACCATCTTGCCATCGGGGAAGATGATCGCCGGGGTACCCTGGATGCCAGACTCGACCCCCAGCTGGTACTGCTTGGCGATCGGTGCATCACAGCTCGCCGGGGCGTCCACCGCATCGCCGCGGAAGGCGGCACTCAACGCCTCGGAGCGGTTGTCGGCACACCACACCTTGGCCAGCTGGCGCGCGGCGTCGGAGTCCGGCCCCATGCGCGGGAAGGCGAGATAGTCGACCTCGATGCCCATGGCGTTGAGCTGGTTCATCTCGGCGTGCAGCTTATGGCAGTAAGGACAGGTGGTATCGGTGAACACCGTGAGCCTGGCCTTGACCTTGCCCGCCGGCTTGTAGACCACCCGCTGGTCCTCCGGCACCTTGTCGATCAGCGCCTGACGCCGTGCATTGGCCGCCTGCTCGGTCAGGTTGACCATGCCATCCTTGGCGTTCTGATAGAGATCGCCGACGATCAGATATTCGCCCTTGGCATCCGCGTAGAGCGTATTGCCCCCCTTCAGCCGCACCTCGTAGAGCCCCGGCAGCGGCGAGTCGTCGATCGACTCGATCGGCAGCGGCTGGCCGCTGTGGGCATTGAGCTTGGCGGCCAGATCACTGGGCGGCTTGGCGAAGGCAGCGGGCGTCAGGCAGAGTCCGGCCAGCGCCAGCGCGGCCAGGGTCGAGCGACTTCTCATGTTCAACCTCTCGGATGGTGTTGGGCGTGCAGGGCTTCCAGGCGGGCCTGGGCCACATGCGTGTAGATCTGCGTGGTGGATAGATCACTATGCCCCAGCAGTAGCTGTACGACACGCAAATTGGCGCCATGATTCAATAAATGGGTCGCGAAAGCGTGGCGCAGGGTGTGCGGCGACAGCGGCTTGTCGATCGCCGCCAGGCGGGCGTAGTGCTTGATCCGGTACCAGAAGGTCTGGCGCGTCATGCAGGCGTCCGCGCGCCCGGGAAACAGCGCCGGCTGACGGATGTCGCGCATCAGCTCGCCGCGCCCCTGCCGCAGATAGCGCTCGAGCCAGCTCAGGGCCTCTTCGCCGAGCGGCACCAGCCGCTCCTTGTCTCCCTTGCCGCGTACAAGCACCACGCCCTGACGCAGATTGACCGCCGCGACGCTGAGCCCCACCAGTTCGGAGACGCGCAGACCGCAGGCGTAGAGCAGCTCGAGCATGGCGCGATCGCGCAGGCCCAGCGCCGAGTCGACATCCGGCGCTGCCAGCAGTCGCTCGACGTCGCGCTCGTCGAGGGTCGCCGGCAGCCCGGGGCTGATCTTCGGCGGCTCGATCTCGGCCAGGGGGTCATGGGCGATCAGCCCCTCGCCCAGTGCCCAGCGATAGAAGCGCCGTAGACACGACAGCAGCCGCGCCACCGAGCGCGCATGGTAGGTCTCGCGACGGCCATCGACGAAGGCGTTGACACTGCTCTCGGCGGGCGCCAGCAGCCGCTCGTCACGGCTCTCGAGAAAGCCGATCCAGGTCGACAGGTCATGGCGGTAGGCGCTCAGCGTGTGCTCGCTGACGCCGCGCTCGAGCCACAGCGCATCGAGAAAGGCATCGCGGCGGTCATGATCGTTCATAGGCTCATGGGCTCATGATCATCGGCAGGATTGGCTCGACCCCGCAGCATAACGCAGAAGACCCCGTGCGCCGAACGCGCACGGGGTCTTCTCGGGTGGCGATGCCATCGCCCCGGCTACAAGGTGCCGGGGCGTCATCGCACTCAGCCCAGCTTTTCCTTGATACGCGCGGATTTGCCGCTGCGCTCGCGGAGGTAGTAGAGCTTGGCCTGACGCACGTCGCCGCGACGCTTGACTTCGATACCGGCAACCAGCGGGCTGTAGGTCTGGAAGGTACGCTCGACGCCGACACCGTGGGAGATCTTGCGCACGGTGAAAGCGGAGTTCAGACCGCGGCTGCGCTTGCCGATGACCACGCCTTCGAAGGCCTGCAGACGCTCGCGGTTACCTTCCACGACCTTGACCTGGACGACCACGGTATCGCCGGGGGCGAAGGCCGGGATGTCCTTGTTCATCTGCTCGTTCTCGAGCGCCTGGATCACCTTGTTTTTGCTGCTCATGTCTTGCTCCTGGTTTGAGAGGAGTGCCCCGGGGGGCGCTCCGTGATCCCGGCGCGAGTTCGCTGAACCGGCGCGGAATCGGACTGTGAGTGACGCATGCAGGCGCCTTGCCTCATGCACCGCCGTCGCGTGCGACGTGTTCCTCGATGAACTCGTCGAGCAGCTGCTGCTGCTCGCGGTCCAACGTTCGGCTCTCCAACAGATCCGGACGCCTGAGCCAGGTGCGTCCGAGAGATTGCTTCAGGCGCCAGCGCCGGATCGCCGCGTGATTGCCGCTGAGCAGTACCTCCGGCACCCGGTGACCATCGATCACCTCGGGGCGGGTGTAGTGCGGGCAGTCGAGCAGACCGCTGGCGAAGGAGTCCTCGCTCGCCGAGTCGCTGTGGCCGAGCACCCCGGGCACTTCACGGGACAGCGCGTCGATCAGCACCATCGCCGGCAGCTCGCCGCCGCTGAGCACGTAGTCACCGATCGACCACTCTTCGTCGATATCGGCGTCGACCACACGCTCGTCGATGCCTTCGTAGCGCCCGGCAACCACGATCAGACTCTCGCGGGCGGCCAGTTCCCTGGCGCCGGCCTGATCCAGCCGCCGGCCCTGCGGCGAAAGGTAGATCACCGTCGGGCGCCGGCCCTCGGCGGCGGCACTGCGGCGGGCGTCATCGAGCGCCGCGCGCAGTGTCGCCACCTTCATCAGCATGCCGGGACCTCCACCGTAGGGGCGATCGTCGACCGTGCGATGTCTGTCCGTGGCGTAGTCCCGAGGATTCCACAAGGCCATCTCGAGCAGGCCTCGCTCCACGGCCCGACCGGTCACGCCGTGCCGGGTAATGGCCTCGAACATCTCCGGGAACAGGGAGACGACACCTATCCACACGGTACGCTTCTCCTCCCCTGCCGCGCTCTCGCCCCCGCCTGCGCGGGAAGCTAGAACGTCGGGTCCCAATCGACCGTCATCTCGCCGGCGGCGAGATCCACCGCGACGATCACATCGTCGGGCAGAAACGGCAGCAGCCGTTCACGATCGTCCACGCTGTCGGTGCCGGGCTTGACCACCAGCACGTCATTGGCACCGGTCTCGAACAGATGATCGACCCGGCCCAGCCTGACGCCCTCACGGGTCACCACGTCGAGCCCTTCCAGCTGATGCCAGTAGAACTCGCCGTCTTCCAGCGTCGGCAGCGCCGACTTGGCCACCGACACGTCGGCGCCGGCCCACTGCTCGGCCAGCTCGCGGGTATCGACGCCCTCGAGCCGTACTACCAGCGCCTTGCCCTGCGGGCGCGCCTCGAGCAGCCTGCGCATCTCGCGCTGGCCGTTGAGCGTCAACGTCCACTCGGGGTAGTCGAAGATGCCCTCGGCCGGGCTGGTGTACGAATAGACCTTGAGCCAACCCTTGACGCCGTGCGGGCTGGTCAGGCGGCCCAGCAGCACCTGCTGAGGGTCGTCGTCATGCGCCGCTGCCGACATCACGTTCGAACTCAGGCCTGGGCCTTGCGTGCTTCTTTGACCAGCTCAGAGACGCGGTCGGAGACCTGCGCACCCTGGGACTCCCAGTGAGCGACGCGGTCGAGATCGACGCGCAGACGCTCTTCCTGACCGCGCGCGATCGGGTTGAAGAAACCGACGCGCTCGATGAAGCGGCCGTCGCGGGAAACGCGAGAGTCGCTGACGGTCAGGTGATAGAAGGGACGCTTCTTGGCGCCACCACGTGCCAGACGAATGGTAACCATTGCGTTGATAATCCTTCGGTTAAGTGAATCGTTACGCCACGGAATCGAGTCTTCCCGGGCGTAGGCCCGAGACGAAGACGCAGCATTCTACGGAAAAGCCCGCCAATTGGAAACCTTTTGTTGAGGTTCGCCACCGCCGGACGAGCGTGCACGGCCAGCTCAGCGCCAGGGGAAACCACCGCCGCCACCCATGCCGCCCATGCCCCCCATACCGCCGGGGCCACCCGGGCCGCCACCGCCGCCCATCATGCCCGACATGCCACGCATCATCTTCTGCATGCCGCCTTTCTGGCCGGCCTTCTTCATCATCTTCTGCATCTGCTTGTGCTGCTTGAGCAGACGGTTGAGATCGGGCACCTGGAGACCGGCACCGGTAGCGATGCGCCGCTTGCGCGAGCCGTTGATGATCTCCGGCTTGCGCCGCTCCTGCGGGGTCATCGAGTTGATCAGCGCCTCGAGCTTGCCGAACTCCTGCTCGGCACCCTTGTTCTGGGCCATCTCGGCCATCTGCCCCATACCGGGCAGCTTCGACATCAAGCCGCCCATGCCGCCCATTTTCTTGAGCTGCTGCAGCTGGTCGCGGAAGTCTTCGAGATCGAAGCCCTGGCCCTTCTTGACCTTCTTGGCGAGCTGCTCGGCCTTGCCCTTGTCGACGTTGCGCTCGGCCTCCTCGATCAGCGACAGCACGTCGCCCATGCCGAGAATGCGCGAGGCGACGCGGTCGGGATGGAACGGCTCCAGCGCATCGACCTTCTCGCCCATGCCCATGAACTTGATCGGCTTGCCGGTGATGTGGCGCACCGAGAGCGCGGCACCGCCACGCGCATCGCCATCAGCCTTGGTCAGGATGACCCCGGTCAGCGGCAGCGCGTCGTGAAACGCCTTGGCGGTGTTGGCGGCATCCTGGCCGGTCATGGCATCGACCACGAACAGGGTTTCCTGCGGCTGGATCGCCCGGTGCAGCGCCTGGATCTCGGCCATCATCGCCTCGTCCACCGCCAGGCGGCCGGCAGTGTCGACCAGCACCACGTCATGGAACTGGATCTTGGCGTGCTTGATCGCCGCCTCGGCGATCGCCACCGGCTGCTCGGCGCTGGTCGACGGGAAGAAGTCGACCTCGACCTCTCGCGCCAGGGTCTCGAGCTGGTCGATGGCGGCCGGGCGGTAGACGTCGGCGGAGACTACCAGCACCTTCTTCTTCTCGCGTTCGCGCAGGTACTTGGCCAGCTTGGCCACCGAGGTGGTCTTGCCCGCCCCCTGCAGACCCGCCATCAGCACTACCGCCGGCGTGCCCTTCAGGCTCAGCGCCTCGTTGGCCTGGCCCATGATCGCTTCCAGCTCCTGCTGCACGATCTTGACGAACTGCTGACCCGGGGAGAGGCTCTTGGAGACCTCCTGGCCCACCGCGCGCGCGCGCACGCGATCGACGAAATCCTTGACCACCGGCAGCGCGACGTCGGCTTCGAGCAGGGCGCGACGCACCTCACGCAGGGTGTCCTTGATGTTGTCTTCGGTCAGGCGCGCCTGGCCGGTGATCGACTTCAGCGTCTGCGACAGGCGATTGGAGAGACTTTCGAACATGGAACGCTCCGGGCGGCGATGCCGGGCACCGCAGGGTTCGACCAGGGGATCGCGGCGCCGCTGAAAAAGAATGTGGCCGACCATTATACGCGTGAGTGCCACGTCTCTCCACGTACCGATGCAGGACAGCCGCGCCATCCCCCGGCGGCCGGGGTCACGGCTGGGCGCAGCGACGCCGATTGGGTATAGTGGCCGACGCTATGCACAGGATTGATTTCGATACTCCTTCACCGTTCGGGCGGGCGCCTCGCGGCCGCTCCATGAGGCTTTGACACCGATGCCGGCGCTTCCCTTCGCCCTGGTCGCTATCGTCTGCTATCTCGCCGCCGGACTCTGGCAGAGCCTGAGCCTGGCCCGGCGCGTCGCCGAGCGCCCACGCTGGGTGCGCACCGCCGGGACGATCGCACTGCTCTGCCATGGCGTGATCGTCGGCCTGACCCTGCTCGGCGCCCATGGGCTGCACATGGGGCTGACCCAGAGTGCGGCGCTGATCGGCTGGGTGGTGGTGGCACTGCTGCTGCTGTTCAGCCTGTTCAAGCCGGTGCTGAACGCCGGCGTGTGCATCTTCCCGGTGGCCGCCATCACCATCGTCGCCGCCATCGGCATGCCCAGCACCATGACCGAATCGGGGATCTCCCCCGGCCTTTACTTCCATATCCTCAGCTCGATCGCAGCGTTCTCGTTCTTCGCCATCGCCGCGGTACAGGCGGTGCTGCTGGCGTTCCAGCACCATGCGCTGAAACAGCGCCAGACCCTGGGCATCGTTCAGGTACTGCCGCCGCTCACACGCATGGAACAACTGCTGTTCGAACTGATCTGGTGCGGCATGCTGCTGCTGACGATGGCCATCATCAGTGGCTTCGTGTTCGTCGACAACCTGTTCGCCCAGCACCTGGCGCACAAGACCATCCTGTCGCTGCTCGCCTGGCTGATCTTCGCCGCCCTGCTCGCCGGCCATCACTTCCTCGGCTGGCGCGGCCCCAAGGCGGTGCGCTGGACGCTGGCCGGTGTCGGCGTGCTGGTGCTGGCCTTCTTCGGCACCAAGTTCGTGCTCGAGTACATTTTCCACTACAACGCCTGATGCCAGAACGCGTGATGTCAGGATCATGCCGAGCCTTGAACGCTTGGCGGTTGCGCGCGCGCCGCTCTCGGGCCAAGCTCGAACGAGCGAGTAGCTCGCGGCCGTGATATCGGCCCTGTCTCGACGCACCTCCCGGCGGCTCGGCGGCGCCGGTGGCGTCTCAACGAACAAGAGGAAAGCGCCGTCTTGAACGACGACATACCCTTGGGCCTGATGCTGGGCCTGCTCTTCGTGCTGGTCTGCCTGTCGGCTTTCTTCTCCAGCTCCGAAACCGGCATGATGTCGATCAACCGCTATCGCCTGAACCATCAGGCCAACAGCGGCGGCCGCGCAGCCAGGCGCGTGGTCGAGCTGCTCAAGCGCCCCGATCGGCTGCTCGGGGTGATTCTGATCGGCAACAATCTGGTCAATAACCTGGCCGCCTCCATCGCCACTATTGTCGCCATCCACTTCTTCGGCGATGTCTCCGGGCCCGCCATTGCCACCCTGGTGCTGACCATCGTGGTGCTGATCTTCGGCGAAGTGACGCCCAAGACCTACGCCGCGATCAAGCCCGACCGCATCGCCCTGCCCGCCTCGCTGGTGCTGGCACCGCTGCTGCGTGTGTTCTATCCGCTGGTGTGGCTGGTCAACGCGATCTCCAACAATCTGCTGCGCCTGCTCGGGGTCAAGCAGCTCGAGGCGGGCAAGGACAATCTCACCCGCGACGAGCTGCGCAGCGTGGTCCACGAGGCAGGGCCGCTGATCCCCAGCCGCCACCAGGCCATGCTGCTGTCGATCCTCGATCTCGAGAACGTCACCGTCAACGACATCATGGTGCCGCGCCACGAGGTGGTCGGGCTCGATCTCGACGACGACCTCGACGCCCTGCTCGCCCAGATCCGCCAGAGCCAGCACAACCGCCTGCCGATCTACAAGGGCGATATCAACAACATCATCGGCATCCTGCACCTGCGTAACGCCTCACGTTTTCTGACCAAACCCGACCTCACCAAGGCAGCGATCGTGCAGGAGGCGCGCGAGCCCTACTTCATCCCGGAATCCACCCCGCTGCATACCCAACTGTTAAACTTCCAGCAGCAGAAACGGCGTATCGGCGTGGTCGTCGACGAGTATGGTGACGTGCAGGGGCTGGCGACGCTGGAGGACATCCTCGAGGAGATCGTCGGCGAGTTCACCACCGACGTAGCCGGAACCTATCGCGATATCCATCCGCAGACCGACGGCGCCTACGTGATCGAAGGCACCGCCAACATTCGCGAACTCAACAAGGCGCTGGGATGGCAGTTGCCCACCGACGGCCCCAAGACCCTCAACGGGCTGATTCTGGAGCAGCTGGAATCCTTCCCCGATGCCGCGGCCTGCCTGCAGATCGGCACCACGCGGCTGGAGATTCTGGAGATCAAGGAGAACCTGATCACCTCGGTACGCTGCTGGCAGCAGGGGGTCAGGCGGCGCAGCGGCGAGTAACTCTCGGGGCCGCCGGCGCCACCCGCGTCGTCGCCCAGCCCGGACTCGAGGGGGTCAGATCAGCCCACCGCGACGCCGGGCCAGCTCCTCGTCGGCGCGCTGCTTGAGCGCGCACACCCGGGTCTCGAGCAACCCCCGGGTCGCCTCGCGGGCGTTGACCGGCTCGCCGAAGGCCAGGATCACCCGGGCGCGCACCCGGCGTGGCCACTTGGTCAGCGCCTTGCCGCCGCAGTTGGAGGTCCACGAGCCCCACAGCCCACCCAGCGCCGCCGGCACCACTGGTACTGGGTTGCGCGCCAGCACCAGTTCCAGACCGCGGCGAAAGGCATGCACCTCGCCATCCGGCGTCAACCGCCCCTCGGGGAAGATCATCACCACCTCGTCGTGGCACAGCGCCCGACTGACCTCGTCGAGGGCGCGACGCACGCCGCCCGGATCGCGTCGGTCGGAGTCCACCGGAATGGCCCCGGCGATACGGAAGAACCAGTTGAGCCAGGGCGACTCGTAGATCGGCCGGTCCATCATGAAGCGCAGCGGCCGCGGACAGGCGCCGCCGAGAACCAGCGCATCCATGAAGCTGACGTGGTTGCACACTACCAGTGCCGGGCCGGTAGCGGGAATGTGGTGGCGATCGCGAAAACGCAGCCGATAGAGCAGACGCACCAGCACGAAGATCAACAGCCGCAGCGCCGGGCGCGGATTGCGGATCAGCAGCCCGATACCCACCAGCAGCGCGGCCCAGCCCAGGCAGTAGAAGAGCGTCGCCAGCGAAAGCGAGAGCAGGCTGAGCACGACGATCCCGAACAGCGCCGAGCCGATCATGAACAGCGCATTGAGGATGTTGTTGGCGGCGATCATGCGCGCCCGCTGCGCCTCGGGGCTGGCCAGCTGCATCAGGGTATAGAGGGGCACGCTGTAGAGCCCGCCGCCGAGACCGACCAGCGCCAGCAGCGTACTCATGCGCCAGAACTCGGTACTGCCCAGCAGCGTGACCAGCGGCAACGAGGTCTGGGCCGGCACCGCGGTGCCCGCCAGCTCGATCCCCGCGACCCCGATCACCAGCACGCCGAGGGGCACCAGACCCAGTTCCAGGCGCCCAGCCGAGAGCCGTGCGCAGAGCAGCGCGCCGGCGCCCACCCCGAGCGCGAAGGCGCCGAGCAGAAAGCTCACCGCGCCCTCCTCGCCATGGGCCACATCGCGCACCCAGGCTGGCAGTTGGGTCAGATAGCAGGCACCCAGGAACCAGAAGAAGCTGATCCCGATCAGCGCCAGGCGCAGGCGGCGCTGGCGCAGCCCGTCGCGCATCACCTCGAGGGTACCCGAAAGCGGCCGCCAGGCGACGCGCCCGGTGGTACTGGGCGGCGCCGGCGGCACGCCGAAACTGGCGACCAGCCCGGCCAGCGCCACAGCGACCAGCGCCAGGGCGATCGCCGCACGGCCCAGGGCGCCATCCAGGGAGGCCAGCACCCCGGCCAGCAGCGTGCCGAGCAGAATCGAGACGAAGGTACCCAGGTTGACCCAGGCGTTGCCCTTGACCAGCTCGGTCGCCGCCAGATGCTGCGGCAGGATGGCGTACTTGACCGGCCCGAACAGCGCCGACTGGGTGCCCATCATGAACAGCAGCGCCAGCAGCAGCGCGAACAGCTCGAACCACACCGCCGCGGCCGCGGCGAGCATGGTCGCCAGCTCCAGCAGCTTGAGCCGGCGCACCAGGCGCTGCTTGTCGAGATGGTCGGCGAGGGTGCCGCCCCAGGCGGAGAACAGGAAAAACGGGAGGATGAACAGCCCCGCCGCCAGATTGGTGAGCAGCCCCGTGTCCCAGCCGTAGCGCGGCACGGCGACGAAGGTCAGCAGCAGCAGCAGGACGTTCTTGAACAGGTTGTCATTGAAGGCGCCGAGCGCCTGAGTCCAGAAGAAGGGCGCGAAGCGACGTCGCGCGAGCAGCGCCCGGCTCACGTCGCGTCCGGCAGGTGCCGCAGGCCGCGCAGGGTGGTCGAGAGCAGCTGGTCGAGCAGTTCCCCGACCTCCATCGGCTGGCCCTGCCAGTAGCCGAGACGGTCATTGAGCCCCAACTGCACCAGACCGTGCACGCTGCCCCACAGGGTGCGCGCCATGCGCCGTGCCTCGACCGCGGAGAGCGCCGGCTGATGGCGCCGCAGGGCCGCCTCGACGCGCACGAACAGCGCCTCGATGATATGGTTCTGCCGCTCGTCGAGCTCGCCCTCTTCCGCCAGCGGATACTCGAACAGCATCTGCCAGCGATAGGGCTCGTGCTGGGCGTATTGCCAGTAGGCGGTGGCCAGCGCCTTGAGCTGCGGCTCCGGCTCGGGCTCCTCGAGCCCGGCAACCGCCGCGCCCATACGATCGAGGGTTTCGATGTTGACGTACTGCAGCAGATTGCTGAAGCTGCCGTAGAGCTTGAGCAGCGTGCTCGGTGCGCAGCCCACGTCTCGCGCCAGTGAACGCAGCGACAGCGTATGCACCGAATTGCCCTGCAACCAGGCATCGCATGCCGCCATCACCTGGGCATGAAGCGCCTCGGGCGCATGCTGTCGGGGTCGAGCCATCGAATTCCTCGCTCGGAAAATCATCAGTCGCTGTCACGCCCCGCCGGATGCGGGAATGTTATTGTCGATTTAAAATCGAACAGCGTTTCCCAGCATATCGCTAATCTCTGCAAACGCAAGCGTCCATACGGCTAACACATCGATTTCGCGAGGCTTTTGCCAGTGCTACCGGCACCACGGCGAAGCCCTATCGGGGGCGGCGTGCTAGACTCCAGCCAGCGCCGTCGACGCACTCGACCCACGCCCTTTCGACCCCACCTTTGAGAGGGTGTTTACAAATTCGACGAGCGAAGGCAAGACAAGGCGAAATCGGCCGAAAAAGCGGAGTTTACAAGGGGTAAATGAGTATTTTGAGGTCGATTTCAACGCCGTATTGTCGAGCGCAGGCATTTTGTAAACACCCTCTGAGGAGAGACCATGGCCGGTCGCCTACATATCGACGACTGGACACGCCACCCGTCGCTGGCGGCGCTGGGCCAGCGCCAGCAACCCCGCCTGAGCCCCAACGTGGCGCCGCGGCAGTGGGTCTCGATCCTGCGCCGGGATGCCGGCAGCACGCGACTGTGCGAGGCGTTCTGGGGCCTCACACCCGACTGGTTGGGAGTGCTCGACCATGCCCCGCACTGCGCCCGTGCGGAGTCGCTGGATAGCCGCCCGATGTTCCGTGAGGCGTTCGCCACCCGGCGCTGCGTGGTCCCGGTGACCGGGGTCTTCGTGTGGCAGCAGAGCGTGCGCGGCAAGCAGCCCTATCTGGTGACTCAGACCGAGCGCGCGCCGCTGCTGCTGGCCGGCCTGTGGACCCGCTATCGTCAGGACCACGGCCCCGCGCGCGACTCCTTCGCGCTGATCACGGTCCCGACCTCGACCTTCCTCGGCGCGCTCACCGACCGCCTGCCGGCGATCGTGCCGCTGGCGGCCCTGGATACCTGGCTGGCAGAAGAGACCCCGGTAGCCAAGGCGCGCGAGTGGCTGGCCCCGGCGCCACCGGAACTTCTGGGGGCGTTTCCGGTCTCCAAGCGAATCAACGATCCGGCGCACCAGGACTGGGCCTGCGCCTACCCCACCGGCCCGATGCAGGTGTGGTCCGCCTAGCCTACACACGATCGTTTGGACCCCGTGGCTGTTTGGCACCGTGGCTGTTTGGCACCGTGGTTGTTTGGCACCGTGCTTGTTTGGCACATAGTATTCGACCGGGCTGGCGCACCCGTGCCACGCAACTTAGCGATTCGCTGGGGGCGCCGAGTCCGCGCAGGGATTGATGCAGCGTTTACTTAGACATAAAGGGAGCATTCATGCCTCACCCGAGGATATCGCGATCGTCCGCCTGCGCCTGGCTGGCCGGACTCGGCCTCATGGCCCTGCTCGGCGTCTGTCAGGCCGCGTCGCTGACACCAACGGCCGAGACAGCCGCCGCCGAGGCGCCGCCAGCGACCGGCGACACGCCGATCCAGAGCCCCAACGACAGCCGCGCCTATCGCGCCCTCACCCTCGCCAATGGGCTCGAGGTGCTGCTGATCAGCGACCCCGAGGCCGACAAGGCGGCAGCGGCCATGGACGTCTCGGTGGGCAGCGACAACGACCCCGCCGACATGCCGGGGCTGGCGCACTTCCTCGAACACATGCTGTTCCTGGGCACCGCGGGCTATCCCGATCCGGACGGCTACCAGAGCTTCATCCAGCGCAACGGCGGCTCGCACAATGCGTTCACCGCGGCCCAGGACACCAATTTCTATTTCGATGTCGACCCCCAGGCCTTTCCCGAGGCGCTGGACCGCTTCGCTCAGTTCTTCGTCTCGCCCCAGTTCAACCCGGAGTACGTCGACCGTGAACGCCACGCGGTGAACTCGGAGTACCAGGCACGCCGCGCCGACGACGCCCGCGGCATCGCCGAGGCGCTGGGCAAGGCGCTCAACCCCGAGCACCCGATCAACCACTTCGCGGTCGGCAACCTCGACACCCTCAACAGCGATAAGCGCCCGCTGCGTCAGGCGCTGGTCGACTTCTACCGCGCCCACTACGACGCCAACGTGATGCATCTGGTGGTGCTCGCGCCGCAGCCGCTGGACACGCTGGAGCAGGAGGTGCGCAGCCGCTTCGCGGCGATCGCCGACCACGACCTCTCGCGGCCGCAGATCGACACCTCGCTGGCGCTGCCCGGCCAGCTGCCGGCACGCCTGCGGGTCAAGACCCACGAGAGCCGCCAGCGCGTCGAGTTCCTGTTCCCGATCGCCGACCCCATCGGTGACTATGCCGACAAGCCCGATGCCTACGTCGCCAACCTGCTCGGCCACGAAGGCGAAGGCAGCCTGCTCGCCGCGCTACGCCGCCAGGGCTGGGCCGACGGACTCTCCGCCGGCACCCGCGAGGCCGACGGCCGCCACGCCCTGTTCGACGTCTCGATCAGTCTGACTGACGAAGGCGTGGCGCATCTCGACCAGATCCAGGCCAGCCTGTTCGCTCAGATTCAGCGCCTGCGTGACCAGGGTGTGGATGCCTGGCGCTACCGCGAACAGGCCGACCTCGCGCAGCAGGCGTTCCGCTTCCAGCAGCGCCAGGAGCCGATCCAGACGGTGAGCGGCCTGGCCATGAGCCTCGCCTACTATCCGCTCGCCGACGTGCAGTATGCGCCCTACCGCATGGATCACTTCGACCCCGCGGCCATCGATGCACTACTCGACCGGCTCACCCCGGACAACCTGCTGCGGGTCTACAGCGGCCCCGAGGTCGAGGGCGCGCAGACCACGCCCTACTTCGCCGCCCCCTATACCCTGACCCGGGTCTCCCAGTGGCCCGAGGCGCAACCCCTCGACGGCCTCGGGCTGCCCGAGCCCAACCCCTATATCGCCGACGACCTGAGCGTCGAGACCTTTCCCACAGCCGAGCCCGAGCGCCTCGTCGACACGCCGAGCGTCGAACTCTGGCACCAGGCGGACAGCGATTTCGGCGCGCCCCGGGTCGAGTGGCGCTTCAGCCTGCAGTCTCCCCAGGCCGCCAGCGATGCGCGCCACGCCGTGCTCACGCGGCTGCTGGCAGGCTGGCTCAACGATGGGCTCAATGAGCGCTTCTACCCGGCCTCGCTGGCCGGCCAGGAGTTCGTCGCCTATGCCCACGGGCGCGGCATCACCTTGGCCTTCTCCGGCTGGCGCGACCACCAGGCGCGCCTGATGCAGACCGTGATCGAACAGCTCCAGCACGGCGAGATCAGCGCCGATAGCCTCGCCCGGGTCAAGCAGGGGCTGGCGCGCAGCTGGCGCAACGCACCTCAGGATGCGCTCTACCAGCAGATGCAGCGCACCCTCGGCGAGGCGCTGATGCGCCCGCAGATCAGCACCCGCAACATGCTCGCGGCGCTCGATGAGATCGACGTGCAGGACGTGCGTGACTACCGCCGAAACTTCCTCGGTCAGCTCTACCTGCAGGGTATGGCGGTGGGCAACTTGGACGCCGAGCTGGCGCGACGCGAGGGCCTGCTGGTGGCCAACGCGCTCGCGCCGCGGCTGCACGCCGACGATATCCCGCCGCTCACCGCCCTCGAGGTGCCGACCGATGCCCCGGTGCTGCACCCGAATACCGCCCGCGACGACTCGGCGGTGCTGCGCTATCTCCAGGGCCCAGACCGCTCGCTGGCCAGCCAGGCGCGCCTGGCCGTGCTCGGCCAGCTGATCGGCCCGCCCTTCTTCGCCCAGCTGCGCACCGACGAGCAGCTCGGTTATATCGTCAACGCCGGCTACGCGCCGCTGCTGGACGCCCCCGGGCTGAGCCTGCTGGTGCAGTCGCCGAGCGCCGACAGCGCCAAGATCGACGCGCGCATGGATGCTTTTCTGACCCGCTTCGACCAGCGTATCGACACCCTCGACGCCAGTGAACTCGCGCCCTACCGCGAAGCGGTGCGCCAGCAGCTGTTGACCCGCGACCAGTCGCTGGAGGAGCGCGCCGACCGCCTGTGGCAGAACCTGGCCTACCCGGCGGTCGACTTCGAGCGTCGCCGTCACCTCGCCGCGGCGGTCGCCGAGGTCACGCCACAGGCACTAAAGCAGGCGTGGCAGGCGCTGCGAGCGCACCCGGCGCTGCGTATCACCGCCGACCCGGGCGACACGGCCAGCGACGTCGATGCGCTGACCCGCGGCTTCACCCCGCTGCCGCGCTGAGCGGCGTCACCCACCCCAGAAATGCAGCGCCCCGGCCATGGCCGGGGCGCTTTGCATCATGTCGGGGTACAGCGTTTGATGCTGATCGCCCTTGCGCGGGGCGACAGCTCGCGGACGTCGCCATTGGTCGCCGCGACAAGGAATGACCGCACCCGCCACGGTCAATAGGCGTCGAAGGCCTGCTCCGGCATGATCGACTCGACGTACATCACCAGCTCTTCGAGCACCTGCCGCTCGCGCGCGTCGAGGGCGGTCTGGTTGAGTCGCTCGATCTCCCGCGCGAACTCCTTGAGGGTAAAAGCGCCGCTCTGCGGGTCGTTCATGCGTGACCAGCGGTAGGCTTCCCACTGCGCCTTCTCCTCGCTCTCCAGCGTCTCGGGATAGCTGCGCGCGCGCATGCGGAACAGCATCTCCTCCAGTCGCGGATCCTGAAAGGCGAAGCCGGTCTGTCCCAGCGCCTCCGGCGGCGTGGCGTGGACCCGCTCCATCGCCTGACGGTCATGCGGCGAGAAGAAGCCGCCGGAGTAGAGCATCAGGTCGGGGTCCCGCGGCGGCTCGGCGGGCCCCTCGGCAAAGGCCGCAGCCGCCTTGCTGGCGGCCTCCGGGTTCTGCAGCAGCGTCTGCCAGTGGCGCTCGCACAGGGCGCGATCGATACTCAGGCGCTCGGCTACCGTGGCGTCCACCGCGGCGATCGGCAGCAGCACCGGGCTGCGGTTGAGATGCACCACCTTGAGCGGAATGCGCGATTCGCCTTCGGCCAGCTCGCTCTCGCTGACGAACAGCCGCGCCTTGATCTCCTCCAGCGACAGCGACGCCAGCGGCGTCGGATCGACCGCCAGGTCGTAGACGATCACCCCGTTGGGATTGCTGGGATGCTTGGCCAGCGGCACCACCAGCGCGCTGCAGCCGCGGCTCGCCGGATAGCGTCGCGACACGTGCAGCATGGGCTTGCGCGCCTCGACATCGAGCAGCGCCGCGACCCGGCGCTTGTCGCGCAGCGACAGCAGATGCTCGAAGAACTTGGGGTTGGCGTCACGCAGCTGTCGCGCTAGCGCAATGGTCGCGCGCACGTCGGCCAGTGCATCGTGGGCCCCGGCGTGCTCGATCCCGTTGGCGGCGGTGAGGTGCTCGAGCTTGAAGCTGGGCGCGCCATCCTCGCGCTGCGGCCACTCGATACCGTCCGGGCGCAGCGCGTAGAAGGCGCGCACCGCGTCGATCAGGTCCCAGCGCGAGTTGCCGTTCTGCCACTCGCGGGCGTAAGGGTCGAAGAGGTTGCGGTAGAACAGATGACGACTCACCTCGTCGTCGAAGCGCAGGCTGTTGTAGCCCAGCGAGCAGGTGCCCGGCACGCTCATCTCGGCCAGGATACGCGCGGCGAACTCCGCCTCGGGCAGGCCGCGACGCAGCGCCGCCTGGGGTGTGATACCGGTGATCAGGCAGGCCTGGGGGTGGGGCAGGTCGTCATCCGCGGGGCGCGCATAGAGGGTCAGCGGCTCGCCGATCGGATTGAAGTCGGCGTCGGTGCGAATGGCCGCGAACTGCGAGGCGCGGTGGCGCCGGGGGTCGGCGCCAAAGGTCTCGTAGTCGTGCCACAGAAAAGTCAGTGCCGCCTTGGCCTTGGCCATACCGCTCTCCGCCTGCGCAAAAGCGCAAGCCTAGCATACGCCCGGGCGCGACTCATGCCCCCGGGGTGCGATTCGATGGCGGCTCAGTCGCGGTTGGGCAGGGTCACGTTGAGTTCGAGCACCGAGCAGTCGTTGTCACTGTCGAGACTGATGCTGATCGCATCCTGATCGACCTGGACATAGCGTCGGATCACCTCCAGCAGCTCCTGCTCCAGCATCGGCATGTAGTCGGGCTGGCCGCGCTGGCCGCGCTGGTGCGCGACGATGATCTGCAGGCGCTCCTTGGCGACCGACGCGGACTTCTTGCGTTCACCCTTGAGAAAGTCGAGTAGTCTCACCGGCGGCCCCCTCCTCCGAACATGCGCGAGATCAGGCTCCGCTTCTGCGCCGCGTGGAAACGCAGTGGCACCTCTTCGCCCATCAGCCGGGCGACCGTGTCCAGATAGGCCTGGCCGGCATCGCTCTTGTCGTCGTGAACCACCGGCACGCCCTGGTTGGAGGCGCGCAGCACCGCTTCCGACTCGGGGATCAGACCGATCAGTTCGATCGCCAGGATCTCGCGGATATCTTCCAGATTGAGCATGTCGCCGTCATCGACGCGGTTGGCGTTGTAACGGGTGATCAGCAGGTGTTCCTTGACCGGGTCGCGGTTCTGCTCGGCGCGCCGCGATTTCGACGACAGCAGCCCGAGAATACGGTCGGAGTCGCGCACCGAGGAGACCTCGGGGTTGGTCACCACCACCGCCTCGTCGGCGAAGTACATCGCCAGCTGGGCGCCGCGCTCGATCCCCGCAGGGGAGTCGCAGATGATGTAGTCGAAATCTTCGGAAAGATCGTTGAGCACCTTCTCGACGCCCTCGAGCGTCAGCGCATCCTTGTCGCGGGTCTGGGAGGCCGGAAGTATATGCAGGTTCTCGGTGCGCTTGTCGCGGATCAATGCCTGGTTGAGCCCCGCCTCGCCCTGGATGACGTTGACCAGGTCATACACCACGCGCCGCTCGCACCCCATGATCAGATCGAGATTACGCAGACCCACGTCGAAGTCGATGACCACGGTCTTGTTGCCACGCAAGGCCAGTCCCGTGGCAATGGCCGCTGCGCTGGTCGTCTTACCGACGCCACCCTTACCGGAGGTTACAACGATGATCTTGGCCAAGATGAACTTCCTGTTACCCGATAGATTGTTGATCACACCCGCCCGCAGCGGGGCGACACCTTATCGTCCTCGGCGCCGCTCGGCTCTGCCGGTTCAGGTCAAAGCCGAGATGCGCAGCTGATCTTCCCTGAGCTGCACCTGGACGCTCGCTCCCAGCATGCGCGGGTCGATGTCCTCGAGACGCTTGTAGGTACCCGCCACCGAGAGCAGCTCCGCATGCAGGTCATGGCAGAAGATGCCCGCCTCGCGATCACCATGGATACCTGCCAGGGCACGCCCGCGCAGAGGCCCGTAGACGTGCACGCTGCCGGCGGCGAGCACTTCGGCACCGGGATTGACCGCGCCGATCACCACCAGATCGCCCTCCGGCGCCGACACCTGCTGGCCAGAGCGCACCGTGCCGCGATGGATGCGCCCGCCGGCATGGGCCCCGTCGGTGCCGGCCAGCGGCAGCTCGGTCTCGACCTCCACCACTGGCTCGGCCGGGGCGGCTTCGACCGCCTTGGGGCGGCTCTCCTGCGGCGGGAACCAGCCCAGGCCCAGGGCCCAGGCGGACTGTTTGACGGGATCGGGGCCTCCGCGCACCGCCACCGGCAGCAGCTTGTGCGCGCGGCATACGGCGCAGATACGCTCCAGCGCCAGATGCGGCTCGTCGAGCCGCTCGACGCTGAGCACCACCGGCGTGTGCTGGAAGAAGGCCGGGGCCTGGCTGACCTTGCCGGCCAGCTGGGCGCGCACACGCTCAGGGTCGCCACTGGTCAACTCCATGACCGTCATGGGCAGCATGCCACCTTTGAACGTGAAGGCAGTCTCTGCCCGATCCCTGTTGAGACTCATGACCGAACTCCGCAGCGGGGAAATAGGGGTTACGCTATGCGAGGGCGTCTGCCGCTGCAACCGATCATAAGGCCAGCTAGACCTTTTGTCAGGTGTCGCCGAGGGCCGACGCCCGAGGCCCTGCACTCTTTTACCGCGGGCCGTCAAATGGTTAGATAGGCGGCTGCCGCCGATGCCACGCCGCCCGCCGCATCGGCCACCGCCAGCCCGTCGTTTTCAGGATGCCAAACCTGCCATGCCAGGACTCTTTCAACGCCTACTGTCTCCCCGTCGGCGGCGCCCGCGTTGGGACCACCAGGACCCCAGCGTGCGCGCCCAGGCCGCGCTGCAGCTCGATGCCGGCGACCACGCGGCGCTCGAGACACTGTCCCGAGACAGCGATGCCGGCGTACGCCAAGCCGCGCTGTCGCGCCTGAGCGATCCCGACACGCTGCTCGCGTGGCACCGGGAAGCTCCCACCGCCGAATCGCTGGCGCGCCTGATCGATGTGATCGGCGGCCGCGAGCAGCCCGCCCTCGAGCTCTCCCGCCGTGTTGCGCTGGTAGAACGCCTGAGCGAACAGGCGCTGCTCGATGCGCTGGTCGCACAGGGCGACAACCAGACGCTACGGCTGACCGCGCTGGCCAGAATCGATGACGAAGCGCGGCTGGTGCATCACGCCAGCGACAACGGGATTGCCGCGGTGCGCCTGGCAGCGGCCGAACGCGTCTCCAGCCCGGGCGGACTGAGCACGCTGGTCAAGCAGGC
>JNVT01000097.1 GCA_000737985.1 Gammaproteobacteria bacterium MFB021 | reverse complement strand
CAATAGCGACGGCAGCTACACCTTTAACCCGGGTACCGACTTCGACGGCCTGGCGGCTGGTCAGAGTCGCGATGTCACCTTTAGCTACACGGCCACTGACAACAACGGTGGGGTGAGTGCACCTCAGACGGTGACTATCACCGTGACCGGCACCAACGACGCGCCGGTCGCCAAGGCGGATACCCAGACCACCGGCGAGAACGCCACGCTGACTAGCCAAGTGCCGGCAGCGACTGACGTCGACGGCACGGTCGAGAGCTATCAGCTGGCGACCGGCGTGGGCCAGGGCAATGGCAGCCTCAGCTTCAATAGCGACGGCAGCTACACCTTCAACCCGGGTACCGACTTCGACGGCCTGGCCGCTGGCCAGAGCCGCGACGTCACCTTCAGCTACACCGCCACCGACAACAACGGCGGCGTCAGCGCGCCGCAGACGGTGACCATCACCGTCACCGGCACCAACGATGCGCCGGTGGCCGTGGCGGATACTCAGACCACCGGTGAAAACGCCACCCTGAACGCTCAGGTGCCGGTGGCCACCGATGTGGATGGCACGGTCGAGAGCTATCAGCTTGCGACCGGCGTGGGTCAGGGCAATGGCAGCCTCAGCTTCAATAGCGACGGCAGCTACACCTTTAACCCGGGCACGGACTTCGACGGTCTGGCCGCAGGTGAGAGCCGCAACGTCACCTTCACTTATACCGCCACCGACAACAACGGCGGGGTGAGTACGCCGCAGACGGTGACCATTACCGTTACCGGCACCAACGATGCGCCGGTGGCAGTCGCCGATACCGGCAGCACGGGTGAGAACACCATCCTCACCGTTGATGCGGCCCGGGGCGTACTGGCCAACGACAGCGATGTCGACGGCGGCACCCTGAGCGTTAGTGCTGTCAATGGCACCGATGCCAACGTCGGCCAGGCGATCGCCGGCTCCAACGGCGGCACCTTCACGCTAAACGCGGATGGCTCCTACAGCTTCAACCCGGGCGCAGCGTTCGATCGCCTCGCCGCCGGTCAGCAGGACACCACCCAGATCAGCTACACCGTCAGCGACGGACAGGGCGGTAGCGATACCGCCACGCTGACCGTGACGGTCACCGGCACCAACGATGCGCCTGTGGCCGTGGCCGATACCGGCAGCACCGGTGAGAACACCACCCTCAATGTGTCTGCCGCCCAGGGCGTACTGGCCAACGACAGCGATGTCGATGGCGGCACCCTGAGCGTCAGCGCGGTCAATGGCGTGGCGGGCAGCGTAGGCACCGCCATCGCCGGCTCCAACGGCGGCACCTTCACGCTGAACGCGGATGGTTCCTACAGCTTCAATCCTGGCACGGCGTTCGATCGCCTGGCGGCCGGTCAGCAGGACACCACCCAGATCAGCTACACCGTCAGCGACGGCCAGGGCGGTACTGCCACCTCGACGCTGACCGTGACAGTGACTGGCACCAACGATGTGCCGGTGGCCCGCGCTGACACAGGTACCACCGGTGAGAACACCGTCCTCACCGCTAATGCCGCCCAGGGTGTGCTGGCCAACGACAGCGATGTCGATGGTGGTACGCTGAGCGTCAGCGCAGTGAACGGCACCGACACCAACGTCGGCCAGGCTATCACCGGCTCCAACGGTGGCACCTTCACGCTGAACGCGGACGGTTCCTATAGCTTCAACCCCGGCACGGCGTTCGACCGCCTGGCCGCGGGTCAGACCGACACCACCCAGATCAGCTACACCGTCAGCGACGGCCAGGGCGGTACTGCCACCTCGACGCTGACCGTGACGGTCACCGGCACCAATGATGCACCGGTAGCAGTGGCCGATACCGGCAATACCGGTGAGAACACCACTCTCAATGTGTCCGCCTCCCAGGGCGTGCTGGCTAACGATAGCGATGTCGACGATGGCACTCTGAGCGTCAGCGCAGTGAACGGCACCGACACCAACGTCGGCCAGGCTATCACCGGCTCCAACGGTGGCACCTTCACGCTGAACGCGGATGGTTCCTACAGCTTTAATCCGGGCACGGCGTTCGATCGCCTGGCGGCTGGCCAGACCGATACCACTCAGATCAGCTACACCGTCAGCGACGGCCAGGGCGGCACTGCCACCTCGACGCTGACCGTGACGGTGACCGGCACCAACGATGCGCCAGTGGCTAACGACGATAGCTATGCCACCAATGGCAAGCTTGGCGGGCTGTACTCCGAGTACTTTGCCTATCAGGAGGGCGCTGACGCCGATGGCCCGAACCTTTCGAGTGTCTCGCAGGCTCAGGCATTCATTGACGAAAAAGGCACGCCCGATGCTACCTTCGTGGGCAGCTCGCTGTTCTACAGTTACATCAGTGGCAATCTCGCCAACCCGACCAATCTGAAGGCGTTCCTCGGGGCCGATGCTGATTCCTTAAGCACGGATACGCCGAAGACAGGGACTGATGCCATCCTACGGATGCGAGGGGTCGTCGAGCTGCAGGCGGGTAACTATTCGTTCAAGATTCTTTCGGACGATGGTTATCAGGTGAAAATCGATGGCAAACCGGTGGCCACGGTCGATCACAACCAAAGCCCTGCGACCAACGAGCATAGCTTTACAGTGGAGCAAGGCGGTACGCATGCCATCGAGATCGTGTACTGGGATCAAGGTGAGCAAGCGATATTCCAGCCCGAGCTGAAGTTCGGTGATGGTGATTACTTGCCACTCGGCGATTTCGTCGTCGATTCTCCGCTGACGACCGCGGAAGACAACGCGATCTACCTACGTCCTGACGATCTGCTCGCCAACGATACCGACGTCGAAGGCGATACGCTGAGTGTCACGAGTGTCGGTAATGCCAGCCATGGTAGCGTGTCGTTCGTCAATGGGGTCATCGTCTTCACGCCGGAGACCAACTACAGCGGCCCTGCCACGTTCGAGTACACGATTAGCGATGGCCAGGGAGGTAGTGACACTGCAACGGTCACCTTGCTCGTGACGCCGGTGAACGATGCACCAGTGGCGGTCGCCGATACCGGCAGCACCGATGAGAACGCGATGCTCAATGTCGCCGCCGCCCAGGGCGTACTGGCCAACGACAGCGATGTCGATGGCGACACCCTGCGTGTCAGTGCGGTGAACGGCGTGGCGGGCAGCGTCGGCCAGGCCATCGCCGGTTCCAACGGCGGCACCTTCACGCTGAACGCAGATGGTTCCTACAGCTTCAATCCGGGCACGGCGTTCGACCGCCTGGCCTCCGGTCAGCAGGACACCACCCAGATCAGCTACACCGTCAGTGATGGTCAGGGCGGCACTGCCACCTCGACGCTGACCGTGACGGTGACCGGCACCAACGACGCACCGGTGGCAGTCGCCGATACCGGCATCACCGGCGAGAACGCTGCCCTCACCGTCAACGCTGCCCAGGGCGTGCTGGCCAACGATAGCGATGTCGACGGCGGCACCCTGAGCGTCAGCGCGGTGAACGGCGTGGCGGGTAGCGTGGGCCAGGCGATCGCCGGCTCCAACGGCGGCACCTTCACGCTGAACGCGGATGGCTCCTACAGCTTCAACCCGGGCACGGCATTCGACCGCCTGGCCGCCGGTCAGCAGGACACCTCCCAGATCAGCTACACCGTCAGTGACGGCCAGGGTGGGACCGCCACCTCGACACTGACCGTGACGGTGACCGGTACCAACGACGTACCGGTCATCAGCGGTGCTGCCACCGGCTCGGTGACCGAGGATACCAACGTCAATGCCGCAGGTAATCTGACGACCAACGGGGCCTTGACGGTCACCGATGCCGACTACGCGCAGAGTGCCTTCGTGCCGGGTAATGCCAGTGCCGCCGCCGGTACCCTGGGCACACTCGCCATTACCGCCGGGGGCAACTGGAGCTACAGCGTGGCCAACAGTGCCGTGCAGTATCTGAAGGCGGGCGAGACCAAGGTCGAGAACTTCACCGTGACCACTCTCGACGGCACCACCAAGACGATCTCGGTGACCATCGCGGGTACCAACGAGCTGCCGGAAGCACGCGATGTCAGTGTCACAGGACACGAAGATCCGTCACCCCTGATCGCGGTCAATCTGTCGGGTACGGATGTCGATGGCTCGATCGCGAGCTTCCAGCTCACGGCTCTGGGGGCCAACGGCAAGTTCTACAGCGATGCTGCGGGCACCCAGCAGTTGGCCGCCGGTGCGACACTGTCAGCCAGCGGCAATGGTGCGACGGTCTACTTCAAGCCCGATGGCAACTGGTCCGGAACCTCTTCTCTCAAGTACACGGCGATCGACAACCTGGGAGGCAAGGACGCCACGCCGGCAACGGCCACGATCAATGTCACGGCGGTGGCCGACGCGCCCTCGCTGACGCTGAGCGGTAACAATGCCAACGGTCAGGGGCTGCTCAAGGAGACCTTCTCCATCAGCTCGCTCGGCAACAACGGCAACGGTGCCGATCCGGCGACACTGCAGTCGACGATCGACGCCGCTGGTACGCCGGCGAGCAGTGGCAATACCACTACCGCCGCGAACAGTGACGTGGCGGCGGGTACCGCGACGCATCTCTCCGGCCTGATGTATCTGGAAGCGGGCAAGACCTATGCCTTCAGCGGGAGTGGCGATGACAGTATTCGCTTGCTGGTCGGCGGCAACGTGGTCGCCCAGGCGACGTGGGGCGGCTCCGCTGGTGTCTACGCCGGCTCGTTCAAGCCCAG
Source organism: Gammaproteobacteria bacterium MFB021 (assembly GCA_000737985.1). Classification (GTDB taxonomy): domain Bacteria; phylum Pseudomonadota; class Gammaproteobacteria; order Pseudomonadales; family Halomonadaceae; genus Salinicola. Next base: position 125,693 of record JNVT01000097.1, on the reverse strand, counting down.
CGTGAGCGGTTACTACACCCTGGATCTCTATCATCACAACCAGGCCGGCGCGGGCAACTACAGCCTCAACGTCGGTGTCAACGGCAGTGCACCGGTGCCGCTCAACACTGCCAACTACGTGTTGATGCAGGATGTCAGCGCGCTCGACGCCGCCAACGTCAACCACTCCGGCCTGCTCGGCAGTGATGGACATGGCAACGGCTACTACCAGCTCTATGCCATGAACGAAGGCGACGAGGACTCGGTGATCCATCTTTCCAAGATCGCCGCGGCACTGACCGACACCGATGGCTCGGAGACGCTCAGTGGCGTCAGGCTGAGCGGTATTCCGGCCGGCGCCACGCTGAGCGATGGTAGCCATACCGTCGTCGGCGTCAGCGGCAGCACCAGCGTGGATCTGAGCGGCTGGAACCTCAATACGCTGACCCTCAAGCCGGCGGCCAACTACAACGGTACGATCAACCTGACTGCTGCGGTCACGTCGACCGAGAGCAGCAATGGCGACAGCGCGACCACCAGCGTGGCCATTCCGGTCACCGTGCATGCGATCAACGATGCGCCGATGATCGTGGCGCAGGGGTACAGCGCCACTGTCTCCGAAGAGGGGTTACCAGGCGGTGCGCCGGACACCCAGGGCACGTCCGACACGACCGATTCGGCGACCGCCAGTGGCCGTGTGGTCGCCACCGATGTCGATGGCGACAAGCTGACCTATACGCTGACGGCGCCGACCACGGCGTTGACCTCCGGGGGCGCCGCGATCACCTGGAGCGGTAGCGACAGTGGCACGCTGATCGGCTCGGCCGGTGGCAAGGAGGTGATTCGCGCCACCATCGACGCCAACGGCCAGTATCAGGTCACGCTGAAAGCCGGCATCGATCATCCGAAGAGCGGTGAAGACACCCTGAGCTTCAATCTCGGGGTCAAGGTCAGCGATGGTAGCCTGAGCGCCAATAGCAGCATCGGCGTTACCGTCGAGGACGACTCGCCGATCGCCAGCACGCGTGACGTCAACTTCGTGCAGGGGGCGATCAACACCAACGTGCTGCTGGTGGTGGATACGTCGGCCAGCATGAACGACAGGGTCACGGTGGATGGTGTCGAGCAGACGCGACTGCAGGTGCTGCAGCAGTCGATTCGCGAGATGCTCGGCCGCTACGACGACATCGGTAACGTCAAGGTGGCGCTGGCACCGTTCTCGGATCAGCTCGACAGCTCGCCCAAACAGTGGATGACGGTCGCCGATGCGCTCAAGGCCGTCGACGCCCTGCAGGCCAATGGCGGCACCAACTACGACTATGCACTGAGCAACGCTCAGAATGCCTGGAACGGCAGTGGCAAGCTGAGCGGCAACGTGCAGAACGTCTCCTACTTCTTCTCCGACGGCGAACCCACGTTGTCGAGCGCCTATCCGACGGCATCACAGACCAACCCGGGCAATACCGTGGACGTCAATCGAGGCGATGGTATCGATGCCAGCGAAGAGGCCGCCTGGAAGGCATTCCTTGGCAAGAATGGCATCGATTCCCTGGCGCTGGGGATCGGTGGCGACGTGAGCCAGACCTACCTCAATCCGGTGGCCTACGATGGCCGCACCGGTGACGACACCAATGCCGTGATCATCCGCGATCTCAACATGCTCGATGATGTGGTCGCGGGGACGGTGCAGATGCCCCTGCTGCAGGATGGTCTGCTGAGCGGTAGCGCTCACGGGCTGTCGCTGCTGGGCGGCGATGGCGGTTTCGTCAAGAGCCTGGTGGTCGACGGTGTGACTTTCACCTTTGACAAGGCCAGCGGCGCGATCACTGCCTCGTCGAGCGCTGCCAGCTACAGCTATGACAGCAGTTCGCACAAGCTCGGTATCACCACCGAGCTGGGCGGCAAGCTGATCATGGACATGGACGATGGCAGCTATCGCTACACGGCGAAGCTGGGCAGCTTCGGCACCGACGCCATTCGTTACACCCTGAGCGATGCCGATGGTGACACCGCCAGCGGGGTGATGAACATCAACGTCAAGAACGGCGTGACCTCGGCGCATGACGACCACATCATCACCAATATCCTGAGCCCGAGCCTGAGCATCGGTGCCGACGTGCTACTCGCCAACGACGCCATCGCGGCGGGTACCACGGCGACCACCAACGGCTTGACGCTGACCACCGGCTGGAAGGATCGTGCATCCGATTTCACCGCGGCCAGCGTACAGACCCAGGACAAGCGCAACGTCGATAGCTTCGCGCTCGATCGTGGCAGTTTCTCCACCGCGGCGCAGGCGGCCAACACCGCGGCAACCGTGGTGCGTGGCAGTCTGGCCGGTGGTGGCTGGCTGTCGGGGTTCGGCAGCAACGCCAACGATTTCATGACGTTGACACTGCGTGCCGGTGAATCCTTGACCCTGGCGACCAATGTCGCGGCCGGCGTGGCGCTGGCCTACAGGGGCGCCGGGGATGGTAATTTCACTGCGCTTGCTGATGGCGGCACCTTCACCAATACGAGCGGCGCCGAGAAGAGCTACACCGTTGCCGTCATGAACGTGAAGGATAGCGGCTCAGGGTTTTTTGACGGCTATGGTGCCGAGACATACGACCTGTCGATGAAGATCGGTTACGCCAATGCCGCCGACATGACCACGACGCTGAAGACCGATTACACCCTCACCGACAGCCAGGGGGGAACCGATACGGCAGCGGTGACCGTCGACTACCATCGTGGGCAGACGTTGACCGGCAGCGATGGCGACGACACCCTGATCGCCAACGACAGCGGTACGACGCTCAATGGTGGCAAGGGCGATGACGTACTGATCGGCGGCAAGGGCAATGACATCCTCACCGGCGGCGACGGTGACGACATCCTGCGCGGTGGGGAAGGCAACGATACCCTGAGCGGCGGTGCCGGGCGTGATAGCTTGAGCGGCGGCGCGGGCAACGACATCCTCGATGGCGGTGCGGGGGCCGATCGCCTCGAGGGCGGCAAGGGTAACGATATTCTAACCGGCGGCGAGGGCAGCGATACCTTTGCCTGGATGCGCGGTGACCAGGGGGCTTCGAATGCCCCGGCGGTCGACCGTATCACCGACTTCAAGGGCGGTGACGGCGGCGACCGGCTGGATCTTTCCGACATGCTGGATATCGGCAGTTCGAGCCTCTCCAACGCCGATCTGGCCTCGCTGGCCGCCCAGCAGATGCACTTCGTCAAGGGAGAAGCCAGCGGTGCGCCGGGCACTGCCACCAGCGGCGGCTCGACGCTGGAGATCAAGACCGATGGGCCCAACGGGGCGGTGACCCAGAAAATCGTGTTCAGCAACGTCGACATGACCAGTCTGGGCGGCTCCGATACCGAGATCATCAAGACACTGTTGGATCACGGCAACCTGAAGACGAACATGGACGGTTAAGGGGGGCACAAGTTGAGGTGCGCCATAATGAATGGCCATGGCCAAGGCATCACAGGAGAGCACAGGTTTGGTTGATGAACCGACACCCCTTCGCCCCGATCCGCTAGGCGAGAAGGAGAGCGACCCGCTGCTGGGGTCGCTCGTGTTCCTCTCGCGCTTTCACGGTGTGCCGCGCTCGGGCGATGTGATCAGCGATGGATTGCCGCTGGACGAAGGGCGCCTGACGCTGTCGCTGGTACCGCGTGCGGCGCAGCGCGCCGGGCTGTCGGCCAAGCTCGTCAGCCAGCGACCCGATCGGGTCGCCGACATCCTGCTGCCGTGTATCGTCGTGCTCCAGGGGCGTCGTGCCGCGGTGCTGCTCGAGCGCGATGCCGAGCGTCAGCAGGCGACGGTCTATCTGCCCGAAGCGGATGGCACTCAGGAAGTCGACATGGCCTCGCTGTGCGAACAGGCCACCGGCCAGATCATCTACGTACGCCGTGAGCACCGTTTCGATGCGCGGGCGCCGGAGACGGTCAAGCTGGCCGACGGCCACTGGTTCTGGTCGACGCTCAAGCTCTCCACGCCGATCTATCGCGACGTTCTGATCGCCTCGCTGCTGGTCAACCTGTTTGCCCTCGCCGCGCCGCTTTTCACCATGAACGTCTACGACAAGGTGGTGCCCAACCTGGCCTTCGACACCCTGTGGGTGCTGGCCACCGGCATGGGCATCATCGTCGGCTTCGATCTGTTGATGCGCCAGGTGCGCGCCTGGTTTCTGGATACCGCTGGCAAGAAATCGGAAGTGCTGCTGTCGGCCAAGATCTTCGCCAAGGTGATGAACCTGCGCATGGATGCGCGTCCGGTCTCGGTCGGGGCCTTCGTCAAGCACCTGCAGGAGTTCGACTCGGTACGCGACTTCTTCACCTCGATGACCATGACCACCCTGGTGGATCTGCCGTTCGCGCTGCTGTTCCTGCTGGTGGTGTGGATCATCGGCGGGCCGCTGGTCCTGGTGCCGCTGGTCGCGCTGATCATCCTGATCGGTTACGCGATCGCCATTCAGTGGCCGCTGAAGCGCTCGATCGAGCTGGGGTCGCGGCTGGCCACCGAGAAGCACGCACGGCTGGTCGAAAGCGTCGCCGGGCTGGAGAGCATCAAGCTCGCCAACGCCCAGGGCGAGACCCAGCGGCGCTACGAGCGCGCTGTCGGCGAGATCGCCAAGTGGGGGGTCAAGAGCCGCAATCTCTCGACCTCGGTGTCGTCGCTGACTACCACGGTCAATCAGCTCTCCACGGTGTGTCTGGTGGTGCTCGGTGTCTACTTGATCGGGGAAGGCAGACTCTCGATGGGCGGCCTGATCGCTGGTGTCATGTTGACCGGGCGCGCTCTCCAGCCGTTGGCGCAGATGGCGCTGCTGATCACGCGGTTCGGCCAGACCCGCAGTGCCATGGCGGCGATCGATCAGATCATGCAGCTCCCCGATGAGGTCGAGGCGGAGAAGAACTATGTCCATCGCGACCGCCTCAACATGCGGATCGAGTTCGATCACGTCGGCTTCCGCTACGGCGAGGGGACTCCCGAGGTGCTCAGCGACGTCTCGTTCACCATCGAGCCGGGGGAGCGGGTCGCGATCATTGGCCGCATGGGCGCGGGCAAGAGTACCGTGCAGCGGCTGATGAGCGGTCTCTATCGCGCCTCCGAGGGCAGCGTGCGCATCGATGGCCTCGATATCAATCAGATCCACCCGGCGGACGTGCGCCGGCACATCGGTTTCGCCGGTCAGGACAGCACGCTGTTCTTCGGCTCGATCCGCGACAACATCATCCTCGGCCAGCCCTATGCCGGCGACGAGGCGATCCAGCGCGCGTCCGACATCAGCGGGGTTTCCGAATTCACCCGACGTGATCCGGATGGTCTCGACCGGCAGGTCGGTGAAGGTGGGCGCCTGTTGTCGAGCGGTCAGCGCCAGTCGGTGCTGCTGGCCCGGGCGATACTCAGCAACCCGGCACTGCTGCTGCTCGACGAGCCCGGCTCCTACATGGACAACCGCGCCGAGGCGCTGCTGCGGCGTACGCTGCGCGATCTGCCGCGCAGCCAGACGTTGGTGCTGGTGACCCACAAGAGTTCGATGCTCGAGGTCGCCGACCGCATCATCGTGCTCGACAGCGGTCGCGTGATCGCCGACGGACCCAAGCCGACGGTGCTCAAGGCGCTCAACGAAGGTCGCGTCCAGGCACCATCGGAAGCCACGCCGGCGCGGGCTTCGGAGGTGCGCCATGGCGGGTAACGTGCTCAAGTGGCCGCGCCCGACGTCTCAGGAGCTGGAGCTGGCCGATGATGCCAGCGCGGCGACGCTGCTCGCCACGCCCTGGCGCTCGCGCATCCTGATCTGGGTGCTGCTGGCGTTCTTCATCGCCTTTCTGGTGTGGGCGGGGCTTTCCAGTATCGAGGTAGTCACCCGCGGCATGGGCCAGGTGGTGCCCTCGTCACGGCTGCAGACGATCCAGAACCTCGAGGGCGGTATCGTTCGCGATATCTATGTCCAGGAAGGAGATATCGTCGATGCCGGCCAGCCGCTGGCGCGCATCGACCCGACCCGAGCCAGCTCCGATCTCGCAGAGCGCGAGTCGACCCTGGCCGGGCTTCAGGCGACGGTGGCGCAGTATCAGGCCGAAATGGCCTCGGTGACGGTGAAACCCGATGCCGACAGCTGGCGTGACCAGGTCACGGTGTCGACCCAACCGCTGCCGGTCAGCGAGACCTTTCAGAAGACCAATCCAGATATCTATACCGCGGCCGAGAACGCCTACAGCGCACGTATCAATGGCCTGCGCTCGCAGCTCGACCAGGCCGCGGCACAGATCGAGCAGCGCCAGCAGGAGCTCCAGGAGCTGCGTGCCAAGGCGGAGTCGCTGTCGCGCAGCTACCAGCTCTCGCGTCAGCAGCTCGGCATTACCGCGCCGCTGGTCAAGGAGGGCGTGGTCTCGCGGGTGGATCTGCTCAATCTGCAGCGCCAGGTCAACGATCAGCGCGGCGAACTGGAGTCGGCGCAGCTTTCCATTCCGGCCAAGCAGTCGGAGCTGCAGGAGGCGATCAGCAAACGCCGTGACGTGGCCCAGCAGTTCCGCTCGCGCAGCGCCGATGCCCTGAGCGAGGCGCGCGGCAAGCTCGACAGCCTGCAGCAGGGGCGCGCCAGCCTGCAGGATCGGGTCGATCGCACCCTGATCACCTCACCGGTGCGTGGCAAGGTGCAGTCGATCAACGTCAACACCATCGGCGGGGTGATCGACCCCGGCGCCAGCCTGATGCAGATCGTGCCGATCGAGGACAACCTGCTGGTCGAAGCCAAGGTGGCGCCGCGCGACATCGGTTTCATCCAGCCGGGGCAGCCGGCCACGGTCAAGCTCTCGGCCTACGACTTCACCATCTATGGCGGGCTCAAGGGCAAGGTGTTGCGCATCAGCCCGGACACCGAGGAGGACGACAAGGGCAATACCTACTACGTGGTCACCGTACGCACCGACAGTAATCATCTCGGCAAGAACAGCGACGACCTGGCGATCATTCCCGGTATGCAGGCCACGGTGGATATCATCACCGGCCGCCAGACCATTCTGCAGTATCTGCTCAAGCCGATTCTGCGGGCCCAGCAGAGCGCGATGCGCGAACGCTGAGGCACCGGGCAGGGAACATCACTACAGAGAGACATGATAATCATGAGGCAATGGATCCTAGGCGTCGGGGTGGCAGCGCTGGCGGGCAGCGTGCAGGCGCAGAGCCTGACCGAAGCCGTGACCCAGGCGGTCATGCAGTACCCCACCACCCGCACCGAGATGGCGCGTTATCAGCAGAACCTCGACGATGCGCGGGCCCAGCGCGGCGCCTATCTGCCGTCGCTGAGCCTCGAAGGGCGCGTCGGGTATGGCGCCAACGAGAGCGAGACCAGCGGCGTCTCCCGCGACAGCGACCCGCACAGCTATCGGCGTGCACAGCTGACGCTGTCGCAGTTGATCTGGGATGGCAACACCACCATCGAGCGTATTCGTCAGGCCGATGAAGAAAGCCACTACCAGCGCTGGCAGGTGGCGGCGGTGGCCAATCAGGTCGGGCTGACCACGATCCAGGCCTATCTCGACGTACTGCGTAGCCAGCGTCTGGTGGAGCTGGCTCAGCGCAACGTCGATACTCACCAGCGTATCGCCGCCGATATTCGCCGCCGCTCCGATCTGGGTGCGGGCACGGCCACCGACACCATCCAGGTGGACGGGCGCATGGCCCAGGCGCAGGCGAGTCTGATCGCCGCGCGCAACAACCTCGACGACGCGACCTCGGCGTTTCTGCGCTATGTGGGGGAGACGCCGCGCAACCTGACCCTGCCGCCAGCGGCCGACATGAGCCGCGTGCCGCAGTCGTTCGACGCTGCCATGGCCATGGCCACGGCGCAGAATCCGCTGGTCATCGCCGCCTCCCATTCGATCGCCGCTGCCCAGCATGAGGTCGCCGCCAAGCGCGGTGATTTCCTGCCCACCTTCCGTGCCGAGGCGAGCCGCCTGGCCAGCCGCGATTACGACTTCCAGGGTGATAGCGCCGACGACTGGAACGCCGACCTGGTGATGTCGTGGAATCTCTATCGCGGCGGCATCGATCTGGCCCAGATGCGCTCGCGCGAGGACGCCCTGCGCGCGGTGCGCTACGACAGCGACCGCTCGCTGCGCGAGATTCGCGACGAGCTGCGCCTGGCCTGGAACGCCCGCGACTATCTCTCCAGTCAGCTGCCGTTTCTGAACCGTCACGTCGAGGCTAGCCAGCAGACCCGGGTCAATTATCGCAAGCAGTTCGACATCGGCCGGCGCACGCTGCTCGACATGCTCGACAGCGAAACCGAGCTCTACGATGCCGAGCGCTCACAGGTAGAAGCCGAATTTTCGCTGCGCCGTGCCAACTATCGCCTGCTCGCCGCCACCGGCCAACTGCTCGATACGCTTCAGGTGGATGTCGGCCTGATCGCCGATGCCGGGGAGCGCTATCCAAGCACCACCCAGTCTGGGCCCCAGGGTTGAGCACCTCAGGGTTGAGTAAGGAGACAATGCCATGAGTCTGTTTCGGCGCTCGGTCGCCATCATGGTGGGCTTGCTGCTGCTGTTCTCGGCGGGCATCTTCGCCATCGAAGTCCATCAGACCCGCGCTTCGCTGGCCGATCGCCAGCAGGCCGACGTCGACAATCTGGCCCAGGCGCTGAGTCTGTCGCTGGTGCCGTTCGTCGAGATTGGCGACTGGACCAGTGCGGAAACCCTGATGCGCGCCGCTGCCGACGGCGGCGCGGTGCGCGAGCTGCGACTGGAGGCGGTGGGGCGCGATCAGCCGCTGGTGATGACGTCCGAGCGGGTCAGTACCACGCCGGCCTGGTTCCAGCAGGCGGTGGCGCTGCCCAATGCCATCAGCGAGCGTGAGATCAGCGGCGGCTGGTCGGCGTTGGGGAGTATTCGCGTGGTCTCCGAAAGCGCCGGTGCCTACGATCAGCTGTGGTCGCTGGCGCTGCAGCTGTTGGGCTGGCTGGCGATCGGCATGTTCGGGGTGGTGGTGCTCTGCGTGATTGGTTTCAAGCGGCTGCTGGGTCCGCTCAACCGGCTATCGCGGCGTATCTCCGACATGCAGATCGATGGGTTCGACGAGCCGCTGGCGCCCAGCCGTATTCACGAGCTGCGCGGTATTACCGAGGCGGTCAACCGGCTCGGGGAACGTCTCAACCAGCAGTTCGACCAGCAGGCCGAACAGGTGGTGCGGCTGCAGCGCATGACCGAGCAGGATGCGGTCTCGCAGCTGGGCAATCGGGCCTATCTGACCCGGGTGCTCGACGAATGGCTGTCGGCACCCGAGGGCGGTGCGCTGGTGATTCTGCGTATCGACCACCTCCAGGAACTCTACCGCCGCGACGGTTTCGAGGCGCGTGACCAGGCGATCCGGGCGATCGGCCACGGACTCAAGGGCACCCAACTGGGTGGCCGTGAGGTACAGGCGGCACGTCTTTCCGCCGAGGAGTTCGCGCTGGTGCTCCCTGACTGTGATGACGACGTGCGTGAGCGCTGGCTGGCGGACACGCTCGACCGGGTGGATGACCTGGTCGATGCTAATCCGCTTGCCGAGACGCGCCAGCACTACACCCGTGCGGGAGTGGTGCTGCGCGATGCGGGAATGAACCGCGAGGGTGTGCTGGCCCGCGCCGACAGCGCCCTGCGTGACGCGATCGAGCTGGGCCAACGCTGGGTGGTGGTGCGCCCCGAGAACACGCTGGCCGCAAGGGGACGCCAGGAGTGGCGTCAGGTGATCGAGCGTGCGCTGGTCGAGCGCGACCTGAGCCTGGTGGCACAGCCGGTACTGCTGGCCGATGGCAGCGAACTGCATCGAGAAGTGTTCGTGCGCCTCAACGAAGGCGACAAGCAGCATCCGGCGTATGTGTTCCTGCCGGTGCTCAATCACTTCCGCCTGGGCGCCCGGCTCGATCGCAGCGTGCTCGATACCCTCGACGGGCTGGCTGGCAAGGTCAGTGGACGCCTGGCGGTCAACCTTACCGCCGACTCGTTGGCCGAGCCCGAAGCCTACCGCGGCTTGGTCACCTGGCTCGAGACGCATACGCGGCTCGCCGCGATGCTCGACCTGGAGGTCAGTGAAGAGATCGCCCTGGAGCATCTCGACGCGGTGCAGCAGCTGTTCCGCCTCGCTCACCGGCTGGGTGCCCGGTGCGGGGTCGACCGCTTCGCACGTAACCTGCAGGCGATGGCCTATCTGTCGCGGCTGCGCCCGGACTACGTCAAGATCGACCAGGGCTTCTTCGTCCGCGACGAGGTGGATACCGAGTTTCTGCGCAGTCTATGCATGGCGGCGCATCAGGTAGAGTCGCGGGTCATCGTGACCCGCGTCGAGTCCGACGAGCAGCGTCAGCGGGTCAGCGAGGTGGGGGCCGACGGCTATCAGGGGTACCTGGCGCCGACCGCACCGCTCACGTTGGCTTGAGGCGTGGGCGCAAAGTGGATGGCGGCCTGGCGTCGCCTTGGCAGCGGGCGGCGCGACCCAGGCGACGCCCGCCCACGCCGTGGCGGCGTAGTTGGGGCCGCCTTGCTGGCATCGGTATGCCTGGTGGCGCTGCTCGGCGGCCAGGCTGCGGTCGAGGCGCTGCCGCGTCTGCCGCCGCAGTCGGAGGTCGTCAGGCTCTACGGTGCGGCCGGCTGGCAGCGTATCCAGCAGTGGCCGGTGCTGATCGACCGCCTGCAGGGGCGATCGATCGAGGTGCAGCTCAAGGGCGTCAACGATTTCTTCAACCAGCTGCGCTTCCTCGACGATATCGATGTCTGGCACGTTAAGGACTACTGGGCCACGCCGTTCGAGTTCCTGGGCATAGGCGCCGGCGACTGCGAAGATTTCGCCATGGCCAAGTACCTGACGCTGCGCGAGCTGGGAGTACCGGAAGATCAGCTGCGGCTGCACTACGTCAAGTACATCCCCTACGACCAGTTCCACATGGTCGTGACCTGGGCACCCACACCGACCACGCCTCCGGTGGTGCTCGACAATATCGACAAGCGGATCGAGCCGGCGTCGCAACGTAACGATCTGCTGCCGATCTACAGTTTCAACGGTAGCCACCTGTGGATCAGCAAACTCGGTGGTGGCGGGCGCGAGGTCGGCGACGCCAGCCGCCTGAGCCTGTGGCAGAACTGGCAGCAGCGCCTGGAGCGGGGCACGCTGCGCGATCCGCGGCAGTGATCATTCACCTGGCGCTAACGCCATCGGATGTTTCGAGGAATAAAAGATGAACAAGGGAACGAATCGGTCGTGCTGGTCCAGCCTGGCGCTGATCTCCGCTGCGGGCTTGCTGAGCGCCTGCGCGTCACCGCAGGTCGGCCACGACGTGGTGGTCGAACGCCCTTCGATACAGGGGCCGGTGGCAGTCAGCGCCGACCAGCTGTTCGATGCCGCGGATCACGATGACAAGGGCTATCTGACCCCGCTCGACGTCGAACCGCTGGGTCTCGGCGGCAACTGGCATACGCTGGATCTCAACGGTGACGGCCACCTGTCGCGTCAGGAGTTCCGGGCCCAGTTCGCCTCGCCGCTGGTGCAGTCGACGCTGACGCTGCCCAACGACCTGCGCACCACCCAGCCGGTGGTGGATGACAGCTATCGCCTGCCGCCGGAGCCGCCGTCCCAGCGTTACCATCCGGCGCCGAGCGATGCGCCGACGCCGGCGACCATGAGCGTGCCGGACAACGCACCTATCGAAGTGCCGGTATTGATGGATGATGACGCCAGCGGCAGTACCAACTGATCCCGACGCCGGAACCGTTCGCCGTGCGATGTGATCGGGAGCCTTGGCAGGCATGCATGAGGGGACGCACGAGGGGACTGTCGCCGGCAGGCTGTCAGCGGTTACGCTGTTGCAGGACGGTCTAATGTAAAGGCCTGTCAGCGATGGGGAAAACGATGTTCGAATGGCTCAGGAGGTGGCTGCAACCCATGTCTGCAACGATGACACGCTCGGCACAAGATCAGGCGGCAGTGAATGAGGCCGCGACACGTCTGGCGCTCTACCACTTTCAGCGCTGCCCCTTCTGTGTGCGCGTGCGTCACCAGATCGAACGCCTGAACCTGCCGATCGAGCTGCGCGACATTCAGCGCGATCCCGATCACCGACGCGATCTGATCGCCGGCGGCGGTCGCGGCATGGTGCCGTGTTTGCGTATCGCCCATGAAGATGGCCGCATCGAGTGGATGTACGAGTCAGCGGATATCAATCGTTACCTCGAGCAGCGTTTCGGCCACTGAGAGCGCAATCGGGCGGTGACGCGGCGGCTCGGCTTTCCGTAAACTGTACGATCTTCATTCATCGTTCCAGGAGTGACCGCATGGCACAGGCCAGCGCCCGCCACATTCTCGTCGACAGCGAGCAGCAGTGTCTCGAGCTCAAGCAGCAGATCGAAGCCGGTAGCGACTTCGCCGAGGTCGCCCGCCAGCACTCCAAGTGCCCCTCTGGCCGCCAGGGTGGCGAGCTGGGGACCTTCGGCCGGGGTCAGATGGTCAAGGAGTTCGACGAGGTCGTCTTCAATGGCGCCCTCAACGAAGTCCACGGCCCGGTCAAGACCCAGTTCGGTTATCACCTGCTGGAAGTTACCTCGCGCGGCTGATCAGGGCACACGCCGCTGGAAGGCGTGAGTTTCCCGGCGGCGATGGAGCGGCACAAAACGTTACGCGTATTTCACCTTGACGACGGCCAGATCGGACTATCTTCAGAGAGCGCGAGGCAGCGAGCGAGTCGCTGCTCGCGGCGTGAAAGGGAAGTTCCACGTCAGCGAGGTGAATGTCATGACTCAACGTTCGAAAGCCGACAAGGCCGAAGGCGCTATCGACAAGGTCGCCGGCAAGGTCAAGGAAGTGGCCGGCAAGGCGACCAAGGATCGCGAGCTGGAGGGCAAGGGCAAGGCCCAGCAGTCCAAGGGGCATCTCAAGTCCGCCAAGGGCGATCTCAAGGACGCCGCCAAACCGCGTCACTGATCCGACCCGTCATCAGCACGGCCCCGACATCTGTCGGGGCCGTTGCGTTTAGGCGCGGGGTTCGGGACCGGCGTTGCTGACAGCCGACGCTGGGAGGCCGCGCATCAAATACGGTTGTCGCTGTTGTAGATGGCCAGGTCCAGCTCCTTTTCGCTCTTGCCGACCAGCGTGGTAACCATCAGGTCGCCGGCCACGTTGACGCTGGTGCGTGCCATGTCGAGGATACGATCGACCCCGGCGACCACACCGATCGCCTCGAGCGGCAGGCCGATCTGGGCGAGGACGATCGAGAGCATGATCAGCCCCGCGCCGGGCACCCCAGCGGTGCCGATCGAGGCCAGGGTGCCGGTGAGGATGATCATGCCGTAATCGGTCATCGATAGATCGACGCCCACCAACTGGGCGACGAACAGCGCTGCGACCCCCTGATAGATGGCGGTGCCGTCCATGTTGATGGTCGCACCCACCGGCAGCACGAAGCTGGAGACCCCTTCGGAAACCCCGAGATTCTTCTGCGCGCAGCGAATCGAGACCGGCAGCGTGCCCGACGACGAAGCCGAGGAGAATGCCACCACCAGGGCGTCGACGATACCGCGCAGGTAGCGGCTCGGATTGAGGCGGCCGAGCAGCGCGATCAGGCCGCTGTAGACCACCAGCACGTGCACCACGCAGGCCAGATAGACCACGCCGATCACCTTGGCCAGCGGCAGCAGCACGTCCAGCCCGTACTGTCCCGAGACGTTGGCGATCAGGCCGAACACGCCGATCGGCGCGAACGCCATGACGATCGCGGTCAGCTTGTACATCGCCTCGGCGAAGCTCTCGAATACCCGCACCACCGGTTCGCCCTTGTCACCGATCAGCATCAGCGAGATGCCCAGGCCGATGGCGAAGACGATGATCTGCAGGATATTGCCCTCGATCATCGCCTGCAGCGGGTTGTTGGGCACCAGGCCGACGAGGATGTCGATCAGCGAGGGCGCCTCGCCCGCCTGCTGTGGGGCGCTCATCGAGGCGTCGGCGCCGACCCCCGGCTGGAACAGCGTCGCCGCGACCAGGCCGATGGCGATGGCGAAAGCGGTGGTGATCAGATAGAGGGCGATGGTGCGGGCCCCCACGCGGCCCATCTTCTGCGGATCGCGCATGCCGGTGATCCCCACCACCAGGGTGGAGAACACCAGGGGTACGATCAGCATCTTGATGCCGTTGATGAAGATGTCGCCGAGCGGCTTGAACAGACTGGCGTCCTTGCCCATCAGGGCGCCAGCGAGGATACCCAGCAGCAGGCCGGCGATGATCTTCTGCCACAGCGGGATGCGTCGCCACAGATTGGGGCGGGCGTTGTTCGTTGTCATTCACGGGCTCCTTGCGCAGGCCAGATTGCCGGGGGCAAAAGCGCGCATTCTACCCATCCCGCAGGCGTTTGCGATCCGTCCATTCACAACCGGGATACGCTATAACCTGATTGCGACCAAAGTCGCGTATGGCGCCCGCTGCCGCCACGCGCCGCAGCGCGCGGCAGCAGCGATGGCGTCACACTTCGCGGTAGAGCTCGCCACCCTCGCGCTGGAAGCGCTCTGCCTGGGCCTGCAGGCCAGCCTCGCGATCGCCGGAAGGCGCTGCGTCGCCGAAGCGCTCGCGCACCTCCTGGGTGATCTTCATCGAGCAGAACTTGGGCCCGCACATGGAGCAGAAATGCGCCACCTTGGCGGATGCCTTGGGCAGCGTCTCGTCGTGGAAGGCCCGCGCCGTGTCCGGGTCGAGACCGAGATTGAACTGATCCTCCCAGCGGAACTCGAAGCGCGCCTTGGAGAGGGCGTTGTCACGGCGCTGGGCTCCGGGATGACCCTTGGCCAGGTCGGCGGCGTGGGCGGCGATCTTGTAGGTGATGATGCCGGTCTTGACGTCATCCTTGTTGGGCAGGCCCAGGTGCTCCTTGGGGGTGACATAGCAGAGCATGGCGCAGCCGTACCAGCCGATCTGTGCGGCACCGATGCCGGAGGTGATGTGATCGTAACCCGGGGCGATATCGGTGGTCAGCGGGCCCAGGGTGTAGAACGGCGCCTCGTCGCAGCAGGCGAGCTGCTTGTCCATGTTCTCCTTGATCAGCTGCATCGGCACGTGGCCGGGGCCTTCGATCATCACCTGGACATCGTGCTGCCAGGCGATTTTGGTGAGCTCGCCCAGGGTCTCCAGCTCGGCGAACTGGGCGGCATCGTTGGCATCGGCGATCGAGCCCGGGCGCAGACCGTCGCCCAGCGAGAAGGCGACGTCGTACGCCTGCATGATCGCGCAGATCTCTTCGAAGTGGGTATAGAGGAAGCTCTCCTGATGGTGGTGCAGGCACCACTTGGCCATGATCGAACCGCCGCGGGAGACGATGCCGGTGACGCGCCTGGCGGTCAGCGGCACATGATGCAGGCGCACGCCGGCGTGAATGGTGAAGTAGTCCACGCCCTGTTCCGCCTGCTCGATCAGGGTGTCGCGGAAGATCTCCCAAGTCAGGTTCTCGGCCACGCCATCGACCTTTTCCAGCGCCTGGTAGATGGGCACGGTGCCGATCGGTACCGGTGAGTTGCGCAGGATCCACTCGCGGGTCTCGTGGATGTTCTGCCCGGTGGAGAGATCCATGATGGTGTCCGCCCCCCAGCGGATGCCCCAGGTCATCTTGTCGACCTCTTCCTCGATCGACGAGGTCACCGCCGAGTTGCCCAGGTTGCCGTTGATCTTCACCAGGAAGTTACGCCCGATGATCATCGGCTCGCTCTCCGGGTGGTTGATGTTGGCGGGGATGATGGCACGCCCGGCGGCCACCTCCTGGCGCACGAACTCCGGGGTGATCTCCGCGGGTAGATGGGCGCCGAACGCCTCGCCGGGGTGCTGGTGATCCAGGCTGGGATCGGCTGCCTCGCCCTGACGCTCGTGCCGGCGCTGGTTCTCGCGAATGGCGATGAATTCCATCTCCGGGGTGATGATGCCGCGACGGGCGTAGTGGAGCTGGGTCACGTTGGCACCCGGGCGGGCGCGGCGCGGAGTGCGTGCGAGCTGAAAGCGCAGGGTCGAGAGCCGTGGGTCCTCGGCTCGGCGGCGCCCGAAGGTGGAGCTGGGGCCCTCGAGCCATTCGGTATCGCCACGTTCGTCGATCCAGGCGCGGCGTACCTCCGGCAGCCCGCGGCGAATGTCGATCTGGATCTCCGGATCGGTATAGGGACCGGAAGTATCATAGACCGCGAGTGGGGCATTGGGCGCGAAGCCGTCGCGGGTCGGTGTCGGTGACAGCGCGATCTCGCGCATCGGCACGCGAATGTCCGGGCGTGAGCCGGCGACGTAGATCTTGGTCGAGGCGGGCAGCGGGGCGATGGCGGCGCTGTCGACCCTGGCCGTATCCGAGAGGAACTGGGGAGATTTCATGTCGAGCGTGCTCCAGTGCATGACTCAAGTCAGGCCGGCGCACAGCGTAGGCGGGGGGAGGTTGGGTGGGGCGTGAGCGCGGACCGAGAGCGTGGACCGATAGCACCGACCTCCGCTTGATCCCTACGCCGGTACTAGCCGGATCAGGTTCGTCGGGATCCGCCGTGGCGCCGGGCCCGGAAGGGCACTGCGCAGGACGATCTCAGCCGGTTCCACCGGCACCCCGTCAAGCGTCGATGCCGGCGCCCGGCGAGTGGCCGGGCGCAGACATCCCGGCCAGTCTGGGGGAGCGCAGAGAGCGGGTCAAGCGGGTGCGTTGGCCCGTGCCAGCCTGCCACCGGGCTGGGGCGCGGCCACGCCGGTGGTGAGCGGAAAGCTCAGCGGCAGGTCGCGCAGCGAGCGCATGGCCAGGTAGGCGAAACACTCGGCCTCGATCGCGTCCCCGCGCCAGCCGACAGCATCGGCGAGCTGCACCTCGGCACCGGTGCGGTGGGCGAGTTCGCGCATCAGCGTGGGGTTGCGGCGCCCGCCGCCGCACACCACGATCCGCTCGGGCCGCTGCGGCAGCAGGGCCATTGCCCGGGCCACGGCGGCGGCGGTGAAGGCGGTTAGGGTGGCGGCGCCATCTTCCAGCGTCAGCCCTGCGGCCATCTCCGCCTGGAAGTCGAAGCGATCCAATGACTTGGGGTAGGGCGCGGCGAGATAGGGGTGTTCGAGCAGTGCCTGAAGCCGCTGCTCATCCACCTGTCCGCGGGCGGCGATGAGGCCGTCGCGGTCCATCGCCGCGCCGGTGTGCTGACGCACCCAGTCATCGATCGGCGCGTTGGCGGGGCCGGTATCGAAGGCGATCAGACGCCCCTGGTCGGATGGCTCGCCGTCCCACCAGGAGAGATTGGCGACGCCGCCGAGGTTGAGCACCAGACTCTCGGCGCCGGCACCCAGGCGTTGCAGCAGCGCGCGATGATAGACCGCCGACAGCGGTGCCCCCTGGCCGCCGCGCTCGACGTCCGCACTGCGGAAATCATAGACCACGTCGCTGCCCACCAGGCGTGCCATCAGCTGGCCATCGCCCAGTTGGCGAGTGGCGCCGCGGCGCCCCGCGACCGGCGGGCGGTGGAGCACGGTCTGGCCGTGGAAGCCGACCGCACTGAGCTGTTCGGGACGGAAGCCGTGCCGGGCGAGGAACTCGCTCACGGCGGTGGACTGCGCCTCGGTCAGCGCGGCCTCGGCGCGGCGGAAGATCGCCGGCTCGGGGCCTTGGAAGTTCCACGCGCGGGCGGCCTCGAGGGCCTCGGCCAGCAGCGGGCGAATATCCTGGGCGTAGGGCACCAGCTCGTAGGGGCCGAACTCATCGATGGTGTCGCCATCGCTGCGCAGCATGGCGATATCGATGTTGCCATCGAGCACGGTGCCGGTCATGAGACCGAGGCTCCAGCCGGATTGCATGGTGGCGTCTCCTGTGTGCATGAAGCGGGTATGACGACGGTATGACGCACGCGTCGTGATGAGCTGGCTCGGCGCGAGCGGGTCTGGCGCAGACTCTACCGGCTGCGGGCGGCCGCGCAAAGCCGGCGCGCGGCGGTTCAGCCGGCGATGGCCTCGCACACGATCTGAATGAAGTGCTGCGCCTGTGGCGTCAGGTGATGGCGCGGATGGGTCAGCCACACCTCGGAGCGCGCGTCGGCATCGCTGATCGGACGGTAGCGCACGTTATC
This sequence comes from Gammaproteobacteria bacterium MFB021, assembly GCA_000737985.1. Classification (GTDB taxonomy): domain Bacteria; phylum Pseudomonadota; class Gammaproteobacteria; order Pseudomonadales; family Halomonadaceae; genus Salinicola. Next base: position 107,639 of record JNVT01000097.1, on the reverse strand, counting down.
GATATGGATGTGGCGGAACGACTCGGGCAGCAGCGAGACGCCCAGTCCGCTGGCGACCAGGCTGATGATGGTGTTGGGGCCGCCGACCTCCTGGACCAGACGCGGTGTCAGCCCGCGCTGAGCGAACAGCACGTTGAACTGGTCGAGCAGACCGGTACCGGCGGCGGGCGAGAAGTAGACGAACGGCTGGGTGGCCAGCTCGGCCAGACTCAGCGGGGTATCGCTCGCGCCGAGCTCGCTTTGGGCATTGACCACCGCCACCAGCGGTTCGCGTATCAGGGTGAAAGCGGAAAGCTCTGGCGGCAGGGTGGCCGGACGCATGATGCCAATATCCAGATCGCCCTCCAGCAGCGGGTTGATCTGGCGCTGGCTATTGAGCTCGTGCATGCGCAGGTCGACGTCGGGGTAGCGCTGGCGATAGTGGGTCAGCGTGCGCGGCAGCAGTGGGGTCAGCGGCACCGAGGTGGTGAAGCCGATACGCAGCTGGCCGCTCTCGCCGCGGCCGATGCGAGAGACCAGTCGCGAGGCGCGCTCGGCGCGGGCGAGCACCTCGCGCGCCTCGTCGAGGAATAGCTCGCCTGCGGCGGTCAGCGCCACACGGCGATTGGTGCGCACCAGCAGCCGCCCGCCCAGCTCCTCTTCCAACGCCTTGATCTGCTGACTCAGCGGCGGCTGGGAGATGCCCAGACGGGCGGCGGCGCGACTGAAGTGCAGCTCCTCGGCCACGGCGACGAAATAGCGCAGGGTTCGCAGTTCCATGGTCTCGTCCACCTGAATGATATCTTCAGGATATCAAAAACTATGAATCATATATTCGAAATAAGTCTTGCGCCGGCTTATGCTAGGTCCTGACCGGCGCGCGGCAGCCACCGCGCGGCCGCTTTCCTCAGGAGTCTCGACTTGCCCCGCCACCGCCCCCCCGCGCCGCCGCGCGATAACACCTTGGATGCCGCGACCGATGCCGTCAGTGACACCAACCGCTCGCTGAAAAACACCGCCGAACGTCTCGAAGCCGAGGCCGCCGAGGGCGCCTTCATCGAGCGTGGCCGGCGCGGCTATCGACCCACCATGCTGGCGCTGTTCCTGGGCGCCTTCTCGACCTTCGTGCTGCTCTACTGCGTGCAGCCGATCATGCCGATTCTCTCCGATGCCTTCGGCATCGACGCCGCGACCAGCAGTCTGTCGCTCTCGGTGGCGACCGGCATGCTGGCGATCGGCCTGCTGATCACCGGGCCGATCTCGGATGCGGTGGGGCGCAAGTCGATCATGTCGGTGGCACTGCTGGCGGCTTCGACCTGCACGCTGCTGGCGGCGGTGATGCCGAGCTGGTCCGGGGTCCTGGTGATGCGGGCGCTGGCGGGGCTGTCACTGTCGGGGCTGTGCGCGGTGGCGATGACCTACCTCAACGAGGAGATTCATCCGCGCTACGTGGGGCTGTCGATGGGGCTCTACATCAGCGGCAACAGCATCGGCGGGATGAGTGGACGCCTGATCAGCGGGGTGATGGTGGACTGGGTGCCGTGGCGCTGGACGCTGGCGATCATCGGCCTGGTGGCGCTGCTCGCCGCGCTTTTGTTCATGCGTTGGCTGCCGCCGTCGCGGCACTTCACGCCGCGGCCGTTCAATGCGCGCAGCGTGCTTTCCGGCTTCACGGTGCACTTCAAGGATCGCGGGCTGCCGCTTCTGTTTCTTGAAGCCTTCCTGCTGATGGGCGGCTTCGTCACCCTCTACAACTACATCGCCTATCGGCTGCTGGCGGAGCCCTATCAGGTCAGTCAGGCGCTGGTCGGGCTACTCTCCATCGCCTATCTCTCCGGCACCTACAGCTCGGCCTGGGCCGGCTCGCTGGCCGATCGCCTGGGACGGCCGCGCATCTTCTGGCTGTTCATCGTGATGATGCTGGTGGGCCTGGCGATCACCCTGTTCGAGCCGATCAGCCTGATTCTGATCGGCATCCTGATCTTTACCTTCGGCTTCTTCGCCGCCCATTCGCTGGCCAGCGGCTGGGTCGGGCAGCGTGCCCGGCAGGCCAAGGGGCAGGCGTCTTCGCTCTATCTGTTCAGCTACTACCTGGGCTCCAGCGTCGCCGGCACCCTCGGCGGCGCCTTCTGGTACTGGGGCGGCTGGCATGGCGTGGCGCTGTTCATCGGGGTACTGCTGCTCGTGGCGCTGGTGATCGGTGTGTTCGCGCTGCGCCGCCTGGAAGCGCCCGGCGCGGCCAGTTGACACCCACGCCAGGTAACAACAACGCCAGGGGGCCGGTCAGTGACCGGCCCCCTGGCTGTCTTTTCCGGACTATCTTTCGGCTGTTTCTTACGGGCTATCTCTCCCTGGCTTATCTCGTTCGGGCGTTCACCGGGATGAGGCTAACCGGCGAGATCGCTGCTGTCGGATTCACTTGGCGAACAGCTGGCTCATGTCCTTGAAGGCCTTGAACTCGAGCGCGTTGCCGCAGGGGTCGAGCAGGAACATGGTGGCCTGTTCGCCGACCTGCCCCTTGAAGCGCACATAGGGCTCGATCACGAACTCGGTGCCGAAACCCTTCAGACGCTCGGCCAGGGCTTCCCACTCGTCCCAGCCCAGGATGATGCCGAAGTGCGGCACCGGTACATCGTGGCCGTCGACCGGGTTGGTGTGTGCCGCCTGCTGAGACGGCGTCTGCGGGTGCTCGTGGATCACCAGCTGGTGGCCGTAGAAGTCGAAATCCACCCACTGCTCGCTGGAACGGCCTTCGCTCAGGCCGAAGGTCTCACCGTAGAACTTGCGCGCTGCGGGCAGGTCGTGAACCGGAATGGCGAGGTGGAAAGGGGAGAGTGCCATGATGTGTGCTCCTCGGGTGTCGTGTGTCGGCTCAGTTTGATGGCGAAAAAAATCGATGGAAAGCGGATAATATTGCAGTCTGATATCGAAAAAAGTGGATTCAGGGCGACAGTATGCTGCGCGAACTCAAGACCTTTCTGGCGGTGGTGCGCCACGGGACCTTCTCTGCCGCCGGCGGTGCGGTGGGGCTGACCCAGTCGGCGGTGAGCGCGCAGATTCGCAACCTGGAAGCGGACATCGGCGAGCCGCTGTTCGAGCGCACCGGGCGCGCCGTGCGTCTCAACGCGGCGGGGCGGCGTCTGCTGCCGCAGGCCGAGAGTATGCTCGAGCTGGCCGCGCGCATTCGCGCCTCCGCCGGCGATGAACTGAGTGGTGACTGGCATCTCGGCGCCATCGCCAGCGTCCAGAGCGGGCTGCTGCCCGACGTGCTGCGAGCGTTGGGGATTTCGGCACCCGGGGTCATGACCCGGATCGTGCCAGGGGTGTCGCTGACGCTGCTCGATCAGGTCGACAAGGGCGATCTGGACATGGCGATGATCGTCCAGCCGCCCTTTGCGCTACCCGGGGATCTTCACGCTCGCGTGATCGCCCGCGAGCCCTTCGTGATGATAGCGCCGGTCGATAGTGATGGTGAGAGCGTCGAAGCACTGCTCGAGACCCATCCGCTGGTGCTCTACGACCGAGGCTCCTTCGGCGGACGTCAGGTGGTCCGCTTCCTCGAGCGGCGGCGACTGCGTCCGGCGATTCGGCTGGAACTCGACGAGATCGACGCGATTGCCAGAATGGTCGAGTTCGGTCTGGGCGTGGCGCTGATTCCGCTGACCGGGCTGTGGCGACATCGGCAACCGCCGCCGGTGAGGATCGTGGCGTTGGGGGAGCAGACGTTTTATCGTGAGCTGGTAATGGTCTCGCGCCTTGCGCCGACGCAGTCGCCGCTGGTGGCGCTGATCGAAGAGGCACTGCTGGCAGAGGCTGGGCGGGCCGCTGTCGACGACCCTATGCAATGATTGGGCTGAAATCATTCGCTTTTTTCGCGGCATCCGTGGCCTAGACTGCTCTCTAACGCCATTCAGGAGCCTCGCATGTCTACCCTCAACCCCCGCGGTGTCACTGCCCAGCACCCGGCCGTCCGCGACGATATCGGCGATCTGACCACCCGGCGCCCGCTGCCGGGGCCGCGCCTGTCGCAGCTCGATCCGTTCCTGTTTCTCAATCATCATGGCCCGCAGGTCTATCCGCCCAATAACCATGGCTTGCCGTTCGGCCCGCATCCGCATCGCGGCTTCGAGACGGTGACCTTCATCCTCGAGGGCTCGTTGGCCCACGCCGACAGTGCCGACCACCAGAGCGTGATCCACGCCGGCGGCGTGCAGTGGATGACCGCCGGCAGCGGTATCGTCCACGCCGAGATCTCCCCGCCCGAGTTCCTGCGTGACGGTGGGCCGCTGGAGATTCTGCAGCTGTGGATCAACCTACCGGCCAGGCTGAAGATGAGCGAGCCACGTTACATCGGTCTGCAGCAAGCGTCGATTCCGGCGATTGCCCTGGCCGGAGGCGGTGAGCTCAACCTGATAGCCGGTGAGTTCGAGGGCCAACGCGGGCCTGTCGAGAGCCTGACCGATGTGTTCATGTCGACGCTGACGCTAACGGCAGGCGCTTCGCATACGCTGCCGGCACCGTCAGGACGCCAGGTGTTTCTCTACCTGATCGACGGCGAAGCCAGCGTCGGCGGCGATGACGTCAAAGCGCAGCACCTGATCGAGCTGGACACCCAGAGAGATAGCGTCGAGATGACGGCAACCACCGGGTCACGGCTGATTTTTGGCCACGCGGCGGTGATCGATGAGCCCGTCGTCTCCCATGGCCCGTTCGTGATGAATACTCGGGAGGAGATCGTTACGGCCATCGATGACTACCAGGCTGGGCGCTTCGGCGGGCTGGCGTGATCGGCATGGCGGATGGCGCGCCGGCTGTCTAGGCTCCGGTGAGGGCTCGGCCAAGGGGCGATGGCGCCGCCATCGGGCGCGTCGCGCAGGCATTTTGTAAACACCTTCGAAGGTCGGGCATCGAGCGAGTGTTCAGTATCAATCGCGTATCAGGAGACAGCAATGAACTTAGGATTCGTGGGTCTGGGGGCCATGGGCCAGGGGATGGCAGCGCAGCTGCTCAAGGCCGGCCACACGGTGACGGTGTGGAATCGCTCGCCGGCGCCGGTAGAGGCACTGGTGGCCGAAGGCGCCAAGGCGGCCAAGTCGGCGCGGGCGTTGGCCGCCAAGTGCGAAGTGCTGATCAGCATGCTGCCCGACGATCACAGCGTGCACGAGGTGCTGGTGGCGTCCAAGGCACTCGAAGCGCTGCCCCGGGACGCCGTGCACATCAACATGGCCACGGTATCGCCGGGTCTGGCGCGGGCGATGAGCGCGCTGCATGAAGGCCTCGGTTCGCACTACGTCGCGGCACCGGTACTGGGGCGCCCGGACGTGGCGGCCGCGGGCAAGCTCAATATCATCGTGGCCGGCGCGGCGGCGGTGCAGGAGCGGGTGACGCCGGTGCTGGAGGCGCTGGGTCAGCGGCTGTGGCCGGTAGGCGAGGCGCCGGAGCGTGCCTGCGTGGTCAAGATCGCGGCCAACTTCATGCTGGCCACGGCGATCGAATCGATGGGCGAGGCCTCGGCGCTGACGCGTGCCTACGGTATCGAGGCCGATACCTTTCTGGAGATCGTCACCAGCACGCTGTTCGCTGCGCCGGCCTACCAGGGCTATGGCAAGATGATTCGCGAGGCACGTTATACGCCAGCGGGGATGAAGATGGCGTGGGGCTTCAAGGATGTGAGCCTGGCGCTGGCAGCGTCGCAGGAGCGCCAGGTGCCGCTGCCGTTCGCCGGCGTACTGCGTGACAGCCTGCTCGACGCCATGGCCCACGGCGATGCCGACAAGGACTGGGCAGCGCTGGCCGAGACTGCGGCGCGGCGCGGTAATCTCGACGCGCGCTAGGTGTTGCCCTATCCGCTACTCTGCCGACACGGGCGATTCAGGACTAGCGATAGAGCCGAAAGCGCCGAAAGTCGGGGACTTTCTGCTCCTCTTCCGGTGTCTTCTTCCAGCGCTTGTACTCCCACTGGTACTGCACCGGGTCGAGCGCGATGGCGGCCTCGACGCAGGCGTTGACGCCGGTCGCCGAAGTAGTCTCGTCGCTGGCGTAGACGCGCTCGTCGGCGGCCAGGAAGTGGATCGCGAAGCCTCGCCCTTTGGGCAGCCGGCGCGCGACCCCGGTCACCACCCGCGCCTGGGTACGAGCCACCAGCTTGGGCAGCAGGGTGGCGGTGTAGGCCTGGCGGCCGAAGAAGTCGGCGAAGACGCCGCTGCCCCAGTCCGGTTCCTGATCCGGCAGAATGCCGATCGCTTCGGCGCGCTTCAGCGCCTTGAGCAGGGCGGCTACACCGCGTGAATTGGTCGGCACCAGCTCGGCGCCCATGCGCTCGCGGCCGTGACGAATCACCGGATCGAGATCGGCGATCTTGGGCGGTTCGTACATGGCGGTGAAGGGGAAGTGGCTGGAGAGCCAGAAGTTGAGCACCTCCCAGTTACCGAAGTGGGGCGCCAGCACGATCACGCCGCGGTTCTCCGCCCGCGCGTCATCGAGCAGCTCGCGCCCATGCACCTCGATGATCGCCGCCTCGACGCGTCGCGGGTCGCCGATCCAGGCGAAGCCGAGTTCGAGCATGGTGGCCGCGGAGTGGCGCAGGCTCTGTTTCACGCGCTGGCGGCGCCCGGCCAGCGTGTCCGCGGGAAAGGCGAGCTCCAGATTACGCCGCGACACGTGGCGCTCGCGGCGCGACACGGCGTAGAGCACGCGGCTGGCAATGCCCGCCAGGCGCCACAGAGTGACCAGGCGCCAGCCCGACAGCAGGCGCCATAGCGCATGAATGGCGGTGGCGTTGAACGATCTCTTCATCCGGGTAAAAGTCGATCTCTCGGCAAGTGTCGCCGTGCATTTTGCCTGTGGCATCGCCTGGGTTCTAGGGCCTGGCGCGAATAGCCGGGTGACCGCCAACGCAAAAACCCAGCCGGCGGCTGCCGGCTGGGCTGTTCTGGCGCGCTCTGGTAGCGGGGCTCAGTACTGGGTGACGTTGGCCACGTTGCCGACACCGTTCTGTACGGTCTGGGCGAAGTTCTGCCAGCCGCCGGACTGGCTGTGGTTGACGCGGTTGGCGAAGCCATCCTGGCTGACGTAGGAGTCGTGGCCATAGCCGGACTGGTTGACGACTGCCTGGTTGTAGCTACCGTCCTGCAGGATATCGCTATCCAGTTGGTCACCCTGCTGGTTCACATTTGCCAGGTTCTTGTGGCCATCCTGCATGATGTAGCTGTCATTGAGACTGCCGTTCTGACGCACGTAAGCATCGTTTCTGGCGCCGAAGTAGTTGCCTTCCTGGCTGACGATCGAGTCGTTGCTATAGCCTGCTTGTGTGACTTCCGCATAGTTGGCCTGGTCACGCTGATCGACGATCGACTCGTTTTCGGCGCCGCTCTCCTGGCGCACGCGGGCCATGTTGTCGGCATCCTGCTGGGTGATGCGTGACCACTGGTTGCCGCTCTGCACCACGTTGGCATCGTGGTTGTAGCCAGTCTGATCGATGAACGATTCGGCGGCATTGCCGGCATTGCCATTGAAACCGGCCATGGCGTCGATCGCGTCACGCGAGGATTGGAAGGTACTGGAAGGATTGGTATTGCCGTCAGCATACTGTTGCGTTGCGTCTGCCATCACGGCTGCGCTCATGGCCATGGCGATGGAAGCTGCGAGTACCGACATTTTGATTTTCATGATTTTCCCCTGGTTCTCTGAGTACCGCCTTGCGTTCCCCTGTATGACTGCCAAGGCAGCCATCAGTAGGTCACGATGGTGGCCGTTGCGCCGCTACCCGACCGCGACAGCTGGTCGACGGTGATGGCTCGGTGGCCGGTTCCCGACTGTTGAATCGTCACGGCACCGTTGGCACCGCGCTGGCTGATCTTGGCGTCGTAGCCGCTGCCCTGTTGCAGAAGCTTGGCGTCGAGCGAGTGTCCGGTCTGATCGATCGCGCCGTCGTTGAAGCTGCCGCGCTGATCGATCAGGGCATCATTGGCGTAGCCGGACTGACGAATGCTGGCCACGTTGGCCGCTTCGCGGCGGCTATTCTGCTGTGCGATGCGGGCGTGGTTGTCGCCACCGAACTGCACCACTGATGCACGATTGGTGCCTGGCGAAGCGATGCTGTCACTACGCGAATCCGGTTGAGAAATAATGTGCTTCTCATAGCGATCGCGGGAGTCGTGGTCATCGACTTCACCTACCTCGGAAGCCGTGCAGATCGCCGGTGCCACGGCCAGCATCAGTAACGCCGAGACGCTGAGAAGTGGGTGAGTGATGAATGCTGTATGACGCATGATGGCACCCTCGAACGGCTGGCTTTTGCGTGCGATGCTGCGTGAATCTGTAGGAGCAATATCGCTGCAAGTCCAAGGACGAAACATCGGGATGCTGAGGGATTCATCAGTATGATAATTCTGATGTCTAGGAGGGCTTGATTTGGGTGATTTCTGAGATGAATGATAATAAAAAAGCCGCCAGGCGGCGGCTGTCAATGGCGTGTCACGAAAAGCGAGTATCAGAAGCGATTTCGAGAGCGTTGATGCGACGCTGGGGCCAGGTTGGGGAGCTAAATTGAGGGGCTAAATTGAGGGGCTAGGTTGAGGGGCCAATTTTAGGGGGCAGTCGTACTGATTGTCTTGGCCGGCGCGACTTGACGAGCCGCGCCAGCCCATGACCTACATCATCGGCACGCTCTCGTTCAGGTAGTCGGCAAGTACTGTCTTCTCCAGCGGCACGCCGTCGGCGAGATTCCAGAGTCTATCCTGCACGCCCTCGGCGATCAGATGGATGACCGCGGACTCGATTGCCGACATCACCGCCATCTGTACCGGTTCGTTGGTAGTCAGGCCAGCTTCTGCCTCGAGCAGGCGGCGGAAATCGATGAAGCGGAATACGCCGGCGCGGATCTCCTTGGAGTAGATGGTCTTGGTGGTGGTGACGTTGGCCAGCACCTCTCCGCTGGAGATCTCGACCGCGCGCAGATTGATCGTCACCTGGTCGACCTGATACTGCCCCGAGGCGCCGATGCCGAAGTACTCGGCGCCCAGCCCGCCGGTGCGCACGTTGGATTCGTAGGCGATGATACCGCCCTCCAGCAGCACCGAGGCGGAGCGCAGCGAGGGCAGGTTGTCCGGCCGATTGAAGCGCTCCTGCTCGGCGCGGATGATACGCCGCTCGGTCAGCAGATTCTGCAGACCGACCCGCTCCAGCGGCGTGAACCAGCCGGAGTCGGCCAGCGCACCGGTCAGCATTGCCGCGGCGCCCTGAGTGACAGCGGTGGAGAAGGTACTGGCAGGAGCCGGCCGGTACTGCCCGGTCTGATCACGAAAATCGTAGACCGCGGCGAGAATCTTGCCGGCGGGGCGAGGCAGCGCCTTGAGATCCTGCCAGGTCGCCCCGCGGGGCGTCAGCGTGGGCGGTTTTCCCTCGAGACCGTCGACATTGGCGACCATCCCGGCACAGCCGGAGAGCAGTGCGGCAGTCGCTACCGCAGCGATGAGTTTGTACATGTTGTGGTTCCCCTGCGTCGTGTCGCGATGGCTCAGAGTCCGCCAGCCGACAGCCCGCCCACGTTGATATTGGTGATGTCCCCGGTGGCCTTGTCGGTGACCGTGATCACCAGCTGCCCACCTTCGTCGCTGACCACGACCCCGAAGTCGTTGCTGTCATAGGAGCCGGTGCCGATATCTCCCGAGCTCACATCCGAGAGCAGCTGCGAGATCAGCCGGCTCTGCAGGCTCTGCACCAAGCGGTCGGTGGCCGAGAGGCCGCCGAAATCGCTCAGGCTAGGGTCCTTGTGAGTGTCCTGGGCCTGTGCCTTGCCCAGTAGATAGCTGCCGTTGAACGGGTCGCCGCCGAATGACGGATTGATCGGTCGATAGATCAGCTCGCCAGCACTGCTCGGCGAGGTGACCGAGAGCGCGCCCAGCGCCAGGGCGAGAGAGAGCGGAACGAAATTGCGCATGTCACAACTCCTCATCTGAGAGGTCGAGGCTGGGTTGAAGCGATTGCGCGATACGGCGGCGCAGTATCGCCTCCTGGACGACACGGACCGCCTCGTCGGCGTAGCGATCCGCTTCGCTGATGCGTGGCGACAGCTGGGTGCTGAAGTAGATCTGGTTACGCTCGGCGATCCATAGCTGGCTGCCCCAGCGCGGGTCCGGGCGTTCGCTGACGGTGAGCTCGGCGCCGGAAACGATGGGGTCGCGCATGGCCGCCTGGGAAAAGCTGCGGTAGAAGGTGCGACCCGCCATGGTCAGGGTGCGGTCGATGATGACCCCGGAGAGCTCCGGGCGTTGCAGGTTGAACTGCTGGTCGAGCGCGCGCTGCGGGTTCTTCTCATCGATACTGACGGCAGGGGCGCCGGGGGCCTTGGCGGCATCCGGTTCGACCCCATCCTGGGCCAGGCAGGCCGTGCTCAGCAGCAGGAGCACCAGGAGAGCCAGCCCCGTGAGCCGGGCTCCGGGCGCTTGGTGGCAGGCGTTCATGACGCGCGCTCAATGCTTGGTTCGCGGGCGTGACAGGTTGGGCAGCGCGCCTAGATGGTCGCGCGCCCAGCACACCACCTGGACCCGATTCTGGGCGCCGATCTTCTTGAAGATGTTGTAGATGTGGGTCTTGACCGTGTGCTCGCTCAGGAACAGCTTCTCGGCGATCTGCGCGTTGGTGGCGCCCAGCCCGACCAGCCCGACTACCTGGCGCTCGCGGTGGGTCAGATAGCCCTCCATGCGGTAGGCGTCCATGCTCTGGCGGCGCAGCTTGTCGATCAGCAGGCTCATCAGATTGCGCGAAAGCCAGATCTGACCCTGCAGAATCTGCTTCAGGCCCTTAGCCATCAGCTCCGGCGTGTCCTGCTGGAAGAACACGCCACGGATATGTGACAGCGAGACCGCATCCAGCGCGTGGGTGTCGTTCTTGGCGTTGAAGGCGCAGATCCGAGTTTCACCGTCGCCCTGGCCGGCCAGGCTCTCTTCCCACTTCTGGAACAGAATGGGGTCGACCAGGCTCAGATCGATCAGAACGATGTCGAAGCTGGCGCCAGAGACCTTGTGCGGCTCCTGTGGGCCCGCCAGGCGATAGCTCATCCCGGTATGCGAAGACAGACTCATCGCGAGCAGAGTCGACTGCGCTGTCTCGCTGGTCACGATCAGCATCGAGGCTTCTGGGTTTGACATGATATTCCCCTGTCGTACGTTGCCTAGACGATAAATATTCTGGTTATTGTGCAAGGCTGGTCTTTTGTGTTTCGAATTGTTGCACCGGCTTTCAGGAATATAAAGTTCTGCCGATTGGTATTTTTCTGGTACTTCTCGCCGCTGGAAAAATTGTTGCCTTTTAATTACAGCATGTTGCGATTTTCCTGATGTAAATTCAGGCGGCCGCCCGAACTCGACCTTGGTCGATGTTCGGGAGTTTTTTTCGTTAGCATTTAGTTACGAGTGCGAATTAATCGCCTAACTGTTTCAGTGCGTATCATCTGCATTGCTGGCGTGACGCGCTGGGTCGGCAAGGCCGGTTTCCCGTTGCCGGACGTAGGAGCGAGAGTAGGGAGAAGCGTCAGTGTCTGCAGGGTCGAGACGCGAGCCACGCGATGTAACGGTTTGATGCGGCGTCACCGCAGCGTGACCGCAGCGTGACCGAAGCGTGTAGGTAGCACAGACGCGATAACCGCCATGATCGGGGGCGGTAGTGATGAAGGGTATCGGTAGCGCAGGTGGAAGAGGCGCGTGGCCTCGCGTGGATTGCCAGGCAGTCGGCACGCCAGCGCGGGATGCGCGGGCGGGCCGATAAGCGGGGCCGTGCTATCAGTCGATCAGCAGGTCGTCTGCGGCCTGCCGGGGGTGCTCGATGCGCGGTTCACGGCCGCCACGCAGGATCGAGTTGCCTTCGTAGAGCGTGCGCTGGTCGATCTCCGGCGGATCGAGCCAATCGGATTCGTGCATCTGTCCACTCTTGCCGTAGACGCACAGGGCGTTGGCATAGGTGACCTGGCGCACCACCTGTGCGTCGATACCGCTGGCGAGTGCCAGGCGAGCGGTCTTGGCGACCCCGAGACAGTCGGAAATGCCCCAGTCGCAGGCGCTGTCGATGATGATCCGATCGCCGCCATAGTGGCGCAACAGTTCGACCATGCGCGCATTGCCCATCTTGGTCGACGGGTAGATCGAGAAGCCGGCCCAGTAGCCACGGTCGAGCGTCTCGCGCACTGTCTCTTCGTTATTATGATCGATCACCACCCAACTGGGGTCGAGGCCCATCTCCTCGCACACATCCATCGAACGCGAGGTACCGCGCTTCTTGTCACGATGCGGGGTGTGCACCATTACCGGTAGTGCCAGCTCCTTGGCCAAGGCCAGCTGGGCGCGGAAATACTTCTCTTCCAGCGGCGTCTGCTCGTCGTAACCGATCTCGCCGATCGCCACTACGCCCTCCTTCATGGCGAAGCGTGGCAGCCACGCCATCACGCCCTCTGCCAGCGCTTCGTTGTTGGCCTCCTTCGAGTTGAGCCCGATGGTGCAGTAGTGGCGGATACCGAACTGTCCGGCGCGGAAGCGCTCCCAGCCCACCAGCGACGACAGGTAGTCGACATAGGTGCCGACGAAGGTGCGTGGCTGGCCGACCCAGAACGCCGGTTCGATCAGGGCGACCACGCCGGCGGCGGCCATGGCTTCGTAATCGTCGGTAGTGCGCGAGACCATATGCGCATGCGGGTCGATATACATCGTTCAGATTGCCTCGTAGTGGTGGAGGTTGCTCCAGCCGATACGACCGGTACCGATGAGGGCCGCAGTCTCCGGCACGGAGGTCAGTAGATGACGGGCCGATGGCGTATCGGTCTGGGAGAGCGCCAGCCCGGCGGCCAGCCGCTCGGCGGGCGACCCCGCCAGAGCGCGCTGCAGCGCGGCGTAGGCGCCTAGCGCATCGACACAGGGGCCGACGCAGCGCCACAGCTCGGGCGTGACCCCGCGACCGGCGGCCCAGCGCTCCTCGGCGTAGTCCAGCAGGATGCGCGCCAACTCCGGGTTGTGGCGCTGGTCGATGCCCACGATCGGGGACAACCGGCTGCCGATGAATAGCGCCTTGAGCACCATGTGGTTCCAGCGGTGGAGATCGAAATGATCTCGTGGGTAGGGGTTGCCGTGGGCGATCGCTTCGAAGACGGCACGCGTGTTGGAGCGCAACCCGGCCCCGACCGGAGCACTCAATGAGGCCGCTTCGGGGTAGAACGAGAGACCGCGGTAGAGGGTGATCAGCTCGCGGGCGTCGGCAGTGCGCACGAGATCCTCGAACAGCGCCGCGAACGGGCGCTGGCCGGGAAAAGCCAGCAGCCCGGCGATCCGTGCCGCGCCATCCAGGCTCCAGTCGAGGGGAGACCAGCCCGGCAGCAGGCTATGCGCCGCGGTCAGGTCCTGAGGGGTCAATTCGAGATCCGCCTTGCCCAGGCGTCGGGGTACCTGCCCCAGAAAGAGGTGCAGCGTGTGCTCGTCGGCACTCGTCTGCAGGCGGTAGAGCGCGTCGAGAAACCAGGTCTCCTGCGCCGCCGCCTGGCGCACGACCCAGCGGCATAGCAGGGTGGTGGCCGAAAGCGATAACGCTGTCGTCGCTCGACTGTGGAGGGGCTCGATCATGGGCATCCTGTTGGCGATGGTTTATGTCTCTGGCTCTGGTTTGTGGCTCTGGCTTTGGCTTGAGAGAAGGCGGGCAGGCGCATATCGCGTCGGTTCGGTGTCGACAATCACTCTATCGATTGTCGCGGCGAGCCCCTACCTCAATTATCTGGAGAATTGGTGCCGAATCGAGGCGGCCGGTGACCATGTTTTTTGGCTAATGGCGTGAGCCGAAAGCGCCGCCCTGGCATGCCTTTCTTCATCCCGAAGGCTCAATTTTCCTCGCCCCGGCGGTTGTCGATTGAGCCCGAGTCGGCGGGCTGATATGCAGTCTCGATCGCGGCCTCGGCGAGCACGCTGGAGGGCGATAGCGCGGGCTTCGGCAATATCGACATGTCGGGCATAGCCGCCGCGGGGAGACACGGATAGGGGCCGGTTCCGGCGGCGGGAATGCCCTCGAGAGAGAACGAAAATGCACAAGACACTGGTCATACTGGTCGTCGGTTTGAGCCCCCACCTGGTGGGCGAACATACGCCATATCTGCAACGTCTGGCGCGCCGGGGCGGGCTACGCCCACTCGAGACGGTTACCCCGGCGGTCACCTGCAGTGTCCAGGCGACGCTGCTCACGGGGTTGCCACCGGCAGCGCATGGCGCCGTCGCCAACGGCTGGTATTTTCGCGATCTCGCCGAGGTATGGCTGTGGCGTCAATCCAACCGGCTGGTGGCGGGGGAGAAGGTGTGGGAGGCGGGGCGGCGGCGCCATGCCGACTTCACCTGCGCCAAGCTGTTCTGGTGGTACAACATGTACGCTTCGGCGGACTGGAGCGCGACGCCGCGGCCGCGCTATCCCGCAGACGGGCGCAAGCTGCCGGATCACTACACTTATCCCCCCGAACTGCACGACGAGCTCGACGCCAGGTTGGGCACCTTTCCGCTGTTCTCCTTCTGGGGGCCGCTGGCCAACATCGACGCCAGCCGCTGGATCAGCGATGCCACCCGCCACGTAATGGCAACGCGTGATCCAACGCTGACGCTGACCTATCTACCGCATCTCGACTACAACCTGCAGCGTCTCGGGCCGGATCTCGATCACCCCGATCTGCAGCGCGACCTGCGCCAGGTCGATGCCCTGTGCGGCGAGCTGATTGAGGATGCCGAGCGCGACGGGCGCCGTGTGATCGTGGTCTCCGAGTACGGGATTACCCCGGTGCAGGACGCGGTTCATATCAATCGGGCGCTGCGCCAGGCCGGCTATCTCGCGGTGAGGCGTGAGGGCGAGCAGGAGCAGCTCGATCCCGGCGCCTCGCGTGCTTTTGCGGTCGCCGATCATCAGGTGGCTCACGTCTACGTGCGCGACCCGCAGGATCTGCCCCCGGTCAGGGCGCTGCTCGAAGGGCTATCGGGGGTCGAAGCGGTGTGGGGCGACAGCGAGAAGCGCCGAGAGGGGCTCGACCACCCCAATGCGGGCGAGCTGGTGGCGATCAGCCAGCCTGACCGCTGGTTCAGCTACTACTTCTGGCTCGACGAGGCACGGGCACCGGACTATGCGCGTACCGTCGACATTCATCGCAAGCCGGGCTACGACCCGGTAGAGCTGTTCTTCGATCCGGCGCTACGCGCGCCCAAGCTGGCGGCAGGCTGGCGGGTGTTCAAACGCAAGCTCGGCATGCGTCAGCTACTGGACGTGATCTCGTCCACACAGACGACGCTGGTCAAGGGCTCCCACGGCCGAGTGACCGACGACCCGGGGATGGGGCCGCTGGTGATCTCCTCCGAGGCCGGGCTACTGCCGACGGGAGCGGTCAAGGCGACCGAGTTCAAGGCGCTGATGCTGGCACATGTGTTCGGCGCCGATGCCCGCCTTGCGGATGAGCGCGAGTCGGAGGCGACCACGATCTGACCCCAGCGCCGTGTGCCGGTCGAGGAGATGGCCGGCGCGCCGGCTGTTAACGATCCAGGCCGGGCGCAATGGTCCACCGCGCCCGACTCAGGTGCCGGCAGAAAGACGCTGTAACTGCAGCGTAGCGGCCCAGGCACAGACCGCGAGCAGTGCCAGCAGCGGCTGGCCCAGGGTGGCGATCAGCACGGCATCGTAAAGTGAGATCGCGGCAATCAGGCCGACCACCGCCCGCGGCACGTCGCCGGGGGCGCGCCGGCGCAGCCAGGCGAGGCAGCGTAGCCCCCAGGCGAGATAGCCCAGCCATAGCAGAGCGGCCAGCAGCGCGAGGCCCGGCATCCACAGTACCGCGGCCAGCGTGAGCAGCAGTGGGAGCGCCAATATCCCCAAAGGCCACAGCGCGCCCAGGCGGTCGTAGGCCTCCTGGCGTGCGGCATAGGTCAGGCCGATGACATGGCAAGCCAGCCCCAGCGCCCCCAGCCATAGCGGTGCGCCGAGCTGGCCGCCCAGCGCGAGCGCTGCGACCAGATAGCAGAGCAGGCGGCAGCCACCCATGACCAGCGGGCTCCAGCTCACGTCCTTGTGTCGCAGATCGTAGAGCAGCACCGCCGCAGCCAGCGCCAGGCCCGCCGTGCCGGCCGCGACGCCGGTGGCGAACAGCAGCAGCACGGCAGAGGCCAGCAGCGCCAGGCCAATCAGCGCGACCGTGGCGCGCCCGACTTCACCACTAGGGATCGGGCGGTCGGCGCGCTCCCGCGCATCGATGGTGGCGTCGCAGGCGTCGTTGAGATACATGCCGCCGAGATAGCACAGCGTCAGTGCGCTCAGCACCACCAGGCCGGCTCCCAGCGACCCGCTGGCCCCGGCCAGCAGCGCGCCGGCCAGGGCATTGCTCCATACCGTGGGGAGATTGGAGACCCGGCCCAGCCTCAGCCAGACGTCAGCGCCTCGGCGTCGACACTGACGCCCAACTGCTGTCGCACCCACTCGAGCTCCTTCACCACTGCCACTTCCAGACGCTGGCGGCGCAGCGCTTCGGGTAGTACCTGCCACGTATAGGTCTCCACTTCCAGGTGCGTCGAGATCGGCTGACGGCGATGCAGGGCCAGGATCTCGGCGAGAAAGTCGCGGGTGGTCGAGAAGGGCGGGATGTCGGCGACGAAGATCGGCACGTGGAAGTGCACGCGCCACTCTTCGCCATCGGATCGCTGCGGATCCGCGAGCGCCTCGGGGAGATCGCTGTAGCGAACCAGCCCGCTCGCGCTGCGTGCCACGACCTGATGCAGATAGGTCGGTTCGCAGAAGCTGGTCAGCCCTTCGCGGGTCACCGTATCGAGCGCCGGCACGCGCAGCGCGGCGCTCAACTGCAGCTTATGGATGGGCACGCCCGCATCGCGCAGGGCGGCGACGCTGGCCGTGGGGTCCTCGAACTCGACCGCCGCATGGCAGACGTCGTAGCACACCCCGAGGTGGCGCGGCAGCGCCGCCTGGGCCTGGGTCAGCGACAGTCCGCTCAGCTCGGCCACGCGGGCGGCGGCGCTCGAGCAGAACAGGTGGTCGCGGAAGAACGCCAGTGTCCCCTCGATGGTCTCGAGAAAGCAGCAGGGCTCCGGCTCCAGGGCAATGGCCACGCTGACGCCGGTACGTTCGAACAACCCCACGCAGTGCGCCACGCACTTGAGCAGATTGTCGGCCATGGCCACCTCGGCGCCCGCGGTCAGTGGTCCGTAGGTGCCGGGTACGGTGCTCAGGCTGAGCATGTCACCGGGCTGGGCCAGCTCTGTCATCAGATCGGCGAGCCAGCAGGTGTAGTCGAGCCGCGCCCGCTGCTTCCAGTCCGGCTGATAGACCGCGGCCTTCACCGGCACGCCGTGGAAGGGGCCGAAGGGAAAACCGTTCATGGTGACCAGACGGTAGTCGTGGCGCCTCAGGATCGTCTTGAGTTCGGCACGCGCATCCGGCGCGCGCAGCTCCTCCAGCGCTTGGGCGGAGAGGCGCAGGCCGAGCCCGAAAGAGACATCCGGCGCCAGGGTGCGACGTACATAGGCCACCGGCCCCTCGAGCGCGCGACGTACCTCATCCCAGGTCTGGGTCGGGTGCACGTTGAGGCAGTAGGTCAACTGACCCAGAGCGTCAGGCAGCTGCATGCTGGGCGGCCTCCGTGTGTAGCCACTCGATCGCCGAGAGGACCAGGGCGTGATCCATCGCATGGACGTCGACAGCGCGTCCGATCGCGGCCAGCAGGGTGACCGTCAATTCGCCCCCCAGATGCTCCTGGAATTCACGCAGGCCGCTGAGCAGCGCCGGCTGGCCGAGCGCATCGAGCTCCAGCAGCTGCGGGTGATAGCGTGGCAGGCCAAGACGCTCGAGTAGCTGCATCACTCGCTGCGCATCACTCGCCGCCAGGTGGCCGGCGAGCACCGAGTAGCGGGTGTCGAGGGCGATGCCGATCGCCACCGCCTCGCCGTGGCTGACGCCGTGATGGGTCAGCGCTTCCAGCTTGTGGGCCGACCAGTGGCCGAAATCCAGCGGGCGTGACGAGCCCTGTTCGAAGGGGTCGCCGCCGCGGCCGATCTGTTCCAGGTGCAGCTCGGCGCTGCGCTGGATCATGTAGGCCTCAGCGCGGGGATCGAAGGTCGCCAGCGACTCGGCATTGGCCTCGAGCCAGTCGAAGAAGGCGGCGTCACGAATCAGCGCCACCTTGATCGCCTCGGCGATCCCGGCCAGACGCTGGCGGCGCGGCAGCGTGGCCAGGAAGTCGAGATCGTTGAGTACCGCCCAGGGTGGGGCGAAGGTGCCGGTGAAGTTCTTGGTGCCGCGGAAGTTGACCGCATTCTTGACCCCGACGCCGCTGTCGTTCTGCGCCAGCACCGTGGTCGGCAGACGAATCAGGCGCACGCCGCGGTGGGCCACGGCCGCGGCCAGGCCCACTGCGTCGAGGACGGCGCCGCCGCCGATGGCGATCACATAGGCGTGGCGATCCACGGCGTGCTGGCGCAGCTCGTCCAGCATGCGCTCTACCGTTGCCAGGCTCGCCTTGATCGCTTCCCCCGCGGCCACCGTGATCGGCGGCGCGATCAGCGTCATGCGTGCGGCATGGACTTCGAAGTAGCGCGCCAAGCGCCGGGCCAGATCCGGCCAGGCGGCGGCCACGCCAGCATCGACATAGACCAGGCAGCGGTGGCGCAGCTCCGGCTCACGGCGTGTGACCACCTCCGCCAGGAGCGGATTGTCGGGGGAGAGCAGTTCGCGGGTGAAGGCCACCGGGTAGTCGTAGGCGACCTGAAAGTGCTGCCAGTGAATCACGCTGGCTTCAAGACCATGATCGGTGAGGCGAGGGGTGTCGCTCGGCGGCAGCGATGCGCTATCGATGGCGCTGCCGCCACCGGGAGAAAAGGAGACTGCGGGGCGGTTCATGGGGCGGTGCCTGCGTAGGGAGTCGACACGACATCGGCGGGCCGTCTTGTCCTCCAGGGCGGCCTCGCCGGGTTCGCGCCTAGCTTCCGCGCTCGACCCGAGGCGGGACAAGAATGGTTCTTCTGCTACGCAGGATGAGCCGCGCATGGTGCCACGGCATGAGAGAGCGCCAGCGGGTGCTTGCAGGATCAGCCTTGCCCGGCCGGCGCGGCGGGCTTGGGTTCGACGCTTTCCTCCTCGACATCGTCGAGCCGGTCGGCGCGGCGCAACACCGGGAAGGCCCACATCCATAGCCCGACGATCCCCAGGGTGCCGACAGCGCCGATCACCGCCGCCGGCACGGTGCCGAACCAGGCCGCGGTGACCCCGGACTCGAACTCGCCCAGCTCGTTGGAGGCGCCGATGAACAGCATGTTGACCGCATTGACCCGGCCGCGCATCTCGTCTGGGGTTGCCAACTGCAGCAGCGTCAGGCGTACATAGACGCTGATCATGTCGGCAGCGCCGGCGATCAGCAGGGCGCCGAACGAGAGCCAGAACCAGTGCGACAGCGCGAACACCAGGTTGGCCAGGCCGAACACCGCCACCGCCGCGAACATCGTCAGCCCCGCATGGCGGTTGATGGCGCGCACTCCCAGATAGAGCCCCATCAGCAGGGCGCCGATGGCGATGGCGCTGCGCAATGCGCCCAGCCCCTCGGGGCCGACGTGCAGGATCTCGTGGGCGTAGACCGGCAGCAGCGCCACGATGCCGCCGAACAGCACCGCGAACAGGTCGAGCGAGATCACCCCTAGAATCACCGGCTTGCTGCGGATATAGCGAATGCCCGCGGTAAAGCGCTGCCAGGCAGTGTCATCCCGCGGCTGGCGTTCGACGGCGTAGCGCACCGGCACCACGAACAGGCCGAGCAGGGCGACCACGAAACACGCCAGTACCACGCTGTAGGTGAGCGGCGCACCGAAGGTGTAGAGCAGCCCTCCGAGCAGCGGGCCGCCAATGACCCCGATCTTCATGATCGAGGAGTTGAGCGCGATCGCCTTGCCCAGCTGCGCCCGCGGTACGATCTGCGGCAGCAGGCTCTGCAGGGTGGGTCCGGTGAAGGCCCGCGCTGCGCCGAACAGCACCAGCACCGCATAGAACGGCAGCGCGCTCTCCGGGCGTTGCAGCGAGAGCGCGATCAGACAGGCGCTGCACACGCCCTGGGCCAGCCAGCTGAGCTGCAGGATGCGCTTGCGATCGAATCGGTCGACCAGGTCGCCCGCCGGCAGCAGCAGGACGACCATCGGCAGGAACTGGGCCAGGCCGACATAGCCCAGCGTCAGCGGGTCACGGGTGATGTCGTAGACCTGCCAGGCCACCACGATGGCCTGGATCTGCATGGCGAACACCGCCGCCAGGCGCGAGACCAGAAAGGCGGCGAAACCGGGTTGACGGTAGACCGCCTCCGCGGCGTTCGTCTGCGGGTGGTCATCATCGGCAGTAGGGCGATCGACGCGTGACGGATCGTCGGGGGTTGAGGCGGCGCTGTCGGCGGTGGGCATAGTGTCCTTGGCGGTCGAGGCTAGGTACTGCCTGAAAAGTACTGCACTCGCCCATGCAGCGTTAAAAATCGACTCAAAATGCTCATTTACATCCCGTAAACTCCGCTTTTTCGCCGATTTTTGCCTTGCCTGGCCTTCGCTCGTCGACTTTTCAGACAGCACCGAGGGGGGAGATTATTCTAGCTAGCGCGCTAACAGAATAGTATACGCAGATTCCTCTCGACCTGCGCCGACGCTCGCTTGGCGTGGGGGGCTGCCCTGATCAATGTCAGCCGCCGCCATACGGGGATTTTTCGCCGCTATTCGGCTTTTTCGGCTGCCGGGCGCGGCGTATAGTGCGCTCGCCCGAATACTGCCCGGACGCCTGCTGTCCAGGGCTTCTCAGTCCAGGGTTTCGTATTACAGTGTGTCTCATTCTATGGCTTCTTCGGTCGCCGGCGGCGTCACCCGTGCCGCCGGGCCGGAATCGGTTGCAAGGTGGGTTCGTCGATGTCTCCGCAGTTGCTTTCCATGGCGCTGGCGCCGCTTCTGGGTCTGTTCATCCTGGGTATCGGCAACGGCTTTCTGGCCTCGCTGATCACCCTGCGCCTGGACGCCGCCGGCGAGTCGGTGACCACCATCGGCTGGGTCTCGGCGGCCTACTACATCGGCCTGGCGATCGGGGCGCTGTTCAACGACCGCCTGCTGCTGCGTATCGGCCATATTCGCGCCTACGCCTGTTTTGCCTCGCTGGTGGCGGTGACTGTGCTGCTGCAGGGGCTGTGGCTCAATGCGGGGCTGTGGTTCACCCTGCGCATGATCGGCGGCTGGGCCACCCTGGGCGTCTATCTGGTGATCGAGAGCTGGCTGCTGACGGCGGCGGATACCCGCGTGCGTGGGCGCCTGCTGGCGCTCTACATGATCTCGCTCTACGGTGCCGGGGTGATCGGCCAGCTGCTGCTCGGCGTGGCCGACAGCGCCGGTGCCAGCCAGCCGTTCATGATCATCGCTATTCTGGCATCGCTGTCGGTGCTGCCGCTGGGCATGATCCCGCGGGTATCGCCGCTGATCGAGCACGCCGAGCCGCTTTCGCCGTGGCGTCTGATCACGGTCACGCCCACCGGCGTGATGGGCTGCTTCGGCTCGGGGCTGGCGATCTCGGCGATCTACAGTCTGCTGCCGCTCTATCTACA
This sequence comes from Gammaproteobacteria bacterium MFB021, assembly GCA_000737985.1. GTDB lineage: Bacteria > Pseudomonadota > Gammaproteobacteria > Pseudomonadales > Halomonadaceae > Salinicola. The sequence continues at coordinate 86,047 of JNVT01000097.1, read as the reverse complement.
GCGCAGCGGCCTCGACGTGCAGAAGATCGGCGAGATGATGGCGGTGCTGATTCTGGGCGGCATGCTGCTGCAGTACCCCATCGGCCGCTGGTCGGATCGCCACGACCGCCAGATCGTGCTGATCCTGATCGGTGTGGCGATGACCCTGCTGTGTCTGGGCATGATGCTGCTGCCGCCGCTACCGTGGTTGCTGGCGGTGGCGCTGTTTCTGCTCGGCGGCGGGGTGTTCGCGCTCTATCCGGTGGCGGTGAGCCACGCCGCTGACCGCGCCCCGGCCGGCGCGCTGGTGCGCATGAGCCAGGGGTTGCTGCTGATCAACGCCCTCGGTGCCACCCTCAGCCCGCCGCTGATCACCCCGCTGATGACGCATGTCGGCGATGCCGGGCTGTTCGTGGCGCTGCTCTGCCTGGGCGGCTGTCTGGTGGTGTTCTTCGTCTGGCGGCGCAGCCGTCGTCCGGCGCCGGCACCGGTAGCTCCGTTCACCTCCAATCCGCCGCAGTCGGTGGTGGGGGCCGAGCTGGTGGTGACCGCGGCGCTGGTGCAGGGGGCGACCGAGCACGAGCAGCAGGAGGATCTGTCCCAGGTCGTCCCGGAGGTGGAGACCGCGGTACCCGAGGCAGAAAGCGCGGATCCAGAGGCAGCAGCGGCCGGGTCGACTCAGACGTCAACCGACGCGGAGACTGCGACGCGCGGCTGAGCGCATTGGATCCGCGTCTTCAGGGGGACGAGAGTTCAGCGCGCCGGGTCGACCAGCCCGCCGAGTGAGGCATTGCGCCGAAACCAGCCGGCGATGCTGGTGCGCGGCAGGCGGGTCGGCAGTACCTCGTGGGGGATGCGATCAGCCAGAAAGCAGACGAAAGTGCCGGCGCGTGGCATGACCCGCGCGACTTCGCGCTCGCTGTCGTGCTCGTCGTAGAGTGCCATCTCGCCGCCGCCATCCTCGGGCCAGTCCGGGTTGAGATAGAGCACGGTGGAAACGATACGGTTGGCGCGTCCGCGGAAGCTGTCGTAGTGCTTGCGATAGAAGGCGCCGGGCGGGTACTGGGCGAAGTGCGCCTCGAACTCGAACAGCCCCAGATAGAGGGCGATATTGATCTGCTGCTGGAGCTCGGCCATCAGCGCCAGATAGCGGCGCTGAGCGAGACTCTCGCGATCGAGCCAGTGGATGGCGTCGCCGCGGATGTCGCGGCGCAGGGTGCGCTCGTCACCGCGGCCGATGGCGGCTTCCTGCAGCTGCTGGCGCGCCTCGAGCCGGGTGAGCTCGGCGTGCAGCTCCTGGCACAGGCCAGCGTCCAGAAACGTCTCCCCGGCGTACCAGCCGCGCGCGACCAGGGCGTCGATCAGCGATGTCAGCTGCTGTTCGTCCCAGTAGGCGTGGTGAGTCTGGGTGTGGGACATCGCGGGGCCTCCGATGGAAAAGCGCGTGGCTGGGACAGCGTGGTCGAGGATGCGGGGTAGAGAATGCTTGTTCGAGAATACCGGGACGAGACTGCATGGCCGGGCAAGAGCACTCACTGGCGCAGGCCATGAGTCATCGAGTGGTACGGCGCCCGCGCTGCGGATGATAGCGCAGCTCGCCGCCCGCCGGCGGCTGTTCCAGCGAGACCGGGCTGGCGAAGCCCACCGCCAGCAGTTCGACCAGCATCATTGCCGAGAGCCCCCAGATGACGCGACCGTCGACCTGATAGCTGGGTACGAACCACTCGTGATCGTCGACCGGGATCACGTCGGTATGGGTGCGCCGGTCGTCGAGGAAGTGGGCCAGCGGCACTTCGAAGATCGCCGCGATTTCGCCGGGCTCCGGTGTCAGTGCCAGATCCGGGGGAATGATGCCCACGTACGGCGTGACCCGCAGCCCGTGCAGCGAGAGCAGATCGCCGAGGCGGCCGACGATCTCCACGTTGGCCGGTGCCAGGGCGATCTCTTCCTGGCTTTCGCGCAGGGCCGTGGCCAGCAGGTCGCGATCCTCGGGTTCACGCTTGCCACCGGGAAAGGCCACCTGGCCGGCGTGGGAAGAGAGGTGGTCGGTGCGCTGGGTGAACAACAGCGTCGGCTCGCGGCGGGCCACCAGCGGCAGCAGCACGGCGGCCTGGGGGAAGGCCGCGTCGAGCTGGCGGGGACGGTGCGCTTGCAGGCGCTCGCGAAGTGTCTCTAACATGCGGTGCTGATCCTACAGGGCTTACTTTCGGTCCGCGCAGCGGCGACTGGCGCTTGGCGGGCGTGGGCAGGGCTCGATGAATGCATTGCGAGGCGTCGATGAACTACTGCAGTCAGTGTGGCAACCCGGTGCGTTTCGCCATCCCCGAGGGTGACGATCGCCCGCGCTTTCAGTGCGACGCCTGCGGCACCATCCATTATCAGAATCCCCGTATCGTGGCCGGGACGCTGCCGGTGTCGGGTACGCGTGTGCTGCTGTGCCGCCGTGCGATCGCCCCGCGCAAGGGCTACTGGACCCTACCGGCCGGGTTCATGGAGAACGGCGAGACGGTCGAGCAGGCGGCGCTGCGCGAGACCCGCGAGGAGGCGAACGCGGTGGTCGATGCGCCCTCACTTTACACGCTGATCAGTCTGCCGCACATCGATCAGGTCTACATGATCTTCCGCGGTGAGCTCGACGGCAGCTACGCCTCGGGGCCCGAGAGCCTCGAAGTGGCGCTGTTCGAGGAGAGCGAGATCCCCTGGGGCGAACTCGCCTTTCCCACCATCGAGCGCACCCTGCGCCACTTCTTCAGCGATCGCGTGGACGGCCACTTCCCGCTGCATTCGGGGCAGATCGGTCTCGAGGAGCGCGAGCGCTTCTTCGGCTCGGCCTGAACGCGTTCCCCGGGCCCTCCCCGCCGCGCTGTGTGTCTGGCAGCGACCTGCGAGGTGGGCCGCCTGAGGCGATGATGGCATAATGGCCGCCGCGCCGGCGACGCCCCTGGCGGGTGCTCGCCCTGCGCTGATATCACCGTCATGTCTCCTTCATGTCACCCTGGTCGAGCGGGAAGCGTTTGCAATGTGGAAATGGGTCATCCTGGTCCTGGTCGTCATGCTCGGGCTGTTGCAGTACCGGCTCTGGTTCGGCGAGGGCGGCATTCACGAATTCAATGATATCCAGGCGCGGGCCGACGTGCTCGCGGGTACCACCCAGACGCTGAAGGCGCGCAACGATCGCCTGGCGGCGGAAGTGGTCGACCTCAAGACCGGTCTCGATGCGATCGAGGAACGCGCCCGCAGCGATATCGGCATGGTGCGCAAGGACGAGCAGTTCTTCTGGGTGCCCGACGTCGACGCCAGCCACGGCCCGGCCGCCGAGACGGGGGTGATCACCCCATGACGCTGTGGTTGATCGTTCCCGCCGCCGGCCGCGGCACTCGCATGCAGGCCGACCGCCCCAAGCAGTACCTGGCGCTACACGGGCGCAGCGTGCTCGCGCGCACGCTGGAACGGCTGCATCAGGCCTTTCCCGAAGCGGCGCTACGGCTGTGTCTCGACCCCGATGACGCCTATTTCGATCCGGACGACGTGCCCTTCAGTGAGTGGCAGCGTGTCGACGGTGGACGCGAGCGCGTCGATAGCGTGCGCCGCGCGCTGTCGAGCATCGCTGCCGAGGCGGCCGCCGACGACTGGGTGCTGGTCCACGACGCCGCGCGCCCCTGCGTGCAGCTTGCCGATCTCACCGCGCTCTCCCGCGCGCTGGAGGAGGAGGCCATCGGGGCGCTGCTGGCCGCGCCGGTGGCGGACACCATGAAGCGCGCCGACGCGCGTGGCCGGGTCAGCCACACCGAGCCTCGCGAGGGTCTGTGGCACGCGCTGACGCCGCAGGCGTTTCGCTATGACCTGCTGCGTCAGGCGCTGGATGCGGCCCTGGCGACCGGCACCGCGGTCACCGACGAGGCCTCGGCGATCGAGGCCATGGGGCTGGCGCCGCTGCTGGTGCCGGGCAGCCGCGACAATCTCAAGATCACGCGCCCGGAGGATCTGATCCTGGCGGCGCGTATTCTCTCGCTGCAGAGCGAGACTGACACCGCCGCACAGGGAGTCGAGGCATGACGCTCAGAATTGGCCACGGGTTCGACGTGCATCGCTTCGGCGAGGGCGATCATCTGATGATCGGCGGCGTGCGTATTCCCTTCGACCACGGCTTCGTCGCCCACTCCGACGGTGACGTGCTGCTGCACGCGATCAGCGATGCGCTGCTGGGAGCCTGCGCGCTGGGTGACATCGGCCACCACTTCCCCGACACCGACCCGACCTGGGCCGGCGCCGACAGCCGTGAGCTGCTGCGTCAGGTGGTGGCGCTGATCCGCGCGCGTGGCTATCGGGTGGGCAATCTCGATGCCACCATCCTCGCCCAGGCGCCGAAGATGGCGCCGTGGATCGAGCCCATGCGCGCGGCGATCGCCGCCGACCTGGAGACCGCGATGGAGAACGTCAACGTCAAGGCGACCACCACCGAGCGTCTCGGCTTCACCGGTCGCGGCGAGGGGATCGCGGCAGAGGCGGTGGTCCTGCTGCTGGCGACGGCGCCGTGAGCCCCGACGCGCCAGCCTGGCCGCCACGCTGGGCCCATGCCGAGACGCCGCCGAGCGTCGAAGGTCGCTACCGTGACAGTGCCGAGGCGTTTCAGGTCGAGGAGGTGCTCGATTTCACCCCGGAGGGGGAGGGCGAGCATCTCTGGGTGTGGATCGAGAAGCGCGGCGTGACCACTCCGGATGCCGCTCGCAGCCTGGCGCGGCAGGCCGAGATCGCGCTGCGCGACGTCGGTTTCAGCGGGCTCAAGGACCGCGACGCGGTGACCCGACAGTGGCTGTCGCTGGCGCTGCCGGGGCGCACCCTGGCAGCGGGTTGGGAGACACCGCTGGCCGAGCGGGGCATTCGTGTGCTGCGGGCGGAGCGCCACCCGCGCAAACTCAAGCGCGGCGTGCACCGTGCCAACCGTTTCCGCCTGCGTCTCGACGGGCCTGCGGCGAGTTCGCCCGCGGTGTACGAGCGCTGGACACGCCTGGTCACCCAGGGTGTGCCCAACTACTTCGGCCCCCAGCGCTTCGGCCCCGAGGGGCGCAATCTACAGCGCGCCCTGGCGCTGTTCGCCCGCGGCTGGCGCAAGCGTGAGGACCCGCAGGGGCTGCTGCTCTCCACTGCGCGCAGCTATCTTTTCAATCAGGTTCTGGCGGCGCGGGTGGCCGACGGCAGCTGGTGCCGGCCGCTGGCTGGCGACGTGCTCAATCTGGAAGGCAGTGCCAGCCGCTTCTTGAGCGAGACGGCCGACCCTGCGCTAGAGGCGCGCGCGGCAGCCGGTGATCTGCACCCCACCGGCCCGCTGTGGGGGCAGGGGGAGCCGCATAGCCGGGGCGAGGTGGCCGTGCTGGAGCAGCGCGAAGCGGCGGCATGTGCGGCGCTGCGCGATGGCCTGATCGCCGCCGGTGCGCAGCATGAGCGGCGCGCCCTGCGGGTGCTGCCGGGGGCAGCGAGCTGGTGCGCGGCCGAGACGGAGAGCTCGGTGTGGCTCGAGTTCAGCCTGCCGCGGGGGGCCTTTGCCACCGCCGTGCTGCGCGAGTTGATGCGCCATCCGACCCTCATCTGAATCGTCGCCAGAAGGCCCACGATTCGACCCCGACGAGCCGAATTCGACAAGCCCGACCCGAGAGGAGTGAGCGAGATGCGTAGACTGTTGCTATCCAATGACGATGGCGTGCACGCGCCGGGGCTCAAGGCGCTCTTCGATGCGCTGAGCGATCATGCGCGGCTGCGCGTGGTCGCGCCGGACCGCGACCGTAGTGGTGCCAGCAACTCGCTGACCTTGACGCGGCCATTGGCGCTCGAGGCGCTCGACGGCGGCTTTTACAGTGTCGACGGGACGCCTGCGGACTGTGTCTATCTGGGCGTCAACGGGGTGTGGGAAGAGAAGCCCGACCTGGTCATCTCGGGTATCAACCACGGCGCCAACCTGGGCGACGACGTGCTCTATTCGGGCACCGTCGCCGCGGCCATGGAGGGGCGCAACCTGGGAATGCCGGCGATCGCCATCTCGCTGTGTGGCCAGCGCCACTTCGATACCGCCGGACGCGTCGCGGCGAGTCTGGTCGGCGGCGCGGAGAAACTCTCTCTGCCGCCGCGCAGCCTGCTCAACGTCAACGTGCCGGATCTGCCGTGGGAAGAGATCCGCGGCTTTTGCGTCACGCGTCTGGGCTATCGTGGACCGGCCTCCAATCCGATCCACATGAAGGACCCGCGCGGGCGCGATCGCTACTGGATCGCGGCGGTCTCGGAGAATGCCGACGACGGTCCCGATACCGATTTCGCGGCGATCGAGGGCGGCTTCGTCTCGATCACGCCGCTGCAGACCGATCTCACGCGTCACGCGACGCTCGATGATGTACAGGGCTGGCTGGATGGACTGTCACACGCCTGAAGAACTCAGCGGCGTGGGCATGACGTCGCAACGAACCCGCAATCGCATGGTCGAACGTCTGATTGCCGCCGGCATTCGCCAGCCGCAGGTGCTGGAAGTGCTGGCGGAAGCGCCGCGCCATCTGTTTCTCGACGAGGCCCTGGCCCACCGCGCCTACGAGGATACCTCGCTACCGCTGGGGCTGGGGCAGACCCTGTCGCAGCCCTGGGTGGTGGCGCGGATGAGCGAACTGATCGTGCAGTCCGCACCCGCGCGGGTGCTCGAGATCGGCACCGGCTCGGGCTACCAGACGCTGATTCTTGCGCGGCTGGTGCCGCGGGTGTGGAGCGTCGAGCGCATCGCCGCGCTGCAGAATCGGGCGCGTCAGCGCCTGACGCGGCTCGGTGCGCATAACGTGCGGTTGCGCCATGCCGATGGCGGTCTGGGCTGGCCGCAGGCGGCGCCGTTCGATGCCATTCTGCTCACCGCCTGCGCCAATCAACTGCCGCAGGCGCTGCTCGAACAACTGAAGGATGGCGGCGTGCTGATCGCGCCGCTGGCGGATAGCGAAGGGCGTCAATGGCTGACGCGGGTACGCCGGCGCGGCCAGGCTTTCGATCATCAACGTCTCGAGGAGGTGCGTTTCGTGCCACTGCTGGAAGGAGTCATCCGTTGAAACGCAGCGTGACGACGGTCTTGAAAGGAATGGGAATGGGGGCTGCGGATGCGGTGCCCGGCGTATCGGGCGGTACCATCGCGCTGATCGTGGGCATCTACGAAGAGCTGATCGAGACCATTCGGCGCTTCGGCCCGGGGGCGTTCGGCGTCTGGCGTGAGGGCGGCCTGGGCGCGCTGATCGGCTATCTCAATCTGCGCTTTCTGCTGCCGCTGGTGCTGGGGATCGGGATCAGTCTGGTGACCATTGCGCATCTGGTCACCTGGTTGATGGCGCATCATGCGCTGCTGCTCAATGCCTTCTTCTTCGGCCTGGTGCTGGCCTCGGCCTGGGTGGTAATGCGCCAGGCGGGCAGCTGGCGCTGGCGCTATCTGCTGCCGCTGCTGGCAGGACTGGTGGTCGCCGCCTATCTGCCGCAGCTGCTGCCGGACATGAGTCAGGCGGGCGACTTCACACTGTTCTGTGCCGGCGCCATCGCCATCAGTGCGATGCTGCTGCCCGGGGTCTCCGGCAGCTTCCTGCTGCTGGTGATGGGGCTCTACGGCACCGTGATGAACGGGGTGAAGAGCTTCGACCTGGGGCTGATCGGTATCTTCGGTGCCGGCTGCCTGGTCGGGCTTTTGACCTTCTCGCGCCTGCTCTCCTGGCTGCTGCGCCACTACCACGGCATCACCATGATGACCATCGTCGGCTTCATCCTCGGTTCGCTGCCGCAGCTGTGGCCGTGGCGCCAGATGATGAGCTACCGCCTCGCCGCCGATGGCCAGCAGGTCGCGCTTAGCTATCGCTATCTGATGCCCGCCGATTTCACGGCGGTGACCGGTGAGCCCTCTCAGTGGCTCGCGGCCTCGGCATTGATCGTGGTAGGTGTGGTAGTGGTAATGTGCTTGGGAGAGCGCAAGCCGTCCGAGCCGCACGCATCGTCAGGAAAAAAGGGATTTTCTTCATGAACAAGCGTCGCATCGCGCTACTTCTGGGGCTGCTGCCGGCGGTCGCCGTCGGGGTCGTAGGTTGCACCACCTCGAGCGGGCGCCCCCAGGTCCAGGACCTGTCCGTCAGCCGTAACAGCCAGCCCAGCGCCACCTATACCGTCAAGGCTGGAGATACCATCTACGGTATCGCCTGGCAGAATCGGGTCGACTTCCGTGATCTGGCCCAGATGAACGGCGTCTCGCCGCCGTATCGACTGCAGCCCGGCCAGCAGCTGCGGCTGATGCCCAACGCCAGCGTCGATGCCAGCCAGGGCCAGAGTCTGGCCTCTTCCCAGGGGGCGGCTACCGTCACGCCGCTGGGCGGCAAGACGCCGGCGAGCGCCGCGAATGGCGACGAAAACCCCTCCTGGCTGCTGCCGGCGGGCGGCGGCACCAGCAATGGGCAGCAGGCCTCGGCGCCGGGCCCGGTGATCGACCAGCGCGCCGCCAACGCCGGCCAGAGCGTCGCTGCCAATACCGGCCAGAGCCAGGCGTCGCAGAGTGGCTCTGGTTCTAGTTCTAGCTCGGGTTCTGGCGCCGCTACGCCGCCGGCGCGTCAGCCTGCGTCCGGGGCTGACACGGCTTCGTCATCTTCTTCTGCTTCCATGGCGCGTAAGGATACCCGCACGGCGGCCGGCAACGATGCCGGCACCGAAGTGGCGGGGGAGCCCAGCGGCGCGCCGGACCGTTCGGACCGGACCTACAAGCCGGTCGAGAACGTGGCTTGGCAGTGGCCCACCGAAGGGCGTCTGATCGGCCGTTTCGATGATGACTCCAGTATCACCCCCGGCATTGATATTGCCGGCCAAAAGGGGCAACCTGTGAAGGCAGCCGGGCCAGGGATTGTGGTGTATGCCGGCGATGGTGTGAGGGGATATGGCAATCTCATCATCCTCAAGCACAACGACCGCTTCTTGAGTGCCTACGCACATAACGACACGTTGCGCGTGAAAGAGAACGATGTCGTCAAGGCCGGAGAAACGATAGCCACCATGGGGCAGACGGATGCTGACCAGGTCGAGCTACATTTCGAGGTTCGCGTCAACGGCCAGCCTCAAGACCCGCTCAAATATCTCCCCAAACGCTGACCGGTCGTCAGCGCGACAGATCGCTGCAACGGCCGACGTTACCAAGCTGGAAGACTTACCGGTCACCGCCACCGCGCTGACTGCGCCCTGCCGGGCGCGGTCAGCGGCGAAGGCGCACCGCCGAGCCGGCTGGCAGCAGCGCGGCCCGCTCGAGTCATAACGCAGTAAGCAGAAGTCGTAATCAAGGACGTAAAACAGAGCAAGGATTGCGCGGTCGCCTGGGGCGGCTAGACCCCATGGCGAAGGTACTCAGGAAGCCCAGATTGGGGGTAGTGACATGAGCATGCTTGAACGGGATATTCAGGATGTTGAGCTCGACGGTGCCGACCAGCAGGTCGATACCGATGACACGGATGGCAAAGACGACGAGAGCGCGTTCGAGAAGGCGCTCAGTCGCGAGGAGAACAACTACCACCACAGTCTCGATGCGACCCAGATCTATCTCAACGAGATCGGGTTCTCGCCGCTGCTGACACCGGAAGAGGAAGTGCACTTCGGGCGCCTGGCGCAGAAGGGCGATCCGGCCGGCCGTCAGCGCATGATCGAATCCAACCTGCGTCTGGTGGTGAAGATCGCCAGACGTTACCTCAACCGTGGGCTGTCGCTGCTCGATCTGATCGAGGAGGGCAATCTCGGGTTGATCCGGGCGGTCGAGAAGTTCGACCCGGAGCGCGGCTTCCGCTTCTCGACCTACGCGACCTGGTGGATTCGCCAGACCATCGAGCGCGCGCTGATGAACCAGACGCGCACCATTCGTCTGCCCATCCACGTGGTCAAGGAACTCAATATCTATCTGCGCGCCGCGCGCGAGCTGACTCAGAAGCTCGACCACGAGGCCACTGCAGAGGAGATTGCGGAGTTTCTCGACAAGCCGGTGGCCACGGTCAAGAAGATGCTGGGGCTCAACGAGCGCGTCTCTTCCGTCGACTATCCGATGGGCGGCGAAAGCGACAAGCCGCTGATCGATACCCTGGCCGACGAGAACGAAGTGGGTCCAGAGTCCAATCTGGTCGATGACGACGTCAAGGCGCACGTCGACGAGTGGCTCGCCGAGCTCAGTGACAAGCAGCGCGAGGTCGTGGTGCGTCGCTTCGGGCTGCGCGGGCACGAAGCGGCGACCCTCGAAGAGGTGGGCGAGGAGATCGGGTTGACTCGTGAGCGGGTGCGTCAGATCCAGGTCGAGGCGCTCAAGAAACTGCGCCGGATGCTCGAGAAGCAGGGGTTGTCGATGGACTCGATCTTCGAGTGACGCGCAGGCCGGGAATCGCGCAAAAGCGCGGCATCTCTGGCCGAATGCTTGATCCCCATGCATACATGCGGCATTGTATGTAAACCTCGCGACGAGGCGCCGGCAGGATAGCCGGCGCCTCGTCGTTCGTCAGAACGATTGCTGACGCCGGCGCGCCCGCGCCGTGCGGTGGCAACCGGCTCGCACCAGTCAATACCGGGTGTCTGGGCCGTCTCGGGGCGTGATGCCGGGCCTATATGCCCGCCGTCGCGCCTCGATACCCGCCAGCGCTCAACGATAGGAACCGTCTCGATGTCGCCCTCTGCTCCGTCGTCATCCCGTTTATCCCTGCGCCATGCGCTGCCGCTGCTGCTGGCCGCTTCGTTCGCACCGTCGGTACAGGCGGCCGATCTGCTCACCATCACCCAGGATGCCCTGGCCAATTCGTCGAGCCTGAACGCCTCGCGCTCCACCTTCCGCAGCACGGAAGCGGGGCAGGACGTGGCGCGGGGCGACCTGCTGCCGCAGATCAGCGCCACCGGCAGCCTTTACCGCAGCGACTCGCTCGAGAGCCAGCATGCGGCGGGTGCGTCGGCCGGTGCCGGCGCCGGGGCGGGTGGCTCCACCTCGGGTCAGGACTATAACGGCAGCAGCCTCGGGGTCAACGTGACCCAGGTGCTGTTCGATGCCTCCAACTGGTATCAGTACCAGCAGAGCAAGAAGCAGGTAGGGCAGCAGGCGCTGCAGCTCGAGATCGACCAGCAGCAACTGCTTTATGATGTCTCCAGTGCCTACTTCGAGATTCTGCGCGCCAAGGAGGTGCTCGACGCCCGTGAAGCGCAATCCAAGGCGATCGGGCGCCAGCTCGAGCAGGCCAAGGAGCAGTTCAATGTCGGCCTGGTGGCGATCACCGATGTCAATGAGGCCAAGGCCGCCTACGATTCGGCGCGCGCCCAGTTGATCTCCGCTCGCAGTGATCTACAGGTGAGCTTCGAGGCGCTGGAGCGCCTGACCGGCAAGCAGTACGACAGCATCGACGGTCTCGCCGACGATCTGCCCATCGCTTCGCCCAAACCCGCCACCCGCGATGACTGGGTCAACCTGGCGATGACCAGCAGCCCATCGATCCGCTACGCCGAGGCTGGGGTCGACGTCGCCAAGTCGAGCGTGGACATCGCTCGCGCCGGTCATCTGCCGACGCTGAATGCCTATGCCGACTATGCCTATTCGGATAACGACATCGATGCATTGCGCGGGCACAACGAGAACGTCGAGGTCGGCGTGCAGGCGAATCTGCCGATCTACTCCGGCGGCTCGACCAGTGCGTCGGTGCGGCAGAACACCTACTCACTGGAGTCGACCCAGTACGACTTCGAGGATCAGCGCCGCTACACCACGCAGCAGGTGCGCTCGCTGTTCACGCAGGTCGTCAACGACGTCGAGTCGGTCGATGCCCAGCGCGAGGCGATCGTCTCCAGTCGCAGTGCGCTGGAAGCGACCCGTGCCGGCTACGAGGTGGGCACGCGCAATATCGTCGACGTGCTCAACGCCGAGCAGTCGCTCTACGAGTCGATCTCCAACTACGCCGATGCGCGTTACACCTATGTCACCGATCTGCTCCAGCTGCGCCAGCAGGCCGGGGTGCTGAGTCTCGATGTGATCCGCGGCACCAACCAGTGGCTGCGCGACAGCAAGCGGGTCTCGCTCGATCTGGCCGATACCCAGCGCCGCGGCTCGCCGACCGACGATATCGGTGCTCGGCCGATACCGCCGACGCCCTGAGCGCTGCGATTCTACCGCCGACGCCGCTACCCGTTAGCGGCGTCTGTGTTTATACCGCCGGCGTCCCGCGGTGCCGCCAAACGCGTTACCATGGCGCTCGCCGGCGCTACGCGGCTGGTGTCGTATCACCTCTTGGGAGAAGGACGTAGCCACCATGGCAAGACCCTTGCGCGCCGAGATCGATCTCGCGGCGCTGTGTCGCAACTATCACACGGCGAGCGCCCTGGCGCCGCAGAGCCGGTCGATGGCGGTGCTCAAGGCGGATGCCTACGGGCACGGTGCGCTCGCCTGCGCCCGTGCGCTGACCGGGCTGGCACCGGCCTTCGCGGTGGCGACGATCGAGGAAGCGGTGGCGCTGCGCGACGGCGGCATCGAGACGCCGATCCTGCTGCTCGAAGGCATCTTCGAAGCCTCGGAGCTGGCCATGGTCGAGGCGCTCTCGCTGTGGCAGGTGGTACATAGCGAGTGGCAGCTGGAAGCGGTGCTGGCCTATCGGCCGCGCCGGCCGCTGGCGGTATGGCTCAAGTTCGACGCCGGCATGCACCGCCTAGGGTTCTCGGCGGACGAGCTCCGCTGCCACTGGGCGCGTCTGCGCCAGGCGCCGGAGCGAGTCACCGACCTGCATCTGATCAGCCACTTCTCCACGGCCGACCTCGCCGATGACAGCGCGTTCCAGGCCCAGCACGCTCAGGTCCGTGCCCTGGGCGAGGCGCTGGGGGCACCGCTGTGCCTGGCCAACTCACCCGCGACGCTGCAGCACCCGCCGGCGCACGGTGCCTGGAACCGACCGGGGGTCATGCTCTACGGCAGCAACCCGCTGGAAGGGATGCTACCGGCAGGGGTGGCGCTCGAGCCGGTGATGACGCTGCGCTCGCGCCTGATCGCCGTGCGTACGCTGGAAGCGGGCGAGGCGGTGGGCTATGGCGGGCGCTTTTGTACCCGCACAGCCGTATCGGCGTGGTCGCCGCCGGCTACGGCGACGGCTACGACCGCCATGCTCGCGATGGCACCCCGGTGCTGGTCAACGGCCAGCGCTGCGCCATCGCCGGGCGAGTGTCGATGGACATGCTTACCGTCGACATCACCGAGGTGGCCGATGCCGACGTCGGCAGCGAGGTGGTGCTGTGGGGGCGCGGGCTCGATGTCGACGAGGTGGCGGGGCACTGCGACACCATCGCCTATACCCTGCTCACCGGTGTGCTGCCGCGGGCGCCGCGGGTCTATCTGCCGGCGACAGTCGCGGCGCCGATGAGTTGAGCGAGGGCCTGGAGCCTAGAGCCCGGGCGGGCGGCGTGCCGCTCGTCATCACTGTGAATCTGGAAGCGTTATGGCCAAGAAAGTCTATCCCGCCAATCATGCCCATCCCCGCTACTGGGGTACCTGGTTTGCCATCGCGCTGATGAAGGCGAGCGCCTTCCTGCCGTGGCGGCTCAAGCTGGCCGTGGGCCGTGGCATCGGCCTGCTGAGCTGGCGTCTGGCCAAGCGGCGCCGGCACATCACCGATACCAATCTGGCGCTGTGCTTCCCCGAGTGGGACAGCGACAAGCGTGCGGAGATGGTCAAGCGCACCTTCGTCGCCAACGGTATCGGCATCCTCGAGACCGCCACCGGCTGGTGCCGTAATCCCGAGCACCTGCGTCAGCGCATCGCCTTCCGCGGTATCGAGCACATGGAGCGGGCGCGGGCCCAGGGCAAGGGGGTGCTGGTGATCGGCATCCATTTCTCGACCCTCGATCTGGGCGGGGCGCTGCACTCGCTGTTCTTCCCTGCGGACGTGGTCTATCGACCCCACGACAATCCGGTGTTCGAGAACTTCATGACCCGTGCCCGGCGCGATATCTTCGGCGCCGCGATCGATCGCCACGATCTGCGCGGCGTGGTACGCCGGATCAAGTCGGGCCACGTGGTGTGGTACTCGCCGGACCAGGACTTCGGTCGTGACGCCAGCGTCTTCGCGCCCTTCTTCGGGGTCGAGGCGGCCACGCTCAAGCTCACCGCCAAGATCGCGCGCATGACCGGTGCCCCGGTCATGCCGTTCATGTTCCATCGTAATCCCGATGATCGCACCTACACCCTGGAGTACCTGCCGGCATTCGAGAACTTCCCCAGCGACGACGAGGTCGCTGATGCGACCCTGGTCAACGCCTTCATCGAGCAGGCGATCCGGCGGCATCCGGAGCAGTACCTGTGGCTGCATCGGCGCTTTAAGACGCGCCCGCCGGGGGAACCGTCGGTCTACTGAGCCGGTTGCAAACCGATACTCTGGCCACCTTGACGAAAAGCGCTTCACCAACAAGGCTTAAGGTACCCTCAAGGATTGCGAGGGTAGGGCGTCGCGGGGCATGCCGTCGCGCGGCACTTATCAGGCCAGCACAGGAAGTAAAGCCATGCTCAGTTATGCCGTGATTTTTCTCATCGTCGCGATCATCGCCGGCGTTCTCGGGTTCGGCGGGGTCGCCGGGATCGCGGCGACGATCGCCAAGGTGCTATTCGTCATCTTCCTGATCCTGTTTGTCGTATCGCTGATACGCGGCCGTGGTCGCTAGGCACCAATACCGACATTCAAGGTGATCAGACGCAAACGCCCGCCTTTTCAGGCGGGCGTTTGCGTTGATGCGAATGCGCCCGCCCCGGTCGGGCGGGCGATGCCTGCCTCAGGCGTCGATGCGCTTGTACTTCATGCGCTTGGGCGTGTCGTTGCCGACCCGCTTCTGATGGTCGGCCTCGTAGTCGGTGTAGTTGCCCTCGAAGAACACCACGCTGGAGTCGCCCTCGTAGGCGAGGATGTGGGTGGCGATACGGTCGAGGAACCAGCGGTCGTGGGAGATCACCAGAGCGCAGCCGGGGAAGGCGAGCAGGGCTTCCTCGAGCGCGCGCAGGGTCTCGATATCGAGATCGTTGGAGGGCTCGTCGAGCAGCAGTACGTTGGCGCCTTGCTTGAGGGTCTGCGCCAGCTGCAGGCGCCCGCGCTCACCACCGGAAAGCTCGCCGAGACGCTTCTGCTGGTCGGTGCCCTTGAAGTTGAAGCGCCCCACATAGGCCCGCGACGAGACTTCGTAGCCGTTGATGCTGAGCATGTCATGCCCGTCGGAGACGGCCTGCCACACGGTCTGGGTGTTGTCGAAGTGGTCGCGCAGCTGCTCGACGTAGGCGATGTCGACGGTCTCGCCCACCACTACTTCGCCGCTGTCCGGCTGCTCCTTGCCGGCGATCAGCTTGAACAGGGTCGACTTGCCGGCGCCGTTACCGCCGACGATCCCCACGATCGCGCCTGCCGGAATCTGGAACGACAGGTTGTCGAACAGCAGCTTGTCGTCGAAACGCTTGGCGACGTCATGGAACTCGATGACCTTGTCACCCAGGCGCGGCCCGGGCGGGATGTAGATCTCGTTGGTCTCGTTGCGCTTCTGGTAATCGCCGGACTGCAGTTCGTCGAAGCGGTTGAGGCGCGCCTTGCTCTTGGCCTGACGCCCCTTGGGGTTCTGGCGCACCCACTCCAGCTCCTGCTTGATCGCGCGCTGGCGACCCGCCTCGGCCTTGGCCTCCTGCTCGAGTCGTTTCTCCTTGGACTCGAGCCACTGGGAGTAGTTGCCCTCGAACGGGATACCGTGGCCACGGTCGAGTTCGAGAATCCAGCCGGCGACGTTGTCGAGGAAGTAGCGGTCGTGGGTGATCGCCACCACGGTGCCGGGGTAGTCGTGGAGGAAGCGCTCCAGCCAGGCTACCGACTCGGCGTCGAGGTGGTTGGTCGGCTCGTCGAGCAGCAGCATGTCCGGGCTCGACAGCAGCAGCCGGCACAGCGCCACACGGCGGCGCTCACCCCCGGAGAGATGGCCCACGCGGGCATCCCAGGGCGGCAGGCGCAGCGCTTCGGCGGCGACCTCGAGCTTGCGCTCGATGTTGTGGGCGTCGGCAGCCTCGATGATGTTCTCCAGGCGCGCCTGCTCGGCGGCCAGAGCGTCGAAGTCGGCATCCGGCTCGGCGTAGGCGGCGTAGACGCCTTCGAGCTTCTCTTGTGCGGCCTTGACCTCGCCCAGGGCTTCTTCGACCGTCTCGCGCACGCTCTTGGTGTCGTCGAGCTCGGGCTCCTGCGGCAGGTAGCCGATATTGATACCCGGCATCGGCCGTGCTTCGCCGTTGTACTCGGTGTCGACACCGGCCATGATCCGCAGCAGCGTCGACTTGCCGGCCCCGTTGAGACCGAGCACGCCGATCTTGGCGCCGGGGAAGAAGGAGAGCGAGATGTCCTTGAGGATCTCGCGTTTCGGGGGGACGACCTTGCCCACCCGGTTCATGGTGAAAACGTATTGCGCCATGGGAATCCGGTTCGGTTGAGTATCGCGGTCAATGAGATCGGGTCAGGGTCGCTGGCAGCCCCGGGGCGGTGGGCATCGCGGGGTCACGCGCCTGGAAAAGCGTGACCGGCGGCACCGGCCTGCGGGGTGGCGACACGGATAAAGCAGGGTATATGACTAGCGGCGCGATTGCGACCGCTGGCCGCTAACGCGAACGGACGCCTGAGCGCCCGTCGTTACGGCTCTGAAGGGGGAGTGATCCGCTCACTCCTCCTCGTCTTCGTCGTCGAAATCCGCGTACCAGTCGTCCTCGATCGCACGTTTCAGGCGGCGCTCTTCCAGCAGCGCCTCGACCTGGCGGCGCGCCTTCAGAGTGTCGGCCTTGCTGCTGCGGGGACGCTCGAATTGCTCGTCGTTGACGGCGTCGTAAAGCTCTTGGTCCTCGGCGTAATCTTCACGGCTCATCGTTTGGCCCTCCGATGTGACGGCATCCTGATGATGCTCGAGGGCTATATATCGCCGAATGCGCCGCAAGACAAGCCTTTGGCCGTTTGAAAAAAGCTATCGACGCCCTGCATCGGAATAGCTAGTCAGGACAGCCAGTCAGGGCAGCGGGTCAGGATAGCCGACCGGGGCCGCGTGGCAGGTCGGCTTCGGCTCAGGCCGGGTCGCGCTCGGCCTTGAGCGCTTCCAGCTCCTGCAAGGCTTCGACCAGCCCGGTCACGTCCTTCTGTACCCCTACGAAATAGGTCAGCTGATCCTCCTCGTCGTAGACCGGTGTGATCGACAGCTCGTTCCAGAACTGGGAGCCGTCCTTGCGGTAGTTGCGCAGCACCTCGCGGCAGGAGCGGCCCTCGCGCAGCGCGGTACGCACACGGTCGATCGCGGGCTGATCGCGGTCGCCATTCTGCAGGAATCGGCAGTCGCGATAGAGAATCTCGTCGATGCTGTAGCCGGTGAGGCGCTCGAAGCCCTCGTTGACGTAGATCAGGATATTCTCGTCACCCTCCTGCTCGGCGACGACGATCCCATCGTCCGAGGCGTTGACGATGCGCTCGAGCAGGGCCGGGCTGATCATGGGGGGACGCTTGGGGTTACTGGCCATCCGTGTCTCCAGGCTGGACATGCGACGGTTTGTAGGGACGATACAAGCGGTCATGATGCCATGGCGCCGTTGGATTACAACGCTTTGACAGCGCTCGGCGCGGGCGGGACAAGACGCTTCACGCCTCGACTTCGGCCAGGGCATGCGAGCTTGCCGCGGCGGCCAGCGCCAGCAGCGCCAGCAACAGCAACAGCGGGGCGCTGCCGAGCCACTGGGCGAGCACGCCGAGCAGCAGGCCGACGATCAGCATCAATACTCCGGTGAAGGTATTGGAGAAGGCGACGTAGAGCGCCCGGGTGTCGCTGTCGGAGAGATCCACTACATAGGTCTTGCGCCCCAGGCGAATGCCCGCGTGGGCGATCATCAGCAGGCCATAGACCACGGCGTAGGGCCACACGCTGGTGCGCGCGGCCTCCGGCAGCAGCACGCAGGCGGCGCCGGCGACACAGCACAGGGCGGCGCCGATGGCGGCATTGCGCATGACGCGCCGACTGGAGCGATCGGCCAGACGCCCCCAGATCGGCCCGCCGATCATGCCGGCGACCCCTGAGGTGAGTACCAGGATGCCTAGGCTGGCCAGGTCGGTGCCGCTGTTCTGCTGGCCCAGCAGGGCCAGATAGGGCAGCGCCAGGGCGCTCGACAGCAGCAGGGCGCGGGAGAGATTGAAGTGCAGGAAGCGGCGGTCGCGGCGCATCAGCGAGATCCCTTGCTTGACGCTGTCCCAGGCGTTGGCACCGCCCTCGGTGGCGCCCGGCGCTTCGCGGATCGCTGCCGCGCACAGGGCGTTGAGCGCCCAGCCCAGCGCGGCAGCGAACAGCAGCACCGCCAGCGCCCAGGTGCCGGGGCGGTCGCCCATCAGCATCAGCCCGACGCCCACGAGCAGCGTCAGCGCCCCGGCGGCGCTGGCGCTCCAGCCCATCAGCGTGCCACGCCGCTGCTTGGCGATGGTCTTGCCCATCACGTCCTTGGTCGCCACCGAGGAGAGACCGCGCCCCAGCGAGAGCCCGGTCAGCGCGATCAGCACCAGCGCGCCGCCCCAGCTACCGTGGCCGAACAGCGCCAGCAGGCCTAGGAGCACCGCGCCCACGGCCTGGGCCACGCCGCCGGCCACCCACACCCATTTGCGAATCTCGCGCAGGCGGATATAGCCCGCGATCAACAGTTGCGGCAGCAGGGCGCCGGCTTCGCGGATCGGCACCAGCAGGCCGACCATCCATACCGGCGCGCCGATCGCCCCCATCAGCCAGGGCAGGATCAGGCGCGCGTTGGAGAGCTCATCGGCGAGCTTATTGCCCAGCGCCGCCACCAGGTGGCGAAAGAAGTTGCCTGGCTGCTCCTGGCAGGCGGCGTCGGAGATATCCCGGCACATGCGGCTGTCGTCGTCGCCGGTGACGCGTTCGAAGAGGCGAGTGAGGCTGTCGTCGTCGCTGCCGCGGGTGCTTGAACTTCTTGCCGTCATGGAAAACGTCCTTGTTTCCGGTTGGGGGAAAGCGCTCTGGTATCTGTCCAGGCGGCGGCTCGCCGGCCGCGCGCTTGAGTCCGGCGCGGTGAACCGCGCATCATGCGCGCCAGTGCAATCATCGCCGGGGAAAGTCCTCGAGGAGAGTCGTATGGCCCGCATCCGCATTCATTATTGTACGCAATGCCAGTGGCTGCTACGTGCCGGCTGGTATGCCCAGGAACTGTTGCAGACCTTCGGCGAGGATCTCGAACAGGTGGCACTGGCGCCCAGCCACGGCGGCCACTTCGAGGTGCTCTACGACGAGCAGACGCTATGGGAGCGCAAGCGCGACGGCGGTTTCCCCGAGATCAAGGACCTCAAGCGCCGGGTGCGCGACCGGCTCGATCCGCAGCGCGATCTGGGCCACGTCGACCGCGGCGACTGAGCCGCCGCGGCGCGACGCGGATCGCCTACCACCAGTGCTTGCGCTTGAGCAGCCACATCACGCAGCCGCCGACCACCGCGGTGATAGCGACGAAGACGGCAAAACCGTAGTGGCTGTCGGCGCCGGGGATGCCCCCGACGTTGATGCCCAGCAGGCCGGTCAGAAAGCTCAGCGGCAGGAACACCGTGGTGACGATCGCCAGCATGTACATGCGCTGGTTGAGGCGTTCGTTGTGCTCGTTGAGCAACTGCTCCTGCAGGATCAGCGCGCGCTCCTGCATGGCGTGAAAGTCCTCGACGTAGCGCGATAGCTGGTTGGCGCTCTCGCGCACCGAGACCCGGGTATCCTCGTCGAAGCTATCGGGGCCGTGGGCGATCTGTTCGAGGCAGTCGCGCTGGGGGCCCATGAAGCGGCGCAGGGTGATCAGCGAACGGCGCAGGTGCGACAGATCGTCGGGATCGATCTCGCGATCGCTCAACTGGTCCTCTTCCAGCTCGCCCAGGCGGTCGTCGAGCTGGTGAGCCACGTCGCCGACGTTGTCGACCAGGGTCTCGGCCAGCCAGGCGAGCAGGTCGGGCACCGACAGCGCGCCCTCGCCGCGATCGATGCGCTCGCGCACTTCGCTGACCGATTTCAGCGGACGCCGGCGCAGCGTGATCAGGCGGTTGGCGGAGATCCAGATGCGCAGCGAGATCAGATCCTCCGGGGCGGCTCCGGGGTTGAGATTGACGCCGCGCAGCGTACTCACCGCGCCGTTGCGGAATTTGGCCACGCGCGGGCGGGTATCTTCCTCGAGCAAGGCTTCGATCGCCGCCTCGTCGAGCCCGGCGATATCCTCGAGATAGGTGCTCACGTCGGTGTGGCGGAAATCGAGATGCATCCACAGCGGTCGCTCCGGCGACTGCCAGGCTTCGCGCAGCTGTCTCACGCTGAGCAATGAGCCGCCGCCGCTGCCGTTCAATTCATAGGCCGCAACCAGCGCCGTATCGCCTTCCATCTGCATCTGTTGACCTCTTGGTGGGGCGCCCGGTGCCTCCTCGGGCTTGAATCGCATCTGACTTGGCCGATTCGGCCTGACCACGAAATGTCAGCGGTTCAGCGCCGTCGACTGCAGGCAGTTTCCGTCCAGAGCCTAGCACGCCGTTGACCGCGTGCCAGGCGCTACCATCCGGCTCAGCGCTGGTGGTCGGCGTCGTCGGCGAGCATCGGTTCGAGCTTGGCCCAGACATTGGCCAGGATGATCGGCTGGGCTTCGGCGGTCGGATGGATGCCGTCCGCCTGCAGCATGCTGTCGAGATCGACGTCTTCGAGTAGAAACGGCACCAGCGGCAGATCGTGCTCGTCGGCGAGCTGAGTGAAGACGTTACGAAAGGCGTTGGTATAGGCGGGGCCGTAGTTGGGTGGCACCTCGATGCCCAGCAGCAGTACGCGGGCGCCCTCCGCGCGGCTGCGTTCGACCATCTTGGCCAGATTGACCTTCATCTGTTGGGGCGAGAGTCCGCGCAGGCCATCGTTACCGCCGAGTTCGAGCAGCACGATATCCGGGTGATGCTGCTTGAGCAGCTCGGGCAGCCGCGCCGCGCCACCCGAGGTGGTCTCGCCTGAGATGCTGGCGTTGATGACCGGATAGCCCTTGCCCAGCTTGCGTTCGAGCAGGCTGACCCAGCCCGCCTGAGGGTCGATGCCATAGGCGGCACTGAGACTGTCACCCATCACCAACAGCGTGTGTGCCTGCGCGGCGCCGGGCAGTAGCGTCAGCGCCATGGCCAGCGCCAGCAGCGCACGCGCCAGGCCGCTGCGGAGCCGTAGCCATAGCGTCGTCGACCTCTTCGTCGAACCGGGCATTCTCGAACCAGGCAACATGTCTCACTCCTCGGGAGAATCGGCGAACGCAGATATTATCCGATCACGGGCTCGGCAAAACGCTAATAAGCGTTTTCATGCTCCATATCCCGAGCACCATGTTCCTGCCACCGTTTCTCTGGCAGGGAGGCGAGAGCCGTGCGCGGGTCGGCGTGGTGACGGGCGATCGAAATCGCCATGTTGCCGTCGCAACCACTTCGCCGGCAAGTATGCCGGTAAGCGCGACGCCGGCTATTTCAATGACCTCTCCCACGAGCCGCGCCACCCCGCATGCCACTGCGTCTCCCACCGACATCGAGACGCCTTGACGCGCATCCTCGGGGCGGTGATCCCGATGCCGTCGAGCCCGAGCGCCGCAAGCCGGCGCCATACCGCATCCCGGGCCCGCCTGGCCGGTCGGGGGGATCCGTGCCAGAGTGGAGAGCATCGGCGTCCACGGCTGGCCGCGCGGCGGGATGCCGCCGACACCCAGCGGGACGCGCCACCGTACAGGAAGCCCCGATTCATGTCCGATTCCCGCGACTCGCGTGCCGCCTCGGCCGCCGCGATCCCGACGCTCGAGGCCCGCGGCCTGGGCAAGCAGGTCACCAGCGGCGAGCGCCAGTTGACCATCCTCGACGACCTCGACCTGTGCGTCATGCCTGGCGAGAGCGTGGCGATTCTGGGCAGTTCCGGGGCGGGCAAGTCGACCCTGCTGGCGCTGTTGGCGGGGCTGGATACGCCCAGCCATGGCGAACTCGCGCTGTTCGGTACCGCACTGCCGGCGCTCGACGAGGATGGCCGCGCCGCGCTGCGCGCAGGGCGGGTAGGGTTCGTGTTCCAGAACTTCCAGCTCCTGCCCACCCTGACCGCGCTGGAGAACGTAATGCTGCCGCTGGAGCTGACGCCCGGCCGCGATCATCAGCAGCGGGCGCGTGACTGGCTCGGCCGGGTCGGGCTCGGCGAGCGTCTGGATCATCTACCCAAGCAGCTTTCCGGCGGCGAGCAGCAGCGCGTTGCGGTGGCGCGCGCCTTCGTCACCCGGCCCGAGCTGGTGTTCGCCGACGAGCCTACCGGCAATCTCGACCGCGACACCGGCAGCGCGATCATCGAGTCGCTGTTCGCGCTCAACCGCGAGGCCGGCACCACTCTGGTGCTGGTCACCCACGACCCCCATCTGGCGCGGCGCTGCCAGCGCTGCCTGCGTCTCGACGGCGGCCGACTGGTGGCACTCGAGCCCGATGAGGTGCAGGCATGAGGGCGGCCGGTTCGCTGCTGGCGCTGTCGTTCAAGGGGCTCCGGCGCGATCTGCGCGCCGGAGACGTGCGCGCGCTGTTCGTCGCCCTGGTGCTGGCGGTGGCGGCGACCACCATGATCGGCTTCTTTCTCGACCGCCTGGATCGCGGTCTGACCCGTCAGGCCGGCCAGTTGATGGGCGGCGACATCAAGCTCGAACAGAGTGACCCCTTCGGCGATGACCTGCGTGACACGCTGCGCACTGCCGGGCTGACCCTCTCCGATCAGGTCGATACCGTCTCCATGGTCAGCCACGGCGACGCCTTCCAGCTGGCCAGTCTCAAGGTGGTCGACGGCGCCTATCCGCTCTACGGCAAGCTGCGCGTCGACCTCGGTGAGGGCATCGTCGAGCGCGCCGCGGGGCCGGCGCCGGGCAGCGTATGGATCGCGCCGCGACTCGCCCAGCTGCTCGACGTGGCGATCGGCGAACCGGTGCAGGTGGGTCAGCGTGAGTTGACGGTGTCCGGGCTGATCGATCGCGAACCGGATCAGTCGGCGGGATTCGCCAGCCTCAGCCCGCGCTTGATGATGCGTCTGGCCGATCTCGACGCCACCGGGCTGGTGCGTCCAGGTTCGCGGATCGAATACGAACTGCTGGCCAAGGGCTCCCCCGCGGCGGTGGCAGCGGTGGGCGATCTGCTCACGCGGCTGCGCCAGCAGGGCGTGGAGGTCGAGGACGTGCGCGACGACCAGCCGCAGCTCGGCAGCGCCCTGACCCGGGCGCAGAAGTACCTGAGTCTCTCCGGACTGGCGGCGGTGCTGCTGGCCGGGGTGGCGGTGGCCATGGCCACCCGGCGCTATGTCGACCGCCATCTGGATACCGCCGCGCTGCTGCGTTGCTTCGGCGCCAGTCAGCGCCAGCTGGCCCAGCTGTTCGCCTGGCAGTTGGCCTGGCTGGCGCTGGCGGCCTCGGTGGTCGGCGCGCTGCTGGGGCTGGTGGGGCAGGCCGCGCTGCTGGCCCTGCTGGCGCGCTTTCTACCGCTGACGCTGCCGGCGCCGGGCATGCTGCCGCTGCTGCTGGGGGTGTTGACCGCGCTGGCGGTGCTGGTGGGTTTCGCTGGGCCGACGCTGCTGCGCCTGCAGCGGGTCAGTGCGCTCAAGGTGCTGCGCCGCGAGCTCGATCCGCTGCCCGCTTCGGCGTGGCTGATGGTGGCGGTGGCCAGTCTGGTGTTCGGCGCGCTGCTGTGGCTCTACTCCGGTGACCTCGGGCTCGCCGCGGCACTGCTGGTGGGCGGGCTGATCGCGCTTGTGGTGCTGTGGGGGGTGGGCTGGCTGTTGTTGGCACTGGTGCTGCGCCTGGCTACACGCTTCGGCGCGCGTGGCGGCGAGGCCAGCCGCGCCCTGCGCCTGGGCGCGAGTCAGCTGGCACGGCGGCGCCAGGCGAGTCTCGGCCAACTGCTGGCCTTTGCCGTCACCTTCGCGGCGATGGCGATCATCACCCTGGTCCGTGGCGATCTACTGAGTGCCTGGCAGACTCAGCTACCGGCGGATACGCCCAACTACTTCGCGATCAATATCCAGCCCGGCGAGCGTGAGGGCTTCAGTGACATTCTCGATCAGGTCGCCGATACCCGCAGTGCGCTCTACCCGATGGTGCGCGGGCGCCTGACGGCCATCGACGACCGTCCGGCGCGCGAAGCGGTACCCGAGGCACATCGGGACGACAACGCGCTCAAGCGCGAACTCAACCTCACCTGGCGCGCGGCGCTGCCGGAGAGCAATCGACTGGTCGCCGGGCGCTGGTTCGACGCCGACACCCAGGTGGCCGCGGGCAGCGTGCCGATCTCGGTCGAGCGCGGCCTCGCCGAGCGCCTCGGGGTGGGGCTGGGCGATAGCCTGACGTTTACCATCGGTAGCGACAGCGTCACCGGCGAGATCACCAGCCTGCGCGACCTCGACTGGGACAGCTTTCGCCCCAATTTCTTCGTGATCTTCCCGCCCGGCGTACTCGAGCGCTACGGCCATAGCTACATCACCGCCTTCCACCTCGATGCCGCCGCCCACGGCGACGTGCTGGGACGGCTGGTCGCGGCCTATCCCGGCGTCTCGCTGCTCAACGTCGACGCCATCCTCGCACGGGTGCGCGAGCTGCTGGCCCAGGTCACCCGGGCGGTGGAGCTGGTGCTGGGCTTCGTGCTGCTCGCCGGGATCAGCGTGCTCTATGCTGCGCTTACCGCCAGCCAGACCCTGCGCGCCCACGAAAGTGGGCTGCTGCGAGTCTTCGGCGCCGGGCAGCGCCTGCTCTCGCGGGTCCAGGGCGTGGAGTTCGCGCTGCTCGGCTTCACCAGCGGGCTGATGGCGGCGCTGCTGGCCGAGGGCGCTGCGCTTGGCATCTACGCCGGCTGGCTCGATCTCTCCCCGCGGCTGCATCTATGGCTATGGTTGGTGCTGCCGTTCGGCGGCGCGCTGCTCATCGGCGTGATCGGGCATTTACTGTCGCGTGGCCTACGCCGGCAGGCGCCGGTGCAGAGCCTGGGGCTGTTAGGAGAAGGGTGATTGGGGAAGGGCGGTTAGCGAAGTGGTGGGGCGTGCGCGGGGCTCCACGGCGAGGTGCCGCGCAGGCCTCGGCCGGCGTATGCTCTGCTGACAGCGTCCGAGGGAGAAACCCGCGATGAGCCATGCAATGAGCGATGCGATGACCGAAACAAAGACCGATGCTATGACCGAAACAAAGACCGATGCGATGACCGAAACAAAGACCGATGCGATGACCCGGGCCGACTGGCAGCGTCTGGCCGGCGAGCTGACGATCGAGACCCGCGCCTTCATCGACGATGCTTTCGTCGACGCGGAGAGCGGCGAGACCTTCGCCAGCATCAACCCGGCCACCGGCGACACCCTCGCCGAGGTCGCCAGCTGCGATGTCGCCGACGCCGACAAGGCCGTGGCCCGAGCGCGGCGTGCCTTCGATGAAGGGGCGTGGTCGCGGCGTCCGCCCGGGGCGCGCAAGGCGGTGCTGCTGCGCCTTGCCGAGCTGATGGAGGCACACAAGGCGGAGCTGGCGCTGCTCGACACCCTCGACATGGGCAAGCCGATCGGCAGCTCCCTGGGGGACATGAACGGTGCCATCGGCTGCCTGCGCCATCACGCCGAGTCGATCGACAAGCTCTACGGCGAAGTCGCGCCCACCGGCGACGATGCTCTGGGCCTGGTGCTGCGCGAGCCACTCGGGGTGGTCGCCTCGATCGTGCCGTGGAACTTCCCGTTGATGATGACCGCGTGGAAGATCGCCCCGGCCTTGGCCGCCGGCAACAGCGTGATCTTGAAGCCTTCGGAGAAGTCACCGCTGTCGGCGCTGCGTCTGGCGGCGCTGGCGCGCGAGGCCGGGCTACCTGCCGGCGTCTTCCAGGTACTCCCCGGTTTCGGCCACACCGTGGGCAAGGCGCTGGCGCTGTCGATGGGCGTCGACTGCCTCGCCTTCACCGGCTCCACCGCGGTGGGCAAGCAGTTGATGCAGTACGCCGGGCAATCCAATCTCAAGCGCGTCTATCTCGAGTGTGGCGGCAAGAGCCCCAACCTGGTCTTCGCCGACTGCAAGGATCTCGACGCCGTGGCTCGTCATGCCGCCGAGGCGATCTTCCATAACCAGGGGGAGGTGTGCATCGCCGCCTCCCGGCTGCTGGTGGAAAACCGCATCCGCGAGACCTTCGTCGACAAGCTGCTGGCGGCCGCCGAGCATATGCAGCCGGGCGATCCATTAGATCCGTCGAGCTTCATGGGCGCGATGGTCGACCGCACCCAGTATCAGCGCGTGCTCGACTATATCCGCCGCGGTGTCGAAGAGGGCGCCACCCTGCGCAGCGGCGGCAGCGCCACGGAGGGGCCGGGGCTATTCATTCCGCCGACGATCTTCGACGGCGTCTCGCCGAGCATGGCGATCGGCCGCGAGGAGATCTTCGGCCCGGTGCTGTCGGTCTTCGGCTTCGATACCGAAGAAGAGGCGATCGCGCTGGCCAATGACAGCGACTACGGCCTGGCGGCGGGGGTCTGGAGCCAGGATATCGACCGCATCATGCGCGTCTCGCGGCGGCTGCAGTCGGGGCAGGTCTACGTCAACAACTGGGCTGGGATGGACCAGACCGTACCCTTCGGTGGCGTCAAGCAGTCGGGCAACGGCCGCGACAAGTCCCACCACTCGCTGGAGGAGTACTCCGACCTCAAGACCGTCTGGATCTCGTTGGCCCCCTGAGGCGCGGCGCCGGTCGAGCATTCCGCTGGCGGCGCAGCGTCGTCAGCGGCCACCCGCGATGTGCGACGCGCGCTGGCACCAAGGCGGCGCCGGGCGCGAATGGTGTAGGCAAACTCCAGCATGCCAGCGGTCCGCGCGGCGCACCCGAAAGACGGTGCGCCGACAGCGGATGTCGCATCCGGTGACGTTTTACCCAGGCTAAAGCCAAGGTAAGAAATTATGCGCGCGCGCATGACGGACTTTCATAGGAAAGGCCGCCGGCGCTGGGGTATCATCGCGCCACGTTTTCATGATCGGAGTCCGCCGGGGGCGGGTCCGATCGTCCCCTCCCCGAGCCGAGGATACCCGCCGATGTTCACGCGAGACATGCAGATTGCCGGATTCGACGATGCCCTGTGGAAAGCGATGCAGCAGGAAGTCGCGCGCCAGGAAGCGCATATCGAACTGATCGCTTCCGAGAACTACGCCAGCCCGCGCGTGATGCAGGCGCAGGGCGCGCAGCTGACCAACAAGTACGCGGAAGGCTATCCCGGCAAGCGTTACTACGGCGGCTGCGAGCACGTCGACGTGATCGAGCAGATGGCGATCGACTACGCCAAGGAACTGTTCGGCGCGAGCTACGCCAACGTCCAGCCGCACTCCGGTTCCCAGGCCAACGGCGCCGTGTTCCAGGCGCTGGTCAAGCCGGGCGACACCATTCTCGGCATGAGCCTTGACGCCGGTGGCCACCTGACCCACGGCGCCAAGCCGAGCTTCTCCGGCAAGCACTACAATGCGGTGCAGTACGGTATCGACGAGAGCGGCCGGATCGATTACGACGAAGTCGCCAAGCTGGCCAAGGAACATCAGCCGAAGATGATCATCGCCGGCTTCTCGGCCTACTCCCAGATCATCGACTGGGCCAAGTTCCGCGAGATCGCCGACAGCGTGGGTGCCTACCTGCTGGTCGACATGGCGCACGTCGCCGGTCTGGTCGCCGCTGGCGTCTACCCCAGCCCGCTGGCGCATGCCCACGTGGTCACCACCACCACGCACAAGACTCTGCGCGGCCCGCGTGGCGGCCTGATTCTCTCCGCCGAGAACGATGCCGAGATCGAGAAGAAGCTGCAGGCTGCGGTATTCCCCGGTGGCCAGGGTGGCCCGCTGATGCACGTCATCGCGGCCAAGGCGGTCTGCTTCAAGGAAGCCATGGACCCCGAGTTCAAGAGCTACCAGCAGCAGGTGGTCAAGAACGCCCAGGCGATGGCCGGCGTGTTCATCGAGCGCGGCTACGAAGTCGTCTCCGGCGGCACCGAAGACCATCTGTTCCTGCTCTCGCTGGTCAAGCAGGGCCTGACCGGCAAGGACGCCGATGCGGCGCTGGGTCGCGCGCACATCACCGTCAACAAGAACGCCGTGCCCAACGACCCGCAGAGCCCGTTCGTCACCTCCGGCCTGCGTATCGGCACCCCGGCAGTGACCACCCGCGGCTTCGGTGAGACCGAGTGCAGCGATCTCGCCGGCTGGATCTGCGATATCCTCGACGCCATGCAGCAGGGCGACTCGAGCGAAGCCGAGAACGCGGTGAAGGGCAAGGTCGAAACGGTCTGCGGCCGGTTGCCGGTGTATCGCTGAGGAGATTTGACTCGGCAGAGCGCCGGGTCGATGATCTGAGGGAAGTGGGGCGCCGCCATGCGGCGCTCCATTTTTTGGTTCTGAAAACCTCACTCGGCCCCGGTCAATAAGACGCCAGCCACTCGTTCGCAGTCACCCACAGGCACGACTATTAGCATGGATACAGATTGGTTCCTGATAGCCTTTGAGTAAAGTTTTAGCACAAGTCAGTATCATCATGATGGCAGTTTTGTTTTTTTAGTGGAGTTTGTGATAATGGTAATAGTTCAGGGTGGGGTGTGCTTGAAAAAGCGAATGCTACACCTGATCGTCGAAGTCAAGTAGGTTGATAATCCAAGACTTTTTCCTGTTCTCTGCTGGTCGGGAATACAAATTATTTTTCAGCTCTCGCGCTCAAGGGGCTACAGTGGCTGTTGGGTTGTGAATGTAAGATGTTCCTTAATTATTTTCCATGCCCAGCATCGGGTGAGCGGCTTCGACGAGCTTTTCGAGGCCCCATCGCCCCGGCCAGTATCTGCCTGCCTGACGTCCTTGAGTGGGTTCTGGCTTGCTTGGCCCCCGTCCGGAGGGCAGAGAGGTCTGCTCAGCCCATGAATTTGCTGACAAAACCTGGCGCCCCACGAATTTCTTGCGGTATCCTCGCCACCTCATCTGCGCGCATAGCCTGAGAATGGCATCAAGCGCATCGAGTGTCGTTGACCCTTTGGGTCGTATGATGGAACCGTCCAAGCCCACAGGATAAGTCGAATAATCTAATAAATTAATGACTGGTTTGTGTAACGGTTTGTCGCGTGGTAAATTTTTTGAGCTTTTGTTCTGGGGTTTTAGTTTTTTAGCTGTTTTCGAAAGCCGTGAGGTATGCTCTTTTGAGTGAATTGGAATGTGGTTCTGTTATGAGAAACGGGATGATTTTTTTTAGTAGGCTTCTGGTTTTTTTGGAGCTGGCTTTGACAAAGTCATTTATGAACCTGAAATCAGAGGCCAAAAGAAATAAACTGAGTTATCTGTGGTGGGTCGTGGAGCCTCTACTGTATATGGGGATCTTCTACTTCGTCTTCGGCGTCCTGCTTTTTCAGCATTCGACCGGCGCTACGGGGAGTGAGTTTGTCGTATACCTGATAACGGGATTGGTTCCTTTCCAGTGGTTTGCCAAGGGGATTCTGATGTCGGCGCCGTCCATACTGGATGAGCGATTTCTAATGCAGCAGGTGCGGATCAACCCGGTCTTTTTTCCGTTCGTCTCGGTCCTGCAGTCTTCAATCAAGCAGGTGCCTGTGTTTCTTATGCTGGTGGCTTTCCTGCTGTTGATGGGCTATGCGCCCAATCTGACGTGGCTGGGACTATTGCCGGTGTTCCTGCTGCAGTTCCTGCTGATGACGGTCCTTGGGTTGCTTGTGGCGATGATGGTGGTGGTGGTCAAGGACCTGCTGCAGATCATTCCCACGGGCGTCCAGTTCCTGATGTTCTTCAGCGGAGTCTTCTTTACAGCGGAGCGCGTACCAGTTGAATTTCGCGATCTGTTCTTCATGAACCCCATTGCCAGTCTGCTTGAGGTCTACCGGACAATCCTCATGGCCGGTGAGTGGCCGAGCTGGGATGTCTTTTTGCAGCTCGTGCTGGTGGTCGGTGCTATCGCGATGGCGGTGTTGGTTGTGTATGGGTTGGTACACAGGAATTTGGTCAAGGTGGCCATGCGATGAGTGAACAGAGTCAAGCCAAGGTGGCGCTGGAGCTGGAGTCAGTTGAGATACGCTACCGGTTGAATGAGCCCATTGAAGGAAAGAAGTACTACAAGGCGTTGTCGAGTGTATCTCTGAGTGTCTTTCGCGGTGAGACGCTGGGCATCGTAGGACACAATGGTGCCGGCAAATCGACCCTGCTGAAGGTCATGGCAGGAATCTTGGCGCCGGACCGAGGTCGCATCACCAACCATGGGGTGAGTGTGGGCCTCTTGGCGCTGCAGGCCGGGTTCGATGATGAACTGAGCGGTATCGATAATATCATTATCAATGGCATGTTGATGGGATTCTCGAAGCGCAGGATCAAGCGCTCAATGGATGAGATAATTGAATTCTCCGGACTGGGAGAGTTTGTCTATCAGCCCATTAAAACCTACTCCTCTGGCATGCGTTCTCGCCTCGGCTTTGCTGTTGGCGTTACATTGACCCCCGATGTTCTGTTGATCGATGAAGTCCTTAGCGTCGGTGATGAAGACTTCAGGGGAAAGGCGGAGCAGGCCATGATGGAGAAGATGCACTGCAGGGATCAGACCATTGTCTTCGTCTCACACGATGCGGCTCAGGTCGAAAGATTGTGTGATCGTGTGATCCGGCTGGACCATTGACGCGCGTTCGGTGTCGCTGGAGTGTTGTTCACCCATATGGCCTATCGTTGCTGTCGTGTGTCCATCATATAAAGAGTTTTTGGAGAAACCAGTTTTGTCTAGTGACCGGATTTACGACAGTAATGGTATGAGCCGGCAGGTGATTCAGCGGTTCATTCTGCCGTCGCTAGAGCTGTCGGCGGATGAAAAGCTCTATGTGAGAAGCCGTTATAACGCCTACGCTTCCCGAGAGCGTCAGGAGATTTCGTTCTTCCCGGGAGGTGTCGCATCCTTCGACACTCTCTTCAATGGTTTGACGGTCGAGCGCTGGAAGCAGGACTGTGGGCTGGAAACGTTGGCATTGGAGCTCGAAGGGGCCGGGCGCTTCCAGGTGCGGATCGGTTTGCACCGTATCGGCCATGCCACGCGCTGGCTGCGAGAAGCAACCCTGACGCTTGCAACTGATGAGCCAACGTGTCTGGAACTGGCCGAATGGGTTGCCCTAGAGGCGGGGATACTGTTCATTCAGTTGCGCGCTCTCGGAGAGGCTACCTTCATCGGCGCGCGGTGGGTCACCCAGGATTCGGAGAAGCGTTCAGTGGACCTGGGCATCGTGGTCACCCACTTCAACCGAAAGCAGGCGGTTGTGCCCGCGATTCGTCGGATCAATGAGCAGGTGACGGCCAATCTCGGGACATCCGGCTCAATCAGGCTTGTGGTCGTGGATAATTCCCGAAACCTAGAGCCCTCGGAGGCCGAAGGGGCCACGGTTATTCCGAGCCCCAATTTGGGCGGTTCGGGTGGATTCACCCGGGGGCTAATGCACCTGCAGGATAACGGCTTCAGCCATTGCTTGTTCATGGATGACGATGCGTCTTGTGAAATCGAGTCCATTCGCCGCACACATACTTACATGAGCTACGTGTGCGACGAGCGTGTGGCTTTGTCAGGTAGCATGCTGCGTGAAGTTGAGTCGTACCGCCTGTTCGAGAAGGGGGCCCGGTTCGATGGGGTCTGCCATCCCCTCAAGAATGGGCTGGATATGCGCAGAGTGCGTGACTTGCTGGAGGCCGAGTGTAACGACCGCCATATCGACTATGGCGGCTGGTGGTTCTTCGCCTTTACGATTGCTGGCGTGAAACACCTGGCGTTCCCGTTCTTCGTACGGGGCGACGATATTATGTTCAGCATGCAGAATGGCTTCAATATCAAGACCATGAATGGCATCGCTACATGGGGTGACGATTTCTCGTTCAAGAGCTCGCCCTTCACTTGGTACCTTGATGTCAGAAATCATTTGGTACAAAAATTATCTCACATGGATGCTGGTTTCTTTTCTACAGCTAAGGTTGCGATCAGGTTTTTTGCTGCTAATGTATTTTCTTACAATTATTCATCGGCCAGAGCTATAATCAAGGCTGTCGACGATGTGGCGAAAGGACCGCAATTCTGGAAAGAAAACCTCGATACCTCAAGGGTTAGGGAAGAGATAGGCGCCTATACGCCGTCTGAAAAAATGACGGCAGTCTATCGTGCTGACCATGATGTGCGATATGGTGGGCCGAAAGAGGGGGTGGTGAGAAAGGTAATAAGGGCCTTTACGGTTAATGGATACCTGGTGCCGGGTTTCTTGATGAAGAATGCAACCATTTTGCAGCGCAAGGGATACCGGGCTAATTTTAGGGAGGTTTTTCTGTTTGAAAGGGTGCTTTACGAGTACCCGTCGGCGGGTATGGGTTACATTGCCGAACATAATAAGACGCTCTTTCTGAAAGAGTGTTGTGGGTTCTTTGTGTCGTTGCTTTATTTTTTGTTTAAGTTTAGGGCGCTAAAAAGAAGTTATAGAAGTGAAATGGGCTATATGACGAGTCGTACCTTTTGGCGTGAGATCTTCGATGCCAAGTAAGAGGTTGTGAAGTATGAATGTATGTCTTGTTGGTGCGGGCTTTTCGGGAGCTGTTATTGGTCGCGAGCTGGCCGAGGCCGGGCATAAGGTCACTATTCTGGACGCTCGGCCGCACATCGCCGGTAACTGTCATACTCGGCGCGACGATGAGACCGATGTGATGGTGCACGTTTATGGCCCTCACATTTTCCACACCGATGACCAAGAGGTATGGGACTACGTCAACCGATTCACGACTTTCAAGCCATACGTCAACCGGGTCAAGACCACATCCAAGGGGCAGGTGTTCTCGCTACCGGTAAACCTGCATACCATTAACCAATTCTTCGGCAAGACGATGCGTCCCGATGAGGCACGTGCGTTTATCGAGGAACAGGCGGACACCTCCATCGAGGATCCTCAGACCTTCGAAGAGCAGGCGCTGCGCTTCGTTGGGCGCGAATTCTATGAGGCCTTCTTCAAGGGCTACACCCAGAAGCAGTGGGGTTGCCATCCCAGCGAGCTGCCAGCAAGTATCCTTAAGCGCCTGCCGGTGCGTTTCGACTATAATGACAACTACTTCTTCCACCGTTTCCAGGGCATGCCCGAGCATGGCTATACCCGGCTGGTCGAGGCAATCCTCGATCATCCCTCCATCTCGGTGCGCTTGAACACCCGGTTCCACCGTGATCAACTCGGTGAGTACGACCATGTCTTCTATTCGGGTCCATTGGATGGCTTCTTCGACTATGAGCTGGGGCGGCTAGGCTATCGAACACTGGAGTTTGAGAAATTCACTTACAACGGTGACTATCAGGGTTGTGCGGTGATGAATTACGGGGAAGCATCCGTCCCCTATACGCGTATCACCGAACACAAGCACTTTTCTCCTTGGGAGGAGCACGAGGCGTCCGTTTGCTATCGGGAGTACAGCCGGGAATGCGGTCCGGACGATGTGCCCTACTATCCTATCCGTTTGGTCAACGAGAAGGCGCTGCTGGTGCGCTACGTCGAGCAGGCCGAACAGCTTGAAAACGTGACCTTCGTGGGCCGATTGGGCACCTATAAGTACCTAGACATGGACGTGACGATTCGCGAGGCGCTGGACGCCGCCCGTGGATTTCTGGACCGACAGGCACGAGGTGACCAGATACCAGCGTTCTTCGCCCAGGTGTGACAGTGAGCGAACATATGAGAGGTTCCAGCAGCGGATGCCCTGGTCAGCCTCGGCTTGCGGCTGTGATCGTATCGTTCGATCGTCTGGTGCACCTCAGGCAAGCTGTCGAGGCTGTGCTGACAGAGCCTGTCTCCGGGGTCGTAGTGGTCGACAACGGTTCCACTGATGGCAGCAGAGAATGGCTGAAGGGACTATCGGATGCCCGCCTGTGTGTGCTGACCCCAGAACGAAACTTGGGCGGGGCTGGCGGCTTCGAGCTGGGTTTTCGAGAGGCGCTTGAGGTGTTCGAGCCCGACTGGCTGGTCTGCTTCGACGACGACGCGCGGCCGGCCCCTGGGGCGCTTGCTCGGTTCTTGGAGCTGGACCTGGAGGGCGTCGAGGGGGCCGCAGCGGCTGTGTATTACCCGGACGGTCGGATTTGCGAAATGAACAGACCCAGCTGGAATCCATTCTGGCATGGCAAGCTGCTTCGGCGTACCGTTACCGGCATGGTGACGGGGCGGTCCAGGGAAGGCTTTCATGTCGAAGATGCCGCTTATCGCACCAGCCGGCCACTCGATATTGATTCCTCGTCCTTCGTGGGCTGCTTCGTGCGCCGTGAGACTATCGAGCGTATTGGCCTGCCGAGGGGGGAGCTGTTCATCTATGGTGACGACATCATCTACACCCTTAGCCTCACCCGCGACGGGGGGCGCCATGTATTCCTGCCCGATGTGCGGTTCATACATGACTGTTCGACGTTCGCCGGCAAGATGGTGCGCTACTCTCCGCTATGGAAGGCCTACTACACCTATCGCAACGGTCTCTTGATGTATCGCATCGCTGCGGGGCGGTGGTTTCCACTGGTAGTCCCGGTCAAGGTCCTGAGCTGGTTGCTGGCGACACGTCATTATTCGGAAAAGCGGAAGTATCTCAGACTATGCGTTGCCGCTTTGTGGGACGCCCTGCGAGGTCACACTCTTCGGTCTCATGATGATCTTGTGAAACGGTATTCCTGACCCTATGGCCAAGCATGCCAAGACGCTGTCCGGGTTCACTCCCTACTCGCACATGGCAGCGCGTGCCGCCGATGCTGCCTCTCTGCTCGCGGGGGGCGGGCTAGCATATCTGTACCGTTTCGGCTCCATGGGCGACATGTTGGAGCGTTACCAGTGGATGATGTTGTCCGGCATGCTACTCGGGTTGCTGATTTTCTCTTCCTGTGGCATTTACCGATCTTGGCGCGGAGCCGTGCGTGTCGAACTGGTCGTGCGAATCGCCCAAGGCGTCGTGATACTAGGCGCGATGATCTTGACTTATCTGTATTTCACCAAGACCGGCGCGCTGTTCTCGCGGACTTGGTTATCGCTGTGGCTGTCCAGTGCTTTCGCACTTTGCGTCAGCATTCGGACCATTGCCTATCCGATCCTGAATAGAATCCGCAGCCAGGGGCGCAACCGCAAGAAAGTGATCCTGGTGGGGGACCTTGACTCCTGCCAGACCGCTCTCCGGCACGTCCGACAGCAGCCCTCTGCGGGATTCGATATCGTCTCGGTACGCTTGATGGACACGGCCGGCTGTGCAGCCTTGGGCGTGCCGGACTGCCGTGCCTTCAATATCGAGGTGGACAGAGAGCTTAGAAGTGACGAGATATGGGTATGTCTACCGCTGTCTCGTGGTCAGGCCGTGGATCAGATCCTGAAGCAACTGGGCCACTGCATCGGCAATATTCGCTATCTGCCGGATATGCAGGGCTTACGCCTGCTAAATCATGATATTTCCACCGTGGCGGGCTTGTACCTGCTGGATATGAGCTGTAGCCCGATGAGTGGCTCATCACGGTTCATCAAGCTGCTCGAGGACAAGCTGTTGGCAGGGCTGGCACTGGTGGTGCTGTCGCCGCTGATGCTGAGTATTGCGCTGGCGGTGAAGCTGACCTCTCGGGGGCCGGTATTCTATCGCCAGCAGCGCATGAGCTGGAACGGGGAGTCGTTCCAGATGCTCAAGTTTCGCACCATGCCGGTTGATGCCGAGAAGCACGGCGTGCGCTGGGGCGGCGCTAAGACCAAAAAGACCACCTCCATTGGACGTTTCCTACGCCGTTCCAGTCTCGATGAACTGCCGCAGCTGCTCAATGTCATCCGCGGCGATATGTCTCTGGTCGGTCCACGCCCCGAGCGACCGGTCTTCGTTGATCGGTTCAAGCAAGAGATCCCGGGCTACATGCGTAAGCACATGGTGCATGCGGGCATCACTGGCTGGGCCCAAGTGCATGGCTGGCGGGGCGACACGGATCTGAAGGCGCGGATTGAGCACGATCTCTGGTACATAGATAACTGGTCCGTGTGGCTAGATCTCAAGATCATGTTCCTGACCATGTGGCGTGGGCTTTTTCATCCCCACGCGCACTGAATCATCTCAAAGGTAATTCCATGCAAGTACTGGTAACGGGTGGTGCAGGCTACATCGGTTCGCATACTGTCGTTGAGCTGCTCCAGGCGGGGCATTCCGTAGTGGTGGTCGACAACTTGTGTAATGGCTCCGAGGTGGCGCTGCAGCGTATCGAAAAGATTACCGGTCAGTCTGTTCGCTTCATTCGGGCCGATATTCGGGACCGTCAGGCCATGGATGGGGTCTTTTCCCGCCACGATATCGAGACGGTCATACACTTCGCCGGCCTGAAGGCGGTGGGAGAGAGTGTTTCTCGGCCTCTGGATTACTACGAGAACAATTTCTACGGCACTCTGGTGCTATGTCAGGCGATGGAAGCTGCAGGAGTACGGCGGCTCGTATTCAGCTCTTCGGCCACGGTGTATGGCGAGGAAGCGCCGGTGCCCTATGTCGAGACTATGCCACGTGGCACCACTTCAAACCCATACGGCACCTCCAAGGCAATGGTCGAGAAGCTGCTGGAGGATTTAGTGTCAGCCAACGCACGCTGGTCTGTGGTGCTGCTACGGTACTTCAACCCGATCGGAGCTCATCCGTCCGGTTGGCTGGGAGAATGCCCGCAAGGTATCCCCAACAACTTGATGCCTTTCATCGCCCAGGTGGCCGTAGGTCGCCGGGAGCGCCTGTCGATCTTTGGTGACGACTATCCGACCGCGGATGGGACCTGCGAGCGCGATTACCTGCATGTGGTGGACTTGGCTCTTGGGCACCTCAAGGCCCTGCCCGCGGTTCTTGAGCCAGGTGTCTCGATCTATAACTTGGGAACCGGGCAAGGAGTGTCGGTGCTAGCTATGGTCAACAGTTTCATGCGGGTAACTGGAGTAGATGTGCCCTATTTAATCACATCGCGACGGGCCGGTGACCTCCCAGCATTCTGGGCCGATGCGGGTAAGGCGAGGCGGAAGCTGGGATGGACCGCTGAACGCGGACTGGATGACATGCTGATGGATACCTGGCGCTGGCAGTGCAAAAATCCATACGGCTATCGCTAATTACTTTGAATTTTTTGGGGAGTAGCAATCGGATATAACGCCATCCATGCCTGATGGGTTACGTACTACACTTTTTCATTGAGGTTGTCCTCAGTCCTTTGGCGATGTGGCGCGTAGCCGTTCAGTGCTTGAACCCGTAGACTGAATGGATTTTCGATTCGGCAGGGTGTGTCATGAAAATTCTGGTAACAGGTGGCGCTGGGTTCATCGGCTCGGCGGTAATTCGCCATGTGATTGGTAACACGTGGCACAGCGTTGTCAATGTCGACAAGCTCACCTATGCGGGCAATCTGGCTTCCCTGAGTGGAGTGAGCGGTAACTCACGCTATGCGTTCGAGCAGGTCGATATCTGCGATGCGGATGCCCTACGCGGCGTGTTCGAGCGTCACCGGCCCGATGCGGTCATGCATCTGGCGGCGGAGTCTCACGTGGACCGCTCGATCCACGGTCCGGCCGACTTCATCCAGACCAATCTGGTGGGGACCGGGGTATTGCTGGAAGTAGCCAGGGGCTACTTCGAGACGCTGACGGAGGCGGGGCGCCAGGCGTTTCGCTTCCATCATGTCTCTACCGATGAGGTGTATGGCGATCTCGAAGGACCGGATGTCTTATTCACCGAAGCGACGCCTTATGCTCCCAGTTCACCCTATTCGGCGAGCAAGGCCGGTTCCGACCATCTGGTGCGGGCCTGGCACCGCACCTTTGGCCTGCCGGTGTTGGTGACCAACTGCTCGAACAATTACGGTCCCTATCACTTCCCCGAGAAGCTGATCCCCCTGATGATCCTCAATGCTCGTGCGGGCAAGCCGTTGCCCGTCTACGGCGATGGCAGTCAGGTGCGAGACTGGCTGTATGTCGAGGATCATGCACGGGCGCTAGTCACGGTACTCGAGTCGGGCAAAATCGGAGAAACTTACAATATTGGCGGGCATAACGAACACCGTAATCTCGAAGTGGTCGAGCGTATCTGTGCGCTGCTTGAGGAGCTAGCCCCTGAGCGTCCAGCGGGTGTGGCGTCCTATGCTAACCTGATCACCTATGTCAAGGATCGCCCGGGCCATGATCTTCGCTATGCCATTGATGCTGGCAAGATCGCACGCGAGCTTGGTTGGCAGCCGCGTGAGACATTCGACTCCGGGCTACGCAAGACCGTGCAGTGGTATCTGGAGAATGATAGCTGGGTGAAGGGGGTCACCAGCGGTGCCTATCGCGAGTGGACGACGCACCATTACGGCTCGAACTGAGTAGAACTAGGACAAAGGCCATGAAGCGCAAAGGTATCATCCTCGCCGGAGGCTCCGGTACTCGCCTCCACCCGGTCACGATATCGATCTCGAAGCAATTGCTGCCTGTCTATGACAAGCCGATGATCTATTATCCCTTGTCGACGCTGATGCTGGCAGGGATCGACGAAATTTTGATCATCTCTACACCTCAGGATACGCCGCGTTTCGAGCAGCTGTTAGGCGATGGCCATCAATGGGGTGTTTCGCTCGAGTATGCCGTGCAGGCGTCTCCGGACGGCCTGGCGCAAGCCTTCATTATCGCAGAAACATTTCTCGACGGTGCGCCGAGCTGTCTGGTTTTAGGCGACAATATTTTTTACGGGCATGATTTTCAGCCGCTATTGAACAATGCTGCGGCTCAGCCCCAAGGTGCCAGTGTCTTTGCATATCACGTTCATGATCCCGAGCGTTATGGTGTTGTCGATTTCGATGCCGAGGGGCGTGCAACGTCTCTCGAGGAGAAGCCGTCAGAGCCCAAATCACCGTTCGCGGTAACTGGGCTCTATTTCTACGACAGCGATGTCGTCGCGATGGCGAAGTCGCTGAAACCTTCCGCACGCGGTGAACTGGAAATCACCGATATCAATCGGCTCTATCTCGAGCGCGGTGATCTCAGCGTCGAGATCATGGGGCGAGGTTTTGCCTGGCTCGATACCGGCACTCATGAGTCGCTGATGGAGGCATCGCATTTCGTCGCCACCCTGGAGCATCGTCAAGGGTTGAAGCTTTGCTGTCCAGAAGAGATAGCCTGGCGGCATGGGTGGATCGACGATGATCAAATGCTGGCGTTGGCCGAGCCGCTAGCTAAGAGCAGTTATGGTCAGTACCTACGCCGAGTGGTGAAAGAGCGTGGGGTTTATCGATGAAGGCTGTGGCGACCGTTCTGCCTGAAGTCATGGTTCTGGAACCGAAGGTGTTCGGCGACGCGCGGGGCTTCTTCATGGAGAGCTTTAACCGTGCCGCTTTCGAGGAAGCTACCGGCTGCCGGCGTGATTTCGTGCAAGACAACCATTCACGCTCACGTCGAGGCGTGCTGCGCGGTTTGCATTATCAACTCGAGAAGCCCCAAGGCAAGTTGGTGCGCGTGACCCATGGCCGCGTCTTCGACGTCGCCGTCGATCTACGCCGCTCTTCACCCCGTTTCGGCCAGTGGGTGGGCGTGGAGCTTTCTTCTGACAACCATCGCCAGCTATGGGTGCCCGAAGGCTTTGGACACGGTTTCGTGGTGCTCTCTGAGAGCGCGGATTTTCTCTACAAGACCACCGACTATTATCATCCAGCGTCGGAGCGCTGTATCCGTTACGACGACCCCGAGCTCGGTATTGAGTGGCCTGAGGTCGCCGATCTCACGCTCTCTGACAAGGATCTCGCTGGCGTTGCACTCTGCGAAGCGGAGGTGTTCGCGTGAGCGACACGGAGATTGATTATCTGATTCTGGGGGCCAACGGCCAAGTCGGGCGCGAGCTGGCACGGGCCATGCAGCCTTTCGGTCGTGGGCTCGCCCTGGGGCGTCAGGAGTGCGATCTGGCTGAGCCGGGCGCCGCGGCTGCGACGGTGTCACGCCATGCGCCGGGCGTGGTGATCAACGCCACGGCTTATACCGCGGTCGACCGTGCGGAGAGCGAGCCGGCACTAGCCAGACGCATCAATGCCGAGGCGGTGGCAGAGCTGGCCACGGTCTGTGCCGAGCGCGATATTCCGATGGTTCATTACTCAACGGATTATGTTTTTGCCGGTGAGGGCAATACGGCCTATCGACCCGATGATGCGACAGCCCCGGCGTCGGTCTATGGCCAGACCAAGCGCGAGGGTGAGCAGGCAATCATTGAGTCGGGCGCCAAGGCGCTGGTACTGCGGACCAGTTGGGTCTATGCCGCCCATGGCCATAATTTCGTCAAGACCATGCTGCGCCTGGCGCAGGAACGTGACCAACTGCGAATCATCGATGACCAGATCGGTGCGCCGACCTGGGCCGCTACCATTTCCGATATCACTGCGCTGGCGTTAAACGGCTGGCGCCGTGAGGGCTGGACCGAGCAGATGGCGGGCATCCACCACCTCACGGCCAGCGGAGCGACCAGTTGGTACGGTTTCGCCGAGGCAATCTTCGATGAAGCGATCGCTCAAGGGCTGCTCGACCCTGCTCGACGGCCGACGACCGAGGCCATCGCTTCCTTTGACTATCCGCAACCGGCGCCGCGGCCGCATAATTCGCGGCTGGACACCGCCTCGCTGAGCGCGACTTTCGGTGTCGTCTTGCCCCCATGGCGGGAGTCTCTGAGCCACTGCATTAGGGCGCTCGCTGGTTGAAGTAAGTCTCTTTGGTGCCGCCCAAGGCGTCGATCTTTTTTCCGCGCGCCGCCGAGGTTTTCATCTCGGCGGCGCGCTGCTTTTACGCCTTCTCTTAGGGTTTGGCGTAGCGCCAGCGCCAGTAGTGAGTCACCAGGCCGCCAACGATCAGGTTATGCACGTAGACCCCGGTCCAGAACGAGTCATAGGACTCGAACTGATTGACGATGATCCAGTAGACGAAGAAAGCCGCGCCGAACAGGGCGATGTCGTTGGGCATGGCACCGCCTCGCCAGGCTAGCCAAGTCCCACGCCCGATCCAGAACGCCAGGGCGGCAATCACCGCCACGCCAAGCAGACCGTAGGCTACCCATATCTCGATGAAGAAGTTGTGCAGGTGTCCGAAGTTCTGCTTGACTCCCACCGGCAGCCAGGGAGTGTGGTCGATCACCAGGCTGCGCCCCTCGCCGGCCCAGCCCACCAGCGGGCGCTCCGCGATCCATTGAAAAGCCGCTATCCAGCTATGGATTCGGATACCGATGCTCGAATAGGGCACGGCGTCTAGATTGCCCTGGGCGAGCTGGTAGATGACAGAGGACTCGGCGGTAATGCGCTCGATCAGCACGCCGCCGAAGAGCCAGGCCGCGATCAGAATCAACAGACAGCCTATCGCCAGACCCGCCAGAATTGGCCCCAGCACGCGCTGGCCGGTGCCGCGCCACCGCGCCCAGGCCAGCATGATGATGCCGGCGACGGGTAGGGCGACGACCAGCGCCAGCCACACCGCGCGGGTCTGGCCGATGGCGATGGCTGTGACGCACAGGGCCATCGCCAGTATCCAGATGATTATGCGCCACAGCACCCAACTGCCGGCCGGCATGATCAGGCGCCTGGCGAAGATCACCAGGCCGAGAAAGGCGACCCCGAACAGCATCGAACCGTGCTGTTGGTTGCGAATACCGAAACCGACACGTTCACCCTCCAGGCCACGCAGCCATTCGCCTGGGCCGGCAAGCAGCACGGCGACGAGGAAGCCGAGCAGCGCCAGCATCCAGAGCCAAAGCGTGTTGCGGGTGCTGCCGCCAAGCCACCAAGCGACGGCGATGAAGATGAATAGCTTGGCCAGACGGTCGACCTGCGGATTGTCCGCGATCCATTGCGGATGATGGTAATAGCCGAAAGTCCAGGAGATGACTTGCACCACGATCGCGGCCAGCAGCAACCATAGCGCAGCGGAGCGGCGCATCGTCTTTCCGTAGACGAGTATGGCGATGAGACCCAGCAACGCTGACAAGGTACCCGTCTTACTACCAAGATGATCCATCACTATGCCCAGAAAGGCGTAAGCCCAGATACAGGCGACGCCCACAACCCACAAGCCGCGGGGACACTGCCAAGAGCGAGGAGACTCCCAAAGCGGAGGTCGATGCGTCATGGATCTCGTTATCCTCGAAAAATGGTGAGGGCGGCGATACTAAACGTATTTCATCCGCCGTTACAGTTGCCGATGACCGCTCCCGGGACAGCGATCCCTCAGCCGCTCAATTCGTGTCAATGCTGGTATTCGTTCGCCAGACGTGATCCTTGAGGCTTCCTTCCTACAACTTTGGTCTTGTTCATGACCATGGTCTAAGAGCATTATCCTTTGGCATGTCTGAGGCTATGTCGGACATAGTGTCCAGTGAGTTGAACATCCATGCCGACAGACGTGCAAACCGCCGGAGCCGCCGCCGCTCGGGAACCCCGTGCCGACATCGCCGACGCGCTGGCAGCCTCGATCTTCGGCGGTGAGTACGCCAGCGGCGAAATGATTCCGCGCGAGATCGATCTCTGCACGCGCTTCGGGGTCAGCCGCAGCACCGTGCGCAGCGCGCTGCAGAAGCTGGTCAATGCCGGGCTGGTCACGCGTATCTCGGGGCAGGGCACACGGGTGCGCGAGCTGGCCGCTTGGCATCTGCTCGACCCTCAGGTGAGTGCCTGGATGGCGCGCTACGCGCGGCCTAACCCCCAACTGCAGCGTGAGGTCTTCGCTTTCCGCGTAGCGGTTGAGCCATTCGTCACCGGGCTGGCGGCGACCCACGCCACCGCCGCCGACCTGCTGGCGATCGAAAGCGCGCACGCGGGCATGCTGGCGGCGCTGGAGGCGCCGGATCTGTGCTGGCAGGGGATGAGCCACGACGACTACGATGTCGCCTTCCACGAAGCGGTGTTCGCGGCCTCGCACAATCTCATCTGGGCGCAGATCTCGCACGTGCTCAAGCCCGCCATCGCGATGATCGTCGCCCGCTCCAATCACAGTGCCGGCGAGCTCGACGACAGCATGTCGCGCCATGCCCGGGTGCTGGAGGCGATCCGCCTGCGCCAGCCGGAGGAAGCCGTCGAGGCCGCGCGGGCGGTACTCGAAAGGACCGGGCGTGATCTCGGCATGGAGGAGCTGGTACGACATCCCCGCGTGATCGGTCTGCCGCAAGCCTCGTCCTGAGCCTCGCGGAGAGAGCCGGTGACGTCCCGTGCCCATACATCTCATGACATTGACCCAGTTGCATGACATTGACTTAGCAAATAGGTGAGCCGTGAAGATTACCCGTTTGAAGACCTGGCAGGTGCCGCCGCGCTGGCTGTTTCTCAAGATCGAGACCGACGAAGGCTGCTACGGCTGGGGCGAGCCGGTGGTCGAGGGGCGTGCCGCGACCGTCGAGGCGGCGGTGCATGAACTCGCCGACTACCTGATCGGTCAGGACCCGCACCGTATCGAGCACCTGTGGAACACCCTGTATCGCGCTGGTTTCTATCGCGGCGGCCCGATTCTGATGAGTGCCATCGCCGGTATCGACCAGGCGCTGTGGGATCTGAAAGGTCGTGATCTGGGTGTGCCCGTGCACCAGTTGCTCGGTGGCAAGGTACGCGATCGCATGCGTATGTACGCCTGGACCGGCGGCGACAAACCGAGCGATGTCGGCGCCGGTGCCAAGGCACTGGTCGAGAAGGGTTTCACCGCGTTCAAGATGAACGGCACCGCCGAGATGGCGATCGTCGATTCGCATGCCAAGGTCGATGAGG
Source organism: Gammaproteobacteria bacterium MFB021 (assembly GCA_000737985.1). GTDB lineage: Bacteria > Pseudomonadota > Gammaproteobacteria > Pseudomonadales > Halomonadaceae > Salinicola. Next base: position 42,257 of record JNVT01000097.1, on the reverse strand, counting down.
CGGTGGCGAGGGTCGCCGAGGCGCGCGATGCCGTCGGCCCCGACGTGGGCATCGGCATCGACTTCCACGGGCGTGTCCATCGGCCCATGGCCAAGGCGCTGCTGCGCGAACTCGAGCCCTATCATCCGATGTTCGTCGAAGAGCCGGTGCTGCCCGAGCACCTGCCCAGCCTCAAGCATATCGCCGGTGGCCTGGGCTATCCGCTCGCCACCGGTGAGCGTCTGCACACCCGCTATCAGTTCCGCGATCTGCTCGCCGAGGGCATGGTCGATATCGTGCAGCCCGATCTCTCCCACTGTGGCGGCATCAGCGAGGGCATGAAGATCGCCACTTTGGCGTCGTGTTTCGATGTCGCCCTGGCCCCGCACTGCCCGCTGGGGCCGCTGACCCTGGCGGCTTCGCTGCATGTGGACGCAGTCAACCATAATGCGTTCATCCAGGAGCAGAGCATGGGCATTCACTATAATCAGGGCAACGATGTGCTCGACTACCTGGTGGACAAGTCCGCGCTATCGATTCAAGACGGCTTCTGTGCGATCCCCGACGGCCCGGGGCTGGGGGTGGAGATCGACGAGGCGTTCGTCGAGGAGCGCGCTAAGATCGGGCATCGCTGGCGCAATCCGGTATGGACGCACGAGGATGGCTCCATAGCCGAGTGGTAATGGAGCGCCGTGTAGACGGCGCTCCCGGTCTTCCGTCTGCCCGGCAGGCGGTCCGCGGTGGATCGGCGTTTCGCCAGGGGTGTCAGCTGATGGCGGCCCGGTTCTCCTTGCGTTCGACGCTGACCAGCGGATGGCGCTCGAGGTGGGGCAGGGCCAGGCCGTCCTCCGCGAACAGGTGCGCGCGGGTGGGGGCGAAGCCGAAACGCACGCTGTCGCGCACGCGATGGGAGACCTCGCCGTCGGTGACCAGAATCCACTCTTCGCCGAAGCACTGCACGTAGAGCGAGGTGACCCCGCCGAGACGCTCGATGACCACGATCTCGCCCGTCAGCGGGCCGTTATCATCGAGGATCAGATGCTCCGGACGGATGCCCAGAGTGGCAATGTCGCCCGCCTGGCAGCCGCTGCCGTCCACCGGTATACGTGATTCGCCACCGCCTGGCAGGCGCACCAGGATGCCCTCGCCGCGGGCGTCGCGCACTTCGACATCGATGAAGTTCATCTTCGGTGAACCGATGAAGCCGGCGACGAAGCGGTTGCGCGGGTGGTGATAGAGCTCCATCGGCGAGCCCACCTGCTCGACGATGCCGCCCTGCAGCACCACGATCTTGTCGGCCATGGTCATCGCCTCGATCTGATCGTGGGTGACGTAGATCATGGTGGCATCGAGCTCTTCGTGCAGGCGCGCCAGCTCGATGCGCATCTGCACCCGTAGCGCGGCGTCGAGGTTGGAGAGCGGCTCGTCGAACAGAAAGATGCTGGGGTTGCGCACGATCGCGCGGCCGATCGCTACGCGCTGACGCTGGCCGCCGGAGAGCGCCTTGGGCTTGCGCTCGAGCAGGTTCTCGAGCTGCAGGATGCGCGCCGCTTCTAGCACTTTCTGACGGCGTTGCTCCTTGTCCACGCCGGCCAGGCGCAGGCTGAAGCCCATGTTGTCCTCGACGGTCATGTGCGGGTAGAGCGCATAGCTCTGGAACACCATCGCCAGGCCGCGTTCGGCTGGGCCGACCTCGTTCATGCGCTGGCCGTCGATCAGGATGTCGCCGCTGGAGACACTCTCCAGCCCGGCGATCATGCGCAACAGGGTCGACTTGCCGCAGCCGGAGGGGCCGACGAAGACCACGAACTCGCGATCCTTGACCTCCAGGTCGACCCCTTTGATCACCTGCGTGCCGGCGAAGTCCTTGACGATATTGTTGAGTTGTAGCGTTGCCATGAGGGCTCCTGATGGCGATGGGCAGCGTCGCGAGTGACGGTTACCAGAGGGTGTAGCCGCCATCCACCACGACGATGGAGCCGGTCATGAAGCTCGCGGCGTTGCTGGCCATGTAAACGATGGTGGGGCCGAGTTCTGCGGGTGTGGCAGCACGCTGCATGGGCGCGTCGTCGATCCAGCGGGGCTTGAAGCGTGGGTCGTCGACCGGCGCCATCGCGGTCTTGACGTAACCGGGGGCCAGCGCGTTGACGCGGATGCCGTAGGGGGCCCACTCGGCGGCCAACGACTTGGTCAATTGGTGCACCGCGGCCTTGGAGGCGTTGTAGGCGGGCTGCATCTGCGGACGGTTGACGATCATCGCCGAGATCGAGCCGATGTTGATGATCACGCCACCGCGCGACTGCATTCGTCGGCCGGCGGCCTGGGCGCAGTACCACAGGCCGTGGACATTGATATCGAAGATATCGCGCCAGCGCTCGGGGGTGACCTCCAGCGCCGGGGCATGCTGGCAGGCCCCGGCGTTGTTGAGGAAGATATCGACCGGGCCGAGGCCGGCTTCGACCTCGTCGAGCAGCGTCTCCGCCGCCTCGGGTTGGGTAATGTCGACCTCCACGGCCATGGCGTGGTGGCCGGCATCCTCGAGCGCCTTGACCACTTGCAGGCTGCGCGCATGTCCACGGGCGGCGATGGCGACCTTCGCGCCGGCTTCGGCCAAGGCGTGAGCGAATGCCTCGCCGAGCCCCCCGTTACCGCCGGTGACCACGGCGACCTTACCGCTCAGATCGAACTGCGACATCACATTCATGCGTCTCTCCCGGTGGGGTGTTGGAGTGGCTGGGATTTCTGCCGTCGCGGCCCATTGGATGGTGCTCATTTGACGGCGCCCAGGGTCAGCCCCTTGACCAGCCAGCGCTTGACCAGCAGCCCGGCGATCGCCATCGGGCAGACCACGATGGTGCCGATCGCCAGCAGCTTGCCCCAGTCGATGCCGGTCTGGGTCAGCAACTGCGCCGCGGCGATTGGGATGGTCTGGGTGCCGGGGCCGGAGAAGGTCTGGGCGAAGGCGTAGTCGTTCCAGGCGAAGATGAAACAGAGGATGGCGGTGGTCACCAGCCCCGGGGTCATCAGTGGCAGTACTACCAAGCGAAATGCCTGGAACTTGGTGGCGCCGTCGATCATCGCCGCCTCTTCGAGATCGGGCGGCAGGTCGTCGAAGAACGCGGTCATCAGCCAGATGGCAAAGGGCAGATTGAAGCTCAGATAAGCGACGATCAGGCCGATGTGGGTGTCCAGCAGGTAGAGATAACGAAACAGCAGATACAGCGGCACGATGACGGCGGCGATCGGTGCCATGCGCGTGCTGATGATCCAGAACGCCAGGTGCTGCTTGCCCTTGATCCGGATCCGCGACAGCCCGAAGCCGGCCATGCAGCCTAGGACCACGGCGATCAACGTCGAGGTTCCGGCGATCAGCAGGCTGTTCGTCAGATAGGGCCAGAGGCTGTTGCCGCCGCTGAACAGCGTCGCGTAGTGCTCGAGGGTCGGGGTAAACAACAGCCGTGGCGTATTGGCGGTGATGATGCTGTTGGGCTTGAACGAAGAGAGCACCATCCACAGGATCGGGACCAGCGTCCACAGTAGCAGCAGCGTCAACAGGGCAATCTTCAAGGTGAAGGGGAGCCAGCGCTTGGCGGGGGTCATGAGGCACTCTCCCGGCGTTTGAGCAGCTTGGTGAACGCATTGGCGACCAGGATCGAGAACACCAGCATGGTAATGCCGACGGCGGCGGCGTAGCCCAGGTCGAAGAAGCGGAAGGCAATGTCGTAGAGCCGGATGGGAATGATCTTGGTGGAGTCCGCAGGCCCGCCGTTGGTGGTGATGAAGATGATCGCGAAGAAGCGAATCGCATCCATGGCGCGGATCAGCAGGGCCACCAGCAGGATGTTGGAGATCGACGGCAGGATGATATAGAGCAGTTTCTGGCGATAATTGGCGCCGTCCATCTCCGCGGCTTCCAGGGTGTCTTCGGGTACCGAGGTAAGCCCGGCCAGCACGATCAGTGCCACCAGTGGCGTCCACTCCCACACATCCATCAGAATCACCGCGGCCATCGCCGAGCCGACGCTGCCGAGAATATTGCCGTCGAACAGGCCGGTTTCGTTGAGTATCCAGGCATACAGGCCGTGGCTGGGGTCGAGCATGAAGCGTCCGAGCAGACCGACGATCACCGGGGCGATGAACATCGGAATCAGTAGCAGCGAGATGACGATGTTACTGCCCCGCCTCAGACTGTAGACCAGCAGCGCCATCACTGTGCCGATGAGCATCTCCAGGCCCACCGTGGACAGGAAGTAGACCAGACTGATCAGCCAGCTGGCGCGGATGTCCGGGTCGGTGAACACCCGCTGCCAGTTGTCGAGGCCCGAGAACGTCATGCTCAGCCCGCCCATCAGGCTGACGTCGTTGAAGCTCATCCAGATGATCGAGAAGAACGGCACCAGCGTGATCAGAGCGAGCAGGAAGAGCGCTGGCGACATCATCGCCAGCTCGAACCTCTGCCGCCGTGGTGCGGGCCTTGCGGTCACCAGCGCCATGCGTCACGCCCCCACGATGCGATCGATGCGTTGCTTGGCGCTCTGCATGGTTTCCTCGGGCGACATCTGGCCCGCCAGCATCTTCGAAAGCTCGGTGAAGATCACCGTGTCGACCTCGTTCCACTGGGGGATCTTGGGTCGCAGGCCGATGTGATCGTCTTGCCAGGCTATCAGCATGGTATCCGCGGTGAGCATGTTGGGCATGTCGGTGGGCGGTTTGCTGGCCGCCTTGACCTCGGGCATGTCGTAGACCGACTGGCGTGTCGGCGTGCCGCCGCCGACCTGGCTCTTCAGCCCCATCAGCTGGGTCTGCGGCGAGGTCGCCCAGACCAGGAACAGCCACGCTGCCTTCTGCTTCTCGGGCGAGGCGTTGGCGTTGATGCCGATCCCGGTGCCGCCCCACAGATTGGCACTGCGCGCTGGCCCCTTGGGTAGCGGTGCATAGCCGATCTTGCCCTTCAGGTCCGAGCTCTCCAGCGAGCCGGCGAACTCGTGCCACTCCGGCATCATCGCGAACTCACCGTTCTGGAAGGCGTTGGCAACGCCGGTCCAGTCCCAGCTGGTGCTGCCGGGGTGGGCGACCTTGAGCAGCTTCTGATAGAAGCGCGCCGCTTCCAGCGAGGCGTCGCTGGTCAACTGGCAGGCGCCGGGTGAGTCGGTGCCGTAGAGACCGATCTGCTGGCCGTTGGCAAAGTAGCTACCGCCGTAGGCGAACAGCACGTTGGAGAAGTCGCACATCAGCGAATCGTACTGCTGCGCCTGGTGGCCAGTACCGTACTTGACCTCGCTGGCGTTGCCGTTACTGAACCACGCGGCGATCTGATAGTACTGTTCCCAGGTGGTGTCGTCCGTGGGCATCGGGTCGAAGCCGAGATCCTGGCGTATCTGGTCGCGGTACTTCTCGAACAGATCGCGGCGGTAGATCCAGATCATCGTCGGGCAGTCGTAGGGCAGTGCATACAGGGCATCCGCGTTCTCGAAACGGCCGGCGGCGGCCAGCTGCGAGGGAATGAAGTCCTCGATGCCCTTGGGGACCACCGGTTGCTGGCCATCCTTGATGAACGTATTGAGATCCACCAGGCCGCGATGATAGGGCGCCAGCACCTGGTAGGGATCGGCATAGATCACGTCGTAGGCGCTGCGTCCGGCGCCGAAGTCCAGCGCGACCTTCTGTACCAGCGCTCCCAACTGCATCTCGGTGATATTGACGGTGATGCCGGTGAGCGCCTTGAAGGCGTCCAGATTGGCGGCGATCGCCGTCGTCGGCGGGGTGTTCTCGGAGATGAACTGGATGGTGGTGCCGCTGGCCTGTTGCCAGGCTTCATCGCTGGCCATCCCTTGGGCGAGGGCCGTGCGCAGCGCACCGGCGCCCATCAGCGACAGGCCGGCGAGCCCGCCCATTCCCTTCAATATGTCGCGACGCTTGAACTGGGTCATTGTTGTTTGCCTCTAGTGAGTGGCGTGCTGGTGTTGGCAGTCTTCAGCTAGCGAGCGTGATCTGCAGCTTGACGTCCTGAGGTCGCGCGCTGGCGGCGCGCTCGAACGCTTCGATGCTCTGCTCGAAAGCGAAGGTCTCGCTGATCAGTGGCTCGAGGTCGACCTTGCCCGAGGCGATCAGGTCGATCGCCCGGTCATAGACATTGGCGTAGCGGAACACCGTCTCGATGCGCAGCTCCTTGGCCTGGGCCGAGACGATATCGAAGGTGACCGGCTCCACCGGCATGCCGACCAGTACGATCGTGCCGGCGGGTCGGGCACAGGCCAATACATCGTCATAGACCCGGGGGCTGCCACTGGCTTCGAACACCACGTCGGCGCCCCAGTCCTGGCCGCAGCGCTCGGCGACCGCGTCACGCAGCGACTCGCGTGAGACATTGACGGGGGTAATGCCGGCGTAGCGCCCGGCGATCGCCAGCTTCTCCTCGACCAGATCGGAGACCAGCACCTCGCTGGCCCCACCCGCCAATGCCGCCAGAGCGACCATCAGGCCGATCGGCCCCGCGCCGGTGACGACGCAGATGTCGCCCGGCTGCATGCGTGCCTTGACCACTGCCTGCATGCCGATGGCGAACGGCTCGATCATCGCCCCTGCCGCGAAGGAGACCGAGTCGGGCAGGGCGAAGGTGAAAGCTGCCGGATGAGTGACCTCGGGCGTCAGGCAGCCGTGCACCGGCGGGGTGGCCCAGAAGCGCACGCTGGGGTCGACGTTGTAGACGCCCAGCTTGGACGCGCGCGAGCTGGGGTCAGGAATGCCGGGCTCCATGCACACCCGGTCGCCGACCTGCAGATGGCTAACGTTGCTGCCGACCGCGGTGACCACGCCGGAGGCCTCGTGGCCGAGCACCATGGGCGCTTCCACGACGAAGGGGCCGATACGGCCGTGGGTGTAGTAGTGGACATCGCTGCCGCAGATGCCCACGGTATGTATCCGCACGCGGACATCATCGGTGCCGAGATGATCCGGCAGCTCGATCTCACGCAGTGACAGCTCGCGTTTTTTCTCCAGCACCAGGGCTCTGGCTTTCATGGCGCGCTTCTCGGGTCGTAGGAAAAACGGGCGAGAACCGGTCTTCTATCTGCTCGCTCCGGCTCGCCACCGGCTTGGCAGTGACGCTACGCGCTGGGCGGGAAAAGCGGCTAGGCTGTAATTTTCGAGTGGCTGATACTTTTTTGCAGAGCCTGCCGTGGAGTCTGTTAATCTCTTGTTTTTAAAGTATTCGACGGAACTGTTCGGTGGTCGGTCGGGCGCTGATGGGCGGACGACCGTGACCAAAGTCTAAAAGTCTGACGCCCCTATTCCTTTCAGGATGGGTGGGCGTCGACAGGGACCTCTCGTCGCGGCTGCATCATTGCTGCCCGGCGTGGGTCATGCATCGATGGACGTCATGCACCGTATTGGCCGACCGAGGCTCTGATACCGATGATCGCTGCGCCGCTCAACGATACCCCGCTGGGTGCACCTGTCTTCGAAAGCATCAGCCAGGACCCGAAATTCAGCTTCTACTGGCACTGTCACGACTTCCCGGCGCCGCTCGCGCGCTGGAATTATCATCCTGAGTATGAGCTGCATCTCATCCGCGACTCGCAGGGGCACTGTTTCGTCGGCGACTATATCGGCCGCTTCGCACCGGGCAATCTGGTGCTGGTCGGGCCCAACATTCCCCATGCCTGGTTCAGCGACCTCGACGAGTCCCGGCCGCTGATCGAAGGGCGCGACGTCGTGCTGCAGTTCAAGGGCGAGTGGTTAGAGCACATGATGCAGCTCTGTCCGGAGCTCAACTGCCTGTCCCCGCTGATCGAGGACTCGGCGCGGGGGGTGGAGTTCGGCGGGGAGGAAGCGGTCCGCTGCGGCGAACTGCTGATCAAGATGGGTGAGCAGGACAACGCCGGCAAGTTGCTCAGCGTGCTGACGATTCTGCGCAGCCTGTCGCAGAGCGATTACCGGACACTCTCCGGCCGTGGTTATGGCCCCGGTGCCAGCGGTGTCTCCTCGGCCCAGGTCGACGCCGTACTGCGCCATATTCATGACCATTTCCACGAAGCGCTGCGTATGTCGACACTGGCTGCCGAGCATGGCATGTCTCCCTCCGGCTTTTCGCGCTTCTTCAAGCAGGCCACGGGCGATACTTTCATTGCCTTCCTGCGGCGACTCCGCATCGGTCATGCCTGTCGGCTGTTGCTCGAAGGCAGGCATTCCATTGCCGATATTTGCTTTCAGGTCGGCTACAACAATCTGTCCAATTTCAATCGCCACTTTCGTGAACAGAAAGGGATGACGCCCAGCCAGTACCAGCACGAAGCCGTGGGCTCGGTATCCAAGCGCGTAAAGCGAATCGCGTGATGACGTGTGGCGCTCATGTGGACTGGCGCTGTCGTCTGCACCAGAGGTGGCTGGCGGATGCCGAACCTCCGGGCTCCGGAGGTCGGGCAGGGCCGACCAAAGTATGAAGGCGCCGCGCGGGCGATTGCGGAATCCTATGTATGACATACTGGTTGGTATTGTCCTACACGACGCGCTATGCACCGTGTAGGACAATGCCGACGTGACAATCGAGCGGCAACGAGGAGAGAGAGATGAAGGAGACACGCAAGTTTGCGCTCGAGACGGCGCTGCGCGAGCGCCCGCTGGTGGCGATTCTACGCGGGATCACGCCGGAGGAGATCGACGGCGTCTTCGATGCCCTGGTCGCGGCGGGGTTCAAGCTGATCGAGATTCCGCTCAATTCGCCCCGCGCCTGGGACAGCATCGCGGCCATCAGCAAGCGCTGCCCGGCAGACGTGGTGGTGGGTGCCGGGACGGTACTCGACCCGGCGGATGCCGAGCGCCTCGCCACCCTGGACGCGCCGCTGCTGATCACCCCGAACAGCGACCCAGAGGTGATCCGTGCCGGGGTCGCTCACGGCCTGGCGCCGATGATCGGCTGCATGACGCCGACAGAAGCATTGGCCGCGGCCAGAGCGGGTGCCACGGCGCTCAAGCTGTTTCCGGCGGCACGTCTGGGCACTGCCTACTTCAAGGATATCCGCGCCATTCTGCCCAAAGGGCTGCCGGTACTCGCGGTCGGCGGGATCGATCAGAGCAACATGGCCGAGTGGCACGCCCATGGGGTGGCCGGCTTCGGTTTCGGCAGCAACCTCTACAAGCCTGGCCGACCCGCTGCCGAGGTGGGCGAAATCGCGCGGGCGCTGGTCGCCGAGTGGCAGCGGCTGCGCGAGGTGGCGCAGCAGGCCGAGGCGTTGGAGCGCGAGGCCGACGCATGAGCCAGCGCCTGATCGTCGTCGACTGGGGGACCAGCAACTTCCGCGCCTTTCTGGTCGACGCTGCCAGCGGTCGCATCCTCGATACGCGGCGTTCGAGTTCCGGCCTGCGGGCATTGGCGCGCGAGGAGTTTCCGCACTACTGCGCCGCGCAGGTGAGCGACTGGCGCGCGGGCGAGGGAAGCGAGCCGGTGCCGATCTATCTCGCCGGCATGGTCGGTTCGCAGCGGGGCTGGTTCGAAGCGCCGCAGCTGGAGCTGCCGGTGACCGCCGCCGAGCTCGCCGACCGGGTGGTCGCGGCGCCAGGTCTCGACCACACCTGGATCGTGCCGGGGGTCAAACAGGTCACCTCGGCGCATGTCGACGTCATGCGGGGCGAGGAGGTGCAGGCGTTCGGGGCGCTGGCGCTGGCCGGTGTCGATAGCGCCGACTGCTGCCTGCCGGGCACTCACAGCAAGTGGGCGCATCTCGAGGATGGGTATCTGACCGATTTCACCACGCTGATGACCGGTGAGCTCTACCATGCGGTGCGTTTCCATACCCTGCCGGGGGAGCCCGCCCGCGACGAGGCGGCGTTCGACGCTGCCGCCTTCCAGTTGGGACTCTCCCGCGCCGGCCACGCCGGTGGCGTCCTGCACGCGCTGTTCGAAGGCCGCAGCCGACACCTCTATGCCGGTCTGGCCGCGGAGCAGGTGGGCAGCTTTCTCTCCGGTGTGCTGATCGGCGAGGAGGTTCACGCCATGCGCGCGGCGCGGCCGGCGCTCGAGCGGGTCCTGCTGGTCGGTGCCGAGAATCTACGCCAGAGCTATACCCAGGCGCTGGAGCAGGCGGGGCTGACGGTGGTGACGATCGATAGCGATGCCGCCACCATCGCCGGCGTGCTCGCCATTGCGGCGCGCCACGCGTTGCGCTGACGCCGCTTTGCACCGTCCTGGTGCGTTATCTTGGTGCATTACCCTGAAACACGGGGCGCGACAGTGCCCCGTTTTGCGTCGCGCCAGCCCGAATAGCCGCGGTGCGCTGGCGTTGGCACGATCCGTGCTACCTTCAAGCGGTAGGGTCACCGAGGCTGACCGATCGTGAACGCGGATAGGGGGATGCGATGAGTGACGCGACTGGCGGGCCGCAGCGGCCCCCCCTGCTGGTTTTCACCGATCTCGATGGATCGCTGCTCGACCACCATAGTTACGACTGGCAGCCCGCCGCGGCCTCGCTGGAGCGCCTGGCGGCGGCCGGGGTGCCGGTCATCCCCACCACCAGCAAGACCCGGGCGGAGCTGCTGGCGCTGCGCCGGGAGCTGGCGCTCGAACACACCCCCTTCATTGCCGAGAACGGCGCCGTCATCGGCCTGCCGCCGGCCTGGCAGCACGCGCGTCTGGATCGCGATCCGGCGTCGCCGGAAGGGCTGGTGGTGAAGACGCCGAGTCTGGACGTCGATTTCATCCGCCGGCGCCTGGACGTGGTGCGCGAGCGCCTGGGCCTGCGCTTTCGGCGGATGGGTGAGATGACGCTCGAGGAGGTGTGCGAGCTGACCGCGCTCAGCGCCGAGGGCGCACGCCAGGCGATGGCGCGCGAGGGCAGTGAGCCGCTGGTGTGGGAGGGCGATGACACCCAGCTGCAACGGCTGCGTGAGACGCTCGACAGCGACGGCCTGCAGCTGACCCGCGGCGGGCGCTTCTGGCATGTGATGGGCGCGGTCGACAAGGGCCACGCGGTGCGCTGGCTGCTGGCGCGCTTCGAGGCGCTGCGCGGCTATCGGCCGCCGACCCTGGGGCTCGGCGATGGCCCCAACGATCTCACTCTGCTCGCCGCCACCGACATGGCGGTGATCATCCGTGCGGATCACGGCCAGCCGATGTCGCTGACCCATGCCCGGCTCTATCGCACTGAGGCACCGGGCCCGCAGGGTTGGGCCGAAGGGGTGGCCCACTGGTGGCAAGGGCCAGCGTAGCGTGAGTCGCCGAGTGTGCTCGGTCGCTCTTGTGCACCGGCCGGTTCGGGTTTGGCGTGCCTCGAGATTGGCTGTTCACGCGTATCCGGCGGCCAGTTCAGCGCGTCTATAGTCAGCGCTTTTATAACAACGAGGATGTGGCATGAGCGATTTCTACCAGAACGGTATCATCACCAACTTCCACAACCTCACCCGACGCTCGGTGGAGGCGCTGGAGAACGACCTCAAGGGCTTTTCGCGCCAGCGCCCGATGGGTTTGATCCTGCCGTCGCTCTACTCGGAGCTGGAGGGGCCGGCGCTGTCACGTATCGTCGATGAGCTGTGCAAGGTGCCCTATCTCAGTGAGATCGTGATCGGGCTCGACCGCGCCGACCGCGAGCAGTTTCTCAAGGCGCGGGAGTTCTTCGCGCGCCTGCCGCAGCACCATCGCATCCTGTGGAACGACGGCCCGCGACTGCAGGCGCTGCACCAGGAGCTGGCGGCGGAAGGGCTGGCACCGCTGGAGCCTGGCAAGGGCTGCAACGTCTGGTACTGCTCGGGCTACGTGCGCGCCTCGGGCAAGGCGGAGGCGGTGGCGCTGCACGACTGCGATATCGTCACCTACGATCGCGGGCTGCTGGCGCGGCTGATCTATCCGGTAGCCAATCCGCGCTTCCACTATGAGTTCTGCAAGGGCTACTACTCGCGTATTGCTGGCGGCAAGCTGAACGGCCGGGTCGCGCGGCTGATGGTCACGCCATTGATCCGCGCCTTCAAGATGATCTACGGCCCGCTGCCTTATCTCGACTATCTCGACAGCTACCGCTATCCGCTCTCCGGTGAGTTCTCGATGCGTGCCGATGTGCTCGACGGGATCCGTATTCCCAGCGACTGGGGGCTGGAGATCGGGGTGCTGTCGGAGGTGCATCGCAATTTCTCGACCAAGCGGCTGTGTCAGGTGGATATCGCCGACGCCTACGACCACAAGCATCAGCCGATCTCCGAGGCGGACCCGAGTGGCGGGCTCAACCGCATGAGCATGGACATCGCCAAGGCGATGTACCGCAAGCTGGCGACCCTAGGGGTGGAGATGAGCGTCGAGAGCTTCCGTACCGTCAAGGCCACCTACTATCGCACCGCGCTGGACCTGATCGAGGCCTATGATCACGACGCGGCGATGAATGGGCTCAAGCTCGACCGCCACAGTGAGGAGGCGGCGGTGGAACTGTTCGCCGACAACATCATGCAGGCCGGTGCGGCGTTTTTCGAATCCCCCCGCGACAAGCCGTTCATCCCCAGTTGGAACCGCGTTCAGGCCGCGATTCCCGATCTCCAGGACCGGCTCTTCGAAGCCGTCGAGCGCGACAACGCCGGCGACGTCTGAGGCCCGTGGTGCACGCTTCGCATCAGCCGTTGGCGGCAGCCGGTGGATCATCGACCTGGAGGCGTCGACTTCGCTTGGCCTGCAGTAGAGCCAGGTCGGCCCGTCGAAAGGCCAGGGCGAGCGTGTCTTCCGGGCCTAGCTCGGTGACGCCGATGGTAGCCGAGAGCGGCTGCTGGGTACCCGGTACCCGCAGGCGGCTGATCTGCTGCTGCAAGTGATCACTCGTCTCCTGGGCGGTATCGAGATCGCTATCCAGCAGCAGCAGAAACTCATCGCCGCCGAAGCGCCCGAACAGATGCTGCGGTGACATCCGTCCCAGCACGGCATGACACAGCAGGATCAAGGTCTGGTCGCCGACGTCATGGCCGTAGCTATCGTTGATCCGCTTGAAGTGATCCATATCCAGCACCAGCAGTGCCAGGGGGCTGGCGCGCCGTCGCGCCTCCGCGTGCACCTGCACCGCCTTGTCGAAGAAGGCACGTCGGGTGAAAACGCCGGTGAGCGGGTCGCGTGACGCCAGCTCGCTGAGCTGGCGGTTGCGCGCGGTCAGCGCCGGGACGGCGAAGCCGAAATAGCCGCTGGTGGCGATCACGCAGAGCGCGAACTGATAGGTCATCGACTGTTCGATCAGGCCAAGCCCCGCCACCCACAGCGCGGTCGTCAGGGCGAAAAGCGCCAGGCTCAGGGCGCTGCGAAAGGCGCTCTCGGTATATACGACCCACATCAACGGGATGATCAGAAAGAACATCGCGAAGGCGACATCGGGATCTTGCGTGTAGGCATCGGCCAGGGTCACGACACTGAGCAGCCCAAGGCACAGCAAAAGCTTGCCGATGAAGGCCACGCTCGGACGGTGGGGTAGCTGGAAGTCGAGCCCGCCGAGCCAGGGTGAGAGCGCGGCGTAGCGCCAGCTCAGCGCCGCCAGGAACAGCGGCGCGAGCACGATCACGCCGGCCATGTCGCCGATCCACCAGGGCAGCCAGATCGCGCTCAGCTCGGTCCAGACCAGCAGACCCGTCATCTCCAGCGCTAGGATGCCCATGAGGGTGGCGGCCAGCGCCGAGAGACAGGCGGTCACCAGAAACAGCGGCACCAGGGACAGGGTGGTGATCTCGGCCTGCCGGCCCAGTACGCTTCTGAGCGCCCAGGCGCCGATGCCATAGGCGCTGCAGTGGGCGAGGCCGAAGGCCAGTCCGGCCTTCAGCAGCTCGTGCGGGCTTTGATGCATGGCGTAGAGCTGGTCGACCCAGAAGGTGGCCAGCAGGCAACTCACGATCAGGCTGGGTAGCGCACGCCAGCCGAGCACGAGCAGGGCGGCGAAGCTCAGGCCGGCCGGGGGGAACCAGAGACTGGCATGCGGGGCGTACTCCATCAGTGCGGAGAGACGCCACAGGGCAAGCCAGGCCAGCACCAGCAGAAGATGGCGGAGACCGTAGCGGGCGACGCAGGGGGCTAGCCTCCGGCGTCCGGGCATTGCGTTCGAGAATGGCCGCATGCATCACCTGACCTTGGGCTTCTGCCGATTCGAGGCGGTCGGACGGTTACAGTATATCCATGATGTTAACTAAAGTTAAATAAGGTAATTATATAGGACCGATAGTCAGCGGGCAGGGTGGTTGTGTCACGACCGCAGCCGCGTGCTGGCGGCGCCGCTCGGTTGCGCGTAGGGTGGAGACGAGCGCCGGCGCGGATCGTCGAGACCGGTGAGAGTCACGTTAGCGAGAATAACCTCAAAAACGACCCTACGCAGGGCCACGTCCTATCCCCGAGAGGAGATTCGCCGTGCCTGATGCAGCTTTCGACCCGCCCGTGCTGACGCCCGCGGATGAGGCCCTGACAGATGTCGCGTCATTCACGTCGGCGGGCCGTCACGCCCGATCCCGGACCGATACGGGTGCATTCTGCTCACCGGTAGCGAGTGCGCTCGAGATCGGTCACGTCACACCAGTCGCGTTGGCAGCCCCCGATGACCGTATCAGCGTCTATGCGTCCCAGGCCGAGATCCCCTGGCACGGCGCGCGGGCGTCGATCTCGCCACGCTTCGATACCTCGGCGCCGGGCTCTTTGCAGCGGCGCGAAGCCACCTCCGGTGCGCTGCTGTGGCAGCTCGATGTACCCGACTGGGCCCATGCCCGTATCGCGACCACGCCGGCCGTCGGCGTGGTCGCTTATGCCGAACGATCTCTCTCTATCACTTCGTCTGCCCGCTGCGGGGAGACGCCCCCTGCCAGTGGTCTGCTCGCTTTCGATCTGCATAGCGGCAAGCCGCTGTGGCACCAACGCTATGCCGGGGGCGGTCTACCGTTTCCGCTGCTGCACGCCGGTGAGGTCTATGTCGGCGGCGGTGATCGTGCCATTCACGCCCTGTCGCTGCACGATGGCCACCAGACCGGATGTATCGGCATGGGAGCGCCGGTGGACCTGGCCACGGCGCTGCTCGACGATCAGGGGCGGCTGTTCCTGGGCGACACCGATCCCGCTCGGCTCTTGCGCATCGATCCGTTGACGCGTGCGGTGCTGTGGATGGCCGAGCTTCCCGAGGCTGTGACCACGAGCCCTCGGGCGCGTCCGGCGGTGGAAGCGGAGCGTGTGGCGATGAGCCTGGTGGTACAGGATGCCGGCGCGGCATCGGTCTCGCTGTGCCTGTTGGGCTTCGATGCAGCCAGCGGCGAGCGCGTCTGGGAGGTGGCGCTGGGGGCGCATGATGCGTCTCACCCGCCCGCACTGGCGGCGCCGCTGGCGGACAACGAGCGTTTCTACGCCATCAGCGCACGTGGCGAACTGGTGGTGATCGATGCGCTGGAGGGCCGCGAACGCCAGCGCCTGACGCTGGGTGATCCGGCGCTGGCGGCGGCCAGCCTCGAGCGTATCGGCGAGCATCTGGTGGTCACGGCGCCAGGCGGCAACGTTCAGGTGGTGCCGCTGGCGCTGCTCGCGTGAGATCAGGGATGAGCCGGACTCAATGGCGTAGCCAGCCGTAGCAGGCGATGCCCAGTAGGGTCATGGCGAACGAGCCGAGCACGTGCACCAGGGTGCCGGTGATGGCCCATAGCCAGCGCCCGCTCTGGATCGCGGTGACCATCTCGGCAGAGAAGGTGGAGAAGGTGGTCAGCGCGCCGAGCAGGCCGGTCACCGCGAACAGTTTCCACTCGACGCTGAGCGACGAGTCCTGGAAAAAACTCAGGGCCATGCCGATCAGCCACGCCCCCAGCAGGTTGGCGATCAGCGTACCCGGTGGGATGTGCAGGAAATAGCCGTTGTAGTGCGCGCCTAGCCACCAGCGCAGATTGGCGCCAATGGCGGCGCCCAGGCTGATGGCGGCGATCGAAATCCACATGTATTGCGCTCCTCGTCGATCTCGGCAGACGAGGGGTCTCCTGCAGGCGGGAAGGGCTGAAGCATGACGCCTGCGCAGGACACACCTCGGGTGCGTTGGCAGGCATCATCAGCGGGCTGCGGTTTGCGGCCGGGGCGGCGGGGCCCATGCCGCGGGAGGAATGCCATCTCCCGGCTGCCACTCTAGCCAGCCGCGACGGCCGCGGCAAGTCACGGCTGCACCAGCCACAGGCTACGGTAGGGTCGCAGGATCTCGCGCTCTTCGGGGTGCGGGTTCCAGCGCTTGCCATCCTTGAGCACGTCGTACCACTCGCCGCTGGCCAGCGCGTCGATATCCAGCGGCTGACGTTTGTCACTGATGTTGTAGATCGCCAGCAGCCGGCGCCCGCTGGCCAGCGGGCCGCGCTCGATGGCGAACAGCCCCGGCCCGGTATCGAGCACGCGCTGCGGCGCCTCGGGATGGAAGCAGGGCTCGCTGGCGCGAATATTGAGCCGGCGCTTGAGCGAGGTAAAGGCTTCGCGGGTGGGCGTGCTGCGGCTGTCGATCAGCTCGTCGAGCTCCTCCTTGACCCAGCGGTGACGGTTGATCGAGCGCAGCCGGCCGCTGCGCTCGACGCCCTCGTGATCATTGAGCGTCGCGGTCAGCGAGTGCAGGTAGACCCCGGGGATACCCTGCAGCGCGAGCATCAGGTTCTGGCTGCACAGGAAGCGTTCGACCTGCCACGCGTCGGCGCCACGGCGGGTGCCCTTCATGGCATCGAAGTAGGTGATGTTGATCTCGTAGGGCGAATCGCTGCCGTCAGGGTTGGTCTTCATGCTGACGTAGCCGCCGAAGCGGTGCATCAGCTCGAGCAGCAGCGACACCTCGTGCGGCGGCAGCAACCCCTCCAGCGCGCGCACCCCGATCCCATCGTGGCTGGCGGTGAAGTTGAAGTAGGTGCAGCCGGCGGGCAGCGGTGGCAGCGCGCGTGCCCATTCGGCCAGTGCAGTGGCGTCGCCGCTGGTCAGCGTGTGCAGCAGCAGCGGCGGCAGCGTGAACTGATAGATCATATGGGCTTCGTCGGGCGTCGCCGTGTCGTTGGTGGAGGCGTCGTCGCTCTCCGTGGCCGATGCTTCAGCCGGCGTGCTCTCCAGGCCGAAGTAGCTCATGTTCTCGGCGTGGGGCACGTTGGTTTCGGTGATCAGCAGCGTGCCCGGGGCCACGTAATCGAGGATTGCGCGCAGCAGACGCACGATGGCGTGGGTCTGCGGCAGATGGATACAGCGGGTGCCGACCTCCTTCCACAGGTAGGCGATCGCATCCAGGCGGATGATCCGTGCCCCCTGCTGGACATAGAACAGCAGGATGCCGATGAATTCGAGCAGCACGTCCGGATTGGCGAAGTTGAGATCGATCTGATCCTCGGAGAAGGTCGCCCACAGATGGCGCGTGCCACGTCGGGTCGAGACCGGCACCAGCAGCGGCGAGTTGCGCGGGCGCGTGACCTGGGAGAGATCGGTCTGCGGGTCCATCTCGATGAAGTAGTCGCGTCCGGGTTGGGTGCCTGCCAGATAGTCGGTGAACCACAGCGAGTCGCGCGAGACGTGGTTGATCACCAGATCCACCATCAGGTCGCTGCGCGCGGCCAGACGGCGGATGTCCTGCCAATCGCCCAGCTTGGGATCGACCTCGCGGTAGTGGATCACCGCGAAACCGTCGTCGCTGCTCCAGGGGAAGAAGGGCAGGATGTGCAGGCCACTGAAGACGCCGTTGAGCCGGGTAGCGAGAAAATCGTCGAGCACGTCCAGCGGCGGGCGCTCGCCGTCGATCAGGCTGTCGCCATAGGTGATCAGGATCTGGTCGCGTTCGCTCCAGATTGGACGCGGCTGGCGGTCGAGCGCACCTTCATGGCGCGCCAGCAAGGTGGTCAGCCGCCGCAGCACCTCGTCCCGTCGCGGCCCGTAGACTTCTTCGAGCCGGTCGCCGGCGCGGGCGAGGAAGGCGTCTTCGGACAGGGCGGGGTAATTGGCAGCGCGGCTGGGCATGGGGCGGTTCCTGACGTGGCGGCGAAAGGGGAGCTTGACGTTATCCTTGCAGAACTTGGGCCAACAGGGAACGAAACGCGGAAATCGCCGTGTTTCCGGTATCTTGTGCAAACCGTTACACTGCGCGCATAACGCGCCGACGAGTGAACCATCGATGCATTGTCCTTTTTGCGGTACCCACGATACCAAGGTGACCGACTCGCGCCTGGTCGCCGAGGGGGATCAGGTGCGTCGGCGTCGCCAGTGTGCTGCCTGCGGCGAGCGTTTCACCACCTACGAGACCGCCGAGCTGGTGATGCCCCGGGTGATCAAGGCGGACGGCTCGCGCGAGAGCTTCGACGAGCAGAAGATGCGCGCCGGCATGTCGCTGGCACTGGAAAAACGCCCGGTCAGCGTCGAATCGTTCGAGGCGGCGGTGGAGCGTATCCGCCAGCGCCTGCGCGCGCGCGGCGACCGCGAGGTGGAAGCGCGGGAGGTCGGCGAGGAGGTGATGGAGATGCTCAAGCGCCTCGATCACGTGGCCTATATCCGCTTTGCCTCGGTCTACCGCCGCTTTCAGGATCTCGATGAGTTCCGTGCCGAGATCGACCGCCTGGCCCAGGAGCCGAAGATACCCGGCGACGCCAAGCGCTGATCGCGCTTCCCCGACCCCGCTGGCCGGCGCCGGCCGCCGGCCTTGCCACTGTGTGAGAGATGCCGATGTCCGATGCCCCCCTGGGTAGTACTGCCTTCGATTCCGACACGTTCGCTTGCGCGGAGGCCCAGGACACGGCCTGGATGAACCGTGCCCTGCGCCTGGCACAGCGCGGCCACTACACCTGCGATCCCAATCCGCGGGTCGGCTGCGTGATCGTCAACGCCGGCGAGCTGGTGGGCGAGGGCTTTCATCGTCGTGCCGGCGAGGCCCACGCCGAAATCAACGCCCTCGCGGCGGCCGGCGAGGCTGCCCGCGGTGCCACCGCTTACGTCACGCTGGAGCCGTGCTCGCACACCGGGCGCACCGGGCCCTGCAGCCAGGCGCTGATTGCCGCTGGCGTAGCGCGGGTGGTGGCGGCGATGGAGGACCCCAACCCGGCGGTCTCCGGGCGCGGCTTCGCCCAACTGCGTGAGGCCGGCATCGCGGTGGAGGTGGGCCTGCTCGAAGCGCAGGCGCAGGCGCTCAACCCGGGCTTCGTGCGGCGTATGCAGCAGGGGCTGCCGCGGGTCACGTTGAAGATGGCGATGAGCCTGGATGGGCGCACCGCCATGGCCAGCGGCGAGTCGCAGTGGATTACCGGGCCGGCGGCGCGGCGCCAGGTCCAGCGTCTGCGCGCCGGGGCCAGTGCGATTCTCACCGGGGTCGAGTCGATCATCTTCGACGATGCCCGGCTCACCCTGCGCGCTGAACAGCTGGAACTCGACGAGGCCGACGAGATCGTGCGCCGCCAGCCGCTGCGGGTGGTGCTCGACAGCCAGCTGCGCCTGCCGCTCGCAGCGGCCTGCCTGAGCCAGCCGGGCCGCACCCTGGTGCTCAGCGTCGCCGGTGCCGACGCGGCTCGGCGTGAGCGCCTCGAAGCCGCCGGGGCGGAGGTGGTGACGCTACCCGACGATGGCGCCGGGCGGGTCGACGTCGAGGCGGCGCTGCGCTATCTGGCGACCCGGGAAGCGTGCAACGAGGTGCTGGTGGAGACCGGTGCCACCCTGGCCGGCGCGCTGCTCGATGCCGGCTGGATCGAGCGTCTCGAACTGTTCGTCGCACCGACGCTGCTGGGTAGCGATGCGCGCCCGCTGTTCGCGCTGCCCGGGATCGACAGCATGCGCCAGCAGCGTCGGCTCGAGATCGACGAGATCCGTGCCGTGGGCGACGACTGGTGGATTCGCGCCCGCCCGCGGGCAGGCGCCTGAGCCCGACGGCGGCGGCCGGCGACGGCGTTGCGGTGCGGCGACGTTGCGATGCGACGACAGTAGCGTCGGCGCCGCCCGACAGGTAGTCTGTGCCGTCATCGAATCCAAGCGCGCGGCGCGCACGACCAAGGCGATGGCGATAGAGCTATGACGACAGGGGAATCGGGCCGGCTGGCCAGCATCGAGGCGCTCGTCGAAGACATTCGGCAGGGCAAGATGGTCATCCTGATGGATGACGAGGACCGCGAGAACGAAGGCGATATCATCATGGCCGCCGAGTGCGTCGAGGCGAGCCACATCAATTTCATGGCGCGTCACGCGCGCGGCCTGATCTGTCAGCCGATGACCCGGGAGCGCTGTCAGCAGCTCAAACTGCCGCTGATGGTCGACGACAACGGCTCCGGCTACGGCACCAAGTTCACGCTCTCGATCGAGGCCGCCAGGGGCGTCTCCACCGGCATCTCCGCGGCTGACCGTGCGCTCACCGTGCGTGCCGCCGCGGCGCGTGATGCGCGTCCCGAGGATCTGGTCCAGCCGGGCCATATCTTTCCGCTGATGGCGGAACCGGGCGGGGTGCTACGGCGTGCCGGGCATACCGAGGCGGCCTGCGATCTGGCAGCGATGGCCGGCTTCGAGGCCACCGGCGTGATCTGCGAGATCATGAACGATGACGGCAGCATGTCGCGGCGGCCCGAGCTCGAGCGCTTCGCCGCCGAGCACGATCTCAAGATCGGTACCATCGCCGATCTGATCCACTACCGCATGCTCAACGAGCGCACGGTGGATGCGGTCGAGCGCCAGAGTGTCACCACGGCCTTCGGCGAGATGGCACTGCACGTTTTCCACGACCGCATTCAGAACACCCACCACCTGGCCCTGGTCAAGGGCGCGCCCGAGGCGGCGCGGCCGACCACGGTGCGGGTGCATGCCGGCGACACCCTGGGTGACCTGCTGGCGCTGTGCAAGGGCGAGGGGCACTGGACCGCCTACACCGCGCTGGAGGCGGTGAGTCAGGCCGAGGCCGGGGTCTTCGTGCTGCTCGACGATGCCAGCCCGCGCGGGGATCTCAAGTCCCAGCTCGACGTGCTGCTGGGACACCGTCCGGCGCCGCGCTCCAGCGCCGCCGATGGTAGTGGCAACTTTCTGTCGATCGGCACCGGCGCCCAGATCCTGCGGCAGCTCGGCGTCGGCAAGATGCGCCTGTTGAGCTCGCCGTGGCGCTTCTCGGCGCTCTCCGGGTTCGACCTCGAGGTGGTCGAACTGGTCAGCGGTGACGTCTGACCCCATGGTGGCCATGCCGATCTCGCCCGCGATGCCGCCGTACCTGCCGCCCCCTGGGCGGCCATGTCGCCCGCTGGCGTCGAGCCATGCCCGCGCCCGCCGGGACATGGTAAGATGGCCGGCTTCGCGCGCCGAGCGCCTCGTTCTGGCGCCGGCCAATCACTCTTTTTTAGCGTACGCCTGAGGGGATCCCCCGATCCGCTTCAGGCGCAGTGACTCCGGAACCCGACAATGCAACCGATCGCGCAACTGGAAGGTCAGTTCACCGATGTCGATGGGCGCTACGCCATCGTCGTCGGCCGTTTCAATCATCATGTCGTCGACAGTCTCGTCGAAGGGGCGGTCGACAGCCTGATGCGTCACGGCGTGAGTGAAGAGAACATCGAGCTGATCCATGTGCCTGGCGCGTGGGAGCTGCCGCTGGCGGTCAAGCGCGTGCTCACGGTGTCGCGCCCGGATGCGGTGATTGCCCTGGGGGCGGTGATCCGCGGCGGCACGCCGCACTTCGAATATGTCGCCGGCAACTGCAACTCGTCGCTCTCCGCGCTGCAGCTGGCCCACGACACGCCCATCGCCAACGGTGTGCTGACGGTCAACTCGATCGATCAGGCGATCGAGCGCGCCGGCACCAAGGCCGGCAACAAGGGCACCGAGGCGGCGATGGCGGCGATGGAGATGGTCTCGCTGCTCAAGCGTCTGGGAGGTGAGGCATGAGCGCACCGTCGCGTCAGCCGAGCAAGGCCCAGGAGTCGCGCCGTGCGGCCCGCGAGCTGGCCGTGCAGGGGCTCTATCAGTGGCAGATGACCGGCAAGTCTATCTCCGCAGTGGAGGCCGAGTTTCGCGCCCAGATCGCCGACGAGGATCTCGAGGATCACGAGAACTGGCACAAGGTGATGGAGATTGCCGACGCTGCCCTGTTCCACGAGCTGCTGCACAACGCCGCCCAGCATCAGCGCGAGCTCGATGCCGCCATCGCACCGCTGCTCGACCGCCGGCTGGAGGATCTCGACCGCATCGAGCTGGCGATCCTGCGCCTGGGCGCCTACGAGCTGTCGCGGCGCCCGGAAGTTCCCTACCGCGTGGTGATCAACGAAGGGGTGGAGCTGGCCAAGATCTTCGGCGCCACCGATGGCCACAAGTACGTCAACGGCATCCTCGACAAGCTGGCCTCGCGCCTGCGGGGTGCCGAGGTCGCTGCTCGCCGGCGTTGACATGAGCAGCGCTGCGTTGAGCGAATTCGCGCTGATCTCCCGCTACCTGGCGCGCCCCGCCAGCGGGCGGGCGGATATCGTCGTCGACAACGGCGACGACTGTGCGGTGATCGCCCCCACCCCCGGCCACCAGCTGGCGATCAGCGTCGACACCTCGGTGGTGGATGTGCACTTTCCCGGCTCGGCGCCGCCGGCGGCGATCTCGGAGGCGATGCTGGCGGTGGCGCTGAGCGCGCTGGTCTACAAGGGCGCGCGGGCGCGCTGGTGCACCCTGGCGTTGACCCTGCCGGAGACCGACCCAGACTGGCTTGCAGCACTGGGTGAGGGCTTTCACGCCCTCGCCGAGCGCTGCGGCTGCGCGCTGATCGGCGGTGACGTGACCCGCGGTACGCTGAGTCTCGGCGTGACCGTACACGGCGAGCTGCCCGCCGGCAGCGCGCTGACGCGTGCGGGTGCGCGGGTTGGCGACTGGATCGCGGTGACCGGCTATCCGGGCCGCGCCGCCGAGGGACTGGCCCGCTGGCAGCAGGGCGAGCGCGATCTGGCACATCCGCTGCTCGATGCCTATCTGCGCCCGCAGCCGCGGCTGGCCGCCGGCGAGGCGCTGCGCGGGCTGGCCAGTGCGGCCATCGATATCTCCGACGGGTTGCTGGCGGATCTCGGCCATCTACTGCGCGCCTCAAACGTTGGCGCCCAGCTCGATCTGGCGGCACTACCGCTGGCAACACCGCTGCGCGCCACCCTCGACGCCGATCAGGTCCAGCGCCGCGTGCTCGCCGGCGGCGATGACTATGAGCTGCTGGTGACGCTGCCCCAGGCTCAGCTCGAACGCGCACAGCAGCAGCTGGCGGTGTTGCATCTGCCGCTTACGCCGATCGGTCGCATCGTCGCCGGCGAGGGCATCGGTGGCCTGCCCGAGGCGTTCGCCGGGCTCGACGGCTGGGATCATTTCGCGGAGAGACGCGCATGAACCGGGCCCCCAAGAGCGTCTGGCGTCGCCCCACCCACTTTCTGGCCTTCGGGCTCGGCAGCGGCGCCGTGCCCTTTGCCCCCGGCACCTTCGGCACCCTGGCGGCGATCCCGTTCTACTGGCTGCTCTCGGGTTTGCCGCTGGGACTCTATCTGGGGGTGATGGGCATCGCCACGCTGCTCGGCATCTGGCTGTGCGGCAAGACCTCGCGGGATCTCGGCGTGCACGACCACTCCGGCATCGTGTGGGACGAGTTCGTCGGCTACTGGCTGACCATGGCCGCGGTGCCGTTCTCGTGGGAGTCGGCGCTGTGGGGGTTCGTGGTGTTTCGGGTGTTCGACATCATCAAGCCGTGGCCGATCCGCTGGGTCGACCGCCGCGTGGCCGGGGGGATCGGCATCATGTTCGACGACATCCTCGCCGCGGTCTATGCCTGGAGCGTGATGCATCTGTGGTTCTGGCTGCACTGAACGAGCGGCGTCCCGGGTTGCGTACATCACCTGAGAAGACGTCGCCGAATCACTATCTACAGCGACCCCTCAATCAACTCTGACAAGGAGCGCGGAATGCGCAAGTGGATCGGCGCGGGTGCCGCTATCGTGATCGTCGTGGGCGGGGGCTATCTCGGCGCCCAGGCCTACTCCAGCCATCGCTTCGAGCAGGAGATGTCGCAGCTCGTGGCACGCCTGGATGCCAGCCCGCAGTGGCAGGTCGAACGCACTGACGTCGACAGCGGCTGGTTCCACTCCAGCGGCCGTTTGGAGGCGCGCTACCTCGATGACGAGATCGAGCCGGTGGTGATCGAGGCGCCCTACGAGGCCGATCATGGCCTGTTCGAGACCAGCTTCTCCGGCGAGGGGCAGGTGCGTATCGGCGACGACCAGACCCTGTTCGGCGATCTGCTCCAGAGCGACGGGCCGCTGACCTGGAACGGGCGCTTTTTGACCCGCGAGCAGCGCATGGAAGCGACGATCGCGCTGCCTGGTTTCTCTCAGCAGTGGACCGTGCCGGCGGGTGAAGTCGGCGGCGAGTTCCGCCCGGCGCGGCCGATGCAGGTCGACTTCTCGGGTCTGACGCTGAACCTCACTCAGCACGCGGATCGGGTCACCCTCGATGGCCAGGCGCCGCGACTGCAGCTGCAGGACGCCGACGCCAACATGCTGCTGGAGAACGTGGCCATCGAGGGCGCTTTCCAGGGCGACCGTCAGGCCTTCGACCAGTCGCTCGCGCTCACCCTGCCCACCATCACCGTGGTCTCGCCGGATGGCGCCAAGCTGGTGTCGCACGACTCGCGCTACGCCCTCGACGCCAAGCTCGATGCCAAGGAGATGCGCATGCATCTCGAGACTCGGCTCGGCGACACCACCATGGACGATCAACAGCTCGGCAGCGGTGAGCTGGCGATGACCCTGGATCATGTCGATGGCGATGCCTATCGTGCCCTGGCGGCGGCGCTCGAAGCGCACACCAGCGAGATTCAGGCGGCCGCGGCTTCCGACGATCAGGATGCGATGGCGCAGGCGCTGGCACCGCTCAAGCCGCAGCTGGCGGCGATCTTCGCCGGCTCGCCGCGCTGGGCCGTGGACAAGCTGGCGCTGAAGAGCCCGCTGATGGGTGTGGACATGCAGGGCAGTGGCGAGCTCAAGTTCGACGGCGACGGAATGGCTGACTGGCATCTCGACACGATGGACGCCGAGACGCTCGATCGCGAGGTGCTAAAGCGTCTCGACGGTCATTTCGAACTCAAGGGAGCGCCGCCGATCCTGCTGATGTCGCTGGGTCTGCCGATGAGCGGTGGCCCGCTGCGCATCGCGCTCGACGATGGCGTGATGACCCTCAATGACCAGCAGGTACCGCTGGTGCCGGGTGCTGCCCCCGCTCAGCCCTGAGCGCCAGGCGCCCCGGCCCGGGGCGCGGTGTCTATACTCCTGCGAAGGCCGAGCATCCCGCTCGGCCTTCCTGTTTCTGCCGCCTATGCCACCGCGCTGGTGGCGCTCTCCTATCCTGTATTGTCATTAGCCGGTCGCGGGTTCACTTGAACTTACGTACCCCTGCCCACATCCCACAGATATCGGGCCGCTTCGGCCATGGACGGATACAGGATGAACGATGAGCGAACACGATTGGAACGCCGATAGCCATATCGACGTGGGCGGCGACGCGGCCCAGGGCGAGGAGACGCCGCAGCAGGGGCAGTCGGCCAGCGGTGCCGTGGTGCCGTCCGGCGACTATCTGCCGGAGCGCATCTACCTGCTGCCGATTCACAACCGTCCGTTCTTCCCGGCCCAGGTGCAACCGCTGATCATCCAGCGTCAGCGCTGGGAAGAGACCATGCAGCGGGTCGCCAACACCCCGCATCACATGGTCGGTGTCGCCTTCATCGGCGATGTCAGCATGGAGGAGCTGAGCCCCGGCAGCTTCCCCGAGATCGGTACCGCGGTGAAGGTGCACCGTACCCAGAGCGAAGAGCACCAGATCCAGTTCATCGCCCAGGGCATGCGGCGGTTCCGCATCCATCGCTGGCTCTCCAAGACGCCGCCGTATCTGGTCGAGGTCTCCTATCCCCGTGAGCCGGTGGATGCCGAGGCGGAAGAGGCGCGCGCCTACGCCATGTCGCTGATCAACGGCATCAAGGAGCTGCTGCCGATCAACCCGCTCTACGGCGAGGAGCTGAAGAGCTATCTCAACCGCTTCAGTCCCCACGAGCCGGGCCCGCTGACCGACTTCGCCGCGGCGATCACCTCGGCCAAGGGGCGCGAGCTGCAGCAGGTGCTGGAGACACTGCCGATCATGGATCGCATGCAGCGGGTACTGCCGCTGCTGCGCAAGGAGATCGAGGTCGCCCAGCTGCAGAATCAGATCAGCGAGCAGGTCAACTCGCAGATGCAGGAGCGCCAGCGCGAGTTCTTCCTGCGCGAGCAGCTCAAGGTGATCCAGAAAGAGCTGGGCATCTCCAAGGACGATCGCGAGAGCGACGTCGATACTTTCCGTGGGCGCCTGGAGAACCTGCAGGTACCGGAGCGGGTGCAGACGCGTATCGACGACGAGCTCGACAAGCTCTCGATGCTCGAGACCGGCTCGCCGGAGTACGGCACCACGCGCAACTATCTCGACTGGCTCACCTCGCTGCCGTGGGGTATTACCTCCGAGGATCAGCTCGACCTCAAGCGCGCCCGTGAGGTACTCGACCGCGACCACGATGGCTTGGCCGACGTCAAGGAGCGCATCATCGAGTTTCTCGCCGAGGGCTCGTTCAAGGGCGACGTAGGCGGCTCGATCGTGCTGCTGGTGGGCCCGCCGGGTGTCGGCAAGACCTCGGTCGGGCGCTCCATCGCCGACGCCCTGGGGCGCGAGTTCTACCGCTTCTCGGTCGGCGGCATGCGTGACGAGGCGGAGATCAAAGGGCACCGACGGACCTACATCGGCGCCATGCCCGGCAAATTGGCCCAGGCGCTCAAGGAGGTCGAGGTCGAGAACCCGGTGATCATGCTCGATGAGATCGACAAGATGGGGCAGTCGTTCCAGGGCGATCCGGCGTCGGCGCTGCTGGAGGTGCTCGACCCCGAGCAGAACGTCGACTTTCTCGATCACTATCTCGACGTGCGCCTGGACCTCTCCAAGGTGCTGTTCGTGTGCACCGCCAACCAGCTCGATACCATCCCCGGTCCGCTGCTAGACCGTATGGAGCAGATCCGCCTCTCCGGCTATATCGCCGAGGAGAAGGTGGCGATCGCCAAGCACCACCTGTGGCCGAAACTGTTGAAGCGCGATCGCATTCCCAAGAAGCGCATCAACCTGACCGACGCCGCGCTCAAGCAGGTGATCGAAGGCTACGCCCGTGAGGCCGGGGTGCGCCAGCTGGAGAAGCAGCTCCACCGCATCGTGCGCAAGGCCGCGGTCAAGCTGCTGGAGCAGGATCAGGAGACGGTCAAGGTCTCGGTCAACAACCTCGAAGAGTTCCTCGGCGCACCGCTGTTCCGCAAGGAGAAGGTGCTCAAGGGCGTGGGGGTGGTCACTGGCCTGGCCTGGACCGCCATGGGCGGCGCCACGTTGCCCATCGAGGCGACCAAGGTGCATGCGCTGACGCGCGGCTTCAAGCTCACCGGCAAGCTCGGTGAGGTGATGCAGGAGTCAGCCAATATCGCCTACAGCTACACACTCGGTCATCTGGGCGAGTACGGCGCCGATGCGGATTTCTTCAACGAGGCCTTCATCCATGTTCACGTGCCCGAGGGCGCTACGCCCAAGGATGGCCCCTCGGCCGGCGTGACCATGACCACGGCACTGATGTCGCTGGCGAAGAATCAGAGCATCGACCGGCCGCTGGCGATGACCGGCGAGCTGACCCTGACCGGCCAGGTGCTGCCGGTGGGCGGTATCCGCGAGAAGGTGATTGCCGCCCGGCGCAGTGAGATCTTCGAGCTGATCCTGCCGGAGGCCAATCAGCGCGATTACGACGAGCTACCTGACTATCTCAAGGCAGGCATGACGGTGCATTTCGCCAAGGTCTATCAGGATGTCGCGAAGGTGGTGTTCGGGCGCTGACGAGGCACTGAGGAGAAGAAGGTATGTGAGCGGCGGCGCCTTGGCGTCGCCGCTTTTCGTGGATCGATGAGCGGCGTTCCGCGTTTCTGACTCATCATCCCCCGTTTTTAATCATCCCCGCGTTTTTAGTCATCATCTCCATAGTACTGCACCCCGAGCTGGATCAGCTCGCGGCCCTGGGCCTTGCGATGCAGGTTGGTGTCGCGCAGCGAATAGACGCAGCCGCAGTACTCCTGCTGATAGAAGCGCTCGCGCTTGCTGATCTCGATCATGCGCTGCGAGCCACCTTTCTTGCGCCAGTTGTAGTCCCAGTAGGCCATGCCCTCATAGGGGGCGACGGCGCGGTGGCCGCAGTCGTTGATCTGCGCCATGTTCTTCCAGCGCGAGATGCCCAGGGAGCTGGAGATGAGCGAGTAGCCATGCTCATGGGCGTAGAGCGCGGTGCGCTCGAAGCGCATATCGAAGCACATGGTGCAGCGAATGCCGCGCTCCGGTTCGTACTCCATGCCCTTGGCGCGGGCGAACCAGTTGTCGGTGTCGTAGTCGGCATCGATGAAGGCGATGCCGTTCTCCTCGGCAAAGCGGATGTTCTCCTCCTTGCGCAGCAGATACTCCTTCTTGGGGTGAATATTGGGGTTGTAGAAGAAGATCGCGTAGTCGATGCCGGAGACCTGCAGCGCCTCCATTACCTCGCCGGAGCAGGGCGCGCAGCAGGAGTGGAGCAGCAGCTTGTCGTGGCCTGAAGGCAGCGCCAGCGTGTCGCGTTGGTCGAGCGTGGACATGGTGTAACCGGGTTGAAGAGAGAGAAATGTCGTCAGCGTGAGATGGTGAGTCGCCGCCGGTGTGGCGTCAATGACGGTCTGCCTCGGTGTCCGTCTCGGCCGAGGCCGAGCCATGACGAGACGGCGCCGCCCAGCGGTGTTGCCAGCGGGCGGCGCGAGGGGCTCGCTGTGGGTGTCAGTCGCGGTCGATGGTTAGCCCGCCCCAGGACTGGCACACCGGCATCAGTTCGAGGCGATTGATGTTGAGATGCGCCGGCAGGGTCGCGGCGTGGAAGACCTGCTCGGCCACGTCCTCGGGCTGGATCGGTTCGACCCCGCCGTAGAGCTTGTCGTGGGCGTTCTGGTCGCCCTTCATGCGGACCAGGGTGAATTCGGTCTCGGCCATGCCCGGGGCGATGTCGGTGACGCGCACGCCGGTGCCCTTGAGATCGCAGCGCAGATTGTAGGAGAACTGATTGACGAAGGCCTTGGAAGCCCCATAGACGTGGCTGCCGGGATAGGGCCACAGGGCGGCGGTGGAGCTGATATTGATGATCGCGGCGCCGCGGCCGACCTCGATCAGCGTCGGCAGCAGTGTACGCGTGACATTGACCAGGCCGGTGATATTGGTGTCGATGACGGTCTGCCAGTCATCCAGGTCGGCTTGTTGGGCGGGGCCGGCGCCCAGCGCCAGGCCGGCGTTGTTGACCAGGACCTTGACTGCCTTGAACGCCTCGGGCAGGTCGTCGACGACCCGGGCGACCGCGTCGCGCTCGCGTACGTCGAGGGTCGCGATATGCACAGGCACCTTGGCGGCCAGTTGCTGCTCCACCTCCTCGAGCCGCTCGCGGCGACGGCCGGTGAGCACCAGTGCCCAGCCGGCCTCGGCGAAGCGCGCGGCGCAGGCGCGGCCGAAGCCGGAGGTGGCACCGGTGATGAAAGCGACAGGGGGTTGGCTCATGTTGACTCCTTGAACGGTCGACTTATCGACAATGAGTCGGCGGCGCGGCGGCCGACGCTGGATAGCACCTTAAAATAGCACCTCAAGATAGCGGGGCACGCCGGCCGGGGAAAGCAGAGAGCACCTGTCGGCAATCACCGACAGGGCGTTGGGCTTTGTGTAAAACCCGGTGATTCCCGGTCGCTGTATACGCGTTCATTTGCAGTTTGATTACACTTTGAGCATGCGCTGAGGCACAATCCGTGCCGCCGTGCACGCACGCCGACCGACGCCTCCGGCAAGAGTCCTTGAGAGACTCGCCCGTTCATCGCTGACTCCGACCTCAATCCGATCACCTCCGGCGCTCGCTTGGACCATCGTGTCGCATTTCGCTCCCTTTCCGATGAAGGGGACATTCATCGGCCTGCTACCCGGTTACTGGGGGAGGAGGAATTCATGCATGCACCCAAGAAGCGCCGCTACCACGGTCTCGAATGGTTGCGCTTTCTCATGGCGCTGTGGATGGTCGCCTACCATTTCGGCGGCATCTACAGCGACATGCCGGATCTGCTGCGCAGTTTTATCGGTATGGGCTTTTTCGCCACCAGCACCTTTTTCATGCTCTCGGGCTTTCTGCTCGCCCATGTCGCTCTGGATGACACCGGGGGGATGAAGATGGGCGGCCCCGCGTTCGTGGCGCGGCGGCTGTGCAACCTCTATCCGATCCACGTCATTACCATGCTGCTGGCGCTGGGGTTGCTGTTGTTCCAGTACCCGATCCGGCCGGAGGGCGTGCATGTCTACTTCAATTCCCACCCTTATCTACCGCTCAGCGACGAGGCGCGGGCGGCCTTCGCCGGGCGCATCTCCTGGCCCAGCGCGCTCGGCCACATCGCGCTCCAACTGACGCTGCTGCAGGCCTGGGAGCCGCGTTTTCTATGGCTCAACGGCGCCTCGTGGTCGATCTCCGCACTGCTCTTCTTCTACGCCTGCTTTCCGCTGCTGGCACCGCGGTTGATGCGCCTGCAGCGCTGGGGCCTGGCGCTGCTGGTGGTGTGGGGCCTGTATGCGGCGGGTCCGCTGGTAGCGACCCTGAGCGGTGCCTTCGACTATGTCACCGTCGGTATGCTGCACCGCAACCCGCTGTTCCGATTGCCGGAGTTCCTGACTGGCATCCTGCTCTACCGCGCCCTGCAGACGCAGGGGCTGGCCGAGCTGCTGCGCCGTTTCCGCTATCCGTTGCTGGCGTTGGGGTTGTGCGGGGTGCCGGTGGGCGTATGGCTGCTCAAGCTCGATGGCCTGCATCTCTACTATCTGACCCATAACGGCCTGCTGCTGCCGTTCCAGGCGCTGGTGCTGCTCAGTGCTACTGCCTTCGCCTCGCCTGCCAGCGCGGCGAATCGTGCCCGGCTACAACACCTGGGCGAAGCGGCGCTGTGCATTTTCGCTCTGCACACGCCGCTGATCGGCCCGTTTGCCCGCGCCACCCGCTGGCTACTGCTGCGCTGGCACGAGGGCTGGGTCGCGGCGAGCGGCAACGCGGCGCTGAAGTTCGCCATCCCGCTGTGGACGATGGCGATTCATCTGACGCTGATCGTGGTGCTGGCGCTGATCATGCAGCGCTACGTGGTCAAGCCGCTGCGCGGATGGCTGGAGCGGCGGCTGCCGGCGGCCTGGCAGCCCAAGCCACGGGCCAGCGGTGGCGATCAACCGACCGCGCTGCGCCAAGTTGCGCTATCCTAGCCGTTTTCGGGTCCATGGATGCCCGCCCAGCGCGGGCGCTCCCAGGCCTGCGAATCCATCGTCAAGGAACGCTGCATGAAGGGAACCATACGTGTAGGGCTGGTCGGCTACGGGATGGCCAGCAAGCGGTTCCATGCGCCGCTGATCGCCGCCCAGGAGGGGCTGTCGCTGGTCGCCATCGCCAGCCGTGACAGCGCCAAGGTCCGGGCCGACTGGCCCGATGTGCCGGTGGAAGCGTCGCCCGAGGCGCTGTATGCCCGTGACGACATCGATCTGGTGGTGATCCCCACGCCCAATGCCACGCACTACCCGCTGGTCAGTCAGGCGCTCGCCGCCGGCAAGCACGTGGTGGTCGACAAGCCGTTCACGGTCAACGTGGCGGAGGCGGAGAAGCTCTGCCTGCAGGCGATCGAGGCCAAGCGTCTGCTCTCGGTGTTTCACAACCGCCGCTGGGATGGCGACTTTCTCACCGTGCGCAACCTGATCGACAGCCAAGCGCTGGGTCGCGTGGTGCACTTCGAGTCGCACTTCGACCGCTACCGTCCGGAGATTCCCACGCGCTGGCGCGAGGCGCCGGGGCCTGGAGCCGGGCTGTGGTTCGATCTCGGTTCGCACCTGCTGGATCAGGCGCTGGTGCTGTTCGGCCGGCCGCAGTCGATCTGGCTGGATCTCGCCGAGCAGCGTGATGGCGCTCAGGTCGACGACTATTTCCATGCCGTGCTGCGCTACGACCAGCGCCGCGTGGTGCTGCATGCCGGGGCACTGGTGGCCGCCGCCGGGGCACGTTTTACCGTGCACGGCAGCCGTGCCAGCTATATCAAGCATGGTCTCGATCCGCAGGAGGACATGCTCAAGCGCGGCGACCGTCTGCCCACGCCCCACTGGGGCGAGGATTGGCGCCACGGCATGCTCACCATCGGCCAGGTGCGCGAGGGCGGGCAGCCGGAGCTGCACGAAGTGCCGACGCTGCCGGGGGATTATCTCGCTTACTACACCGGGGTGCGTGACGCCATTCTCGGCCGCGCGCCGCTGCCGGTGACGGCGGAAGCGGCGCTCGAGGTGATGCGGCTGCTCGAAGCCGGGGTGGAGAGCGCTCGCAGCGGTCAGGCGGTCGCCATCGGCGGCGCCTGAACCCCGCGAACGCAGGTGGCGTTCAGGTAATGACGCCGATCTGCCACGGCACGAACTCCTGCTGCCCGTAGCCGTGGCGCTCGCTCTGGCTGGGCTCGCCGGAGGCGAGGGTGAGCAGCCGCTGGAAGATCTCTGCGCCGAGGGTGTCGAGATCCGTCTCGCCATCCACCAGGGTGCCGCAGTTGATGTCCATGTCGTCACGCTGGCGCTGCCACAGGGTGCTGTTGGTGGCCAGCTTCAACGACGGCACCGGGGCGCAGCCGAAGGCGCTGCCGCGGCCCGTGGTGAAGGCGATCAGGTTGCAGCCGGAGGCGACCTGGCCGGTCACCGAGACCGGATCGAAGCCGGGAGAGTCCATGAACGCCAGCCCGCGTTCGCGCATCGGTTCGGCGTACTCCAGCACCTCGACCAGCGGTACCGTGCCGGCCTTGGCCACCGCCCCCAGCGACTTCTCGAGAATCGTGGTCAGCCCGCCTGCCTTGTTGCCGGCGGAGGGGTTGTTGTCCAGCGAGGCGCCGCGCACGCGGCAGTAGGCTTCCCACCAGTGAATCCGCGCGATCAGCTTGTCGGCCACCGCCGGGCTTATCGCGCGCCGCGTGAGCAGGTGCTCGGCGCCATAGATCTCGGGGGTCTCCGCGAGCACCGCGCTGCCGCCGTGGGCGATCAGGCGATCCACCGCCGCGCCCAGGGCCGGGTTGGCGGTGATGCCGGAGTAGCCGTCGGAGCCGCCGCACTGCAGTGCCACCCGCAGATGCTCGGCGCCACAGGGCACGCGCTCGACCCGGTTGGCCTCGGCGAGCAGGCCTTCGATGTGGCGGATACCCTCGGTGATGGCGCGGGTGGTGCCGCCGATCTGCTGGATGGTATAGGGGTAGAGGCGCGGGCCCGGCTGCAGCCCCTGGGATTCGATCAGCGCCTCGATCTGATTGGTCTCGCAGCCGAGCCCGATCACCAGTACGGCAGCGAAATTGACGTGGCGAGCGTAGCCGGCGAGGGTGCGCTGCAGCATGGCCAGCGCTTCGCCGTCGGCGGCCACCGCGCAGCCGACCCCGTGGGTCAGCGCGACCACGCCGTCGACATTGGGGTAGGGCGCCATCGCTTGCGGGTGCACGTCGCGGCGGAAGTGGTCGGCGATCGCGTGGGCCACGGTGGCCGAGCAGTTGACCGAGGTCAGAATGCCGATGTAATTGCGCGTCGCCACCCGGCCGTCAGGGCGCGGAATGCCCATGAAGGTCGCCGGTTCGGCGACCGGTGCCACCGGCACCACTTCGCTGCCGATGGCGTAATCCTTGGCCGCGCCGTCGGCTGCGTCCTCGAGTTGGCCGATGCTCAGATTGTGCACATGAACGTGGTCGCCAGCGGCGATATCGGCAGTGGCGATGCCGATGATCTGGCCGTAGCGGCGGATCGTCTCGCCGACGCCGATAGGGCGCAGGGCGATCTTGTGCGCGGCGGGCACGGCCGTGCTCAGCACCACGCCCGGGCTCACCTCGGTGCCGGCCGGTAGCGGCTGGCGGGCGATGACGACGTCGTCACGCTCGTGCAGGCGGATGACCGACGCCGGCGCGTCGCTGGCTTGCGCGATCAGAGCCATGGTCTTCTCCTCGTTGTCGTGCCACTTTCGTCTATGCGACTCATGGCTAAAAGGCTTTTATGATCAGTTGCTTGGAATGTCTCGGTCTGGGACGAACCCTATCTCCGAGCGGCATCGAGCGCTACTGAGAGTTGCTGATCGTGGGATAATCTGGCCGCATTGGACCAACGTCTTATGGAGCACTCCGCACGAATCCATCCACCCTTCGAGGTCGACCCGTGCCCCCAACCCTGGACGAACTGATGTCGCGCCTGCGGCTGCGCCAACTCAGGCTGCTGATGGCGCTGGACGAGTGCGGTTCGATACACAAGGCGGCGGAGCGGGTAGCGATCTCCCAGCCGGGCGCCACCCGCGCGCTCAGCGAGATCGAGGCGACGCTCGGCACCACGCTCTTCGTGCGCAGCGCGCGTGGGTTGGAAGCGACCGACATGGGGCGCTGCCTGGTGCGTTACGCGCGGCTGATCCAGACCGATGTGGCGCATCTGCGCGAGGAGATGATCGGTATTCAGCAGGGCTACGGCGGGCACCTGGCGGTGGGCGGGACCATGGGCGCGATCGCTACCCTGGTCGATGCCATCGCCCGGGTGCGTGCCGAGCAGCCGTCGCTGTCACTGGAGATCGTCGAGGACACCAGTGAGGGGCTGTTGCGTCTGCTCGATCAGGGGCGCCTGGACGTGGCGCTGTGTCGCGCACACTTCGGTCGCCAGCCGACGGACTACCATCGCCAGGGCAGCTTTCCCGAGCCGCTGTGGGTGGTGGCCAGCCCGCGCCATGCGCTGGCCGGTGTGGTGCAGCCCGAGTTCACCCGGCTGGCTGAGCAGCCCTGGATCGTCTATCCGGTGAGCATGCCGCGCCTGCTCGAGCAGGAGTTCGTGGCAGCGGGGCTGGCGCAGCCGGTCAAGTCGCTCGAGATCTCCTCGACCTATGCCATCCTGGCGATGCTCGGGCGCGACGATGGCGTGCTGGCGCTGCTACCGGAGGGGATCGCCCGCGACCCGGTGGCGCGCGGAGAGATCGCCCGTATCGATTACCGCGTGCTGACCCAGAACCCGCCGTTCGAGCTGCTGTGGCGACGCGACCGTGCGCTGTCGCCGGCTGCCAGCCGCTTTATCGACTGCTATCGAGCCTGCGCGGTCTAGGACGCAATGGAGAGGAATGGAGAGGAATGGCGCGGTTTAGGGCGCAATGGAGAGGCGCGGCGTAGGGGATAGCGGTGTCAGTTCAGGGGAGCGGCAATACAGTGAGCGGTTGAAAACTTGCGCGATTTTTCGCTGTTGTCTAGGTTTTGTACAGGTTGATGGCGCGCCTCTCCTCGCCGACTGCCAAGGAAAGGCCGCCCCCGCAAGGACCAAGCCCCGACTTCCATTCCGGGGCCCATCGCATGACGGAGGATTCCAATGAAAAAGCTCAATGCTGCTCTCTTCGCCGCCCTGCTGAGCCTGCCCGCCGCGGGCGCATTCGCCGAGAGCGCGCCCAGCGTCAGCCCCGAGACCGGCTCGGCCAATACCCGCACTGGCGGCGCCACCACCAAGGCCGAAGGCGCGACTGCCTATGACAACTCTCAAGGGCATCTTGAATCGGAGAACAGCCTCCCGGACAACGACAACGCCCAGACCGGATCGGCCAACACCCAGCCCGGCAGCCTGAAAGCAGAAGGGCCGACAGCACAGGACCCACAGGCCGCCGAGGGGCCGATCACCGATACCATGGACAGCAACCATGGCGTCGACTCCGCTCAGGACGTCACACCCAATCAGTGATGAGAGCCTGGCCTTGGTGCCGTCTGGCGCCGTGGCCCGCAGCGCCTGAGTGCCAACGCGAGAAAAGCCATCCGGCTCAGGCCGGGTGGCTTTTTGCGTTGTTGGGAAGCGCTGTCAGCGAAGGCAAGTGTGGGGGCGACCCGCACCGGGTTCACCACCAGCTCTCGCCATCGCGTTCGCTGCGCAGCTTGTCGCGGGCGATGAACAGCGCGGCGATGGCGCGGGCCTCGTGAAAATCCTCGCGCGCCAGCAGGCTCGCGATATCTTCGATGGGAAACGCCTCCACCGTCAGCGGCTCCGGCTCGTCGCCGGCCAAGCGCTTGGGGTAAAGATCGCTGGCCAGCATCACCTGCATACGGTGATCCATGTAGTTGGGCGCCAGCGACAGCTCGATCAATGGCTCGATGCGCCTGGCGCCCATGCCGCACTCCTCCATCAGCTCGCGGTTGGCGGCGGTCACGATGTCCTCGCCCGGATCGACCAACCCCTTGGGCAGGGTCAGGGCGTAGTCGTCGAAACCGGCGGCATACTCGTGAATCAGCAGGACGTGATCCGGGTCCGGCATGGCGATGATCATCACCGCGCCTCGCCCCTTGCCCTTGAGCCGTTCGAAGGTGCGCTCGGCGCCATTGGAAAAGCGCAGGTCGAGCGACTCGATGGCGAACAGCTGGCTGCTGGCCACCTCTCGGCGCGCCAGCACGCTGGGCTTGGCAGGGGGTGTCGGCGAAAAGTCGGTGGGCGCCATGCGGCCTCCAGATCAAAGGGCAGTGACTCAGCGTACAATAATCAGCGCGGTATGCCTTGAAAAGCCGTTACCGGCCGCGGCGCCGGCGGCTGGGTCGAGGGTTGAAGCGGTGCCTGCCAGCCCCCACCTAAAGCAGCCGAGGTGAGAGAGCAATGACGTCAACGGTTCGAATCGACAAGTGGCTATGGGCGGCGCGCTTCTTCAAGACGCGCCAGCTGGCGAAGAAGGCGATCGAGGGCGGCAAGATTCGCTACGATGGCCAGCGGGTCAAGACCAGCAAACAGGTAGAGCTCGGCGCGCGGCTCGAAGTGCCGCAGGGGTGGGACACTCTCGAAGTCACGGTCGAGGCGCTGTCGGATCAACGCCGCGGTGCCCCCGAAGCGCAAAAGCTCTACCGCGAGACCGAGGCCAGCGTGGCGCGTCGCGAGCGCGAGGCCCAGCAGCGCAAGCTGGCCAATCAGGCCATGCAGCCCCCCATCAAGCGCCCCGACAAGCGCGAGCGGCGCAATATTCAGCGCTTTCAGCGCCAGCGCACCGAGGAGTGAGAGGGGCGGCGAACGCCTCTTCATTGGCCGCCGCTTTCTTGTGTTCCGGCTTCCTGTATTTCGGCTTCTGCGTTCCCGGATGTCGATCTGCGTGGGTGCGACTGTGAAGGCGCCGCGCAGTGTCGGCGGTTCGGTTCCGATTTCCGTTCTGGCGGGACCCGTCGCGGTCCCCGGCAAGAGATTTCAGCGATGAGTGATCAGATTCAGCGGTTTTTATTCGACGACACCAATGTGCGTGGCGAGATCGTCCAACTGCAGGCGGCCTACGCCGAGGTGTTGTCCCGTCACGACTACCCGCCGGCGATTTCACGCCAGTTGGGTGAGCTGCTCAGCGCGGTGGCGCTGCTGACCGAGACGGTCAAGCTCGATGGCACCGTGAGTCTTGAGGTGCGCGGGCGTCAGGGCGTCGAGGTGCTGATGGTGGAGTCCAATCCAGGTGGCGAGCTGCGCGGCATCGCACGTTTCGATGAGACACGCGAGTTCGACGCTGGCGCCAGCCTGCGCGAGCTGGTCGGCGAGGGCCAGATCGTGATCACCCTCGATCCCAAGGAGGGCCAGCGCTATCAGGGGATCGTGGCGCTCGAGCACGCCGATCTGGCGGGCTGTCTCGAGGCCTATTTCAGCCAGTCCGAGCAGCTCGCCACGCGGCTGTGGTTGAGCGCCGACGGGGAGCGCAGTGCGGGGCTGCTGCTACAGCAGTTGCCTGATGACCATTCGAACAAGGACCCGGACGCCTGGGACCGCGTGGTGCATCTGGCCTCGACCATCACCGCCGACGAGCTGCTGGGCCTCGGGCGCCAGGAAGTGCTCTACCGCCTGTTCCACGAGGAGACCACGCGGGTGTTCACGCCCAAGGCGCTGGCGTTCGGCTGCACCTGCTCGCGCGAGCGTGTGGCCAACGCCTTGCACACCCTGGGTGCCGATGAGCTGCGCGAGATCCTCGAGCAGGAGCGCGCGGTGGAAACCCAGTGCCATTTTTGTCATACCCGCTACCACTTCAGCGCCGCCGACGTCGAGGCGATCATCGAGTCGCCCCAGGCGCCACCGCCCACCGTGCACTGAACCGCCACTTGAACCCTACGATCAAAGACCAATTGACCAGCGCCCGGGGCGATTTGCGCCCCGGGCGCTTTTTGCCATAATGGCGCACCTTTTTTGCGCCCGCCGAGCGTTGAAGTCGCCGATCTCCGTGACCAGCGTCGTTAACGTAGCGTGGTGAAGTGTGATGCCAGATCCGGCAGGTCGGAGCGGCGTCACGGTCCACCACGATCGCGGGCTTCTTGCCGTGAAACGTGACGACGAAGGCCTCAGAGCCCAGGACTGGATGATGATCACCTCTCAAGCCCCCCGCCAGGCAGCCCAGGACACGACTTCCCCCCAGGTATACAGCGATCTCTGTGCAGCCGAGCTGGTCGAGTTTGCCCTGGCCCGCGGTGAGGGCGTGCTGGCGGACAACGGCGCGCTGGTCGTGGAGACCGGTGCGCGTACGGGGCGCTCGACCCTCGATCGCTTTATCGTCGACGAGCCCTCGACCTCGGCAATGATCGAGTGGGGAGCGGTCAATCGCCCGATCGGCGCAGAGGTATTCGAGGCCCTGTGGGCGCGCGTCGAGGGCTATCTGGGGGCGCGCGAGCGCTTCGTCTCGTCGCTGCATGTGGGCGCCGACCCGCAGCACTACCTGCCGGTGCGCGTGGTGACCGAGCTGGCCTGGCAGGCGCTCTACTGCCGCAACCTGTTCGTGCGCCCCGCAGCCGACGTGGCCGAGACCCACGCGGCGGACAAGCCCGAGTGGACGCTGATGAGTGCGCCCGGTTTCGTCTGCGAGCCGGATCGCGATGGCACCCGCTCCGAGTCCACGGTGATGATCGACTTCGCCCAGCGCAAGGTGCTGGTGGCGGGCATGCGCTACGCCGGCGAGATGAAGAAGGCGATGTTCTCGGTGCAGAACTTCCTGCTGCCGGCCAAGGACGTGCTGCCGATGCACTGCAGCGCCAACGTCGGTGAAGATGGCGAGACCACGCTGTTCTTCGGGCTCTCCGGCACCGGCAAGACGACCCTTTCCGCCGACCCCGAGCGCTACCTGATCGGTGACGACGAGCACGGCTGGGGCGAGGGCACCGTGTTCAACTTCGAAGGCGGCTGCTACGCCAAGACCATCGATCTGTCGCGTCAGAACGAGCCGATCATCTGGGATGCGATCCGCTTCGGCAGCGTGCTCGAGAACGTCAAGCTGGATGCGACGCGGGTCCCCGATTACGCCGATGTCAGCCTGACCCAGAACGGGCGCGCGGCCTATCCGCTGGAATTCGTCGACAAGCGGGTGCTGGCCAATCGTGCCGGCGAGCCCAGCGCCATCGTTTTTCTGACCTGTGACATGAGCGGCGTGCTGCCGCCGGTGTCGCTGCTCTCCAAGGAAGCCGCTGCCTACCACTTCCTCTCCGGCTACACGGCCAAGGTCGGTTCCACCGAGATGGGCTCTACCAGCCAGCTCGAGGCGACTTTCTCGACCTGCTTCGGCGCGCCGTTCTTCCCGCGCCCGGCGCATGAGTACGCTGAGCTGTTGATCAAGCGTATCGAGGCCTTCGGCTCGCGTGTCTATCTGGTCAACACCGGCTGGAGCGGTGGTGCCTACGGTCAGGGCGGCAGCCGCTTCAGCATTCCCACCACTCGGGCGGTGATCGGCGCGATCCAGAGCGGTGCGCTGCGCGACGTCGACACGCGTCACATCGAGGGGCTCAACCTCGAGGTGCCGGTAGCGGTGGAAGGTGTCGACGCCAAGCTGCTCGACCCCCGCGAGGCGTGGTCCGATGCGGCCGCCTACGAGGCCCAGATGAATGCGCTGATCGACAAGTTCACCCACAACTTCGCCAAGTTCGACGGTGTCGATCCGGCGATCGTCGCCGCCGGCCCGCGCGCTATCTGAACTCACGCCGGCGACGCTCGGTAGTGAACGCTCATGAAGGGATGGCTGCGGCCATCCCTTTCGTGTGTCGGGTTCGTGTGTCAGGGCATCCGCCCAGCGGCGCGCAGTAGGAGCCGCTGGCGGCGGTGTGCTACCTTGGCGCGATCTTTTCAGCCGTGATGTGATTCATGTCCAAGATGCAAACTGCAATCGTCTCCGTCATCGCCGAAGAACTCGGTGTCCGCCCGCAGCAGGTCGCCGCGGCCGTCGAACTGCTCGATGGCGGCGCCACGGTGCCGTTCGTGGCGCGCTATCGCAAGGAGGCCACCGGCGGCCTTGACGATGGCCAGCTGCGCACCCTGGAGGAGCGGCTGCGCTATCTGCGCGAGATGGAGGAGCGCCGCAGCGCCATCGTTCAGGCGGTCGAGGAGCAGGGCCAGATGAGCCCCGAGCTGCACGGCGAGCTGATGGCGGCGACCACCAAGCAGCGTCTGGAAGACCTCTACCTCCCCTATCGCAAGAAGCGCCGTACCAAGGCGCAGATCGCCCGCGAAGCGGGTCTCGAGCCGCTGGCAGAGCGCCTGCTGGCCGAGCCCGGCCTGACCCCGGAAACCGAGGCGGCGGCCTATCTCGATAGCGCCACCGGTGAGTCGCGCGGTGTCGAGGATGCCAAGGCGGCACTCGACGGTGCCAAGCAGATCCTGATGGAGCGCTTCAGCGAGGAGGCCGAGCTGGTCGGCCGCCTGCGCGAGCGGCTGTGGGAGGAGGGGCAGCTGCGCGCGCGGGTGGTCAAGGGCAAGGAGCAGGAGGGGGCCAAGTTCTCCGACTAC
Source organism: Gammaproteobacteria bacterium MFB021 (assembly GCA_000737985.1). GTDB lineage: Bacteria > Pseudomonadota > Gammaproteobacteria > Pseudomonadales > Halomonadaceae > Salinicola. The sequence continues at coordinate 1,510 of JNVT01000097.1, read as the reverse complement.
TTCGAGCACGACGAGGGGCTGGCCAAGACGCCATCGCACCGCGCGCTGGCCATGTTCCGCGGACGCAACGAGGGCGTGCTGGCGCTGACCCTGGTGATGCCGGGGGAAGACGAGGCGCCGATCCATCCGGCGGAGGTGGCGATCGCTCGCCATGTCGGTATCGATCTGGGGGCGGAGCTACCGGCCTCGCGCTGGCTGCGCGAAGTGGTGCGCTGGACCTGGCGGGTCAAGCTCTACACCCACCTCGAGACCGAGCTGATGGGGCGTCTGCGTGAAGGCGCCGAGCAGGAGGCGATCGAGGTGTTCGCCGCCAACCTCAAGGATCTGCTGCTGGCCTCGCCGGCGGGGCCCAAGGCGACGCTGGCCCTCGACCCCGGTCTGCGCACCGGCTGCAAGGTGGCGGTGGTGGATGCCACCGGACGGTTCCTCGAGCACGCGGTGGTCTATCCCCACGCGCCGCAGAAGCAGTGGGACGCGGCGCTGGCGACCCTTGCCCAGCTGGTCGAGCGCCACGACGTGGCGCTGGTGGCGATCGGTAACGGCACCGCCAGCCGCGAGACCGACAAGCTGGCCGCCGAGCTGGTCAAGCGCGTGGCGCCGCGGCCGCTGGCCAAGGTCATGGTCAGCGAAGCGGGGGCTTCGGTCTATTCCGCTTCGGAGCTGGCGGCCAAGGAGTTCCCGGCGCTGGACGTCTCGATCCGCGGTGCGGTATCGATCGCACGCCGGCTGCAAGATCCGCTGGCGGAACTGGTCAAGATCGACCCCAAGTCGATCGGGGTCGGCCAGTACCAGCACGATGTCTCTCAGCTGCGTCTGTCGCGCAGCCTGGAGGCGGTGGTCGAGGATTGCGTCAACGCCGTGGGTGTGGATCTCAACATGGCCTCCAGCGCGCTGCTGTCGCGGGTCTCGGGCTTGAGCCCGATGCTCGCCGAGAACATCGTCGCGCGGCGTGACCGCGAGGGGGCGTTCCGCAGTCGGCGCGAGCTGCTCGAGGTCGAGCGCCTGGGGCCCAAGACCTTCGAGCAGTGCGCCGGCTTCCTGCGCATCATGGGCGGCGACAACCCGCTGGATGCCAGCGCCGTGCACCCTGAGGCATACCCGCTGGTGGCGCGCATTGCCGAACGCAACGGGCGCCAGCTCGCCGGACTGGTCGGCGACAGTCAGTATCTCAAGTCGCTCAAGCCCGCCGACTACGTCGACGACCACTTCGGCGTGCCGACCGTCATCGACATCCTCAAGGAGCTCGACAAGCCGGGGCGTGACCCGCGGCCCGAGTTCAAGGCGGCGAGCTTCCGCGAGGGGGTGGAGAAGCTCTCCGACCTCGAGCCGGGCATGCTGCTCGAGGGCGTGGTCACCAACGTTACCCACTTCGGCGCCTTCGTCGATGTCGGCGTGCACCAGGATGGTCTGGTGCATATCTCGGCGCTGGCCGAGAAGTTCGTCGAGGACCCGCGCCAGGTGGTCAAGGCCGGCGATATCGTCAAGGTCAAGGTGATGGAAGTGGACCTGC